>JABJKS010000060.1 GCA_018660265.1 Rhodospirillaceae bacterium | reverse complement strand
CGCCACTCAATCGTCATGGTACGGCGTCCCAATGGGTCCAGCGCAATCAGGTCCAAAGATGTCCCCATGGCCACCAAATGGGCCTGCAGGGCAAAGTTTTGGCCTTTCCAGGTGCCTGTGATGGTCTGCACCGCCACGATCTCACCATCCGTTGGATGCAACTCCGGCAGGGTCATTTCCAGGCCCGGTGCCAGGGTTACGCGGATTGGTTCATCGACGGGACGCTGGCATGCGGTCAGGACGACCAGCAGGATTAGAACTGCGCGCTTCATGTTTTGTGCCGGGATTTGAAACTTTGTGCCGTTGGGGCCAGCATAACGGCAATGGCGGTGCCAATAATCATCGTCAGCCCAAATTCATGGACCGCGGCAACAGAGCTTGCCGCCAATAACCCAAATGACAGCCATGTGGTCATCGCCGCGCAAAGCACCGCCATAAGGGTGATGGCGCGATGATCCCGGTCAGCCTCGCGACAGAAAATGGCGTAGTCACCACCAATTGAGAATACCAGGATCATCGCCAAGACTGAGAACATTGTCATGGGGGCCCCGGCATATGATGCGATCAACGGTGCCGCGACAACGGCGATCATAGGTGGTGCTAAAACAGCCAATCCACCCCGCCAGCCATAGCGCCACATTAATAATAGATATGTCAGTGCGATGGTCACCGCCAACAACATCAATGCCCGTTCCCGATAACGCTGCAGGACCGAGGTGACATCAGCTGTCGGATTGACATACTGGACGGCGGTGTTGGAACTCATCAGGGATGCAAGTTCGTCGGGGTTTTTAATGCTGCCAGGGAAAACCAGATGCTGACCCGGTACCAGGATCAACGACCCTAACGCCTTTGGCATCGCCACCCCTTCCAGGGTCAGGGGTACGAACACCGCCCCATCGGGCGCGGCACTCAAACCCAGGCGATTGCGATGGGCGGCTAGAAACGGTTGTTCCAGCCTGTCGCTGACCAGCCGCCTGTTTTGGTTCTGGCGATGGGTGGAGGGGACCCATTGTGAAAGGCCCCGCCATCCCGTTAATATTCCAGACGCGACCATTCCGTCCAAGTGCTTGCCAACGTCTTCTTCGGCGCGTAAGGCGCTTTCGGTATCGGGCGCATCGATCAATAGATAATGCCCTTGTGGGGCGAAGCCTGTGATGCCTTCGATCTGGCGTTGTTGGCGCAGCAAATCCCCGTCTTGTTTTTGCAGACGGCGCACGTCGTCATTTGCTGTGAAATAGGCGATGCCGGGTAACGCTATGGCCAGGATCAAAACAGGCGCGGCCCAACGAAACCACCCACGGTCCGCTATTCGCCACAACTCTGCAACAATCGCCGATAGCCAGGCAGGTGCAGCCCGTTGTGGTGCCCGGTCCACGGCTGGAAATAAAATGACCACGCTTATGAAGGCAGCGCCCAATCCAACCACGGTAAAGACGGCGACTTGGCGCAATCCTGGCAACGGCGCGATGGCCAGACAGGCATAGCCGATCAAGGTTGTCGCCAGCCCCAGGGTCAGGCCCGGCAGTATACGCGGCAGTCGCTGTTGGGGTGTTTGACCTGCCCCGAACCTGCCGCAACAGTAATGCAGGCCATAGTCGACAGAGACACCAATTAAACTGGTGCCCATCAACAATGTGATCACGTGCAAACTATCAAACAGAGCGATAACAGACGCTGCTGCGCAGATGATGCCAATGGCAATGGCCGCGACATTCATCAACAACGGTCCGACGCCGCGAAACACCACGACCAACAAGATGATGACGCCCAGGATCGAAACCCCGCCAATCGTGCCCGCTTCCATCATGGCGGCGTCCGCACCGGCCCGGGCAAAAAACACCGCACCTGTACGCAACAACATCGTGCCCGTGGGCAATGCGGCTTCCCCACGTGTAACGGCATCGGCCACCTGCTTCTGTATAGACAATGAAAGCGGATCGCCTTTGATACGCGTATCCAGATAGATCCAGGTCATGCCGTCTACCTTGCGTAACAAAATGCCATCGCGCATGCGCAACAGAGGTGCGGGATTGGGCAGGGCTGCCAGATAGCTATGCAGCAAAAGAAACGGATCGTTTTCCAACGTCGCGACGGGTACTGGCAAAAGGCCCGCGAAAACACTGCCCAGCGCTCGCTGTGCCAAATTCTGCCCCTGGTCGGCGGTCAATGCGGCACGGTCGCTGGATGACAATAGGCCCTGGCCGTGGGTTTGAAAGGCCGATAACAACGCGGCCATGCCGCTACTGTCGGGACGCAGGGTAACTGTTTGAAAATTCTGCGATGTGGTCAGGCTGTGGGCCAGGGCTTCCGCCGCCTTGATGGCATGTGTGGGTTCGGCATGGCCAACCAAAAAGACCGCCTTTTGAAAGGAAAGCTCCTTCACCCGCTGCTTTGATGCCTCGACCACTGGATCGCGGCTTTCATCGGACAGCAGGGCCAATAGATTGCTGCGAATATGGGTTCCATTCCATCCGGCGATAGCCACATAAGCCAACGCAATGGCAACCAGCGCAAGCCAGATTGGCAATCTATAGCGCATCATCCTCCAGACGCCGCCAGCAACGCCGCCTCGTCCGGTGATAACGGCCCGCCGTGCCGTTCATGTTTGGCAAGCTGGATAAGATCGCGATCACCATTGGCCCGCACCAGCAGGATAGATTGGACGTCCCCGCTCCGGCCCGTGATCTCCAGCCTTGTAATTGGCAAGGCGACGGCATCGCCCGGCGTCAGCACGGCGCGCCAGATGCCGTCATCGCCAACAGTCTTGTCGACATGGAATTGACCGGACAAAAGATCAAATTGTCCCGACAGACTGGCGCGCAGCACGTGGCGAAAGTTTTGCAGGAATGGCGCTTGCGCCGCCGAGATTTTCAAGGGCGACGTGTTGGCCATTTTTTGCGTGATACCTGCATCCGTCAAGATCGTCGTGGCCGCAAAGGGACTGAGCGCCTGCCAGATGAGGCCGCGATCACCAGCCAGTACGAAACGCCCCGCACTGTGAAATGGTTTCGCCAGACCTTTCAGGGTGCGTTGTTGGGTATATTCACCGCGCAGGATCTGTGACGACTGCGCCTCGGCCGCCGAAAGCCCGCAAATCGTCAGGCCCAGGCAAACAATCAGGACCGCACCTAAGCTGCGTTTCATAGCATTGCCGCCACGCGTTCCAGCAAAATGGCAGGGCAATCGAACTGGGTGTCGCCTGATTTCAACTCCACCGCCAGCTGGGTTGTTTGCCCCTTGGTCAGGGTCTCGTTCGTTTCAATGTTGTAGACCAGATAGTCGATGCGGATGCGGTTTTCCCATTCGATCAACGACGCCTTAACCCGGACGGTTTGCCCGAAGGCGGCGGAGCGGACGAATTTCAGCTGCAGGTCCACAACGGGAAAGGCATAGCCTGCTTCGTTCATTTCAAGATAGCCAAAGCCGATTCTCTGCAGCAACTCAGACCGGGCCTGCTCCAAATACCGGACGTAGTTGCCGTGCCAGACAATGTTCATGGGATCAACGTCATAGAACTGGACGGCAATATCCACTTCATGACTGACCCGCGCCGGGGTTTTGCGTCTGCGTGCCATCAGGCCTGCTCCCAAAAATCGAAAAAATTGTACCACAGGTACGGCTGTTTTTTACAAAGGGCACCAAGGCGATCTGCGTATTGTGCGGCATGCTCGGTGATGACGACATCCTTGCCGCGACCTCTAGGCAGGGTGATCCTGTCAGCAAGCTTCTCGAACAGAACCCTGTGCCGGTTGGTGTGTTCATCGCGCACACAGAACATGGTGTAGACCGGGCATCCCAGCAGTCCCGCGATCACATAAGGGCCAATGGGGAAGGGGGCCTCTGACCCCAAAAAAGGCACACGGGTAACCCGGCCCCCGGCCTGACCTTGCCCTTTTACCGGGGTACGGTCACCGGCAATGGCAATCCATTCACCGTTATCGATACGCCGTTGCAGATCCAGCATGGTGTCCGGTCCCACTTCTGTGACCTGCAGGGTGTTCAGGGCCGCCTCTGGTTGGAACCGCGCCAGCACCCGATTGAACTGCACCGCATTGTCGCTGTGCACAAAGGCGGTCAACCGCGCCCGCAATTCCGCGCTTAATCCCGCACGCAGTAGTTCGATATTACCGTAGTGGGAGACGATCAACAGCAGCCCGCCTGGTTCCCTCTCCATTTGTTGCAGATCGGCTGCCCCCTCGAATACAAGCTGTGCCTTGGGCGACAGCGCGATCCAGGCGGCAAACGTCTCCACTGTTCTGTCACCGAAAGACAGAAAATGCCGCAGACTGTCCCGCCATGTGGGGGGGTGGTCCAGCACCCGGGCCAGATAGTCGTTTGAGGCCCGTCGCCCCTCCCGCCCCGAGGCCCAGAAATAGATGATGATGGGATACAGGGAGATGCGGCAGGCTCTTCGGCCCAGCAACTTGACGATGGCGGCCAGGAAACACAGCCCCGCATAAACGCCGCGTTCCTGAAGGGCGGACCAATGGGACGCCGGGGTCGTGACCTTTGGCCGGTTTGCCAGGGCGTTCGGCAGGGTCGCCAGCATGGTGAAGAATAGCCGCGTATGCATCCAGCTGATCAAAACATTGTCCTGCAAGCCGCGAAAATTTGAATGGCCTCCCACCGGATAGGTCACCGGCACGGGGGTCTCGATAACCGGTATCCCCCGCCACACTGCGCGCACCGCGATTTCGGTATCAAAGTCCATGGCCGTGCCAATGGAATGTTGGTTTATCAAAGCCAGGGTCGCGTCCAGTGGATAGATGCGAAAGCCGCACATGGTATCCGTCAATGCCGTGGACAAAGTTTCAATCCAAACCCAGACATGGGTTACCCAGCGCCCGATCCGCCGCGCCAGGGGAATGGAGTGGTCATATTCGGGTACGGCCATCACAAGGGCGTTCGGATCGCTATGGGAGAGGGCCAGCATGTTTTCCAGGCCGCCCAGATCATGCTGGCCATCGGCATCGATTTGGATGGCGTGGCTATGGCCAGCTGCCCCCGCCGCGCGAAAGCCTGTCATGACAGCTGCGCCCTTGCCTAGGTTTTGGGGGTGGCGCAGGACAGACACCGTGCCATCGTCTGTCGCCAGGCGGTCGATTTTCCTGGCTGCGCCGTCTTCGCCGCCGTCATCAACGATCACGACGTCAATGCCGAGGGTGCGGACGCGGGCAACAATATCCGGCAAACGTTCGTAGTGGTTAAGCGTTGGGATTATGGCAGCGTAGGTCACAGCACCTCCATCGCGATCTCGCCCGAGGCATGAACACCCAGGGCCGAGGCATATTCAAATCGCAACCGTTCGCCATTTTTCTGCCAGGTCAAATGCAGCTCAATCGTCGCGCCGGGACGAACCACGTTGCGGAACTTGACCTTAACCTTTCGGGCGATCGCCTCGTTAGGGATCAGGTGCTGCTTGGCCAACTGCATGGCCCAGTTCAATTGCACAACGCCGGGCAGGATGGGGTAGTCGGGGAAATGCCCGGCGAACCAGCGCAGGTCTTCAGGTATGAACAATGACAGGCGGGCCTCGTCGCCCACAACCTCTGCTGATCTGACCACAGGGTCTTGCGGCCTCTCACTTAGAGGCAGTGCGAACAATCCCGCCAACAGGGCTTGGGTTGGTTTGCCAAGATTGTTGACGGGTATTTGGTCCGTAAACCGCCAACGCTTTGGCAACACGGTCTCCGTACTCAAATTTCCAAGTGAGCGGCGCAATTGTCGCTCAAAGCGAAATTTTCCAAGCGTTTCAAGTTCCACTTTGCCCTTATCGTTCAGAACGACGACGGCGGCAACCGCACTGCGTGGGCCATCTAACACCAGGGTCGCGACAGCCCCGATCTGCGGCAAGGTTTGGATGATTTGATCCAGGCCGCTCAAATTCACCCGTTTGCCGGCGACCTTAACGACCCGGTCTTCGCGCCCAATGAATTCAAAGCTGCCGTCGTCAAGAATTCTAACCCGATCAGCGGTGACTTGGGGGGGCGAGACATAGGGCGCAGATATCACCAAGCAACCGTCCTGGTCCGACAGTGTAACGCCCGGTAGGGGGGCTAGTGGGATTTCGCCCTTGCCACGATCCCGCCAGGCAATGGCACCGGTTTCCGTGCTGCCAAACGCCTCGTTCGGGGCGATGCCAAGCACCGCGCGGGCCTGTTCAATTGCCGATTGCTCAACGCGGGCACCCCCCGTCAGGATGAATTTCGGGCGAAGTGCCGCCGCAATTGGCTCAAGGCCCGCCATGCGCTGTAACAATGCCGGTCCGGTCAGAATAAAAGCGTCAGGCTTCAGCGCCTGAAATAATCCCTCCCACGTCGGATAGGTAGGCCCCGCGATAGGACGGCCCGCCATCAACGACCAGGCGATCTTGAACATGAAACCGTACAGATGATTGTGGGGCACCATGGCGAAGACTGGCGCATCGCCTATTACAGCGCCCCAGTTCGCCTCCAGCGCCCGGGCCTCGTTCTCCAGATCTATCAGTTTGCGCACTGCCTGGCTCGGCGCGCCGGTGGAGCCGGAGGTATAGAAAATGATCCGCGCGTCCTCTGCTTTGAGGTCGGGCAGTGGGCTGTCATCATCACCGGGAGGACAGATCGACAGGGTTTCAACGCCCGGAATATCATGATCGGAGATAACTGCATCATAATCGTCACCCAGAACCCGGATGAATTCGGCCCGGCCATCTACGGGCAATAAAACCTCAGCGCCCGCATGTAGCAAGGCCAAAAGGCCTACGACGAAAGCACCCGAATCCTCGCACACCAAAAGGCCGCGCCGGACCCTGCGTGCCTGGATGCCTTTTAGCGTTTCGACAACGGCGCGCCGAAGAGAGGCGATACCGTCAATGGATTGTTCGCTATTCAGGAATGGCGGGGGCCCCTCCGCGCGTGCGGAGAACAGTTCGGAGAATGATTTGATAGCCATTAGCCCTGTGGCTGAGCGCGTGCCTGTACGCGCTGACGTATCAGGAACTCGATGCCAAAAAGGCTGCCGATCAAACAGTAGGATATGATGCCGTTGTACAACATCCATTGTTCCCGGCTGCCCCACAGTGCTGTCCAGGCCGAGGCCGAACCGTTGCATAGGAAGAAGACGATCCAGACACAGGTTACGCGATGGGTATAACGGCGAATGGCATCCGTGATCACGGCTTCTTTCAGCTTGGCGAAACGCTCTATCATCGTGGGTGGGCGGAACAATGTGTAGGAAAACACAGTGGCAAAGCCGAGGCTAATTGCCACTGGGTAAACCCTAACCGCGATTTCACTTTCGACAAGGAAGCCGGCCAGCACGACGATGGCCGCGAAAATGGCGATACCGCGCAGGCCTTGGCGGAAGAAATGATCGCCAGGGGCGGAAAATGCAATGCGCAGGCCAGCGAATATCAAAACCAAAACCACAACGGCACCGGGCTGAAAATTATTGAGGCCAAAGTAGACCAGGAAAGGGTAGAGCAGGCCGATCACGACAAGGATCAGGCCGAACCATTTGTTATTTTTGAAGAACGGTTTCAACACAACTTATGACGTCATCAACGGTTCTAACGGCCTTAAAATCAGCAGGGGGAATTTTCTTGCCGATCAGATCCTGCAGACGTACAACAAGGTCGACCGCATCAATGCTATCGATGTCGAGGTCTTCGTAAAGGCGGCTTTCTAGGGTCACCGTCTCGGGCGGGATTTCCAACAGTTCGTCGAGATATCCCTGCAGGGTTTCAAATATTTCTGTGCGCTCAAGCAAGGGAGGTCTCCCGCGCGGCTGCAATGAAAAGGGCCAGATTGCGAACCGTGGCGAAATGTTCCTTCACTTCTTCCGTCGCCGCCTCAATCTTGATGCCATAGCGTTTGCGGATCTCCATTCCCAACTCCAGCGCGTCGATGCTGTCGAGGCCAATGTCATCGCCGAACAACAATTCTTCGCTACCGATTTCATTGGGCGTTATGTCTTCAAGATCAAGGGCTTCTACGATCAAATGCTTGATTTCCGACTCTAGTTCCGTAGTGCTATCCATGTGCTAACAATCTTAGGTAAGTGGTTTCCAGCGATTTGGTGATCCGACGGGCGCCGATCAGAGGTGATGGGTACACCACATAGGCCCCCGCCTCCACTCTTTCGCCAACCGTCAATGTAACGCGCGTCCGTGTCCGGGGCAATTGGTACCAGGCCATGTGCTTTGCCAACATCAGCGGACGGCAAGTGAGGCTTAGACATTGAATGTCCGCGCCCGCCCGCATGGCGATATTGGCAAAGCCGCGATGAAATCGATTGATCAGCCCATCGCGTGTCCGGGTTCCTTCGGGAAAAACCAGCAAATTGCCACCCGATTGCAAGGTCCGAACGCAACTTAACAAAACTGCTTCCGGGTCGTCATCATTGCGAATATACCCGGCTGAACGAACAACGCCACCCAAAAAGGGATTGCGCCATAGCTGATTTTTCACGACGCATTGTGCATCGGGTAAAACGGCGATGATGAGAATGATATCGATCAGGGTAGGGTGATTTGAAACCACCACGGTGCCTTTGCATTGCGCCAGCTTTTCCATGCCATGCAATTCCAGGTCGATGACGCGCACGCCAACTACATAGGCAATAAAGCCACGAAACATCCATTGGATCACCCGGCGCACGGCTCGTTGGCGTCGTCTCTCTTCACGAATGCCCAGTGCGATTATGGGAAAAATGGTCAGCGACGCCGCTAAACCGCCCAAGCCAAAAAGAATGAAACCCAGGCCGCAACCTATGATCCGCCAAATTTGATCCAAATGCCTAAACATGGTCCTGTCCCGTCTGCGCAACGCCTTGCGACCAGCGCCAGCCGATCCGTGTGCCACGGCTTTCCTGGGGCAGTCCGGGGTTCTTGAGAAATTGGATAAATGCTTCCGCTTGAGTGACAGAGCCTGCTTCCGTGGCGGAAACCCCGTCGCCGCCTAGCAGCAAGGTCGCCGTGTATGATCTTGTGATTGCTCCAGACTGCTCGTCACCCTGGGAGGGTTCTACGCTGGAGAATGCGACCACCAATGCCAATTCATTGATCTCCCACTGGCTCTCCAGGCCGGCATATTCGCCGGGCAGGGGGGCGTCATAGTATAGCAGCATGGCGGATTGCGCGCGCCCGGATGCCAGCAATGTTAAAACTTCCATCACACCAAAAACAAACGTGTTGGAACCTGCGGCTATGGCCGTGTGGGCTTCGGTATTCCCGGCAGCGATGGATAGGACACCCGCCAACATATTGTGGACGGACAGAGAAAAATCGGTAGGTGATAAGCCCTCTTCGTCCGAGAGCGAGTGCAACAGGCGAAGCACCCGATCAAAATCGCCATGACGAGAGCAAACGACATAGGTCGCATCCTGAACATTCGGCAAATCTACGGCGCCTGAGGCTGCAATTTTTGGGAGTTTGCCTAATCGACGGTTCAACATCCGTGGCATGGTAACTGTGGACGTCTGGGCACTGCCGCCTGCATTTGGTTCAGGGTTGGGGGGAGATCCAGAAATCTGCCACTCCTGGTCGGCCTCATTGCCAGGTCGCAAGCCAGCATGCCAACCTTCTATTTGAAACTGAAATTCCATGCATGACATCTCTGTTCAGCTATAGTCACTTACGCGCGTGTGGGCCTCAATGGCTGAAGATTATGTCCGATTCAACGATGCCGTCAGGACCGCCGCTGATATGTCCCGCTCCAGATTGTGTATCCAGCGATTGTAGTTGCGCGCAATATTTCCACCACTTTCGTTCAGGTTATCGCTGGAAACGTAACTGATGCTAAAGGAAACCTGATCGATCCGCACTCTAACAGTGGCAGTATGGGTGCGAACATGGAGGCGCCCTTCCAATTTATCGTGGGAGAGGACACTGAATTGCCAGCCACGTTTAAGAGCGGTGGCGATGACTAGGGTTCTAAGCTCTTCCTGGGAAAGCCGTTTGGCGGATCCGGAAAACATTCGGTCGGGTACATTATAAATGGGGTGTACATTCATACAGCCAGCCATAATCAAGGCCATAATGGTTACGGCGCACAGTTTGAGTGATGGTCTGCATAACGATCTGAACAAATTTACAGCCAATTTATGAACCCGTGATTGATAATGTTGGGTACGCAAGAGGAATTTCTCTTGTAAATCGGATATTAGTATGAACAGAACTCATCCAATAGCAATATTTTCCCTCGCCTTTGGTAGTCACCTGTTAGGTTAGGTCAGGCTTTAGCAATGTTGGTTGCTACCCATTTTGCCATAGGGTCGGACGGTCCAGCGCCATTGTTGGGTCGCTTCAACACGCGCGATGATCATGATTATGCGGGACGCTATCGTCGGGGCCATCGACGCTGCCAATCGCTAATTGCAGTCGCGTTGCTCCGGTATCTTATCTCCAGTTTCTGTCCCCAAATTGATGCCAAGGAGAGAGTTTTGCGGACAAAAAAAGGGCGCCCCTATCTGGCTGGTGACGGCGCAGATATGAGGATCGACATATCCCTATCCCATTCCCGCAACAGGGTTGCTGCCGCTATTTCTACCGTGGGGCCTGTGGGGATTGATATCGAATATTTGAAGCCGAGGCGGGATTTCCATGCAATGGCCCAACAAGTCTCCGATTTGACAAAGCGGCAGGCGGTGCTGGTGGACAGCGCCGAAAGTTTCTATCGCCTGTGGACGATGGGAGAAAGCCTCCTTAAAGCAACCTGTTCGCGCGACGTCGGATGGTTGGGGCCAAAGGTTCTCCCGGACTTGTTGGGCGATAGATTTTGCGCAATCGAGCACCAGGGGACGTCTATGTCCATTGGGTCTCGAAATATTGGATCCTACATGTTAGGCCTGACTGTGATCCCGACACAGCAAGCACCCAGAGCAGCGCGCCTTGACAATTGGCCAGACGCCCAAATGGATGCGTATAATATCTCCGTATATCCCATCGTTCTCTGGTAGTCTGGTTCATCTGAAGCGCAGGGTATAAGTTTTTCAGCTTGATATGGGCGTCTTCGTTAGCAAACCGCCAATCTGTTTTGGTATGGAGTTCGTTGCGCTGCCGCTGCCAGGCTGAGACTTGTACGCCAAGGTTTTCGATATTGGGAATGCGCCCGGCAAGGCATTGCCGGGCCAGGACGGATAGTTCCGCGTTCGCCATGTTGAGCCGACTGCCGTGTTTCGGCGTGTAGTGCCACACGAAGCGGTTGGCGATGCGCCGCGCTTCGACGGGTGGGAACGCCCGGCAGAGGGACACAGCGGTGTGGGTGTTGAGATTGTCCTGGACCAACACGATACTCTCGGACTTGGGAAAATGCATGTCGCTCAGTTGCCTCAGCACTTGGGCGCAATCCTGTCTGGCTCATTGGTCTCCAGGCACTGCATTAGCGTCGGGAGGTGTTGCACTTCACCCCTGGATCCGCCCCGCCAAACTCAGCAGCAAATCTCCGTATCGAACGATCATCGACACCCTAGCGTGACCTCAGCCGGTCGTCGGAAAAATGGGGCGTGAGTAATTACCTGCAAACTTCATCAGTCTCAGTCTTCGCACTTGCTCTGTCCGGCGCATCAAAACCCTACCTATGGAGAACTTCTAAAACCCGACAGATCATTTGGCACATAAACCGGACAGATAACTTGTTACTGCCATTTCAGTGTCGGGTCATTGCGCGATGGGACCCGCAATGTTAATCTTCATCAGGAGCCGACCGGTTGACAGGGGTACGTAATGATAAATTCTATGGAAGGAT
>JABJKS010000057.1 GCA_018660265.1 Rhodospirillaceae bacterium | reverse complement strand
TGGCTCCCGCGTCGTCCTGCAGGAAACCGGTGAACTGACCGTGCTGGATATCGACCCGGTTTTTATTCAGGATATCGAACAGCGCATGCATCCGGACTGGCCCATGACGCCCGCTGTCCACGATATGATGTCGGGGCCATATCCGGGCATTTTCGATGCGGCCTACAGCCTTGATGTGCTGGAACACATCCCCCAGGCAGACGAAGAAACGTTTCTGCGGAACATCACCACATCGTTGAACAGTGACGGTGTGATGATCGTCGGCATGCCGTCTCTGGATAGCCAGGACTATGCCTCGCCGCAAAGCAAGGCCGGCCATATCAATTGTAAGAATGGCGGTGATTTCAAGGCGTTGATGGAAAAATTCTTTGATAACGTCTTTGTCTTTTCCATGAATGACGAGGTGGTGCATACGGGTTTCTGGCCCATGGCCCATTATTACCTGGCGCTTTGCTGTGGTAAACGACCGGCCTAAAGTCCTCATTACAGGTGGCGACGGCATGATCGGTGCCGTTCTGGTGACGCGGTTCGCGGCCCAAGGTTGGTCGGTCTATGCCACCACCCGCCGCCGGGACCGGGTTGATGAGACACATCCCTATTTGGACCTGTCGGCATTGGGGGCGTCATTTGGGGCAGCGCCGGGCGATGATCTACCCAAAGTGGACGTAGTGGTGCTGGCCGCCGCTGTCGCCGGAATTGGTGATTGTGAAGAAAACGCCGATGCCAGCCGTCAAATTAACGTTGATGGCACCCTAGGGGTTGCGAAGGCAATGGCCGCGCGCGGTGCCTTTGTCCTGTTGCTCTCATCCGACAAGGTTTTTGATGGCGCGGTTCCTCTTCGCAGCCGCCACGATGCCCCTTGTCCGGCCTGCGCCTATGGCCGGCAAAAGGCGGATGCGGAAGCAGGCGTGCTGGCACTGGGCCAACGCGCCGCCGTCCTGCGTCTTAGCAAGGTGTTGGAGCCGAATTTGCCTCTGTTGAACGGTTGGGCCACTACCCTGGCGAATGAGGAGCCGATAACGCCTTTCCATGACCTCTATCTCGCCCCCGTTTCCGTGGACCTAGTGGCCCGCATGGTGCTCCAGATTGCTACGGACCGGGCCCAAGGCATCTTCCATTGCACGGGCGCTAAAGACCACTCGTATGAAGACTTGGCCCATATTCTGGCGGAACAAATGCACCGGAACCCAGGCCTGATCCAGCCCGGTTCCTGCCACAGCATCAATATGCCCGCCGCCGCCCGGCCCCGTTATACGTCCTTGGAAATGACGGAAGAACAATCCCGCTGGGGCATCACCGCGCCCGCCTTCGAAGCCACCGCCCGAGCGATTATGGCGGGGTTATAGCCAGAGGCTTTACGCCTGTGCTGCGTCCAGTTCTTCTTCCGCTTCCAGCCAGGCGGCTTCTGCGGCGGCGAAGTCTTTTTCCATCCGGGCCCGTTCCTGGTTCAGGTTGGCCAGTTTTGCCGGGCTCTCCTGATAAAGGGCGGGGTCGGCCAGGGCCTTGGCGATGCGCGCCTGTTCCAACTGCAACTTAGACATTTTCTGTTCCGCCGCCTTGACGATCTTGCGCAGGGGGGCCAAGCGTTGGCGGTTTTTCGCATTGGCCCGGCGGGCGGCCTTGCGGTCCTTCTCCGATCCCTGATTGCCCTCTTTCGAGGCCTCGCTGCGTAGGGACATGCGGCGATAATCGTCGATATCCCCTTCCCACGGGGTGACCTGGCCATCTGCGACCAGCCACAGCCGGTCTGTCGTAAGCTCCAGCAAATGACGATCATGGCTGATTAGCAATACCGCGCCGGAAAAATCATTGAGGGCCTGGACCAGGGCCTGGCGGGCATCAACGTCGAGATGGTTCGTGGGCTCATCCAAGATCAATAAATGCGGTGCCTTGGCGGTAATGAGGGCGAGGACCAGGCGGGCTCGCTCACCTCCTGAAAGATGTTCCACCGCCGTCTCCGCCTTATCCTGGATCAGCCCGAATGTGCCCAGGCGGGCGCGCAAAGCGGCCTCCTTCAGGTCGGGCAATATCCGTTGCAGGTGGGATACCGGCGTATCTTTCGGCTCCAAATCCTCGATAAGGTGCTGGGCGAAAAAGCCCGTGCGCAGTTTCCCACCCCGCCTGACGTCGCCTGACATGGCATCGAGACGCCCTTCAATCAGCTTGGCCAAGGTGGATTTGCCGTTGCCGTTGCGGCCCAACAGGGCGATGCGGTCTTTGCTGTCGATGCGCAGGTCCAGGCCTTTGAGGATGGGTACATCCAATTCGTAACCCACGGCGGCCCGATCAACACTGATGATGGGAGAGCGGAGTTCATCGGGTTCGGGAAAACGGAAATTCACCGATGGATCTGCCGCAGCCTCGGCGATGGGTTGCATCCGGCTCAACGCTTTCAGGCGGCTTTGGGCCTGGCGCGCTTTATTGGCTTGATAGCGGAAGCGATCCACGAAGGCCTGCATATGCTTGCGGGAGGCGTCCTGGCGCAGGCGCAGACGTTCCTGTTGTTCCTGACGCTCCCGCCGGGTAGCCTCGAACGTATCGTAGCCGCCGCGATAAAGGGTCAGGTCACCGTTATCCACATGCAGGATGGCTGTGACCGCATTGTTCAACAAATCCCGGTCATGGCTGACCAACAACACAGTATGGGGATATCGTCGCAGGAAGTCCTCCAACCACAAGGTGCCTTCCAGATCCAGATAGTTGGTCGGTTCATCAAGCAGCAATAAATCCGGCGCTGCGAACAAAATGGCAGCCAGTGCCACACGCATGCGCCAACCGCCCGAGAATTCGGACAAGGCCCGGCCCTGGGCCGCCTCGTCAAAACCCAGGCCAGCCAGGATGGATGCCGCCCGCGCCGGTGCGGAATGGGCCTCAATATCCAGCAGACGTTGGTGGATTTCGCCAATCCGATCCGGATCCGTGGCTGTATCAGCCTCCGCCAACAGGGCCGTGCGCTCCGTATCCGCTTCCAACACATTATCCAGCAGGGTTTGCGGGCCGCCGGGTGCTTCCTGGGAGACCATGCCAAGGCGGGCCCGTCGGGCATAGCGGATGGAGCCGCCATCACCGGATATTTCGCCCAGGATCAGGCGCAGCAAGGTACTTTTGCCCGCGCCATTGCGGCCCACTACGCCCACCTTGTGGCCGGCTGGTACATGGGCAGAGGCATTGGAGAGAATATCCCGTCCGCCGATACGGTATGTCAGATCATTTATGTGCAGCATGAGGGGGCTTCTAGCACGGTTGCAGACCGCATGCGAAGCCGATATAAACCGCCCGCAAAATTATTTTTTTAATTCCGACCCGAGACAAGGATAATCTCAGACCATGGCCATCCAACGTACCTTTTCCATCATCAAGCCTGACGCCACGCGCCGCAACCTCACGGGGCAGATTACGGCCCGTTTTGAAGCCGCCGGCCTGCGTATCATCGCCTCCAAACGCCTGTGGATGACCCGTGGCCAGGCCGAAGGTTTTTATGGTGTTCACAAAGAACGCCCCTTTTTCAACGACCTGTGTGATTTTATGACATCAGGCCCGGTGGTGGTTCAGGTTCTGGAAGGTGAAGACGCCATCGCCAAGAACCGTGAAGTTATGGGAGCCACAAACCCGGAAGACGCCGATGCGGGTACCATCCGCAAGGATTTCGCCGAGAATATCGAGGCGAATTCCGTGCATGGTTCCGACGCACCGGAAACAGCGGCCGAGGAGATTGCTTATTGGTTCGCTGAGACCGAAATCGTCGGCTAGGCAATACAAATCGATATGCTCCACACAGAACCTTTGCGCCCCATAACAGATGCTGAAGTGGCCGATTATGACCGCGACGGCGCGGTGTTGTTAAAGGGTTTGTTCGATCTCGACTGGATCGAGGCATTGCAGGAGGCGGTGGAGTCCGACAAGAAAACGCCGGGGCCCATGGTGCGCTACAACACACCGCCCGGGGGCTCCGGCGAATTTTTTGTTGATTTCCAACTTTGGCAACGCTGGGACGGGGCCCGGCGGTTTGCCCTTGAAGGACCGGGTGCGGCTATTGCCGCCCGCATGATGGGGGCCCGCACGGTCACCTACTATCATGACCATCTGTTGGTGAAAGAACCTGGCACGGCGGAAAAGACGCCCTGGCATCATGATCAGCCCTATTACCCCATTGAAGGTCGGATGGTGGGCTCCATCTGGTTGCCCCTTGATCCTGTGCCGAAAGATATCTGCGTCGAATATATTTCCGGCTCCCACAAATGGGATCGCTGGTTTGCACCACAGTTTTTTAAATCCGGTAATCCGGACCTCCAGGTACAAGACCCGCGCTTTGAAACCGCGCCGGATTTTGAGGCACAACGTAACGACCATGATTTGCTGTCGTGGGAGTTGGAGCTGGGCGATTGCATTTTTTTCCATGGCCTGACCGTGCACGGCGCGACAGGCAACCCTTCACCGACAGGCCGCAGGCGTGCGTATGCCACGCGCTGGTTGGGAGAAGACACCCGCTATGCCGTCCGGTCCGGCCAGACATCACCGCCCCTTGATGGGCACGGCCTACAGCCCGGTGATATTATGGAATGCGAAATGTTTCCCAGGGTTTGGCCCCGAACCTGACGGCTTACGGTCCCTCGTAACGTTCCACAACCTGGTCAATGGCACCAAAAATGGTGTCGCCATTTTCGTCGGGCATTTCGATGTGGATATGGTCACCAAATGCCATGAAGGGCGTTTCCGGCCCGCCGCTTTGGATCGTTTCCAGCATCCGCACTTCCGCGATACAGGAATAGCCAACCCCGCCATCAGCCAGGGCAGAACCATGTTCGCCAACCTGCTTATTGGATATTGTGCCGGAGCCGATAATGGTCCCGGCGCAAAGGGGCCGCGTTTTCGCGGCATGGGCGATCAGGGTCGGGAAATCAAAGGTCATATCGACGCCCGCGTTGGCGCGCCCAAACGGCTCCCCATTCAGATCACAGAACACTGCCAGATGCAGACGTCCGCCATCCCAGGCAGTGCCTAATTCATCTGGCGTGACGGCAACAGGCGAAAATGCGGTGGACGGCTTGCCATGGAAAAAACCGAAACCTTTGCCCAATTCGCCGGGGATCAGGCCCCGCAATGAGACATCGTTGACCAGCATCAATAATTTGATGTGGCTTCCAGCGTCAGCGACGCCGACCCCCATGGGAACATCATCGACCACGACGGCAACCTCAGCCTCGAAATCGATGCCCCAGTCTTCCGAGCCCGCCAAAATTGGATCATAAGGACCGATGAAGCTGTCGGAGCCGCCCTGATACATCAGAGGGTCGCTCCAAAAACTCACCGGCATCTCTGCACCACGGGCTTTTCGTACCAATTCTACATGGTTTACATAGGCGCTGCCATCAGCCCATTGATAGGCGCGGGGCAGGGGGGATGACAGATCGCCCGGGTCCAGATCAAAAGACCCAGGCGCGTTGCCGGCCGCTAGTTTCTCCGCCACCTCTTCAAGGCGCGGGGCCAAATTGGACCAATCGTCCAGAGCCGCCTGCATGGTCTGGGCAATGCCATAGGCGGCTACAGCGCGATCCAGGTCGTTGCTGACAACCAGCAACTGGCCGTCGCGACCAGATTTCAATGATGCCAATTTCACAGCTTCGTCCTAATCTTTCTATCTGAAACTATTCACCGCGCAATCGTTCGCGCAGCAATTCGATACGGTCATAACCCCAAAAAATTTCCCCATCCAGGACATAACTTGGCACCCCAAATACGCCCAGGGCTTCTGTTTCCAGGCGCATTTCGTCGTGACGTTTTCGGCCTTCGCCCTGCAGATAGTCTGCAAATCCCGAACCGTCAGCCCCCGCCTCTGTGAGGATACTGGTCACAGCCTCAACATCATCAACTTCCATTTCGTGGTTCCAGAAACCTTTGAAGACGCTGTCGTTGTAGGCCCGAAAGACATTTTGCCCGCAATTTTGGGCATATTGCATTCCGATGCCGGCGGGGGAGCTGTCATAAATGCGCCGGGGTCCGCGCACGGTCAGGCCACGTTTGTTGGCCCAGCGGCGCATATCCATGTAGGCGTATTTCACCTTGCGCCATTCCGTCTCCGTCCGGGTATCTACTGCGCCCAGGAACGAGGGAATATCCAAGGTGAAATGACGCCATTCGACCACCACGTCGAATTCTTCCTCCAACGCATAGGTCGGGTCTTTGGCCAAATAGGCAAACGGACTTTTGTAGTCGGTGATATGTAAGATGTGTTTTTTGCTCATAGGGTCAGTCTATCACATTCCGGCGCCCAGGCGACCAATACCAGGCAATTTTAGGGCGGGTGGCGATAGATCAAGGCCGAAATTCAGGCCCAGGATATTCAGCTCCAGGCCTTCCTCTGTTGCCAGGGTCAGACCCAACAGCCCAAAGACGGAAACCTGTATACCGGTCCCGCTGGGTGCATCTGCAATGAAAGCACCATGGGGCAGATAATCCTTGCCGATGGCGGTTGCCGGCAGCTCCAACCCCAGGCCGGGAACCTGGCGCGCGATGAAGGCGGTAAAAGTATTGCTGTTGGGACCAGGCCAAAGGCGATAGCTGCTGGGATGGGGATAAATTTTAGCCGCCTGTAGCACTTTGTCAATCAACCCTTCCGCCATTGGACCACGAAGGTCGCGCAGTATATTCGGTCGGCTGCCGAACCAATAGGCATCGGGGATATAGCGGCTGACCCGCACGGCAGATGAGCCATGGTCCACGCCCCAACCGATGACTTCCAGTCGGGTAAAATGATCGGCACCCTTTGGTTTTAACGCCAGCCATGTATGAACACCAAAAGCACCGCGCCAGCTGAACGCACGGGCGCTGTACACTTGCAGGACGGCTTCCTTTGTTACGCTGGGATCCGGGGCCTGGTGGGAGCTGTCCTGCCGCGCCGTGCGCCAATCCGCCGCCACGGCGGGATCAGCCCACCGCGCCGCAAATGATGCCAGCAGCGGCAGCAGAAACAGGCCCATCAATAGGACAGTTAGACGCCGTCGCCATTTTGAAATCCGCAATGTCATGTTCCGACCTTGCCAAGTTCGTCAAATCGTTCGCCTAATCCAAATTTCTCTATTACAGGGGCGGATTGATCAGACAGCTATCCGGTAACTCGAAATTATCGATGGTAACCATGCCACCCGTCGGTCGTGCCCGTCCTTCGGCAATCAGGCGCACGGCCAGGGGATAAATACGGTGTTCCTGTTTCAGGATACGGGCCGCCAATGTGTCCGGCGTATCGTCGGACGCTATCGGAACGGCGGCCTGAACCAGGATGGGTCCTTCATCCATTTCGGGGCGTACGTAATGAACCGTACAGCCGCCGATCCGCACCCCGGCTTCCAGCATGCGTTCATGTACGTTAAGGCCTTTGAAGGATGGCAATAACGATGGATGGATGTTGATCAGACTATCTCGCCAGCGTTGGCAAAATTCCGGGCTCAAAAGGCGCATGAAGCCTGCCAGACAGATCAGGCGCACCCCGGCGGCAGCCAGTACCTCCGTCATAGCGGCATCAAAGGCTTCCCGCCCGTCAAAATCGCCATGTTTAATCACTTGGGTGGGAATATTTGCCGCGCGGGCGATTTCCAGACCCTGGGCATCTTCGCGGTTGGACAGCACCAGGGCCACCTCGACAGGATAGTCCTCTGCCTTGGCGGCATTTATAAGTGCGGCCATGTTACTGCCACGGCCCGAGATCAGTATGGCAATCTTAAAGCTGGCCATTTCAAAACTCCAAACCGCCAATCTCTACCCGGGCAGGGCCGTCTGCCGCCGCGATGACGCCGATTGGCCAGACCGTCTCTCCCGCCTCCTGGAACAATGCTGTTGCCGCTGCCACATCATCCGCCGCGACGATGGCGATCATCCCGATGCCGCAATTAAAAGTACGGGCCATTTCCAACGGCTCAATCTGCCCCAATTGTGCCAGCCACTTGAACAGGGGCGGCATAGGCCAGGACGCGCCGTTAATGCGGGCAACGGTGCCCTCGGGCATGATACGTGGCGGGTTTTCGATCAGACCGCCGCCGGTGATATGGCTTAAGCCCTTAATCAGGCCGGCACGAATGGCAGCCAGGCAGGATGGCACATAAATTTTTGTCGGGCGCAACAATGCCTCGGCCAGGGTCACATCAGGTGCAAAAGGTGCGGCGGCGGCATAATCCTGGCCCTGATCTTCAATCAGGCGTCGAACCAGGGAAAAGCCGTTGGCGTGCATTCCGTTTGAAGCCAGTCCTAACAAGACATCGCCGGGGCCAATGGCGGTCGGTTCCAAAATACCGTCGCGTTCCACCGCACCGACGGAAAATCCTGCCAGGTCATAGTCACCGTCACTGTACATGCCGGGCATTTCCGCCGTCTCCCCCCCGATCAGGGCGCAGCCCGCCTGACGGCAACCTTCCGCAATACCGCTGATGATCGCGGTCCCCGCCTCGACCGAGAGCTGTCCAGTGGCATAATAATCCAGGAACAACAGAGGTTCGGCCCCTTGCACGACCAAATCGTTGACGCACATGGCGACCAGATCGATGCCCACATAGTCGTGGCAATCGGCGCTGATCGCGACCTTTAATTTGGTGCCGACGCCATCAGTGGCGGCCAGAAGCAGGGGATCGTGATAACCCGCAGCGCGCAAATCGAACAGACCGGAGAACCCACCCAGGGCGGCATTCGCACCGGGACGGCGGGTTGAGGCGGCCAAAGGCTTGATGGCATCGACCAGGCGCTCGCCCGCATCGATATCTACGCCGGCACCTTTATAGGTGTAACTGTTGATGACGCCCTCGCTAGTATATAACTTTGGTATAAATTCGCTGCCGTAATGACGATGGCGAGGATACTGCATCTGGTTGGGCTTGTAATGTGGCATCGTGCTTTTTTGATACTATTTTTGTCGCTGTTTTTCCTCGGGCTGATGGGCGCGGGGTATGGTACGGGTTTTAGTGCGGGGTTCGCCCAGGATCGGGTTAGCTCTGCGCTGGAAGATGACATCTATACGGTTCAGGGATTGGCGGTGGATGAAACCGCCCGGTCCGCCCTGGCCGCCCGTGGTCAGGCCCTGCGCGTGGGCCAACGCCGGGCTTTGGCGCTTGTTCTGCGGCGAATTACGCAGCGTAGTGATTATCCCGCGCTACCAAATCCTGATGATAAGGCCATCGCCCAGTTGGTGGCGGCGGTGCAGGTTACGGGGGAAAAAACCTCTACCGTACGTTATCTGGCGACCCTGACCGTCCGCTTTGACCGTACCGCTGTGCGCGAATTGTTGCGAAACATCGGTATCAGTTATTCCGAGACACGTGCCAAGCCAACCCTGGTTTTGCCGGTTTTCGAAAAAGGTGCCGCCCTGGCCCTATTCGAAGATAGCAATGTCTGGCGGGCCGCCTGGGACCGGCTGGATCTGGGCGCATCCGCCCTGTTGCCGTTGCGCCTGCCAAAAGGCGATTTGCAGGACATCACGACCATTACAGCCGAGGGCGCGCTGGCTGGAAACGAGGGGCAGCTGCGCGCCATGGCCCTGCGTTATGGGGTTGAGAACATCATGGTTGCCCATGCGGTATTGAGCATCGATCTGCAAGCCGGCGGTGTGCCCCGGGTAGATGTTACACTGTTGCGATTTGGTCCCAGGGGTAAAAGCACCGAAGTATTGGATTATAGTATTGAAGTGGGCCAAGGCCTGGATAGAGACCTAGGTGGGGCCATGGATCGACTGGCCCTGCGGTTGGTGACAGACCAGCAGGAAAATTGGAAACGTCTAACCCAGCTGACATTCGGGACGGAGACCAGTTTGTCCGCGCTGGTCCCCTTGAGAGGGTTGGCGGAGTGGCTGGCGGTGCGCCAGCGTCTGGAAGCGACCGCTATTGTACGTTCGATCACTTTGCACGGCATCTCGCGCCAGGATGCCCAGGTGGTGATCGATTTTTTCGGTGATACGGACAGTCTTGTGGTTTCTTTGGCACAGCGCGACCTGCACCTTGCCCTGATCGATGGATTTTGGGAGCTGCGCCTGGCCAAAAAAGGCCGGATGACCACGAAATGACGTTACCTAACATGATATCCCTGGCCCGGTTGATATCTGTGCCATTCAATATCTGGCTGATCATGATCGATCATTGGCGTCTGGCCCTGGTGGTTTTCTGTCTGGCTGGCCTGTCTGATGCATTAGATGGATTTCTGGCGAAACGCTTCAATATGCAGTCGCGATTGGGGCAGTATCTCGACCCCATTGCCGATAAAGTCCTGTTGGTTTCGGTCTTTATCGTACTTGGCGTGCAACAGCATTTGCCTCTATGGCTGGTGATATTGGTTGTTTCGCGGGATATTTTAATCGTTGGCGGCTTGTTTTTGCTATACGTCATGGACCAATTGTACGAGCCGACGCCCTTTGTGCTGTCAAAGATCAATACGGCGACGCAAATTGTCCTGGCCGGTGCGGTGATCGCCAGTATAGGTTTCGAACTTGCCGTGCTGACGCCAATAATAAGTCTTTTGATACTGGCCGTGGCTATTACGACAGTAACTTCGGGGCTGGCCTATATGATAGAATGGTGGGGGCGTATGAATAGGCTGGAGGACGACTTGTGAGCACGCAACAGCAGGTTCGCTATTGGCTGATCTCGCTGGCGGTGTTGCTGGCCCTGGTTTGGCTGTTGAGTTCGATCCTGTTGCCTTTTGTGGCTGGCATGGCGGTGGCCTATTTTCTTGATCCCCCGACGGATAAGCTAGAGGCGCGGGGCCTGGGGCGCGGCTTGGCGACCTCGCTTGTGGTGATCCTGTTTTTTGTTTTGATGGTTCTGGCGACATTGTTGCTGGTGCCGATCCTGCAATCGCAGATCCTTGGTTTTGCCGACCGTCTGCCTGGCTATATTGCTGGATTGCGGGAAACCGCATTACCTCTGCTCACCGAATTGGGCCAGAAATTTGGGGTGGACGTCGGCGCCTCCGCCGGCGATGCGGCAAAGGAAATGGCCGCCGATGCGGTGAATTTCGTCTTTCAACTGCTGCGCCGGGCGTGGAGCGGCGGTCTGGCGTTGTTCAATATTCTGACCTTGTTGGTGATCACACCCGTGGTGGCATTTTATCTATTGCGGGATTTCGACCATATGATTGCCGCCTTGAACAGCTGGCTGCCCCGTCAACACGCCAAAACCGTACGGGGGCTGTTGGCGGAAATTGATGAAGTGATGGCCGGGTTTATTCGTGGCCAAGGCACGGTTTGCCTGATCCTGGCCAGTTACTATGGCCTGGGATTAACCCTTGCCGGCCTGGAATTCGGCTTGATCATTGGCCTGTTAAGCGGTTTGGTCTCGTTTATACCGTTTGTCGGTGCCACGACAGGGTTGGTGCTGTCCATGTTGACGGCCCTGACACAGTTTCTGCCCGATGGGGATTTTCTGCGCCTAGGCATAATCGCGGTGATATTTGTGGTTGGTCAGGTTTTAGAGGGTTATATCCTTACCCCCCGTCTGCTGGGTGATCGTATTGGTCTGCATCCGGTCTGGGTTATGTTTGCACTGTTGGCGGGCGGGGCCTTGTTCGGTTTCGTCGGGGTGTTGATTGCCGTTCCCGCGGCTGCTGCCATAGGCGTCATGGTTCGTTTCGGCTTGAGTAGTTATCTGGGCAGCAAACTGTATGGCGGTCCCACAGAGCTGTCCGACGGCAAATTGCCTGCCGATGACCCGCCTGGTGATGGGTCAATATTGTGAATTCCCATCCGCAACTGACCCTGGATCTTTCCGTGCGCCGGGCCCAAGGGCGGGCAGACTTTCTGGTCACGGACAGCAATAGTGATGCGGTCGCCTGGCTGGATCGTTGGCCTGACTGGCCCAGTCCGGTTTTGTCGCTGTATGGCCCTGAAAGTTGCGGCAAAACCCATTTGGCGCATTTGTGGTGCGATGCCGCCCAGGGGCGATTGATCGGGCCTGATGATTTATGCCGTGATGCAGTGCCGGAATTGGCGGCGCAAGGCGCCATCGCCATCGATTTTTCAGATCTGAGCATGGCGGATGCTTTTGACGCTTACGAGGCTCTATTGCATCTATACAATCTGTTGGCAGAACAGGGTGGTTATCTGCTGTTGGCCGCCCGCAGACCGCCAAAACAGTGGGCCATCGCGCTTCCCGACCTACGCTCCCGCTTGCTGGCGGCACCTAGTGTCGGTATCCAGGCCCCTGATGACCAATTATTGTTGGCGGTCATGGCAAAAATGTTTGCGGATCGGCAAGTGCGCGTTAACCAGGACGTGCTAACCTATCTGGCAGCCAGGATAGAAAGGTCTTTTCTGGCGGCGGAGGCGGCGGTGGTTCAGTTGGATCAGGCCTCGCTTTCGGGAAACCGACCCATAACCGTGCCGTTGGCCCGTGCCGCCCTGGCGACCGATCCAGCCGATGTCAAAGATGTAGAAGATGGGATTGATGCGCAGGAATAAGGGGATAGCTTATGTGGGTTAAACACATAGTTTCAGCGATTTTGTTCGTGACGCTTTTGCAGTTTGGGCCGGCGTTTGCCACCACCGTCTCTGGCACCGTCTCTGGCACCGTCACCGGCGTCTGGTCGACGGAAGGGGGTAAATCCCATGTTGAAATTTCAAACTGTGAAGAAGAAGGCAAATTGTGCGGGCGCATCATTTGGCTGAAAGAACCCCTTAATGATCAGGGCAAGCCAAAGCACGACGCCAATAATCCGGACATTTCATTCCAGGCACGCCCAATTGTCGGCCTGCCGTTATTGGCAAACTTTGTTCCCGGCGACGAGGCAGGTGTCTGGGGCGACGGCACAATCTATAACCCCGAAGATGGCGAGACATACTCCTGCACCATGTCCCTGTTGGACGCCGATACGTTGAAGGTGCGGGGTTATGTGGGCCTGCCCCTTTTCGGCAAGTCACAAATCTGGACGCGGGTGAACTAATTATACTTTGCAGGAGGAACAATTAGTGTCGCAGGCAGAAGATAGCGGCGAACAGGGCGGCGAACGGGGCGGCGAACGGGGGGTGGTGTTACCCAGCGAACCGACCGATCCGGGTGAGCGCTACATCAATCGCGAACTATCCTGGTTAGCCTTCAATCAACGTGTGATGGAAGAGGCCCGCAATCCAGCCCATCCCTTGTTGGAGCGGTTGCGTTTCCTGTCAATCTCGGCCACCAATCTGGATGAGTTTTACATGGTCCGCGTGGCGGGCCTGCATGGCCAACGTCGGGCCGGTATCGATCAGGTCAGCGATGATGGGCGAACGCCCGCGCAACAACTTGCCGCCATCAATGAATTAGCGGGCCGGATTATGGCCGAACAGGGTCGCTATTGGATGGAGCTGATTGACGAACTGGACCTGGCGGGGATTACCCTTGTCTCCCCCGATGACCTGTCGGACGAGGATCGGGAATTTCTAACCCAGCATTTCCTGCAGCGAATATTTCCCGTCCTCACGCCATTGGCTATCGACCCGGCGCATCCGTTTCCTTTTATCCAAAATCTTGGTTTTGCCATGGTTTTGCAATTGCGCCGGGATGCCGACGACAGCTTTATGAATGCCCTGGTCCCCCTGCCGCAGATGGTTGAGCGTTTTGTTCGCCTGCCAGGTGCCGATATCCGCTTTATCAGCCTGGAGAATTTGGTCGGCTTGTTCCTGGATCAATTGTTTCCAGGCTACACCACGGAAGGCCGCGGCCTGTTTCGGGTCATTCGAGACAGCGATATTGAGGTCGAGGAAGAGGCCGAGGATCTGGTGCGGTTTTACCAGAGCGCTCTGAAGCGCCGTCGTCGGGGTAGTGTTATCAGTCTATGGATAGACGGCGATATGCCCGATGGTCTGCGCCGGTTCGTGGCGCGAAACCTGGATGTCGGTCGCCATGAAGTGATGGCAATCGATGGCGCCCTGGGGTTGGCTGATGTAGCCCAATTGATCGTTGATGATCGCCCTGATCTGAAGTTTGAGCCCTATAACCCCCGCTATCCGGAACGAATACGGGAGCTGGGGGGCGATTGCTTTGCCGCTATTCGTGCCAAGGATATTTTGGTTCACCACCCTTATGAGAGTTTCGATGTGGTGGCGCAGTTTTTAGCCCAAGCCGCAGATGATCCCGATGTCATTGCTATCAAACAGACCCTCTATCGCACGTCCGATGATAGTCCCATCGTCAAGGCGTTGATCGCGGCGGCGGAAAGTGGCAAGTCGGTTACGGCTTTGGTGGAATTGAAGGCCCGCTTCGACGAAGAGGCGAATATCAAATGGGCCCGTGATTTGGAGCGCGCGGGCGTGCATGTGGTCTATGGCTTCATGGATCTGAAAACCCACGCCAAGGTGTCATACGTGGCCCGGCGGGAGGGGGAAGATCTGCTGACCTATGTCCATTTTGGCACTGGTAATTATCATCCCGTGACGGCCAGGATATATACGGATTTGTCGTTTTTTACCGCTGACCCGGACCTGGGCGCGGACGCGGCGCGATTGTTCAACTATCTGACCGGTTATGCCCGGCCGAAATATTTCGACAAGCTGGTCATATCGCCCGATGGTTTGCGCGAATCCATCCAATCCTTGATCGAGCAGGAGATCGCCCATGCAAAGGCAGGGCGGCCCGGTGCCATTTGGGCCAAGTTAAATTCACTGGTGGATAGCCAGATTATCGATACCTTGTATGAAGCCTCGAACGCGGGGGTAAAGGTCGACCTGGTGGTGCGCGGCATCTGCTGTTTGCGGCCCGGCGTCGCGGGCATGTCGGAAAACATCACCGTAAAAAGCATCGTTGGTCGGTTTTTGGAGCATGGCCGCATTGCCTGTTTTGGTGCCGGGCATGGTTTGCCCTCTGATGAGGCGAAGGTCTTTATTTCATCAGCCGATTGGATGCCGCGTAATTTTGACCGCCGGGTGGAAGCCATGGTGCCCATTGAAAACGAAACGGTGCGGGAACAGATCATGGGCCAGATCATGGTCGCCAACTTCAATGATCGCATGCAAAGCTGGACCCTTAATGCCGATGACCAGTATGAACGTGTGGTGGACGTGGGCGAGAATTTTTCGGCCCATCGCTATTTCATGACCAATCCCAGTCTATCGGGCCGTGGTAGCGCCCTTCGAAAAGGTAACGCCGATCTACGCCTAACCCTGGAATGGGCCGGATCTAATGATGGGACTGGGCCGGAATAACGCTGTGATCGAGCATGTAAGACAGAAAGATCGCCTTGCGGTGATCGACGTGGGCTCTAACTCCGTTCGTATGGTGGTCTATCCCGCGACTGCGTTGGCCGCTCCGCCTTTGTTCAATGAAAAAGCCATGTGCGGTTTGGGACGCGGGCAGAGCGCGGGGGGTGATTTATCCGAGGCCGCGATGATCCGCACCATTAATACCATTGCCCGCTTTGCCTATCTGGCCCGGGCCATGAATGTCGGCGTCATAGATGCGGCCGCCACGGCGGCGGTGCGCGAGGCTGCCAATGGTGATGCGTTCCTGGAACGGGTCCGCCGGGAAACCGGTATTACGGTCCGGATCATAAGCGGCGGGGAAGAGGCGCGCCTATCGGCCCGTGGGGTGCTGGCCGCCAGTCCGGGGGTTCGCGGTCTGGTGGGTGACTTGGGCGGCGGCAGTTTGGAATTGATCCACCTGGATCCAGGGCAGCCCGATGGCGTCGGGGAGCGTACATCCTTGCCCCTGGGCACCTTGCGACTGGCAGCGATTGATCCCGGTGATAGTGCGGCCCTGGATCGCCATATCGATGATATTCTTGATCAGGTCGGATGGATGGACCATGTCATGGACGGTGATTTATACATCGTCGGTGGTGCCTGGCGCAGCCTTGGTCGATTGGAAATGACCCGCAACCGTTATCCGTTGCGGGTTCTGCATGGATATACCCTGCCCAGCCAAAGGGTGGCCTCCATGTGCCAGTTGTTCTCTGGTTTAAGTCTGGAAAGCTTGCAAAGCATTGAGGCGGCACCACAGGATCGGTTGGACACTTTGGCATTGGCAGCCCGTGTACTGGACCGCCTGTTGCTAAAGTGCAGGGCGAAGCGGGTGATATTTTCCGCCCATGGCCTGCGCGAAGGGCTGTTGTCGGAACATCTCAGCCAGGAACAACGCGCCGCTGATCCTCTTTTAGCCTCTAGCCGGCTTGCCGCACTTGCTTCCACCCGGAACTCTGATGTGGGGCTTGGACACGGCCATGGTGATGGGGCCAGACTAACGGATTGGCTGACGCCTTTGTTCCCTCATGAAGATGAAGTTCATCGCCGCCTGCGCCTGGCGGCAGGCTTGTTAAGCGATATCGGCTGGCGCATTCATCCTGACGAACGGCCCGATCATGCCATGGCTGATGTTTTGCGCGCGCCCCTGATCGGCCTGGACCATCGCCAACGGATCATGCTGGGACTGGCCATTCGCTTTCGTTATACCCACAAACGCGATAGCCGCTGGGTGGAGCGTTATGGTCATTTGATTGAAGATGAGGACAGGCTCTGGTCACGTCAGGTCGGCCAGGCCTTGCGTCTGGCGCATACCTTGTCGGGTGGCGTTATGGATTTGCTGGCCCAATACAGCCTGACCTTGGACAACGGGGATATCACCCTGCACTGCAGACCGGAGAACCTCAGCCTTGTAGGCGAGGCCGCCCGCAAACGCCTGACCGCCATGGCTCGCAGTTTTGATCGTAAGGCGGTTGTAACCTCAGACTGATCCCAATAAAGGCTATTTAGTCGCGCCTATTCAGCCACATCTATTCGGCTGCAGTGGGGCGCAGGCGTTCTGCTTTCATTGCAGCCGTATCCGCTGTCCAGCGGGCCAGGATATCTTCCGAATTGGCTTCCTCTTCCGCCAGGATCTCTTCATGGCGGTCCTCACGAATGGTGAATTCCAGTTGCAGGCCGTTTGGATCATGGAAGTAGATTGAGGTGACAAAACCATGATCTATGGGCCCCCTTACGGGCAAGCCCCGCGCTTCCAGCTGTGCCTTAAATTGATCCAGCGCCGCGCGGTCCTCCACCTCAAAGGCGAAGTGATATTCCTGCATACTGTCTTTTTGGTAGAAATAATCCGGCTTGACGGTATCCGGCAGATCAAAGAAAGCTATGAAGTTGCCATCGGCCATCTCGAAAAACAGATGCATATAACGCAAATCGACGTCCGTGCCGGGGCGCTTTTCAATCGCCAATGCAGCCCGCATCCGCATGCCGAGGACATCACAATAGAAATCGCGGGTTTCCTTGGCGTCGCGGCATAGATAGGCGCTGTGATGAATGCCTAATACTTTTGGTATTGTACTATCCGAATTCATAAATCTCTCCCCATTATAGGTCGATTTGCGGACTAGTCCGGCATAAGTGAATTCAGCCTAACAATTCAGCCGGTGCGAATCAATTCCACCCGTTTTCCCTTGGCCGTCATGGCCAGGCGCCCGTGTTTCAGGTCAAGGGCGTCATTGCCGAAAATTTCCTTGCGCCAGCCACGCAATGCGGACACATCCGCGTTGTCATCAGCCGCGATGCGTTCCAAATCGGATACCGTGGCAACCAGCTTCTGGGCCACGTCGTGGGCTTCACAATTGGTCTTCAGCAGGACTTTCAGCAGGTCTATCAACGGGCCCAGGCCACGGGGCAGGACAACCTGCGCCGCCGGTTGAGGCACCTCATTCTTGGGTAGGTTTTTGCCCCGTTTGATGGCGGTCAGAATTTCGTTTCCGGCAGAGCCTTCCGCCAAACCTTTTGACACGGATCGTAGGCGGCCCAGATTGTTGATTGTTTCCGGCATCTCGGCGGCAATTTCCTGGATTGCCTCGTCCTTGAGGATATGGCCGCGCGGCATATCGCGCCGCTGCGCCTCGCGCTCGCGCCAGGCGGCGATTTCTTTTGCCACGCCCAGATATTGCGGGTTGCGGCTGCGAATTTTCAGCCGTTTCCAGACCTGATCCGGTGATTGGATATAGGTTTCAGTGCTGGTCAGCACTGCCATCTCTTCCTCCAGCCACAGGGCACGGTCGGATTTTTCCAACTGGCGGCAAAGAGCTTCATAAACAGAGAGCAGATGGGTCACATCATCAAGGGCGTAACCGATCTGCTTATCGCTCAATGGACGCCGGCTCCAGTCCGTGAAGCGGGAACCTTTATCAACCCGGGCCCCGGCCAGCTTTTCCACCAAACGGTCGTAACCAACGGAATCGCCAAAACCACAGACCATGGCCGCGATCTGTGTATCGAACATAGGCGAGGGGACAACCTCGTTCTGGTTGACAAATATTTCCACATCCTGACGTGCAGCGTGAAAAACCTTGATGACATTTTGATTGGCCAAAAGTTCCGCCAGGGGCGAAAGGTCTATACCCTTGGCCAGGGGGTCAATGGCACGGGCTATATCATGATTGGCCAATTGCACCAGGCACAGGCGTGGCCAATAGGTTCGATCACGGATAAATTCCGTGTCGATCGTGACATAGGGTGAAGCGGACATTTGGGCGCAAAAGCTGGCCAAAGTCTCATTATCATCTATTAATTCATTAATACGCATGGGTGACATGGGACATGCTATACACAATTTATGCCCCGCCGTCGCCCCTACAGTTTTCGTTCCGCTTTAAATCCGAAAAATGGGCCTGTGCGCCTTGCTAGGCCTTGACAAATTGGCCCGTTCCGTGCGGTTTAGCGCCGCTGCCGTAGACGGCGCGCCGCACCCATTAAAATGCCAATCCAAATTGAATAGTTTAACTACGGGATCGTGACCATGCATATTTATCGTAGCCATACCTGTGGCGCCCTGCGCTCGACGGATGTGGGCCAGACCGCAAGAATTTCCGGCTGGGTGCACCGAAAGCGGGACCATGGCGGCCTGCTGTTCATTGATTTGCGGGATAATTACGGTGTCACCCAATGCGTCATTGAGCCAGATAGCGAATATTTTGCCGCTGCGGAAGCGGTCCGTCCGGAAAGCGTGCTGCGCATTGACGGCGCGGTTTTGGCGCGCGAGGCGGAGACGATCAACAAAGATCTGCCAACGGGCGAGATCGAAATTCGGATCGCCGGTCTGGAGCTGCTTTCAGCGGCAGAGGAATTGCCGCTACAGGTCTTTGGCGATCAGATTTATCCCGAAGAAACCCGTTTGCGTTATCGCTTCCTTGATCTGCGCCGTCCTGCAATGCATGACAATATCCTTCTGCGCAGCAAGATCATTTCATCCATCCGCAGGCGTATGGAAGCGCAGGGTTTTATTGACTTCCAGACACCTATTTTGACCGCATCCTCGCCTGAAGGTGCCCGTGATTTTTTGGTGCCCTCCCGCCTGCACCCCGGTCAATTCTATGCTCTACCTCAGGCCCCGCAGCAGTTCAAGCAGTTGGCCATGATCGCCGGTTTTGACCGTTATTATCAGATCGCACCTTGTTTTCGGGATGAAGATGCCCGCGCCGACCGTAGTCCGGGCGAGTTTTATCAGCTTGATCTGGAAATGAGCTTTGTCGAGCAGGAAGACGTTTTTCAGGCGGTAGAACCAGTCATGCACGGGGTGTTTGAGGAATTCGCCAATGGCGGTGAGGTCACGCCCATGCCGTTCCCGCGCATTCCATATGCCGAGTCCATGTTGAAATACGGTAACGACAAACCGGATCTGCGGATCCCGACGGAAATTTCCGATGTCAGCGAAGTCTTTGACGGCTCGGACTTCCAACTATTCGCCAAATTGGTGGCGGGCGGCGGCGTCGTGCGCGCCATTCCCGCTCCTGGTGCCGCTGCACGGCCCCGCAGCTTCTTTGACAAGATGAACGACTGGGCCCGCGACGAGGGTGCTGCCGGCATGGGCTGGATCAGCTTCGTCGATGGCGGCGGTAAGGGCCCCATTGCCAACCGCCTTGATGATGAGCGCATGGCAAAGCTAAAGGAACTGACCGGTTCTGGTGATGGCGACGGCCTGTTCTTTGCCGCCGGCAAGGAAGGTGAGGCCGCTGCCCTGGCAGGTCAGGCGCGCCTGAAGGTAGGCCGGGATCTGGAGTTGGTTGAACCGAATGCCTTCCGGTTTTGCTGGATTGTTGATTATCCCATGTATGAGTGGAGCGAGACTGAGCAAAAGCTGGATTTCTCCCACAACCCCTTCTCCATGCCCCAGGGTGGCCTTGAGGCCCTGAATGGCGACGATCCCCTGGAGGTTCTAGGCTATCAATACGATATCGTCTGCAACGGTGATGAGCTGGCCTCCGGTGCCATTCGGAACCATTTGCCTGACATCATGTACAAGGCATTTGAGATCGCCGGCTATGATAATTCGGAGGTGGAAAACCGTTTCGGCGGTATGCTCAGCGCCCTGAAATTCGGTGCTCCGCCCCATGGTGGCATCGCACCTGGCATTGACCGCATGGTGATGTTGCTGGCGAACGAGCCCAATATCCGTGAGGTCATCATGTTCCCCATGAACCAGCAGGCCCAGGATTTGATGATGGGTGCACCGGCACCGGCAGATAGCAAGCATCTACGGGAATTGCATATCCGTACCGTGTTGCCCGAAGCCCCGAAACCGGCTGCGCCCGAAGATTAGCGCGGTACCGCGCCAGGCTATGCGCCCTGGGTATAGTTGGACAGAATCTGAGACGTAGCTTTCAGGCGTTCGGCCAGTATCAGGGTCATATTAAACAGCAGTTTGTTGGACGTTTCGGGATCCTTGGCCATGATGTTTTTGAATGTGGCCTGGGTTAACACCAGGACTTCAGCGTCGTTTGTGACCACGATCTCCGCCGTGCGCGGCATGGCTGCCAAATAGGCGATTTCACCTACCACGGCACCCTTATCAAAACGTGCCACGATCGCGCCGTTACGATCACGGACTTCTACATTGCCAGACAGCATGACAAAGGCCTCATCGCTCATAGCGTCGATGCGGGCCAGACGGTCTCCACTGCGCAGCACCAATGTCGTGGCGTTGCGCAAAAACCGTCGCGCCTCATCGTAGGACAAGCCATCGAACAGAGGCACCCCGTGCAGAGGGTTTTGGTGCAATTGCTGGGTCAGGTACTGCCACAAATTCTGCTCATCACGCAGGGCTTTGACGGGCCGATTTGCGGCCTCCGGAAAATTAGCGTGAAACCACTTGGCAACGCCCAGGTCTGGTTTTTGCATCACTGCCAATTTGGCGAAAGGTGAATTGATGGCCTGCAGATGGTCGATATCGTCCATCACCAGGATCATGGGGATTTGCAGACCCGCATCAGCCTCCAGATATTCGCTGCTATAGGTGCGATAGCCGATTTTTTCGTACAATCCCACAAGGGCCGGCGGGCAATAGGTGAAATCGAAATGGGCCCCGTCGCTGCGCGCCAATTTAAAGGCTGCTGCCGTCATCAAAGCCGGCGCATGGCTGCCGCGCCAGCGTTCGCCGATGACCATGTGATCTGTAAAAGAAAGATATTTCGGCGAAAAATCCACAAAAGCGTCAAGGCCGTAGATGTGGCTCATGTCCTGGGTCGGGGCAATCATGTCCGAGGTATGGAGGCGTAAACAGCCGACGACGGCACCGTTCGAGCTGAGGAACAGGTGCCGGGAGGCTTTGTCGCGGGCGGCCTGATCCGCGCGATCCTTATCGAGGGCGACATCGGGTTGAATACCCAATTCATCAACCATCACCTGATTGCGGAACTTCAGTATTTTATGGCGCTGCTCGGCATTGCTGGCCTCGCGCACCTGCAGTCGCCCTTCGGGTGCCCTTTTTTTAACCGGTTTTGTCGCCATGTTTGCCATGACCACAACATAGAATATTTGCCTAAACGAGGCGTTAATCGCCCAATGGCAGGAAAATCGGACAAAAAAGGGGTGCGGGGGCCCATTTTGGACGGCCGCACCCCAGTTTCAACAGGGAGGCTTATACGCTACTCATTTACGCAACAATAAACCTGCCCGACTGTCGTGCCGGGCAATCTCTAATTCTTTAGCTGCAGCCTGATGTGCCGCCGCAGGTATCGCATTTCATGCAGGTGCCGTTGCGCAGCAGGGTAAAGTTACCGCATTCGCCACAGGCATCGCCCTCATATCCCTTCATGCGGGCTTCACGAATTTGATCCAGGCGTTGATCCACTTCGTCTCTGATAACCGGATCAACAGTGACCGCTGCGACGGCAGCACTTGCTGTAGCGGTGGCCAGGCCCCCACCACCGTTTGCGCCACTGTTCGCGCCGCCGTTCACGCTATTGCTGCTGCCGTTGGAGGCACCGTTGCTTGTGCTGCCAATTGAGGCACCATTGTTGCCACCCGTCAGGACCGTCAGATGACGTCCGCGGACAAAGCCGTGGGAGGCGACGCTGTTATGGGCTGCGACCAGTTTTTCTTCCTGGCTGTCGGCTTCCGCTTCTTCCTGTGATAGTCCCGCGCCCAGGGTATCGGGGCGTAGGTCTTCGGGATCAACATGGGCCAGTTCGTTACGGCCCAGGTAGGACACGGCCAATTCACGGAACAGATAATCCAATACCGAGGTGGACATCTTGATGACATCGTTACCTTCGACAATGCCGTTGGGTTCAAACCGGGTAAAGGTAAACGCATCCACATAATTATCCAGGGGCACGCCATGTTGCAGACCGAGAGAGATGGCAATTGCGAAACTATCCATCAACGAGCGGAAGGCAGAGCCCTCTTTATGCATATCGATGAAGATTTCACCTAACGAGCCATCCTGGTATTCACCGGTTCGAAGATAGACCTTGTGCCCGCCGACAACGGCTTTCTGGGTGTAGCCTTTGCGCCGTTGGGGCAGCTTCCGCCGCTCGGCAATAATCCGCTCCACCACCCGTTCGGCCACGACCTGGGGCTGAATTTTAGGTGCGCTTAGGGCTGCGGCCAGGCTGTCTTCTGCCTCTACATCATCGCCCAGGTCATCGAACAGGGCGGATGAAAGCGGCTGCGATAGTTTTGAGCCATCACGATACAATGCGTTGGCTTTCAAACCCAAACGCCAGGAGTCCCGATAGGCCCGCTTGCAATCCTCAACCGAGGCGGAATTGGGCATATTGATGGTTTTTGAGATCGCACCCGATATGAACGGTTGGGCCGCCGCCATCATCTTGATATGGCTGTCCACGGAAAGATAGCGTTTGCCGATCCGACCGCACGGGTTGGCGCAATCGAATACCGACAGATGCTCGTCCTTCAGGTCGGGCGCGCCTTCGAGGGTCATGGCACCACAGCAATAAATATTGGTGTCCTCAATCTCGCTATTGCTGAAGCCCAATTCACCCAACATATTGAAAGACAGATCGTTCAATTGATCGTCGCTGAAGCCCAGGATCTCGCGGCAGAATTCCTCGCCCAGGGTGTATTTATTGAAGACGAATTTGATATCGAATGCGCTCTCCAGCGCGGCTTCAATCTTTTCGATCTGTGTTGCGGTGAAGCCCTTTGCAATCAAACTTTCGTGGTTCACGTATTTCGCCCCATCCAGAGTGGCATGGCCGAGGGCATAATTGATGATGGCATCGATCTGGTCGTCTTCATAACCCAGGGTGCGCAAGGCGGAGGGGACCATACGGTTGATGATTTTGAAATAACCGCCACCCGCCAGCTTCTTGAATTTAACCAGGGCGAAATCCGGCTCAATACCGGTCGTGTCGCAATCCATGACCAGGCCAATGGTGCCCGTGGGGGCAATGACCGTGGCTTGGGCGTTCCGGAAACCGTGCATTTCACCCAGTTCGAGGGCTTCGTCCCAGGCGGCGGCGGCGGCTCGGGCCAGGGCTGCATCGGGGCAATCGACAGCCTTAAACGGCACTGGATTAATCTCCAACCCGTTATAGCCTTCGCGGGCCCCCATGGCGGCGTGGCGATGGTTTGCGATCACCCGCAGCATATGGTCGGCATTGTCCTCATAGCGGGCGAAGGTGCCCATTTCCTTGGCCATAAGGGCGGATGTCGCATATGCGGTGCCTGTCATCAGGGCCGTGATGGCAGCACAAAGGGAGCGGCCCTCTTCACTGTCATAGGACATGCCACGAGCCATCAACAAGCCACCGATATTGGCAAAGCCCAGACCCAGGGTGCGATAATCATAGGATAGTTGGGCAATCTCTTTGGACGGGAACTGTGCCATCATGACCGAGATTTCCAGCACCATGGTCCACAGCTGTGTGGCATGCCTGAAACCGCCGACATCAAAACTGCCGTCCTCGGACAGGAAGGTCATCAGATTGATGGAGGCCAGGTTGCAGGCCGTATCATCAAGGAACATATATTCAGAGCAGGGGTTTGAGGCCCTGATCTCACCGCCCTCGGGGCAGGTATGCCACTCGTTGATGGTGGAATGGTATTGCAGCCCCGGATCGGCACTGGCCCAGGCCGCATGGCCAATATTTTCCCATAGGTCCCGCGCCTTGATGGTTTTTGAAACCGCGCCGTCCTTGCGCCGATAAAGGATCCAATCGCTATCCGCTTCAACAGCCTTCAGAAAATCGTTGGTGACACGGACGGAATTATTTGAATTCTGCCCCGAAACGGTCAAATAAGCATCCGAATCCCAATCCGTATCAAAGACCGGGAAGTCCATGCCGACATAGCCCTGGCGGGCAAAGTCTATGGTGCGACGAACATAGTTTTCCGGGATCATCGCAGCCCGTGCGCCGCGCAGGGCGGTTTTCAGGGCTGGGTTGCGGGTGGGATCAAAGCGTCCGTCATGGGCTTCACCCTGTTCATCGACGCCAGGCTCATTCTCGCCCGCGCCTTCCTGACAGGCCGCCATGATCGCTTGCAGGTTTTTCGCCGTGATGCGGGAACCTGCAACCAGTGCGGCGACCTTCTGCTCTTCCACCACTTTCCAATTGACGTAGTCTTCAATGTCCGGGTGATCTGCATCCACCACGACCATTTTCGCAGCCCGTCGTGTGGTGCCACCGGATTTGATGGCACCGGCGGCACGGTCGCCGATTTTCAGGAAGCTCATCAGGCCGGAGGATTTTCCACCCCCCGAAAGCGGCTCATCCGCACCACGGATGTGGGAGAAGTTAGAGCCGGTGCCAGAGCCGTATTTGAACAGGCGTGCTTCCCGCACCCACAGATCCATAATGCCGCCTTCATTGACCAGATCATCAGCGCAGGATTGGATGAAGCAGGCATGGGGCTGGGGCCGTTCATAGGCGGAGGAGGAGGCCTGTAGTTCGCCATTCTTGTGATCGACGAAAAAATGACCTTGGCTGGGGCCATCGATGCCATAGGCCCAATGCATACCGGTGTTGAACCATTGTGGTGAGTTCGGCGCCGCCATCTGCTGGGCCAGCATGAAGCTCAATTCATCACAAAAGGTGATCGCGTCTTCTTCGGCATCAAAATAGCCGCCCTTCCAGCCCCAATAGGTCCAGGTCCGGGCCAGTCGATCAAAAACCTGGCGGGCCGAGGATTCGTGGGTATCGCGTTCGTCGATAGGCAGGGAGGCGAGGGCGGCTTCATCCGCTTCCTCACGCCACAGCCAGATCGGCACGTCGTCTTCGGGCACCCGCCTGCGGGCGGCGGGAATGCCGGCCTTGCGGAAGTATTTTTGTGCCAGAATATCGCAGGCAACCTGGGACCAACTGGTGGGAACTTCAATATCGTCCAGCTTGAAAACAATAGAACCGTCAGGATTTCTGATCTCACTGCTCGCCATGCGGAATTCGATGTTTGCGTATGGTGATTGACCCTGTTCCGTAAAGCGCCGTGATATTTTCATTTGCCCTCTTGCCCCTCGTACTTTCGCTAAATCGTAATTTTTCGTTATTTGTCGCCGTCGACGTTGGTTAACAAAATCTACAACATATTGTGTGCGCCAACGGGACGGTGACAATATGTTGTGGTGAGGGGGAGGTCAAGGGCCGAAATGTCCTGTGGATAACTTTTTTGCCCCGATTAAACTTATTGGGCGCAGCCAACCGCAATCTACCTCGATCAGGAGCGATTCATTGAATGAATTAGCTGTAAATAGGCGCTGTTAAGTCCCCGACTCGGTGCAATGATAGACAGAGTGCCGCAGGGGCAGCAACTAATTTTAGTGGATGTGAACGAAATAGCCGCTATATGTGGGATCTTGTGGATAAGTCTTGGGACAATGCCTCTCAAGATCAGCAGAATCGCCCTGCAAATGTTTGGTGCTGGACCCAAGGGCCGGTCGGTGCAATAGTCCGGCCCAAATCAGAATGCAGATAAGATCGTATTTTAGGTGAGAATAATGGGCGCGACTGTTGGAACCCGATTGATGACATGGTGGAAAGGCCAGGAAGTTGGCACGGACAGCTTTGGCAATCGCTATTTTAAGGAGAAATCGGGTGGGAAACGCCGCTGGGTGATCTACGAGGGTGCGCCCGAGGCTTCAAAGGTGCCGGCGGAATGGCACGCCTGGTTGCACCACACGGTGGATGAGGCACCGACAGGCCCGCGTGAGGAAATCGCCTGGGAAAAGCCGCATATAACGAACCTGACCGGAACTTCAGCGGCGTATCGTCCCGGCGGCAGCGTGCTGTCCGATAAGAATCGGCAGAAAAGCGGCGGCGATTATCAGGCCTGGACGCCGGAATAGATCGATTGCTGCGCCCGATCTAATATAAGGGGCCATAATTGATGTCCATCGATCCGAGCCATTCTCAGGACTGCGATAGACACTGACTTTACCAGGGGAGACTAGTGATGAGCGGCAATCTCGTAGAGACCTTAATTGGTGCGGTGGTTTTGGTCGTGGCCGGCTTTTTCCTTTATTTTTCCTACGACAAGGCGGATGTGGGCGCGGTTGAAGGCTATTCCCTGACTGCGAAGTTCGACAAAGTTGATGGCGTAAAAGTCGGCAGCGACGTCATGCTGGCGGGCATCAAGGTTGGAACCGTCACGGACCAGGATCTGGATGCGGAAGAATATCTGGCGGTGCTAAAGATTTCGATGTCTCAGAAGGTGAAACTGCCCGATGATTCGGCGATTAAGATTGCGTCCGACGGTCTTTTGGGGGGCAAATATCTCTCCATCGATCCCGGTGGTTCAGAAGACTACCTTGAAGCCGATGACGAGATCCGCTTTACCCAAGGTGCCGTCGATCTGACAGAGTTGATAGGCAAAGCCATCTACAGCACCGGTTCAGGTGGTGGCAAAAAATAGTGATGCCAGCACCAATGCGCATCAATCAATCGGAATAAGCAGAAATCCATGAAGACGGCAGCCGTCGTATTGCTGGGGGTTTTGCTGGCCTTAACACGACCCGCCCTGGCGCAAAACATCGATGGGCCCAACGTCACCGGTGCCCTGCTGCGTGGGTTGGACAAAATCACGGCCCGGGTTACGACGTTCATGGTGCCGCTGGCAGAGGAAGTCTCCTTCGGCACTTTGCGCATCACTGTCCAGACCTGCCGCAAACGCCCGCCGGAGGAAACGCCGGAGGTTGCCGTGTTCCTTGAAATTGATGAGGAGCGGCACGGCGAAGACGGTCGGTTGGCGTTGTTTTCCGGCTGGATGTTCGCATCGTCGCCTGCCTTGTCGGCGCTGGAGCATCCGGTCTACGACGTTTGGGTCATCGATTGCAGCACAGATGACGTGGACAGTGATTTGCCTGAAAGCTTGAAATCGGCCAATCCGGACAATTCCCCCGACAATTCCCCCGACAGCGCCAGCGACAGGCGGGAGTGATACTCATCCCGACTGATCTCGATGGCACCGAATTGGCGTAAATGATCCGTGATGAACTGAGTATCCAACAAAGTGAACCCACCCAGGCGCAGGCGGGCCACCAGATGGACCAAAACCACTTTTGAGGCATCGGTGCGGCGGCTGAACATACTCTCGCCAAAAAATGCACCACCCAGGGCGATACCGTAAAGGCCGCCAACGAGTTCGTCTTCTATCCATGCTTCGACACAATGGGCGAAGCCCTGTTGGTGGAGCGCGACAAATAACGCCTGGATCTCATGATTAATCCAGGTCGTCCAGCGGCCCGATGTAGGGGCCGCACAGGCAGTCATGACCTGTTCGAAGGCACTATCGATGCGTATGGAAAATGGTTCCTGGCGCACAGTACGCCGTAGTCGGCGGGAGAGATGGAAGCTATCGAGGGGCAGGATGCCGCGATATTCGGGATCAACCCAAAACATCTCATCGTCATCCCGGCCCTCTGACATAGGAAAAATCCCGGCCGCGTAAGCTTTGAGAATTATGTCGGGGGTTATCTTCATTAACTAAGTAAAATCAATGAATTAAGAGTACTATTTAATCTGATATCTAAATAGGGCTTTTCGTTTCTTGGGGCCACGGCGCGGAGAGCCTCAAAGGCATCGCCGTGGATGCCCGGATCAAGTCCGGGCATGACGACTGTGCTATCTATTTGGCTAATTTTAGCCATTCTTTCGTCATTGCCGGGCTTGACCCGGCAATCCATGTTGCCGCTATTCTTTAACTCCATCCGCCTTTTCCATGGCGTCCCAGTTGTACATGGGGGTTTCTTTATTCTGGAACCGGCGCACGGCCTCTTGGTGAAAGTCGGTGGCGACAACGATGGCCTGGGCGTCCGCCTCCATCTCCGCCATGGTCGCATAATCTGATTGGAAGCTGCGGTTGACGATTTTCTTGGTCACCCCCATGGCGTGTTTGGAGCCTTTTGCCAGGCGGGCGGCCATGGCATGGGCTGCGGGCATTAAATCGTCGGCCTGGTGGATGGAGAACAACAAGCCCATGGCATCAGCCTCCTGTGCCGTGATGGAGCGGGCGGTGTACATTAATTCCTTGGCGTTCTGCATACCCACCGCGCGGGGCAGGGTATAGAACACGGCCATATCCGGCACCAACCCGATACGGCCAAAGACGGCGCAAAATTTCGCCCGATCGCTGGCCAGGATGAAATCCGCCTGCAGGGCGACGGCGAAACCGCCGCCAAAGGCCATGCCGTCCACCGCCGCGATCACCGGGCAGTCCAGATTATGCAAACGCTCAAACCAGTCATGCAGTTTCAGCAGCCGGGTCCGGGTATTGACAGGAACAGACCGGGTTGGCTCCCCCATGGCCTTGACGTTGCCGCCCGCACTAAAAGCGCGCCCGTTGGCGGCGACGATCAGGACTTTTACGTCTTCATTGCCCTGTACGGTGTCGAGCATGCGCACGAAATCCGCTTTCATCTCGTCTGTCAGGGCATTTAGGATATCGGGGCGGTTCATGGTGAACAGGGCGACGCCATTGTCGTCAATGCTGAACGTCGCGTCCGTATAGCCATCGCTGACAATGTTCATGGTGCGGTGTCCTTCCCGATTGTCGTCTATTTATGATGGCCCAGAAATTCTTCCAGCCAGTGGATATGATAATCCCCATCAATAAAGCTTTGTTGTTGGATCACATCCGCATGCAGGGGAATATTCACATCGATGCCGCCGATGACAAATTCTTCCAGGGCGCGGCTCAGGCGCATCAGGCAATCGTTGCGGGTTGTACCATGTACCACAAGCTTGGCGATCAGGCTGTCATAGTTGGGGGGGATGCGATAACCGGCGTAAAGGCCCGAATCCACCCGCACACCTAACCCGCCCGGGGCATGGAAATCTCCGACCTGGCCCGGTGAGGGCACAAAGGTGGTGGGGTGTTCCGCGTTGATCCGGCATTCAATGGCATGGCCGTGAAAGCTGATGTCTTCCTGGGAAAATGACAGCGGCGCACCGGCGGCGATACGGATTTGTTCGCGCACCAGATCGATGCCTGTAATCGCCTCCGTCACCGGATGCTCCACCTGCAGGCGGGTGTTCATTTCGATGAAATAGAACTCCCCATCCTCGTACAGAAACTCCACCGTACCCAACGAGGTATATTTGATCTGCGACAAAGCATCGACCACGGTTTGCCCGATCTTCTGGCGGACCGCATCGTTCAGGGCCGGCGAGGGCGCTTCTTCGAGGACCTTTTGGTTATTGCGTTGCAGGGAACAATCCCGCTCCCCCAGATGCACCACCTTGCCGGTGCCATCGCCAATGACTTGAATTTCGATATGGCGGGGCTGTTCCAGGTAGCGTTCGATATAGACCGCATCGTCGTTAAAGGCGGCCTTGCTTTCCCGGCGCGCAGCGGCCAGAGCGTCGGCAAACTCGCTGGCCTGGCGCACCAGTTTCATGCCCCGCCCGCCGCCGCCTGAGGCCGCCTTGATCAACAGCGGATAGCCTATGTCCTCTGCCAGGGCCACAGCCTCCTCCGGGTCCGTGACCTCTCCATCACTGCCCGGTACTACGGGAATGCCCAAATCCCGCACCATCTTTTTGGCTTCGATTTTATCGCCCATGGTGCGGATGTGCTGTTCCGTGGGGCCAATAAAGGTATAGCCGTGTTCGGTGACGATATGGGCGAAATCAGCATTTTCCGACAGGAAGCCATAGCCGGGATGAATACCCTCAGCACCTGTAATTTCGGCCGCTGCCAGGATGGCCGGCATATTCAAATAGCTGTCCATGGCGGGCGGCGGCCCGATACAGACGCTTTCATCGGCCAGGCGGACATGCATGGCGTCGCTGTCGGCGGTGGAATGGACGGCGACGGTCTTGATCCCCATCTCGCGACAGGCCCGGTGCAGACGAAGGGCGATTTCCCCCCGATTGGCGATGAGTACCTTTTCGAACATCGCGGGGTTATTCAATAATCATCAGAACATCGCCGTATTCGACGGGGGTGGCGTTATCAAACAGAATTTGACTGACCACGCCGGAACTGGGCGATGGGATTTCGTTGAACGTTTTCATAGCCTCGATCACCAACACTGTTTGCCCTGCGCTGACCCGATCACCGATGGCGACAAACGGTGCCGCATCGGGGCTGGCGGCGTGATAGGCGGTGCCGACAATGGGCGATAACAAGGCACCGGGATGCTTCGATAGATCCGCATCACCCGCTGGCGCAGGTGCCGCTGCTGCTGCCATGGCAATCGGCGCAATGGGCGCAACCGCCACAGGGGCTGCGGCGGCGGTAGCGCGCACCAGACGCAGGCGATCATCGTCATTTTCGATCTCGATCTCGCTCAACCCCGTCTCGTCCATCAGGGCCGCCAATGTCCGGATCAGGTCCTTATCGACCTCGTGTTTCGCCATGCTGATTTGCCTCTCTTGAAATCTAGTCGCTTAATTTCGCCGCTGAATTCAGGGCGTAAAGGTAGCCGTCCAGTCCCAGGCCGCAGATCACGCCGGTGGCCAGGTCTGATATATAGGAATGATGGCGAAAGCTTTCCCGTTGATAGATGTTTGACAGGTGCACTTCATAGACCGGCACTTCGGCTGCCCGCAGTGCATCCGGTATGGCGATGGAGGTGTGGGAATAAGCCCCGGCGTTGATGATGATTGCAGTTTTTTCACCACGGGCCTGCTGGATCCAGGTGACCAGCTCCCCCTCGTGATTACTTTGCCGGCATTCCACCTCTGCACCCAATTCATCCGCCCGCGCCTGAATGGCCGCATTAACATCAGCAAGGGTTTCGTGGCCATAGACGGCGGGCTCCCGCAGACCCAACATGTTCAGGTTGGGGCCGTTCAGAACCAGGATATTTGCCGGCATAGCTTTGGGCATGGGATTTCACCGATGACAAGGATATTACCGCCTATATACTGCCACGGTAACGGATAGGGAAGCCAGTGACGCCGGACATTGAATAGTATATTTATCCAGACTGTTTGAATGCAGTCGCCGACCTCTCTACAAAGACATTTACGGCTCGAATATTTATTAAGGAACGTGAGACGATGCGCGTTGTTATCAATGGCGAAAACCGCGAATTACCCTCATCCGTGACAGTTACCGCGCTGTTGGCGGACCTTGGGTTGGATGCCCGTAAAATCGCCCTGGAACATAATCTGGAGATCGTGCCGCGCTCCGCCTATGACCAGACCATGGTGGGGGACGGGGACCGCCTGGAAATCGTGCATTTCATCGGCGGGGGGGATGCCCAGAACGATTCGGACGGCGTTTCTTCCGATGACAGCTGGTCCGTGGCCGGACGCAAGATGACCTCGCGCCTAATCGTCGGTACCGGCAAATACAAAGATTACGACGAAAACCGTCGTGCGGTAGAGGCCGCGGGGGCCGAAATGGTCACCGTTGCCGTCCGCCGGGTCAACGTCACGGACCCAGGTCAGGAAATGCTGGTCGATCATATTGATCCCAATAAATACATCTATCTGCCCAATACCGCCGGTTGTTTCACCGGCGAAGACGCCGTGCGGACGCTTCGCCTGGCGCGGGAAGCCGGCGGCTGGGATCTGGTCAAGTTGGAGGTCCTGGGCGATAAAAAAACCCTGTATCCGAACATGCCCGAAACCACCCGCGCGGCGGAGCTGTTGGTCAAGGAGGGCTTTCAGGTCATGGTCTATTGCGCCGATGATCCGATCCAGGCCAAGGTGCTGGAAGAGATCGGCTGTTGCGCCATCATGCCCCTGGGTGCGCCCATTGGTTCGGGCCTGGGCATCCAAAACCCGGTCAACATCCGCGTCATCATCGAAAACGCCAATGTGCCGGTCATTGTTGATGCAGGCGTCGGCACCGCATCTGATGCAGCCGTGGCCATGGAACTGGGCTGTGCCGCCGTCCTCATGAACACAGCCATTGCCGAGGCCAAAGACCCCATCCGCATGGCCCGCGCCATGAACCACGCCGTCAAAGCAGGCCGGGACGCCTATCTCGCAGGCCGCATGCCCAAGAAGATGTATGCCGATCCCTCATCGCCGCTTGCGGGGTTGATTTAGGAGTTGAGTAAACTGTCACCGTAATTGCTGCAAGAAACATGACCGATAGAGATGGTTGATATGATTTGGAACCGCAAAATTAACGATGATGGGCAAGGCGAACAGGACAACAGTTTGGGCGTCGTGTTCCATCCAGAAGGGGGTTTCGAAAAGGCGGGGAGCTTCACTGAAGGCAACAAAGCGGACGAATATGAAAGACAGGGTTTCTTAACGCTTGAAGTTGCCTGCAAAAAGCTCTCCTACGTGCGGAGCTGGGGGCTGGAAACGGACTACAGCAACAAGGATGAGCTCGCCGAGACAAGCACCGAAAGATTTAGCGGTCAGGGGGTTATACAGAGTTCGCAGCATGGGTGTTACTCGCTGTCCCTTCTTGGTTCTCGGCAAGCACATACCACACTAAAAATTTCGATACACAGGAGCGAGGGAAAGCGCGTCGCAGTAATTCCCTTTACGGCCTCCGATGATATGGATAACCCTTGGGACGAACATTTCTGGCTCGAAGTGCATCTCGATGAAATATCATTCACTGAGCTTCGTGACGAGCTTCGCGCAAATCCCGATTTCTCTATCATGATCTCCGTAAAGCTAGACGGCATGCATGGCCTATACACGACGTGGTCTCCAAGCGTCTCCGACGGTCGGGTGCTAAAGTTCTTGGACAACAAAAAGGACGTCTCCAATCATAGCGCCATGCCGGAAGGTTTCTACTCTGTAGGTTTCGGCGGCGACCGCCTACCGTTCTCGGTGTCAATCGGTCAGCTCGAGCAAGAGGAAGACGAGGAATGAGCCATTGGTGTTTTCATTGTAACCGCGCTGCCAGGCTGAATTAGGGTCGGCAAAATAGTCACTGATGCCGCTACTTTCTTCAATATTCTTGCAATTGCTGTGACAGTGCACTTAACTTTGCTATCTGCGGCGGCAGATGTGGATAGTCCCTTTCAGGACAAACTGGCCCTAATCAATAGCTGGAAATTTCGGCGCACGTTTGTCGCGGAAGCTCTCTGTGCCCTCCGTGAAATCTTCCGAGCGGTTGGTTTGCAGCATGATTTGGTTGGCGTCCCTGACGGCTTCCTGCAGGGACTGGAAGGGTGTGTCCCAGGCTTGTTTTTTGATGTGGCGCATGGATGTGGGCGAACACCATTTTACCATTTCCCTGGCATAGGCCAGGGTCTCGTCACGCAGTGTCTCGGGCGTGAAGATCTTATTGACCAGGCCTAATTCCTTGGCCTCGTCTGCGCCAATGGTCCGGGCCGATAACAGCAGGTCCATGGCGTTGGCGTGACCGACGACTTTGGGCAGCAACCAGGACATGCCGAATTCCGCTGCCAGGCCGCGTTTGGCGAAGGCGGTGGTGAATTTGGCGCTATTCGCGGCAAAACGCATATCGCAGCCAAGGGCATAGAGCAGCCCCAGGCCCGCCGCCGCACCGTTGACCATGCCGATGACCGGTTTACGCAGGCTGGGCAGATAGGCGTGCCGGGTTTGATAGTCGGCGCGGATATTCATATTGAATTCTATGGGGGTTTTAACGATCAATTGTTCCGGCACCAGATTGTCGAAGCCCTGGATATCGCCACCGGCGCAAAAGCCGCGCCCCGCGCCGGTCAGTATGATGACCCGGACATCTTGGTCTTTGTCGGCCCGCTGCATGACCTCATAAAGCGCTATGATCATCTCATCATTCAGGGCGTTCAAACGCGCCGGCCGGTTCAGGGTCACGGTGGCGATATTGTCTTCGACGTCATAGAGTACGGTATCGGAGGTCATCGGATGGGCTCCTATCTCATTTGGTTTTTGGGCGCGACTGCTTGTAGGTCACCATGCCTTTGGCCACGATGACGCCGTCAGGGCTTTTCACGTCCACATCGATGACAATGATGGAGCCGCCGCGCCGGACGGTCGTGGCCTCTGCAATCATGTCCCATTTGGCGCCTTCCAGGAAGTTGACGTTCATACCGACGGTGGAGCCCAGAGTGCCTTCGGGAATGTCTTTGTAGGACCAGGCCGCCGTCGTGCCCGCTTTGTCGATCAGGGCAGATATAACGCCGCCGTGGATCATCGCATCGCCACGGGACAGATCCTCGCGCCAGGGCAGCAGCATGCGGCAGAAACCTTCTTCCAGCACCTCGATCCTGGCACCCAAAACGGCACCGAAACCTTTGCCCAGCATCCGCTCCTGCATCATTTCCAGGCGCTCTTGTTCAGGGTTACTCATACTATTCTTTCCTCATGTCATGACGTCTCGTCAGGTTTCTTTTTTTTTGGTAGAAAACGGGGCGCGCGGCACCACACACCGGATAGATCCGGGGTCAGCCAGGACATGGCGAACGAGACGACGCCGGCGATAAGCATGGTAATGCCCAGCCACATGGTGCGATCCTCCAGCACGGCATCGGGTGCCTCGCCGACCATGGATAGGCTGTAGACACCAACGGCTGTCAGGCCAAGGCCGTACAGGGCACCGCCCGTTCGCCGGGCCAGATCGTCGAAATATATGCGCATGTCGTCGTCCCCATTGGTCAAGGGGCATAATGACAAATTGTGAGGTGAATGAAAATAGCGGCCTGAAACGCGTGACGGCGACTCCAAAGAGCCGCCGTCTAGGCCACCTAGGGGGTGAGGGCCTCCACTAGGTGTGGTCGTTCGACCCTATTGGGTCGCCGCCTGTCACAATAAATGCAAGCATCGTGCCAAACCGGCCCGTTAAGGAATTCTGCGAAAGTCATGGTTAATAGGACGAATTTGGTCCCGATTCGAGACAAATGGTTAAGGAAATCTGCCAATTCTGGCACAGTCGGCCAATAATTTATGGTTAATTTCTGGCGGAATTCCGCCTATTTTCGAGCCAGTAAATAGAACACCGAACGTGTGGGGGAGGTGAAGTCCCGGCGCTTGATGGACCAGCCAGACTGGCTGATTTTGCCTTCCAGGGCTTTTAGTGAATGGCCGCGATAACCCGCCTCCCACTTGTGGCCCCAGGGGTCGGAATGGTCAATTTTAAAGCGGCGCAGGAAGTTCAGCTTTTTAAAGGAAAACTTGCTCCGCCCCGTGACGCCATTCAAATACAACCGCCAATCAATTTGAAACCCCATGTAGGGAACGGAAATGATCAGATAGTCAGGCGCTGCGGCGTGAAACTTGGCCAGGATATCCTGCACCTGATCCCAGGGCAGGTGCTCCAGCGTTTCGCAGCACAGAATGGCGTCGTGACCTGTCAGCCGGGCACTATCAATAGCCGTCAGTTCACCTTGGATTTGGGGAATATCGGGCCGGGGGTCCTGGCTGGGCAGCATATCCATGGTCGTGACCGTAAAGCCCGCGTTCGCCAGCAGGGCGGAGACCAGACCCAAATTCGGCCCGACTTCCAATACCTTTTGCACCTCCAGGCCGTCGAGCAAGTGCAGCTGAAACCATTGCTGACCAATGCGCTTGTCGGAATAATAGCGAAACCATTCAGCCCGGCGGGCCGCCGGATCCATCTGAGCCACTGGATCACTGAATTGTTTATATTCCGTCTGCAAGGTCATGGGCGTAGCCATAGGGGCAGGATTTCTACGAGGCAAGAATTATTCTGCATAAACATGCGACAAAATTTAGCTATAGACCCGGTTGTGGGAATAACTTGATCCTGGTGCCGGTATTCGTAAGCTTGTACTAAGTTTCCACACTGATTCTTTTGCAGCATAGTTTGCGTTATTTATTGGAGAGCCATCAATGGCCAACATCCCGTTCAAGAAAGAATTGACCTTCGAACATGGTGTGGTTGATCAAATCTCGCCTTTGATCCGCCGGGTCATCGCACCCAATCCATCCGCCTTTACCCTGCACGGCACGGGGACCTATATCATCGGTCACGGCCAGGTTGGGGTGATCGATCCTGGTCCCGATGATCCGGGCCATATCGCCGCCATCATGAATGCGCTGAAGGGTGAGACGATCAGCCATATTATCATTACCCATACCCACCGTGATCATTCGCCGGGTGCCGCGCTTTTGCAGGCCGCGACCGGGGCGACCATATGGGGCTGCGGGCCGCACGGTCATGGCCGCCTGGGTAAAGTCGATGCCCAGGCTGTTTCCGAGGAAGGTGCGGATACGGATTACCGGCCCGATACAATGGCCAATGATGCCGACATCCTGGATACCAAGGAATGGTCGTTGCAGGCGGTCTATACGCCGGGCCATACATCCAACCATACCTGCTATCATCTACGGGAAGAGAACACGTTGTTTACAGGCGATCATGTGATGGGCTGGTCGACCACCATTGTATCCCCGCCCGATGGCGACATGTATCGCTATATGCAAAGCCTGAAAAAATTGCTGCTGCGCTCGGACGATTATTATTGGCCGACCCATGGCCCCAGGATCGAAAATCCGAAAGCCTTCGTCGCCGAATTGATCAAGCATCGGGAGGAGCGGGAGGTTCAAATCGCCCTATGCCTGACCCAGCAGGTGGGCCGCATACCGGACATGGTCAAGACCATGTACCGCGATGTACCCGAACATCTGCATCAGGCCGCGGCGCGTTCCGTCTTTTCGCACCTGGTCCATATGGTGGATACGGACCGGGCCTTTTGTGACGGGGTACCGGGGCCTGATACGGTCTATCGCGCTGCATAAGGTCTTTGGGAGACGGGACTGATGAACACGCCGGATACGCCGAAGATTGTCGTTGAGGGCCTGTGTAAATCATTTGATGGGGAAGCGGTCCTCGATGGCATTGATTTGTCGATCCCGGATGGCGGGTCCCTGGTGCTGCTGGGGGAATCCGGTTCCGGCAAGACCCTGACCCTGAAATGCATTATGGGCCTGATCCGACCCGATGCTGGCTCCATCCGTATCGACGGCCAGGAAACTGTTGGTTTGACTGGCCGGGAGCGGGACCAGATGCTGGGCCGTTGCGGCATGCTGTTTCAGCAATCCGCCCTGTTCGACAGTCTTCCCGTGTGGCGCAACGTGGCGTTCCGCCAGATGCAAAACAAGGAACTGAACGCGGATCAGGCCCATGCAATGGCAGTGAAGCGTCTGGGATCTGTCGGCCTTGGCCCGGCGGTGGCGGACCTTTTGCCGTCGGAATTGTCAGGCGGTATGCAAAAGCGCGTCGGTATCGCCCGTGCCATCGCGTCTGAGCCTGAGATCATTCTGCTTGATGAGCCGACGGCGGGCCTGGATCCCATCATGTCAAAAGTCATTGGCAATCTAATCATTCGCAATGTCCGGGAATTGGGTGCGACGGCGTTGTCCATCACCTCAGACATCAACACGGCGATCCAGATCGCCGATCAGATCACTTTGTTACACGAGGGCCATGTCGCCTGGAACGGCCCGCCCGAAGAAATCGCCCATACAGGCAATCCCATCGTCGAACGCTTTATCCACAAATGGAAGAACGAACAGGCGGCATAAGCCGTATAGGCGTATTGTTCAAGCGGTTGGCAATTTATAGCCGGCAAACTGTTCACGCAGTACAAGTTTCTGAATTTTTCCCGTGGCTGTGTGCGGGATTTCATCGACGAATGTAACGTCGTCCGGCATCCACCAAGAGGCGATCTTGCCCTCCATGAATTTCAGAATTTCAGCTCCCTCAACGGAGCTGCCTTCGTTACGGATGATGATCAACAGGGGCCGTTCATCCCACTTCGGATGCGCCACGCCAATCACCGCCGCCTCGGCCACGTCCGGGTGGCCGACGGCGATGTTCTCCAGATCAATGGAGGATATCCACTCGCCGCCTGATTTGATGACATCCTTGGATCGATCCGTGATTTGCATATAGCCCTCCGGATCCAATGTCGCCACATCGCCTGTATCGAACCAATCAGCATCATCAAGCACCTGGCCGCCATCACCCTTGAAATAGCCGTTGGTGATCCATGGACCCCGTACCATCAGGTGGCCGAATGCGACACCATCACGCGGCAATTCCACCCCATCGTCATCGGTGATCTTCATATCGACGCCATAGATGGCGCGACCCTGTTTAGATTTATAAGCCAGCTTTTCGCTATAATCAGCGTCGGCCATTTTGGCCTTTAAATTCCCGGTGGTACCAAGCGGGCTCATCTCCGTCATACCCCAGGCGTGGATGACCGTGACATCAAAATCATGCTCGAAGGTTTCGATCATTGAGGCGGGGGCGGCGGAACCGCCAATAACCGTGCGCGTCATGTGGGGCAATTTCTTGTCGTTTTGTTGCAGGTACTGCAACAACATTAGCCAGACCGTCGGCACACCGGCCGAAAGGGTGACCTGTTCGGTTTCCAGCAATTCGTAGATAGAGGCACCATCCATACCCATGCCGGGTAGTACCAATTTGGCCCCGCACATGGGCGCGGCATAAGCAATGCCCCAGGAATTGGCGTGGAACATAGGCACAACGGGCAACACCGCGTCCTGGGAAGACAAACCCAGGACATCCAAACTACAAACGGCGAAGGAATGCAGCAGGGTAGAGCGGTGAGAGTACAAAACGCCCTTTGGGTTGCCGGTGGTACCGGAGGTATAGCAAAGGGAAGATGCCGTCCGTTCATCAAAGCTGGGCCAGTCAAAATTTCCGTCCTGTGCCGCCAGCAGCTCTTCATAGCAGAGCGCGTTGGGCAATGACGTCTGGGGCATATGTTCCCGGTCGGTCATGATGACGATGGCTTCCACCGATGTCAGTTGATCCACGATAGCCTCCAACAAAGGCACAAAGGTCAATTCCGTGAACAGAACCCGGTCTTCGGCATGATTGGCAATATAGACGATTTGTTCCGGGAACAGGCGCGGGTTGATGGTGTGGAGAACCGCGCCAATGCCGGACACGCCGTAGTAACATTCCAAATGACGGTAGCCGTTCCAGGCCAGGGTTGCGACCCGGTCGCCAAGCTGCATCCCCAATCCTTCCAAGGCTTGGGCCAGTTGCTTGGCGCGATGGTTGGCCTCGGAATAGTTATATCGGTGGATCGGACCTTCCACGCTGCGCGATACGATTTCCACATCGCCGTGATATTGTGCGGCGAAATCAATCAGCGACGAAATGAGTAGGGGGCGATCCTGCATCAGGCCAAGCATGTGGTTCTCCGATAGTTTATAGGTGAGCGCTTGCCTGCTCTATATCCCGCCTGGACCGCCTTCGTCCAGTATAGCCTTCGCAATGGCAGGTTGGCTCAGGGCTGTAGTTGGGAAAAATGGATGCCGCTGACTTGATAGGTTTTGGCGCTGTCAGCCGCGGCGAAAAAACCCGCCGCATTCCTGGGCGCGGATGATGAATTCGCCGGCGTGCCAAAAAAGGCGCTGCGAATTGTGCCCGATAAGGTCGTCTCACCTCGCGTCCCTGAAAGTGTGCCGACGACTTCCGTTGGTGTTGTGCCGCTGATGGCCCCGGAACCGGTGAACGTCATCGTGGCACCATCAATGCTCAAAGATCCGGACGTCGCCGTGAGGGAGCTGACGCCAATGCTCAAGGCAAAAGAATAGGACCCAACAGCGGTATAGATCGCGACCGATCCGTTGGAAGTATTGGGGCCGTTGGCGACGCTGCCGATGAGAGTGCCGCTGTAGGTGCCCGTCGCCGTATAATTCAGGTTCGAATTGGCAACCCGTTCGCCGGCGACCCAGGTGGCCAGGCCGATATCGTGCTCGGTGCTGGGGTCGATCCCCGCGCCCCAAAAGCCCCAGGTGACGTAGGCACAGGTGCATATGGTCACGCCCGACGGCGTTATGCCCGCCAACGAGATATCCGTATCCCGGAATACGCCGATATCGGGTTCGATCGGGCTGCCGGAATCAAAGCCAATGGCACCGAAATGGCCATCATCGATAAATGTGCTGTCGTCACCGAAGGATGTGCCTATGCCGCCAAAATCGATCAACGTTGCCGGTACGCCATTGGCAAACGGGCTCATTATATTGAAAGAACCCTGCACTGTATTATTGGCGGCGCTGGTCTGGATGAAATTGTTCCCGCCAGTGGTATTGATGGAATAGAATTTGTGCACCCCAAGGAAGGTGCCGCCGGAGCTAAAGTCCCGCGAAACGCCGCCCACATAGGCGGACATGATCCGGGTTGAGCGTGTCACACCCAATCCGGCGGCATTGTTGGTCGAGGATATGGGGATATTTGGAAAAATCGTGGTGTCTGCGCTGCGTTGACTTTCTGTCAGACCAAAACTTGAGGTAACATCCAGGGAATTGACATCCTCAGCCCCGATGACGGCATGATGCGGCCCGCTGGTGCCGAAAAAATCGCTGCCATCGCCCACATCAAGGCTGGCGACTTCGCCGAAATAGCCATAATAGTCCGCTGTCGAAGAAATCAACGATGTTCCAACCGCATCGCCAATGAAAAAGCGCCGGGAGGATCCATCCGTAAGGATTTCGCCGACCATCAAGCTGACAGCATGTTTCTGGGCGCTGCCGGTACCTACGATGGCAAGGTTTGCGCTTAAGAATCCCGGATGGGCACCTGATCCGGTAGCACCCCAATAGATCATGGCATTCGGTGTCTTCAATGGTGTCAGGTTGCCGCCGTGGGCGTAAGGGATCAGGGGGATCTTGCTGCCGCCTAGGGTGAAGTCATTCCTGGTCAGGTAGGTCGTGACGCCGGTGGTGGGGAAGGCGGTGCTTGGCGTTGGAAGGCCGGCAAAAACCAATTGCCGACTGCCCGTCAGTTCGTACAGCAGGAAACTCTGATCCGAAGACAACAGACCGTTACCAGACACCGCACCAAAGGCCGTGCTGTCGCCCGCAGATAGTGCAAACGAGCCGGTTGCCGATGGCCCCCGCAAACTAAAGCTGCCCTGGGACGAATTGGCGGAGAAGCGGCCATTGCTGATGGCGACATTGCTAAGGGCGAAATTTTGCGTGCTGTTGGTGTCCAGGGTTCCTGTAAGGGTCGATGTACCTCGTTTGGCGCGACCATAGAAGCCGGTCAAAGTAAGACCGCCGGTGTTGTTATCGGCCACCATCTGCTGAGAGGCCGTTACAACATCGACATTGCCCTCAATTCTTGCTGTATCGCCCGGCGGCGGTGGCGGCGGTAGGTCGTTTACAGCGACCGCAATCGGTTCGGCATCAGACCCCATGGCTGCCAATTGTGTGTTCGAAACATCTTCGTCGCCAACTGGAACGTCAGGGGCATCATCTTGGGTTTGATCGCTCTCCAGCGCATTTAGTTGCGTCGTCAACTGCTTCTCTGAGGCGCGTACGGGAGCAGACGGTGCCTGTCCCGCTTGGGCACTGATTTGAAAGCCGGGGCGGGTTACAGCGACCGTCGCGCCACTACTTTCCACTGTCATCCGCTCGCCAAATATGAAGGTGGCGGTGACTTTTTCCGGGCTGATTTGGGCCGCGGCAATGCCACCACGAATGCCGATCACGGACTCGGGCGTTCTTAGTAGAACGGCCTTTTTCTTGGATATTTTCCCACCCACAAGGCGGAAAACGCCTTTTGTTGCGGAAAAAGCCAACGATCCGGTTTTGGCCTTTGGGTCATAGACGAATTCGTCAACCACGACTTCGGAATTGGGCCCGACGGTCAGGGCGGAGCCGTCGAGGAAAAGCAGTTGAAGCTTTCCTTTCGCATCCGTGACGACCCGTTCGTTCGCCACAATATCGACGCCAATACGCAGGGTCAGGGTCTCTTCGTTAGGCCGGGTGCTATTTGCCTGCGGCAGAACGGCGGATGTAACGCCGACACTTTGTGCGGCAAGACTCCTATCATGGCCCAATAGCCCATTCGCGGCGACCAATAACACAAACCCGGATAACGCCAAAAGCGGCAAACGTTTTATCCGGACTGATATTGGACTGTTAAAGTTCATCACTGTGGTTTCCTTATCCCGCGTTCGGCTATCAAAGCTACGTCGTCGGCATTTCAAGGCAAATAACATAATTTATGCTTAACGAATATTAATACGGATCAAAATGTGCTGCAATGTGTCGCAGACTTTTCGTGTGACAAAGGGCCGGAATTTCGTTTATCTGCTATGTACTGTTGTGGCGTAAGGCAAGGGGTGGGCGACGTGGAGCATGCAACGCAAGTGCGACTAACGCGGGAAGTATTTGCGCATCTGGACGCGAATACGACGGCCCTGGCACCTGATGTTATGTACCATGCAACATCCGCTTACGACTCGCCCGAACGGTTGGCCCGGGAAAAGGAAATCCTGTTTCGGAAATACCCGCTGTTGATGGGGCTAAGCGGCCAATTGCCGAACGCCGGTGATTTCCTGACAGATGATTATTCCGGCGTGCCCATTGTTGTCGTGCGGGACCGTGGCGGCGACGTACGGGCATTTTTAAACGTCTGCCGCCATCGCGGCGCACGCTTGGTCGAGGGTTGCGGCAAGACCGGTCGGGCCTTCAGCTGCCCATACCATGGCTGGAGCTACAGCCTGCAAGGCGCGTTGATGGGCATACCTGACAAGGATAGCTTTGCCGGCGTGGATAAGGCAGATCGCGGCTTGGTGGAACTGCCGGCGATCGAACGTGATGGCATGATCTGGGTCATTCCAACACCAGGGGCGGAGCTTGATGCAGATGCCCATTTATGCGGCCTGGCCCCGGAGCTGGCGAATTATGGCTTTGCCGACTATCACCTTTATGAAACCAGGGTGCTGCGCCGAAACTTCAATTGGAAAATGGTGATCGATACTTTTTTGGAACCCTATCATTTTGGCGTTCTGCACGCCAACACGGTTGGACCCTTGCTGTTCCCAAATTTATGCTTGTTCGATGGATTTGGCCCGCATTTGCGTGAGACCCTCCCCCGGCGGTCCATCGAGACCCTGCGTGATCTGCCAGAAGCCGACTGGGATCTGATAACCCATACGGCGATGGTTTATGTGCTTTTCCCCAATACGGTTTTGGTTATGCAGATCGATCATGTGGAGTTATGGCGGGTCTATCCTGTTGCCGACAATGTCGATGAATGCGTGATGTATTTGGACTTTCTAATTCCGGAGCCGGTGGAAACTGAAAGCGCCAGGCAGCATTGGGACCGCAATATGGATTTGACCATTCGCACCGTGGACGAAGAAGATTTTCCTGTTAGCGCGGGCATCCAATCAGGCCTTGCGTCAAAGGCGCAGTCTGAATTGGTTTTTGGTCGTAATGAACCGGCTCTGGCGCATTTTCAAAGTTCTATCAATGAAGCCCTGGCAGCAGTTAGATGAGTGCAACAATGAGTGTAACCAACTATACGATGGCATCTAAAATTGAGGTTCAGCCCGTCACGGGTGGTATTGGCGCGGAAATCAGCGGCGTCGATATTTCACAAGTTCTGGCGGAGGAGACCGTGGCCGATATTCGCCAGGTTCTATTAGATCATCTGGTGATCTTTTTCCGGGATCAGGAGATTACGCCGAAGCAGCAGCTAGCCTTTGTCTCTCGCTTTGGGGAGCCGGATATCTATCCCTTTGTCAAAGGCTTGGACGACTATCCCGAAATTACACCAATCCTGAAACTGCCGGAGGAGACGGTCAATTTTGGTGGTATCTGGCATTCAGATACGGTCTATCAGCCCAATCCGCCCATGGGGACTGTATTGTATGCCAAGGAATTGCCGCCTGCGGGGGGGGACACTCTGTTTGCCAATCAGTATCAGGCCTATGAAACCTTATCGGCGCCTTTGCGAGCGTTTCTTGATGGTTTGACGGCCATTAACAGCGCGGCCAAGGGAAGTGCTGCGGCAACCAGAAGTGATCGCGTCGCCGACGGCGGCACAGGTCTGGCGGCAGAGGTGATGGAGGCGGAACATCCCGTTGTCCGCACCCATCCGGAGACCGGCCGCAAGGCGTTGTACGTCAACACCGGCCATACTGTGCGTTTTGGCGGCATGACTGAGGCGGAAAGCACGCCGATCTTGGACTATCTCTATCGCCATCAGATCCAGCCGGAATTTAGCTGCCGTTTCATTTGGCGGCCCGGGTCCCTGGCATTTTGGGATAATCGTTGCGCCCAGCACTATCCGGTCAACGATTATCATGGTCATACCCGCCTGTTGCATCGGGTGACCTTGAAGGGCGATAAGCCGTTTTAAGCCGTTTTAGGATGGTTTAAGACGCATCTTGCGGAATGATCTGAACGGCCTGAACTACCTGCGCTGGCTCCGAGAAATTACCTTTACGGTTCGTTCTCGATTGTTTTTGTTGATACCAATCGTTCCGGCGGCAGGATAATTTGCACGTTGGTCCCAACGCCCAATTCGCTGGTAATTTTCAATTCACCATTGTGGGCTTCGGCAAGCTGCTTGGCCAGGGATAAGCCAAGCCCCGTACCCTCGTAGCGACGGGAGAGGGAGCTTTCAATTTGCCCAAAAGGTTCCAGCGCCGTGGGGATATCTTCAGGCTCTATTCCGATGCCCGTATCCCGCACCATCAGTTTCATACTTCCAGCTTCATCAAGCTTCGCACCGATAACGATCTCTCCGCCGGGTTCGGTGAATTTGATGGCGTTCGACAGCAAGTTGATAAGAATTTGCTTCATCCGACGAACATCCAGAATGACCCGCGGCAGATCCGTGGCGATATCTTGGGTGATTGTTATTTCCGCTGCCGCTGCCCGTTCACGTACTAGGGGCATACAGGATTCGATGACAAAATCGATGGCAGATTCTGATTCCTCCAACTCATCCTGACCTTCCTCGATCCTGGACAGATCAAGGATATCATTGATGATCGCTAGCAGATGCTGACCACTGGCGTGAATGTCCGTGGCGTATTCGACGTAACTGGGATTGCCCAGGGGGCCAAACAGTTCTTGCCCGATGATTTCCGAGAAGCCGGAGATCGCATTCAAGGGTGTGCGGAGTTCGTGGCTCATATTTGCCAGAAACATTGATTTGGCCCGATTGGCTTGCTCCGCCTGCTCCTTGGCGGCGCGCAGTTCCGTCTCTGCGCGCTTCAAACCGGTAATATCATTGGAAACTACAGCCCGTTCGCCATTTTCCAAGGCCTTGATGCTGACTCGCAGCCACACACCACTGTGCAGTTCCAGGTCGACTGGTTCTTCGGGATGATAAAATTTTCTCAGACGGCTTTGGACAAATTGTTCGCTCTTATCGCCCATTTCGCTGAAATGGCCTTTGCCAATGTTGGCCCTGACAATTTCCTCAAATGTGATGCCGGGCACGATCATATCGCTAATCCGGGAATTCAATTCGTGAAAGGCTTTGTTGCAAAATATCAATCGATCCTGGTCATCGAACAGGGCGATGGCTTCATTGAAACGATCCATGGCCGTCGCGATGCGTTCATTCTCCGAAACGACCCGACGTCGCTGTACCAGTTCTTCCGTTATATCTGATGAAACCCCACGATAGCCGCGGAATTCTCCGTAACTGTCAAAGAAGGGTGCGCCGGACGCCTTGATCCATCGTTCTTCGCCACCATCCAGCTTGGGTCGGGAGATGACATCGGTGAACGGGCGTCGTTCTTCGAGGCATTTACGATGTTGCCAGGCACCATTGGTATCTGCCCATTCAACAATCAGGTCCAGGCGGCTATTACCATATCTTGTTTCTGCCTTAATGCCGTAGGTTCGTTCGTAGTTGTCCGAAAACCAAGTATATTTATAGTTTTCGTCCATTTCCCAAAACCAATCAGACCCAGCTTCCGCGAAATCACTCAGGCGACCTTCGCTTTCCTCTAACGCACTGGCAATTGCTTCCCCGACAGCTGAGCGCTGAAAGGAGAGCATCAAGCTATCTTTTCCAACGGGTCGGATGTCACACCGGATATGTCCACCATCAGCCGTATCGTATTCATGGCTGCGTAGCTGCCGACAGCGAAGTCCTTCCATCAACTTATTAACGGTGACTTCAATGCCGGCTGTGGCAAAGTCCCCACGCGTATGGACAAATTCAACAACTTCCGTAAAATCAATTGACGTTTGCAGAATGTTTGGCGGAATTTCCAGGATTTCTTGGAGTTTTTTGTTTGCACTCAGTATATGCATATCGGAATCCAGGGTCACCAGGCCAATTTCAAGGCCTTCGAAACTGTCTGCCAAAATGTCCAAGTTAGTGTTGTCTGCCACGGATTCTACCGAAAATTTTTTTATGCTAAATAGCATCCGCTGATGGGCGTATGCGTCTTTGTAGCTTAGTACTTATCTATCACAAATTTTGTAGCGTGTACGCCATTTCAGCTCAAAATAAAGATCCATATGGGTACCGTCGCGACGGCAATTAGTGTCGTCGCTGCAATGATTGTGGCCAGCAGGGTCGCATCGCCGCCTAACTGCCGCGCCAAAATATAGCTGCCCGGCGGCACCGGCATTATGGCGTAGATCAAAACCGCCATTCGGCCCAAACCTTCAACTTTGAAAACCCAGATCATCGCCAGGACGAGAAGGGGCATTAGTATTAACCGCCCCAGACAAGCGACAGCGACGGCCCGACCGCTTTTTCGCAAAGCCTTGAGGTCAAGTCCTGCGCCCGCCGCCAATAAACCCAGTGGCAAGGCGGCGCGTCCCAGAATATCGAGAAATGGGTCCAGCACCCATGGCAGGCCAATACCGCTCAGGCTCAAGAAAACGCCCAATACGACGGCCAAAATCAAAGGGTTGCTGATCAAAGCGAACAGCAATTGCCGCTTATTCTCACGGCCATGATTGTGTCCTTCGCCATAGCGGCCCAGGGCTACGACCGAGATCAGATTGGCCAACGGTGTGACAAAGGCAACGACAACCGAGAAGACCGTCACGCCGGCATCCTGATACAGCCCGGCTGCAATCGCGAAACCCATATATGAATTAAAACGAATGGTACTTTGCACCAGAGAGGTAAAGGCGGGTCCGTCTACGGATAAATGCCGACGCACCAGCAATAGAAGTGCGGCTGCTATTAAAACGGCGGCAACGGCGGCACCGGCGGCCGGCAGGACATCCAACTGGGAGACATCCACGTTGGCAAAATTCCGCACCAACAGGGCCGGGAATAAAATGAAATAGACCAAGGGGTCCAGCAACCGCCAAAATTCCTCGCCCGGGAAACGGCGCAGGCGCAACAACCATCCCAGTCCCAACAACATGAAGATCGGCAGGATAATTGAAAGTGTGGCGGCCATGGCTTGACCTATCCCAGCAGCAGGTTGGCCAGAGCTGCCAGGTCACTTGCGTGGAGCGTGGGTTGATAGCGGTTGGTGGGCCCGGCCGGATTGCCGCTGGTAAGGTGAACTTGGTCGTGATTGCCAAGAATGTGATGATTGGGTACGGGCAGGTTGGCCAATTTGTCCGGGCCGTGATGAATATCCGTGATAATAGCAAGCTTCAGAGTATCCGGCATTGCGCTCAACCTTGCTGCATATTCAGGCGGTCCAGAAGGCCTTGCAGGATATAGGCTGCGGCCAGCTTATCCACCACCTGGGCCCGGGTCTTGCGGGTGCTGTCCATTTCGTCCACCAACATGCGCTGGACGGCGGCCGTGGACAGGCGTTCGTCCTGAAAGACAATTGCCATATCGCGGCGTTCCAGGACGTTTTGGGCAAAGGCGCGGGTGGATTGGCACCTGGGCCCTTCGCTGCCATCCATATTGAAAGGCAGACCCAGAACCAGGGCCCCGACCTCGTGCTCATCCACCAGGGCAAACAGGCGTTCGACGTCAATCGTGAATTTTTTCCGCCGTATTGTTTCCAGTGGCGTGGCGATGGCCCAGGTGGTGTCGGATAGGGCCAGGCCGATGGTCTTGCTGCCTAGGTCCAGGCCAAGCAATCTTTGTGGTATGGGTACGGCGCTGCGTAGCGCCTCGGGCTTGATCGTGGGCATATCGAATGTTAGCTTCCGCGCGCGCCAGGAAGCTTACCTTGGGCGCAATTTCATGAATTTCTACAGACCGGAAAGGTCGCACATGTCGGTCGATAAAGCCACGGTTGCACGCATCGCCCATCTGGCCCGTATTGGCGTTGGGGAGGACGAGTTAGAGCCCCTCGCAGCGGAGCTGTCGGGTATTCTGAATTGGATCGAACAATTGAACGAGGTGGATACGGAAACCGTGCCCCCCATGGCATCTGTTCATGATGAGGCCCTGCGTTGGCGCGCCGATGTCATCAATGATGGTGGCAAACAGGCCGACGTGGTGGCCAATGCACCTGACGGCGACAATGACGGCGATGGGGCATTTTTCACCGTTCCGAAAGTGATCGAATAATGGCAGAGCTAACGGAAATCGGTATCGCCGAGGCGCGCGACCTGCTGTCCAAGGGCGAAGTTTCATCGGTGGAGCTGACGACGGCACATAGCGTCGCCATGGCAGAGGCGCAATCTTTGAACGCCATGATCACGGAAACGCCAGCGCAGGCCAAGGCAATGGCCGCGGCCTCTGATGCGCGCCGCGCCCAAGCCGATGGGGGAGAGGTCGGCGCCCTTGAGGGCATTCCGCTGGCTATCAAAGATCTTTTCTGTACCAACGATGTGTTGACCACCGCAGGCAGTCATATCCTGGACGGTTTCAAGCCGCCTTATGAAAGTACGGTGACGGACAAGCTGTGGAAAGCCGGCGCGGTGATGTTGGGCAAGACGAACATGGATGAATTCGCCATGGGGTCGTCCAACGAAACTTCCTATTACGGTCCGGTTCATAATCCCTGGCGGCGCCAGGGCGATGGAGGCGATAACCGCAACCTTGTGCCCGGTGGTTCATCGGGCGGTTCTGCGACTGCAGTGGCGGGACGTTTTGCCATGGCCGCGACGGCGACGGATACAGGCGGCTCTATCCGCCAACCGGCTTCTTTTACGGGCACCGTAGGCTGCAAGCCCACCTATGGGCGTTGTTCCCGCTGGGGCGTGGTGGCATTCGCCTCCTCACTCGATCAGGCCGGGCCTATCACTCGCTCTGTGCGTGACAACGCCATCATGCTGGGTGCCATGGCAGGCTATGACCCGAAAGATTCAACCTCGGCCAATAAAGCAGTGCCGGACTTTGAAGCCGCATTGACCGGTGATGTGCGTGGTTTGAAAATTGGCGTACCCAAAGAATTCGTTCTCGACGGGATGCCGGTGGAGATAGAGGCCCTGTGGCAACAGGGCATCGGCTGGCTAAAAGATGCAGGCGCGGAAATTGTTGATATTTCCCTGCCTCATACGAAGTACGCTTTACCGGCCTATTACATCATCGCGCCGGCTGAAGCGTCATCAAACCTGGCCCGTTATGACGGCGTGCGCTTTGGTCTGCGGGTCGATGGCAGTGACCTGACGGAGATGTATGAGAACACCCGTGCCGCCGGTTTCGGCGCTGAGGTCCGTCGCCGTGTTCTGATTGGCACCTATGTTTTGTCCGCCGGCTACTATGATGCCTATTACCTGAAGGCGCAAAAAGTGCGCCGCCTGATCACGCAGGATTTCCGCGATGTCTACGAACAGGTGGATGCCATTTTGACACCGTCGGCACCATCCGCGGCCTTTGCCATTGGCGAGAAATCCGATGATCCCATCTCGATGTATCTCAACGATGTCTTCACGGTGACGGCCAATCTGGCGGGCCTGCCCGGGATCTCGATCCCGGCTGGTTTGTCCGACGAAGGCCTGCCCCTGGGCCTGCAGGTGCTGGCACCGGCGTTTGATGAAGAGACCATGTACCGTATCGCCGGTGTCTTGGAGGAGGCTGCCGCTTTCACCGCCCAGCCCGAAAAATGGTGGAGGAGTGCATCATGAGCAACCTGGTGGAAGGTGCGACGGGGCGATGGGAAGTGGTCATCGGCTTGGAAGTTCATGCCCAGGTGATCTCGCAATCGAAACTGTTTTCCGGTGCCGCAACCGCGTTTGGTGCCGCGGCAAACAGCCAGGTCAGCCTGGTCGATGCCGGTATGCCGGGCATGTTGCCGGTGATCAACGAAGTGGCAGTGGAACAGGCTGTGCGCAGCGGGTTGGGCCTGAATGCCAAGATCAACACCTATTCGGTATTTGATCGGAAAAACTATTTCTACGCTGATCTGCCCCAGGGTTATCAGATTTCCCAATACCTCCAACCCATCGTTGGCGAAGGTGTCATCACGGTCGATCTGGAGGATGGCAGCAGCCGGGATATTGGTGTCGAACGCCTGCATCTGGAACAGGATGCGGGCAAGTCGATCCATGACCGGCATCCAACCAAAACGCACGTGGATCTGAACCGTTCCGGCGTCGCGTTGATGGAAATCGTCTCCAAGCCTGACATGCGCTCGGCCGAGGAGGCGGGGGCCTATGTGCGCAAAGTGCGCGCCATATTGCGTTATTTGGGCACCTGCGATGGCAATATGGAGGAAGGCTCCATGCGGGCGGATGTGAATGTCTCGGTCCGCCATCCTGGTGATGAACTGGGTACCCGGGCCGAGATCAAGAACGTTAACTCCATTCGTTTTATGCAACAGGCTATTCACTACGAGACATCACGGCAGATCGACATATTGGAAGACGGCGGTTCCATCGATCAGGAAACCCGCCTGTTTGATAGCCAGACCGGCACAACACGGCCCATGCGCTCCAAGGAAGAGGCGCATGATTACCGGTATTTCCCGGACCCCGATTTGCTGCCCCTGGAATTCTCGGACGAATTCGTTGACGGCATTCGCGCCACTTTGCCCGAACTGCCCGATGCCAAGAAAAAACGCTATATGGCGGAATTAGGATTGTCTGAGCATGACGCCCAGGTTCTGGTGAGCGAGCGGGATATCGCCGTCTTTTTCGAAGAGGTTGCCACAGGGCGTGAAGCGAAGGTTGCTGCCAACTGGGTCCAGGGCGACTTTTTTGCGCTGCTTGGGAAAGCAGAATTAGAGGTGGCCGACAGTCCCATCAGTGCGGCGCAGTTGGGCGGTCTGATCGATCTGATCACGGACGGCACCATATCGGGCAAAATCGCCAAGGATGTCCTGGAGACCATGTTCGAAAGCGGTCAGGACGCGAGTGTGATTGTCGAAGAAAAAGGCCTGAAACAGGTTTCAGATACCGGCGCTATTGAAGGCGAAATTGACAAAGTCATCGCGGCGAATGCGGACAAGGTTGCCGAATTTCGGGGCGGTAAGGATAAAGTCCTGGGTTGGTTCGTGGGTCAGATTATGCAGGCCACCAAGGGCAAAGCCAATCCGCAAATGGTCAACCAGTTGCTACGGGAAAAATTGAAGCCGTAGTTGTTGCGTGGATAGCCGGGCTTACCCCAACAAATTTCGGCTTTCGCTGGGCAGGCGGACGACTAGTCCGTCCAGCTCTGCCGTCATGATGATCTGGCAGCACAGACGAGAGGTCGGGGCCAGGCCATAAACCAGGTCCAGCATATCCTCCTCCTCCTCTGCCGGGAGGGGCAATTTCAGCTCCCAGCTGGGGTCAACGATGACATGGCACGTGGAACACGCCATGTTGCCCTCGCATGTACCCTCCATGTCGATGCCATTGGCCACGGCTGTTTCCATCACAGACACACCGATGGGGGCCTCGACCTCCCATCGTTGACTGCCGTCCGGGCTCAAAAAAATGATCTGTGGCAATAGAGGGCTTTCGGACAATTAAGCAGCGTTGGTACGGCTGCTGTTGCGGCGATAGATGTCCGCCCAGGCGGTCAGAAAATGCTCAATCTCCTCCCGTGTCGTATCACGACCCAGGCTGATACGTATCGCCGTCATCGCCTCGTCCATTTCAATGCCCATGGCATCCAACACGTGGCTGGCGGAGACTTTGCCGGACGAACAGGCTGATCCCGCACTAACGGCGATACCCGCCAGATCAAGGGCCATGACCTGGGTATCGGATCGTACACCGGGCATGGTCACGCACGAGGTGTTTGCGACACGGGGTGCATCAGCGCCGAAAATTCTGCGCCCGGGTGCGATTTGCCCCAGACGGTCTTCCATTCTATTCCGCAGGTCCGCCAGTTCGGCGAATTTCGTCAGGTCCTGCGCTGCAAGGCGTGCGGCTTCGCCAAAACCTGCTATGCCCGCGACATTTTCCGTGCCCGAACGACGGCCCATTTCCTGACCGCCGCCAGCCATCTGGGCCAAAATAGTGCGATCTTCGCGCATCACCAGGGCACCGACCCCTTGCGGCCCGCCAAACTTGTGGGCCGATATGGACATCAGATCAACGCCCAGGGCCTCGATATCGACGGGAATTTTCCCGGCACCCTGAATGACGTCGCAATGTACCAGCGCGCCGTATTCATGGGCGATCGCCGCGGCTTCCGCCACCGGTTGGATCACACCGGTTTCGTTGTTGGCCAGCATAAGAGAGACCAGGGCGGGGCCTTCCGTTGCTTCCAATGCCACTTTCAGGGCGTCTAGTTTGATGCGCCCTTGCGCATCCACATCGACGATGATCGCATCCCGGTCCAGCAACAGGGCAGGGGATAAAATGGCACCATGTTCAATGCCGGAGACGATCAGACGCCGGGGTAGGAAACCGCGCAGGGCGAGATTATCCGCCTCTGTACCGCCGCCTGTGAAAATCACATTGCGGGCCACCGCGCCAACAAGGTCAGCGACCTGCCGGCGGGCTGTATCCACGCGCTGCCGGGCCTTGCGCCCGGCCCGATGTACGGATGAGGCGTTACCCACGGTCGCCATGATTTCACCGACCAGGGCAATGACTTCCGCCCGGGCGGGGGCCGTGGCGTTATAATCCAGATAGATCTGTTCAGGTTCGGCCATGTTCAAGACGCCAGTCCGGTCAGTTTAATTATTGCGTCCCGTACAATCATCGCCGTCGGCCTCATCGTCGCTGTCTGTTTCGCTGAAATTATCATCATCGACAGCATAGGGGTTTGCCGCCTCACGTTCCAGTTCTTCCACCCGCATGGACAGACCCTGAACTTTGTCCAACAGGGCGTCGATCACCCGTTGCACCGGATCAGGGATATCGGCCTGGGTGCCGTAGGCTGCGAAGGGAATATTCTTTTCCTCTCCCTCCGGCGCGCGGCCACGGGCGACCTTGGCGGGAATGCCAACGACGGTGGCACCTGGCGGCACATCGCGCAGGGCAACGGAATTGGCCCCAACGCGGGCACCGGCACCGACGGTAATGGGGCCTAAAATCTGTGCCCCGGAACCGACGATGACATCATCGCCCAAGGTCGGATGGCGTTTGGTTTGGCGTTGGGCAGCTGAATCCACTGAAGGTGCGATCCCGCCCAAGGTCACGTCATGGTAAAGAGTGACGTTATTGCCGATCTCCGCCGTTTCGCCGATCACCACGCCCAGACCATGGTCGATGAAAAATCCCTTACCGATGGTTGCGCCAGGATGAATTTCAATGCCGGTCAGCATCCGCCCAATATGGGAAATAACCCGGCCTAACAGGAAGAAATTCCGCCGCCAGAAAAACCTGGCCATGCGGTAGAAGACCACAGCGTGAAAGCCCGGATAGGCCAGGATGACTTCCAGTTTGGAACGCGCCGCCGGGTCGCGCGCCATGCAGGCCGCGATGTCATCAGCCAAGGTCTTGAACATCTTGCATCTCCACACCGATCCATTACACCAGGAAAACAAATTCCCTGGGCTGTAATGATCGAATCACTATTAACCTAGTTACCCTTGATCAAATGTTCAAGATGCACTGCGAATGGCCAATATTTTGTGAATTCGGGCAAAATATACGGCAAAGACTTGCAGATTAGGGGTGGGGTGCCTTATATGGCCATTGTAGAAGCTGTCGATAGCTCCCTGAAGCGACTGGGTTGCAGCATCGACTATAAGGAGTGCCCAATTTATGCCTGAAGTAATCTTCAACGGACCGGTCGGACGATTGGAAGGGCGCTATCACGAAAGCAAGGAAACCAACGCCCCTATTGCCATTGTGTTGCATCCCCACCCACGTTTCGGGGGCACCATGAATAACAAGATTGTCTATAATCTGTATCAATCGTTTGTGGAGCGGGATTTTTCCGTCCTGCGCTTTAATTTTCGCGGCGTCGGGCGCAGCCAGGGCAGCTATGACAACGGCATTGGCGAACTGTCCGATGCGGCCTCCGCCCTGGATTGGCTGCAAAGCATCAATGTGAATGCCAAAACCTGCTGGATCGGTGGTTATTCCTTTGGGGCCTGGATTTCCATGCAGCTTTTGATGCGGCGGCCGGAAATAGCCGGCTTTATCTCCATCGCGCCGCCCGCTAATAATTTTGACTTTACCTTCCTGGCACCCTGTCCCGCATCGGGCCTGATTGTGCACGGCAGCCGGGATGACACGGTGCCCGAGGCGGATGCCGCCGCCCTGGCCGAACGTTTGCAGGCCCAACGCGGTATTGCCATCGACTATCGAAAAATCCCCGGCGCGACGCACTTTTTCCAAGGCAAGATGGATCGGGTCAATAAAGAGGTCGCAACCTACCTCGACACCAATCTGACGGACGACGCCGCCGCCTAAAGCACGAACCGCCGCGTGAAAATCCTATTGGTCATTTTGATCGCTGCCGGCGGCCTGGTTTGGTGGTTGGGGGGACGCCGCGTCGCGATGTTATTGGGTGTGCCAAAAAGTTGGACCACCAGGCGCGGCGGGATCATTTTTGCCGCCATCATCATCGGCGCAGCGCTGGCCGTAACCTCACTACCCTATCTGAACTGATGCTATCCCCCGAACCAGTCTAGTGTCTGGCCATGGGGGCCTGTCCAAGCGACAGGGTTGCCGTCAATCGATAACAAAAAACATCCGGCCTTGGTTTTGCCCGATACTTTTCGATGTATTTGGGGGAATATAGAGGGCGCTTCGTTGCTGATCCACACAGCACCGGAACCTTGTACCATTGAAGCAAAATCATCCCTGTCCGATTGCGCGCTGACATAATTCAAGACCGCCGAATGGAAGACGACAGGGGTTAGTCCTTTCGGGACGCTGGTAATAAGCTCAAACAGATCTGTTTGTAAATCACCTTTGATGACTTCCGGCGGGTCGCTTCGGACAATGCGAATAGCTGCCTGTAGCCGGGATAACCTCTGTGCCTGACCTGGCCAGACAAGGCCTTCAAGCCATCTCATCTGATCGGGATTATCAAGGGAGATCGGGTTTAAGTCTAAGCCACGACGCCAGGTAATTTGCGGCAATCGGGATGGTATCGGCGGATCACCGGTTATCTGACAGCGAAAAAGGGGTGGTATCGTGGCCGGCCCTATTGGGGGGGCTAGCTTCAACTTACCGTAGTCATAGGCATAATGGTCGGGAAACAAACACAGGCCTGCAGATGCGCCAACCTCAATCAATGCCAACGGTTGTTTCAGGCCGGCCAGCGCGGGGACGAGAACCGAACAACGGGCCGGTTCATTGGTTTGCGTCGTTCGTGTCAGCATGACATCGCGAAGGGTCGACCGGTTCGCCCTGACAATGTCATGCAACCCGGCAACGTCCTTTGGCACACCTTCGATCCAGCGAACAGCAGCAAGAAAGAGATTTGGCTGTTGGCATGCCTCTGGCAAAGTTGTGAGGAAGGCGAGAAGCTCAGGACTTTCGGAAATCCCTCTTGCCAGGTACTCATATTGCTCGGATTGTCCGCGTGCCTCTGCCTCCGCAAATTTCTTGTACCGGGCAGAAATCTGGCCATATGGATCTTGTACTTGCATCGTTTCAGTTCGCGAGCGGTCCCCGGATAAGCCGACCAGGTGTCGCACCTGTGGGTTCATTGTCGCGTAGCAGAACCTGGCCGTTGACCACCGTGGCGCGGATGCCATTGGCGGTTTGTTTCAGGCGTTTGGCGGATGCGGGCAGATCAGTGACCACTTCGGGCATACGGGCCCCAATCGTGTCGGGGTCAAAGACCACCAGATCAGCCGCCATGCCTTCACGGATCAAACCGCGATCATGAAAGCCCCAATGGGTCGCCGTGTCATAGGTGACCAGACGCACAGCTTCCTCCAACGTGAAGGCCTGCTTTTCCCGTACCCAATGGCTGAACAAATGGGTCTGGAGGGAGCTGTCCATGATCTGGCTGACATGGGCACCGGAATCCGAAAAAGTCACAACGGAGCGGGGATGCCGCATCATTTCCAGGGCCTGGTCCTGATCCTCGTTGGCGACGGGTTGGCGGAAGAAGACCTTCATGTCGCTTTCGACACCGAGGTCGATCATCGCCTCGACCTCCGAGACACCTCGTTGCCGGGCCACCTCTGCCATTGTTTGGTGGGGGCCTTCAACCGTGTCCATCAGGAACAGCCAATCCCAATCGGGCGGGCGGATTTCCGTGCCGATGGCTTTGGGGCCCTCATGGGGGCGGTTGGCGATTTCGATCAATTTTGCTTTGGTCTCTGAATTCTGGAAGGCGGCCTTTTGTTCTGCCAGGGGCAGGGCGCGGATATCCCGCCACAGTTCCCGCTTATCAAAAGGCATGGCCGTGCCGTACGACAACAACACGTTCAGGGCCCGGCTGTGAACCTGCACGAATAACCGACCGCCCTCCGCCGCCGCTTTGTTGATGACATCGAACCAGGGCCGCCATGCACCTGGTTTCTTGCGGGTGGAAAACATACCGAACGTGATCGGGCGGCCTGTTTCGACCGACAGGTCTTTCAGGCCATTGAAATAGGTCTCGGCCCGGTCATGGACTTCGCCCGTAGGCTCGCCCGCCATTTCCAGGATACCTGCGTTGATCTCTCCCATGGCGCGGACCATGGTCGACAGCTCGTTCCAGTCACCGGCACGTGAGGCGACGGGCCGGTTGTCGGATGTCTCATGGTTCATACTGCGGGAGGAGGAAAAGCCGATGGCCCCGGCCTGCACAGCCTCCTTGACCATGTGGGCCATTTTCGCCAACTCATCCTCGCTGGCGGCTTCGGAAAAGGCCCGTTCCCCCATGACATAGGTGCGCAGGGCGGAATGCCCCATATAGCCTGCATAGTTGATGCCTTTGGGCAGTCCGTCCAGCACGTCGAGATATTCGGGAAAAGTCTCCCAGTTCCAATCGATGCCAGCCAACATGGCGTCACGGGAAATATCCTCGGCCCGTTCCAAATTGCGAAAGACCAAGTCCGCTTCTGCCTGTCTGCACGGTGCCAGGGTAAAACCGCAATTGCCCATCACAACGGATGTAACACCGTGATAGCTGGAACAACTTCCCAAGGGATCCCAAAAAATCTGCGCGTCCATATGGGTATGCCCATCGACAAAGCCGGGGCTGACCACATGCCCCTCGGCATCGATGCTTTCGCCCGCGCCGTTTGCTATGCGCCCGATATGGGCAATCTTGCCGTCCTTGACGCCGACGTCGGCACGATAACGGGGCATGCCCGAACCATCGACGACCATGCCATTGCGTACTACCAAATCATATGTCACGAGCATCTCCCCAAAATTTGTTGTCGCATTATGGCCCAGGACGCCTCATTCCGGTAGGGTGTCGGCAAATCACTTTGTTTGGAGGTCTCTATGCCAAAGTCGGTGCCGAACCATGCCTCTGTCGTCATTGTTGGCGGCGGTGTCGTCGGTTGTTCCATCGCCTATCATCTGGTCAAGTTGGGTATCACGGATGTGCTGTTGCTGGAACGCAAACAGTTGTCATCGGGGACCACCTGGCATGCGGCTGGTTTGGTGGGGCAGTTGCGGGCGACGCAAAACCTCACCCAGTTGGCAAAATATTCAACCGAACTTTATGCCGGTTTGGAGGCGGAGACGGGCCAGGCCACGGGCTTCAAACAGAATGGCTCGATTTCTCTGGCGACAAATGGCGAGCGGATGGAGGAATTGCGCCGGGGTGCCTCCATGGCGCGGGTGTTCGGATTGGCGGTGGAGGAGATCGATCAGAACGATATTCGCCGGATGCATCCTCTGCTGAACGTCGACGATGTGGTGGGCGGGGTATTCCTGCCTAAGGATGGCCAGATCAATCCATCCGATTTGACCCAGGCCCTGGCCAAGGGCGCGCGTGCCGGTGGTGCGACAGTGCTGGAGAATATCAAGGTTACCGATATCTCGACGGAAGGTGGCAGGGTTACGGGGGTTGAAATAGAAGACGGCCATATCAGCGCCGACATCGTGGTCAATTGCACGGGAATGTGGGGGCGCTCGGTCGGTGGCTTCACCAACACCTTAATACCCCTGCACGCCTGCGAACATTTCTATGTGGTGACCGATCCCATCGCCGGTGTCACGCCTGATCTGCCGGTGCTGCGGGACCCCGACAATTTTGCCTACTTCAAGGAGGACGCGGGCAAGATCCTGCTTGGCGCGTTTGAGCCCGAGGCCAAGCCCTGGGGTATGGACGGCATACCGGAAGACTTCTGTTTTGATGAATTGCCGAATGATATGGAGCATTTCATGCCGGTGTTGGAGCGGGCCTTGAACCGCATGCCGGCCCTACAGGAAACCGGGATCAGGACCTGGTTCTGTGGTCCGGAAAGCTTTACGCCGGACAATCGCTATCATCTTGGTGAGGTGCCTGATGTCACGGGGCTGTTCGTCGCCTGTGGTTTCAACTCCATCGGCATTCAATCCGCCGGTGGGGTGGGCAAGGTCATGGCGGAATGGATCCGTAATGGCTATGCGCCCCTGGATCTGTGGGATGTGGATATTCGCCGCACACTTCCCCATCAAAGCAATCCGCGCTTCCTGAAAGAACGGGTCAGCGAATGCCTGGGTCTGCTCTACGCGCCGCATTGGCCGTTCTATCAATATCGCACCGCACGTGGGGTGCGGAAATCACCCTTGCACGACCGTCTGGTGAACGCCGGTGCAGCCTTTGGCGAGGCGGCAGGGTGGGAGCGGGCCAATTGGTATGCGCCGGGGGTCACGGATCCGCAGTATGAATACAGCTATGGCCGGCAGAACTGGTTCGAATATTCCGCCGCCGAACATCTGGCAGTGCGGGAAAGTGTTGCCCTGTTTGATCAGACCTCATTCGCGAAGTTTCAGCTATCGGGGCGGGATGCCGTGGCGGTTTTGAACCAAGTCTGTGCCAATGAGGTTGATGTAGCCATTGGGCGCACGGTCTATACCCAATGGCTGAACGCGCGCGGCGGGATCGAGGCTGACCTGACCGTGACCCGCACGGAAGCGGATGAATTCCTCATCGTCACCTCGGCTACCAGCCAGGTGCGGGACTTCCATTGGCTCAAATCACATATCCCGACTGACGCTCATGCCCATCTAACGGACCTGACCTCGGCCCAGGCTGTGATATCCATCATGGGTCCGAAATCCCGTGATCTGTTGGCCGGCCTGACGGATGCAGACGTAAGCAACGCCGCGTTTCCGTTCGGCACCTCGCAATTGCTCAATATCGCCTATGCCACCGTTCGCGCGACCCGGTTGACCTATGTGGGTGAGTTGGGGTGGGAGCTGTATATCCCGTCGGAATTCGTCCCAGGGGTTTATGACGAAATTGTCGCGGCGGGGGCCAAATTCGGCCTGGTGCATGCGGGCTATCACGCCATGGATTCCCTGCGTATAGAAAAGGCCTATCGTCATTGGGGCCACGATATTACGGACGAAGATACGCCGTTGGAAGCCGGCCTTGGTTTCGCCGTCGCCTGGGACAAGCCTGGCGGTTTCATAGGACGGGAGGCGTTATTGGCCCAGCGGGAAGCGGGGACACACCAACGACTAGTGCAATTCCGCCTGACCGACCCGGAAAAGCTGCTGTATCACAACGAACCAATTTGGCGGGATGGGGTTATCGTCGGTCATCTGCGCTCAGGCAACTATGGCCACAGCTTAGGCGCTGCCATCGGCCTCGGCTATGTGCAGGACCCTGAAGGGGGTGTCGTCGATGCTGCTTTCGTCAATGCGGGAACCTATGAGATTGAGGTCGCCTGTGAACGAGTAGAGGCGACGGCATCTTTGCGCCCGTTTTATGACCCGAAAAGTATAAACATTAAGGCCTGACCCGGTCCAAACTAAGCCTTTGTTAATATGATGAAACTATGGTTCGTAGTCATAATGTGAAGCATATTTTGAGCATTCAGACGGGCTTTCGGTGCCTGATATGCAGATGGAGGCGCGTTATATGGCCACAACCAGTAGAGAATTTGACGATCAGGTTGCCGAATGGCAACCTGGTATCGGCCATAACAGCAATTATGCCCCGCCCGAGGAAATCGCGGCGGAACTGGCAGCTTTGTGTGCTGCCGAGGCAGAAACTGATGCTTCTAACCAGAAACAACCCAAGCTAATTGAATATTTGTACGAAGTACGCTTTCACATGGGCGGCAATCTCACCACAGGTGAGCTTGAAGCTTATGACATGAAGCATGCGCAACGACAGTTGCGCGTGGTTCTGGGGCGGGCACAATTACCCCTTGATACGCGCATCATCGAGAAAAACATCGTTGAAGCAGAGCAAAAGAAAGCGAATGGCGAACGCAATCGGCGTTTGTTGCGGACGTTGACCTCCCACCATCTATGGCTACAGGGCGACAGTGATGGTATCCGTGCGGATTTGTCGGATGAAAACCTCGCCAATGTAAATCTAGAGGGCCGGGATTTAAGCCATGTCAGTTTGGCCAATGCGAAACTGTCCGGTGCCCGGCTGCGGGGTGCTAAATTGGTTGGCGCGGACCTGACCGGCGCGGATTTGAGCCGGGCCAATTTGTCAGGCAGCAACCTGTCCTCCGCCTCTCTGACCGAGGCTAATCTTATCGAAGCAGATTTATCCTTTGCTGATTTAAAGGGTGCCGATTTGTGGCGTGCCAATCTGGCCCGTTGCGTTATTTCACCGGCGGCGCTGCATCTTGCCCTCAGCTGCGAAGGGCCTGAATAGCGCCCGAATAGCGTTCGAATAACGCTTGATCTTTCGGGCAATCCAACTGGCTTAAATCTTCGACTTTCCCGTGCTATGCTGTTTTCTAACATCGGTTAGAGAAAGGCGTGGTTATGGTCGAAGCAGCTCACTTGAGCGATCTACATACGCGGGCGCTTGCGGACATAGACGTCTCCGACCCCGCCCTCTATCAGAATGATGCCTGGCATGATGTCTTTGCCCGGCTACGGCGGGAAGCACCGGTCCATCGCTGTATGGACAGCCCCTATGGACCCTATTGGTCGCTTAGCTGTTATGACGAAATGATGCAGGTGGAATTGGACCACGGCACATTTTCTTCTGCCTCTGCCATGGGCGGCATTCGGGTTGATGACCAGCCCCAGGGTGAGGAGCTGCCGAATTTCATTCGTATGGATCAACCTGGTCATACGGCCCAGCGCAAGGCCGTTGCGCCCATTGTCGCACCCACTAACCTGAAGAATATGGAAGACCTGATCCGCCAGCGCACGGCAGAAAATCTAGATAGCCTGCCCCGCGACGAGACCTTTGACTGGGTTGATCTGGTCTCGACCGAGCTGACGGCGATGATGCTGGCGACGTTGTTCGATTTTCCATTTGAGGATCGGCGGATGTTGAGCTTTTGGTCCGATGTGGCGATTGCCGACATCGGCTCTGATGATGCCGTGATCAAAAGCCAGGAAGAGCGTATGAAGCATCTCTACGAAATGGCCGAGTATTTCGGTGCGCTTTGGAAAGAGCGGGAGGCCGCCGAGCCGACCTTTGATCTGATTTCCATGATGGCGCACACAGAGGCAACGGCGAACATGTCGCCACGGGAATTTATTGGCAATATCGCTTTGTTGATCGTGGGGGGCAACGATACCACGCGCAATTCCATGAGTGGGGCGTTGTTGGCATTTCAGGAAAATCCGGGCGAGTTGGCAAAGCTGCGGGCCGATCACAGCCTGGTCAAACCCATGGTGCACGAAGTCATTCGCTATCAGACCCCGGTGATCCATATGCGCCGCACAGCGTTGCAGGAGACGGAAATTAGCGGTCATACCATCGCCAAGGGGGACAAGGTGGTGATGTGGTATCTCTCGGGCAACCGTGATGAAAAGGCGATTGAGAACGCGGATCAGTTCATCATTGATCGGGCCAAGGTGCGACGCCACCTTTCCTTTGGGGCCGGCATTCACCGCTGTGTCGGTGATCGCTTGGCGGAGCTGCAATTGGAAATTCTGTGGCAGGAAATCCTGGCCCGTGATTTGGACATTGAAGTCATGGGCCCGCCTGTGCGGCTCTATTCCAACTTCATCCGGGGCATCAGGTCCTTGCCGGTGAAAATTCACAGTCGCTAACTCGCAAAACAAAAAACCCAAAACAAAAACAATGAGGAAACGAGCATGTTTGATTACAGTATTTACAAAGATCTTCTGGTCGAAAACGACAACGGCGTCGTGACTGTCACCCTGAACGCGCCGGAAAACCTGAATGCGTTTACGGGTGGTATGCATCTGGCCATGTCCAAGATCTGGAGCGACCTGCATGATGACCCGGCGGTAGACGTCATTGTTCTGACCGGTGCGGGCCGGGCCTTCTCTGCGGGAGGCAATGTGGTTGAAATGCAAAAGAAAATCGACGATCCAAAATTGTTCGATGAAATCGTGCCCGAAGCTAAGCGCATTATTTTCCGCATGCTGGAATGCGACAAGCCGATCATTGCCCGTGTTAATGGCCATGCGGTGGGCCTGGGCGCCACTGTTGCCCTGTTCTGCGATATTATCATCGCTGCCGAAGGTGCCAAAATTGGCGATCCCCATGTCGGGGCGGGATTGGTGGCCGGCGATGGCGGGGCGGTGATCTGGCCGCAGTTGATCGGCTTTGCCCGGGCCAAGGAATACCTGTTCACCGGCGATCTGATGAGCGCTACCGAGGCGGAACGGATTGGTCTGATCAACCATGTCGTACCGTTGGATGAACTGGACGATAAGGTCTATAGCCTGGCCCGGCGGTTGGCCGCCGGTGCCTCCAAATCCATTCGCTGGACCAAGCAGGTGACCAACATTCCCTTGCGCCAACTGGCCCATTCCATGATGGATCTGAGCATCAGCGTGGAGACCCAATCGAACCTGACGGCGGATCATCAGGAAGCGGTCAGCGCCTTCACGAACAAACGGAAGCCTGATTTTTCCGGCGGTTAATTTGCCGCTGAACCTACGCCGTGTCATCATGAACCGAATTGGAACGAATAGGGCCCCGGCGCGGACCCATAGCAGGAGTGTGCCTCGTGAAAGCAGTTGAAGCGATCGTCGAAATTCTCAAGCGGGAAGGGGTCGAATGTTTGATCGGCTATCCCGTCAATCACATTCTGGAATATGCCGCACGGTGGGACATTCGCCCCGTCATTGTGCGCCAGGAACGGATCGGCTTGCATATGGCGGATGCCATGTCGCGTCTGTCGTCGGGTAAGAACGTTGGCGTGTTCGCCATGCAACACGGCCCCGGCGCTGAAAACGCCTATGGCGGCGTCGCCCAGGCATTTGGTGAGGGCGTGCCCATCTTGGTGCTGCCCATGGGATATGCCCGGCGGTTGGCCCATATTCGTCCTAACTTCAACTCCACGGAAGCCATGGCACAGGTTGCAAAAACCACCGAACCCGTAACCCATGCTGATGAAGTCCCGAATATCCTGCGCCGGGCCTTTACCCAGCTGCGCAACGGCCGCGGTGGCCCCTGTGTGGTTGAAGTGCCGACCGATGTCATGAACGAGGAGATGACGGGAGAGCTGGATTACACACCCGTGCTATCCACCCGCTATGGTCCCGATCCATTGGACGTGGTCAGGGCCGCGGAAATGCTGGTCGCCGCCAAGAACCCGGTGATTTATGCCGGTGGCGGCGTGCACTATGCCGAGGCCTGGCCGCAGTTGAAGCAGTTGGCAGAGTTGCTGGCCATTCCGGTCTGTACCTCTCTGGGCGGCAAAAGCAGCTTCCCGGAAGACCATCCACTGTCACTGGGATCGGGCGGCCTGGCCTTCCCAAAGGCGGTGCATCAATTCCTCCATAATGCGGACGTGATTTTTGGCGTCGGCTGCAGTTTCACCGAAACCTCATTCGGCATTGCCATGCCCAAAGGCAAAAGCTTTATCCAGGCCACCCTGGACCCCATCGATCTGAATAAGGATGTGGAGGTGGAGGTCGGCTTGTTGGGCGATGCGGCGTTGAGCCTTGATGCGCTGATCGCTGCCGTGGAAGATTTGGTGGAAGGGCCCCGGGACAATGAACCGGTGGCCAAGGAAATTGCCGCCGTCCATGAAGCCTGGTTGGCGGAATGGATGCCCAAGTTGACGTCCACGCAAAATCCCATGACGCCTTACCGGGTGCTCTGGGATCTGCAGAACACGGTGGACAAGGACAATACAATTATCACCCATGATGCGGGCTCTCCCCGTGATCAGCTCTCACCTTTTTGGCGTGCCACCAAACCGCTCAGCTATATCGGTTGGGGCAAGACCACCCAGCTTGGCTATGGCCTCGGCCTCGCCATGGGGGCCAAGTTGGTGCGCCCCGATGCGCTGTGTATCAATGTTTGGGGCGATGCGGCCATTGGCTTTACGGGCATGGATTTCGAGACGGCGGTGCGGGAACGCATTCCCATCCTGTCGATCCTGTTGAATAATTTCTCCATGGCCATTGAACTTAAGATCATGGAAGTCTCAACAGAGAAATATCGCTCCACTGATATCTCGGGCAACTACGCCGACATGGCCAAGGCGTTCGGCGGCTATGGCGAGCGTGTGACCGACCCGGCGGAGATTATTCCCGCAATCCAACGGGGCATCGCCCAAACGGAGGCAGGTGTGCCGGCATTGCTGGAATTTATCACCTCGCAAGAAGTCGAAATTTCCAAATACTAGGAGAATTAATATGACTGCAAGACCCATGACCGTTTCCGCCATTCAGATTACAGCGGTGGATGGAGAAAAAGATGCCGTTGTTGAAAAGATGATGGGTTTTCTGGATGTGGCGGGACGGCGGGGATCGGAACTTGTGGTGCTGCCCGAAATTTGGACCGGTGCGGGCTTTTCCTCTGATGATGCTTACCTCGATATTGCCGAGACTATTCCTGGACCAACATCGGATCTGTTGGCGGAGAAAGCCCAAAAGTACGGCATGTATATTGTCGGCTCCATGTATGAAAAGGAGGGGAACCAGCATTACAACTCCTCTCCTTTCATCAATCCTAAGGGGGAGATCATGGGCAAATACTGGAAGACCCATTTGTTCGATGCCCCCGACCGCCCCGATATCAAGGCGGGCATTCGGGAGTCCGATCATGTCAAGGCGGGCACGGAATTACCGGTGTTCGATACCGCGCCCGCCAAGATTGGTCTGTCGGTCTGTTCCGACTTGCGTTTTCCGGAGGTCTATCGCGAGCTGGCCCTGAAGGGCGCGGAGGTCATCGTCTGCGCTTCCGCCTTCCTCAGCCCGCGTTTTGATCATTGGGAATTCTTCCTGCGCGCCCGGGCCACGGAAAACCAGTGCTGGGTCGTGGCATCTGGCCAATACGGTGTCGATCCATCTTCGGGCGTCGGTTATGTAGGCCGTTCCATGGTGGTGGACCCCTGGGGCACAATTGTCGCCACCGCCTCGGACGATGAAGGCATCATCACAACAGAAATCGACCTGAGTTTTGCCGACGAGGTTAAACGCCGCTACCCACTGATGGACCAGCGCCGCCCCGACCTCTACGAACATATTGGCAAACCCAAGGATCAGGTGCCGCTGTATAAGTAGCCATGGCCGTATCACCGGAATACCGTGCCTATATTGAGGATCTTGTCGCGCCCTTGGGGCATATCACCTCCCGCCGCATGTTCGGTGGTTTGGGGATTTTTTATCGGGGATTGATGTTTGCTTTGATCTTGCGGGACGTCCTGCATTTCAAGGTCGATGATGTGAACCGTCCCGACTATGAGGCCGAGGGGATGGAGGCCTTTAGTTATGAGCGCAAGGGCAAGCGGGCCAGTCTGGGCAGTTATTGGACGGTGCCTGTCGATGTGCTGGATAACGAGGATGAATTCCTGACTTGGGCCCGTGGCGCAGCAGACGCTGCCCTTCGCGTTGATGCGGCAAAGAACAAGAAGGCGTCGAAGCGGACTTGACCTACGCAATCTGGCGGGAAACACTACGAATATGGGATTAGCAAAACAATCGTTGAACGATTTTCTGGATCAGGAGCGTGCAGCCCTGATTGCGGATTGTACCGCATGCGGCAAATGTGTCGAGGTCTGCCCGGTCACGCCCTATACGGATGTGAAGGCGGGGGAGGAACCTGGCGTCATTGGCGGCATAGGCGGTGTTTTGGGTCTTTTGCGCGATGGCACGCCATTGGCGGGCGCGGCGCAATCTTGGAGTAGTCAATGCAACGGCTGCGGCCTTTGTATTCCCAGCTGTCCCGAAGGTGTGAACCCGCGGCGAATGTTGATGCTGGCCAATACGGTGGAGGCGGAACAGGACAGCCCGACGCCGCAATTGTTCCGCAAGATGTCCCGTTCGATCCGCATCATGGCGGCCATGCAACTGGCCCCGCCGGAGTTTGACAAGCTGTTGCGCAATCCCCGGGCCCACCCGGCGGACGTTGTTTTTTATACCGGCTGTAACCCGATCCGTACCCCGCATTTGTTGTTCAATGCCATGGCGATTTTGGATGCCCTGGAAACCGACTATGAAGTGGTTGGTGGGCCCGGTGCCTGCTGCGGCATCATTCAATCGAAATGGGAGGGTGACCAGGCCGCAGGCGAGCGGGTCGTGGACGGGACCATTGATCGCTTTGCCGGCTTCAAGCCCAAGGAAGTCCTAAGCTGGTGCCCGTCATGTGTACTGCATCTGGGCGAGACGATTGCCGGCTTCCGTCAGGCCAGTTTTGATTTTGATCATGTGACCAATTATCTTGTCGCGCGGGCCGAAGGGTTGGCGGAGAAATTCATCCAGCCGGTTAACAAACGCGTCCTCCTCCACACCCACGACGGCATGGAAAAGGTCGGCGAAAACGTCGCCAGGATGTTGTCGTCGGTGCCGGGCCTGACCTTGGTCGGGACGGTGTCGGAGCCCGGCTATACCTGCGGCGGATCCGGGGCGGATCGATCACCGGACTTAAAGGCGGCGGCGCGGGCGGAGACCCTGGCGCGGGCGGAGGCAGAGGATGTGGATATTCTCGTTTCACTTTATCATGGTTGCCACGGCCAGTTATCGGGATTGGAGGCGGGCGGAAAATTCCAGGTCGTGAACTGGACAGATTTGTTGGTCCAGGCCCTGGGCCAACAGCCGCACGATGATATTTCCAAACGCTATCGGATGCAGGACGACTGGGACATGGTTCTGGATGAGGGTGAAATTTACCTCAAAGCCAATGGCGTGGATATGGACCGTGAATGGTTGAAAAGCCTGTTGCCGGATATCTTCGGGCAGACCGAATTCAAAGGTGGGTTGGAAGCATTCGCGTCCAAACAGAATACGTTAGGAGCAGCGGAATGAACGAAAGTCTATTGAACGAGCGGGTGGTCTATATCAACGGCGACTACGTGCCGGAATCCCGTGCCACCATTTCTATTTCCGACCGTGGCTTCATTTATGGCGATGCGGTGTTCGATACGGCGCGAACCTTTGCCGGCAAGATCTATCGCCTTGAGGAGCATGTGGAGCGATTGTTTCGTTCCCTGCGTTATGTGCAGATTGATCCAGGCCTGAACGTGGCGGAATTTTGCGCGATCTCGGAAGAAGTCATCGAACGCAATTTGCATTTGCTGGGCCCGGATGAAGACTACTGGGTCTACCTACGGGTCACCCGGGGGCCGAACTATCCAGACGGCCCGGGTGGTGATGCGGGGCCAACGGTCATCGTAACATGTGTGCCCTTGCCGTTGGCGAAGCGGGCGCCGCTGTTTCGCGATGGTATTGATATCGTCGTGCCCGCGACCCGGCGCACGCCGCCCGAGGCACTGAACCCAGCGGCCAAGACCCACAATTATCTGAACCTGATCGTTGCCGGTCTGGAAACGCAAAAATCAGCCCCCGATGCCTGGCCCCTATTGCTCGATACGCGCGGCTTCCTCACAGAAGGCAGCGGCAGCAATATTTTTCTGATCCATGACGGCAAGGTGCGCACACCAAAGGCGCAGTATGTGCTGGCCGGTGTCAGCCGCGCGGTCAGTATGGATCTGTGCCGGGGCTTGGGGCTTGAAATTATTGAGGATGATCTCTCTCCCTTTGATGCGGCCACGGCGGACGAGGGCTTTATTACCTCGACCTCCCTATGTCTTTGCCCCATGCGCAGCTTTAACGGTGCGCCCATTGGTGATGGTGCCGTGCCGGGGCCTATAACAGCGAAGTTGATGGCAGCCTATAAGGACGAGGTCGGTTCGGACTACGTGGCGCAATATTTGAGCCATCTTTAAATCTGGGGAAGGAAGCAAAACATGCATGATCTGGTCATACGCGGTGGCGTCATTGTTGACGGCTCGGGTGCCGAAAAAGCCACGGGTGATGTGGCCATTGATGGCGACCGGTTAAGCCAGGTTGGCGGCACGGCCGGCGCGGCACGGGAAGAAATCGATGCCGATGGTGCCGTTGTCGCACCTGGCTGGGTTGATATCCACACCCACTATGATGGCCAGGTAACCTGGGATCCGCACCTCACACCGTCCGGCTGGCACGGTGTGACGACGGCGATCATGGGCAACTGCGGCGTCGGCTTCGCACCGGTCGCACCTGACGCCCACGACCAGCTCATCCGCCTGATGGAAGGCGTGGAAGATATTCCCGGTTCCGCCCTGGCAGCGGGGATCAAATGGGATTGGGAAAGCTTTCCCGAATATCTTGATGCCCTTGATGCCATGCCACGTTCGCTGGATGTGGGCACGCAAGTCCCGCATGGGGCCATTCGCACCTATGTCATGGGAGATCGTGGGGCGACCAATCAACCCGCCAACCCCGACGATATGGCCGGTATGGCAGATATTGTTGAACAGGGGCTGAAAGCGGGCGCTTTGGGCTTTTCAACATCGCGCACCATGCTGCATCGTTCCCTCGATGGGGAACCGGTACCTGGAACCTTTGCGGGCGCGGACGAATTGATGGCCATCGGCCAGGGCATGAAACGGGCCGGCCACGGGGTGTTCGAATTGGCCACGGATTTCGGCCTCGGCGGCATGGGCGGCAAATTCGGTGAAGACATGGACTGGATGGTCCGCCTGGCCAAAGATACCGGCTTGTTGGTGACCTTCATCCTGGGCCAAGCCGACACGGTGCCCGATGAATGGCGCGAGATACTGAAGTTGACCCGCGCCGCACGGGGCACGGGTGCCGATGTCCGTGCATTGGTGGCGGGACGTCCCGCAGGTTTGTTGTTGGGGCTGCAAAGTTCCCTGCATCCATTCATGGAGCATCCTACCTATAAACGCTTTGCCCATCTGCCCCTTGCCGAACGTGTGGCTGCGTTGAGTACGCCCGAAAACCGGGCCGCGTTGCTGTCAGAGAAAAGCGGCTTCACAGGCCGCTTTAACCCCACGGTGGCGACGTCCTATGACAAGATGTTTCCCCTTGGTGACCCCCTTGATTACGAACCGACCCAGGACAAATCCATCGCCGCCATTGCCAGCCGCGAAGGGCGTTCGGGGAAAGAGGTCTGTCTGGACTATCTGTTGAGCCGGGACGGTAAGGAGATGCTGTATTACCCCCTGATCAGCTATAGCAATGGCGATTTTGAAGTATTGCGGGAGATGTTGGAGAACGAGGATACGCTCCTCAGCCTCTCTGACGGCGGGGCCCATTGCGGCCTGATTTGTGATGCCGCCATGCCCAGCTATCTGATGACCCACTGGGTCCGTGATCGTACCCGTGGCCCGCGCCTTGGGTTGGAGCAGGCGGTCAAATACCAAACTCGCGACACAGCCCTTAGCTATGGCCTGAAAGATCGCGGCCTGTTGGCAGAAGGTCTGAAGGCGGACCTGAACGTTATGAATTTAGACGATATGCGTCTGAAACCGCCCTATATGATCGATGATCTGCCCGCCAATGGCCGCCGGTTGGTCCAGGAAGTTGATGGCTATCTGGCCACTGTGTCGGGTGGTGAAGTGACTTATCGCGATGGAGTAGCGACGGGTGCCATGCCCGGCAAACTGATCCGAGGGCCGCAAGCGAATTAAGCGTCGCGTTTCCCCCGTATAAACTTGGAAGATGGGGCATGTTTGCCAGGAAAGAAAAACGGCCCCGAAGGGCCGTTTTAATTTGTCTTGCATTTTGTTGATGAACTAGAGAAATTTCAATTTAAATGAATTCACTCTTGTGGTCCAAGTAATTGGTCCAATCACTCTTTTCTTAAGAATCGCAAGTATCTGGGCATGTTTAAAGTAAACATACTCTAAGCGGCTGCAACCCGCTTTTTACGCCAGCCCATGAAACCTAGGAAACCAAGACCACCCGCAAACAGGGGTAAAGCCGCTGGAACAGGAACAGCAGTTGCAGTACCAAACTCCATGAAAGCACCGCCGGAAGAACAACAAGCCGCAGTCAGGACTAATCCAAATGTATGGGTCCCTGCTGTCAACAGCAGATCGGACATGCTGCCTTCAAAAAAGCCGCCCCCTGTTGTTGTTTCTGTATCCCAGGCAACAGCGGCACCATCAAAAATCAGACCAAATTCATCGCCAACTGTGCAGCAATCGGTAGCAGTCGCAAAGCTTAGGCTTGAAGTGCTACCTACTGTCATCGACCATGTAGTCTCACCAGGGAAGCCAGAGATCCCGGTGATTGGTCCCAGCGCGTCGAAGAAGAAGGTGTAGGAACCGCCGGTGCCAGGATCTACAACAACGGCAGCTTGCGATGTGTTCATCACAGTGAATACTAAGCCCATGATAAGGGCAAAAGTTGTCCCCATTTTTGTAACAAATTTCATTTTATGCTCTCCCATTTTGTTTAAAAAGGTTCGTTCAATGCCCTCACCAAATAAGGTTAATTTTTTTTGTGGTGGACCGTCAATCCAAATTTAACAAAATATTAACCTTTTTATCCATCTCCATTGCTGCGAATTGTTGATTGGGAATACTATCCACAACCTCGGCAAAATAGACATCGTCCGAAATAAAGGTAAAAATAGCGGACTTTGAGTTGCCGAAGACGTGTTGTCATGAGTAGGGAAACCAATTCCTCTGTTGATGCCGGTGTGATCAAGGCGTCTGAAATCCATGAATTGTTTGAAACTCTGACCGATCCGGGGATTATTTTGTTCGCCGGTAGTATCCTGGATTCAGCGCTGTTTCCCATCTGGGATGGCCCATTGTGGCCTGATCTGTGGTGTCGCCATGCCCGGCAAACTGATCCGAGGGCCTAAATTGTAACTTTGTGTTGTTAGGAGCGCTTGACACGTAATTAAATTAAGGTCAGTATTACTGACATTAATTTAATGAAAGCGTGTCGCTATGAGCTGGGAAGCCAAGTTTTCCTCTGATGCCGGTGCCATTGAGGCATCCGAAATTCGTGAATTGCTCAAGATCCTCGGTGAACCGGGAATTTTGTCGTTCGCAGGTGGTATTCCTGATCCGGATCTATTTCCCATGCCTGAAGTGGCTCGGATTTCCCGTAGGCTGGAGGCTGAACCGGCGCGATATGCCCGGGCCATGCAATATTCCCAGACGGAGGGTTATCAGCCCCTTCGCGAATGGATCGCCGCGCGTCATTCCACGCCAGAAATAACCCTGTCGACGGACAACGTCCTGGTCACCAACGGGGCGCAGCAATCCTTGATGCTGCTGGCCATGGCTTTGATCAATGCGGACGCGCCCATGGCAGTTGCCAATCCAACTTATCTTGGTGCATTGCAGGTATTTGGCACCCGTCGACCCCGTTATCTGACCGTCGAAACCGACGCTGATGGCCTGGTCATGGACAGTCTGGAGGCCGCCTTTAAGGACGGCGCGCGCATGCTCTATACCATTCCGGATTTCCAAAATCCCGGCGGTATCAGCATTTCGGCGCAGCGCCGCCAGCGGATTATTAAACTGGCCCACCAATATGACGTGACGATCCTGGAGGATGTGGCCTATCGGACCCTGTACTACGACGCACCGCCGCCTCTCTCACTGCTGGAGCTGGAAGGTCAATTTTTGGGATCGGATCGGTGGCAGAATGGCGGCCTGGTGATCCAACTAGGCACCGTGTCAAAGACCATGATGCCCGGCCTGCGGGTCGGCTGGACCATCGCGCCTGCGACCTTGTTGGAGCGCCTGGTTCTATTGAAGCAAGCCTCGGATCTGCATACGGCGACCTACAACCAGATCCTCGCGCACGAGCTGGCGACGACGATCCTGGATGATCACGTCATAACCCTGCGTGAAACCTATGGCGAACGCCGCAATGCCATGGTGGCGACCCTGCGGCAATGTCTACCCCAAGGCGTGCATTTCACAGAACCCAAGGGTGGCATGTTCGTCTGGTTAACCCTGCCAGACGGCATGGATGCCAAAGGATTGCTGGAAAAGGCCTTGCGGGAGGAAAACCTGGCCTTTGTTCCAGGTGCGGCCTTCCACGCCCTAGGCGGTGGCCAGAACACCCTGCGCCTGTCGTTCGCGACGTGCCCCGTCGCCGTGATCAAGGATGGAATGTCGCGCCTGTCCTCCCTGATCGCACGGGAATGCCTGGCTCTGGCGGCCTGATTTTGCGCGTTCTCAGCCGTAGAGTTCGTGCAGGCGGCGCATGCCTTTGAGCCAGCGGTCGTAGTCACCGGTTTTCCGTTGCATATATTCCAAGACCTCCGCATGGGGCAGGCAAAGGAAGCGTTCTTCGGCCAGGGTTTCGATGACGGTGTTGGCCAGCTCCTCAGGCTCCATCATACCGTCCACGCCGGCGACGCCGCCGTTTTCCAGGCCGGCGGTCATGGCCGTGCGCACGGCCTGGGGGCAAAGTACGGATACCTTGATGCCCCGGTTGCCATAGGTGATGGACAGCCATTCGGCAAAGCCAATGGCGGCATGCTTGGTTACGGAATAAGTCGAGGATCCGATCTGGCTCAATAACCCGGCCGCAGACGAGGTATTCAGAAGATAGCCGCCGCCCCGTTCGATCATGCCCGGCACCACGGCCCGCGCGGCATAAACGTGGGACATGGTATTAACCTCCCAAACCCGCTGCCATTCCTCGTTGCTGTTCTCCAAATCACCATAGATGGCTATCCCGGCGTTGGAGCAGAACAGATCAATGGGTCCTGCTTCGGCCTCCGTCCGTTTGACCAGGTTTTTGATGTCGTCCTCCAGGCCCACGTTGGTGGCAATGGCGATGCCGCCGACCTCTTTCGCGACCTCCCCAATGCCGTCCTCGTTCAGATCGGCGACGACGATCTTGGCCGCACCTTCGGCTGCAAAACGTTGGGCCAGGGCCCGCCCGATGCCGCTGGCACCGCCCGTTACGACGACGACTTTATCCCGTACATGCATTCTGGAACTCCCATATTGTCTGTTGGCCTACAGGATAGTGCGATAGGCTGTCCCTGCAACAAAAGAAGATGGGTAAGGGGCGGGATATGGCTGGCGGGGATGTTGAGGCGCACTACACCAAAGACGGTTTGTATCAAAGGATCATGGATGCCTTGGCGGCAATTGGTAAGGATATTGGCAATTTGACGCCGGGGGACCTTGACCCGGTGGAACATTTTCACGGTCGCGGGGTGGCCGCCACGGCGGAGATGGCAAAGAGCTTAAACCCGAAACCGGGCGACGAGATTCTCGATATTGGCAGCGGGATTGGCGGCCCGGCGCGTTATGTGGCCCGCACCTATGGCTGTTCCGTTGTTGGCATCGATCTGACTGCGGAATTTTGCGCCACGGCCCGGCGTTTGAATGGGGATGTGGGGCTGGCTGACAAAGTGCAAATTGAACAGGGCAGCGCCACTGACCTGCCGTTTGAGGATGGCCGCTTTGATGCAGCCTATTCACAAAACGTATCCATGAATATTGCCGACAAGGCGGCATATTTTGGCGAGGCTTTTCGGGTTTTGCGTCCCGGTGGCCTCTTTGCATTGTCGGATATAGGGTTGGGCGATGGGGCTGATGTTCTTTATCCGGTGCCATGGTCTTCGGATGGGGTCTATTCCTTTTTGCTGACCGAGCAGGAGACCATAGCCGCGGCGGAGAAAGCCGGTTTCGAAGTCTTATCGGTTAAAGATCACACACCGGTTTCACTGCAGTTTTATCAGTCTCAGAGAGAAAATGCCGCGCGGGGAGATATTCCAAAACTCGGCGTTTTTATTCTGATGGGCGACAATGCGAAAGAAAAAGGCCGCAATTCGGCCCGAAATATTGAAGAGGGCCGGGTCCGGCCTTTGGAATTCGTGTGCAGACGTTCGTGAACGCAGGCAGGCGGATAGCCTTCGTCATTTCATTTCAATAGTCGTGCAATAATTGCCATTAATTGCTGCCACTGCCTGCCGCCTATGTTTGTGGCGGCAGGGGCGAAAATAGGCTATTTCAATGTGCTACGTAAAGCGTGCCGGCGCCGCGCGCCGAGGATTACGATTGTTTGCAGGTACCTGACTGATGACGACAAATTTTGGGCATTTGGCCGACTATCCCCGCGTTCCACTGTCGATATTGCCGACGGTGATAGAAGCCGCGCCGCGACTATCGGCGGAATTAGGTCTGAACCTTTTCATCAAGCGGGATGACATGACCGGCCTGGCATTCGGCGGTAATAAGACCCGGCAATTGGAGTTCTACTTTGGTGCGGCCCAGGCAATGCACGCCGATACAATATTGATCACCGGGGCCGTGCAATCAAACTATGTCCGGGTCGCGGCCGCTGCGGCTGCTCGTATGGGGTGGGAGATCCATATCCAGTCCGAAGAACGGGTCCCCGGCATGGGCGAGATATATTATCAGTCCGGCAATGTTCTTTTGGGCGATTTGTTGGGCGCACAGCGCCATTCTTATCCCGATGGTGAGGATGAAGCTGGGGCAGATGCCGCTATAAAAGCCATTGCGGATGATTTGCGGGCCCAGGGCAAGCGCCCCTATGTCATACCCTTGGGTCCGGGAAATCCACCTCTTGGCGCATTGGGCTATGTTCTGGCTGCGGCCGAGATCGTCGCGCAGTTACAGGCCAGCGCCAGCAAAATGGATGCCATTGTGATTGCCTCGGGCAGTGGGTTTACCCACGCGGGCCTGCTGTTCGGTCTGCGCGCATTGGGCCAGAATGTGGATGTCTATGGCATTTGTGTGCGCCGGAACGAGGCACCCCAACGCCAGCGTATTGCCGGCCATTGCCGTGATCTGGCGGCTATGCTCGAGATGAAAGAGGTTGTCTCGGATCAGGATATTAAGCTATTTGATGGGGTCCTGGCACCCGGCTATGGCCAGATGAACCCGGCGACGGCGGATGCCATTGTCCTGTCCGCGCGCTGTGAGGGGCTGTTTCTGGATCCGCCCTATACGGGCAAGACCATGGCCGGCCTGATGGCATTGGCGGCGAACCGGACCCTGGCGGCGGATAGCAATGTTCTGTTCGTGCATACGGGCGGTACACCGGGTCTGTTTGCCTATGGCCCACAGTTGCAGCATTGGATTGAACCATGAGAATGCAACAATGAAAACCCGCCAATGAAAAATTGCCAATGAAAATCGCCGTAATCGGCGGCGGCCATGGCTGTCATGCGGTGGCTGCGGACCTGTCTGATCAAGGACACGAGGTTAGGTTCTGGCGTCGCGATGGTGCTGCCCTCTCTGCGATTAAGGATGCCGGTGCGATCCGCTTGATCGACGCGGTGGGTGAGCGCGCGGTGCCCCTGCATCTGGTCACCGACGATGTGGGAGAGGCGCTGGCGGGCGCAGAGTTGATCGTCGCGCCATTGCCGGCACCGGCCCTGGAAGACTTGGCCGGGACCCTTGCACCGCATCTGCAGGACGGCCAGGTACTATTCATTCCCCCCGGCACTTTAAGCGCTATCCCCATGGCCCGGATTATCCGCCGGCACGGCAATGATGCGGACATTTCGTTCGTAGAATCCGGCACGCTGCCCTATCTGGCGCGGTTACGCTCGCCGGATACTATTGCCATTTCTGCCCGCGCCACACGGCTGCCCTCGGGCGTTTATCCCGCGCGTCTGTCTGATCATGCGCTAGCCCTGGCGTCAAAAGCCTTTCCCTCTATTGAGCCCGTGGCGGATGCCCTGGACGCGGCCTTGATGAATGCGGGTCCGATTATTCATCCGCCGTTGATTTTAATGAACGCGGGACCGATGCAGCATTTTGACACTTGGGATATCCACAACGAAGGCACCCAACCCGCTATTCGCGCGGTCACTGATGCCTTGGATGCAGAACGGGTCACCCTGCGGGAGGCCATGGGTTATGGCGGGCCGCATTTTCCCCTCAAGGATCATTACGACGATGCCGGGCCCGAATGGATGTATGGCAACGCGGCCCACGAGCAATTGACGGATTCAGGTGATTGGCGGGAGCATATTGACCTGCACAGCCATCGTTATATGCGCGAGGACGTGGCCATGGGTTTGGCCCTGATGGTTTCGCTTGCCGATTGGGCCGGGGTGCCCTGTCCCATCGCCAAGGGGTTATTGGCAATGGGCAGCGCCATTTGTGCCGAAGACTTCCGCCATGGTCGCCGCAGTTGGGAAGGCCTGGGCCTGGATCAGTTGGACCGGGGCGCATTGACAACCATGTTGCGGGATGGGGAAGCCTGATGGCGGACGATGTCATAAAGCATGTTGCGGCCATTGGTGCCGGGCGCATGGGCCGGGGCATCGCCCATGTCTTTGCCTATGCCGGCTATCGGGTCACCTTGGCGGATGTAAAGCCACGCAGAGCGGCTGAGCATGAAACCTTATTGACCGCTGCACGGGCTGAAATAGAGGGTAATCTGAAAACCCTGGCCGAATTCGGAGCCTTTGATGGTGCCTTGATCCCGGCCATGCTGGCGCGCATTCATTTCACCGCTGATCTGTCTGAATTAGGTGATGCTGATTTGATTTTTGAGGGCGTGACCGAGACCATGGAAGCGAAGGAGGCTGCCTTTGCCGCACTCAAGGAAGTCGTAGGTGCGGCGGCGATCATTGCCTCCACCACCTCAACCTTGCCCGTGGATAAGCTGGCCGCATTCGTGGATAGGCCCGAGAGGTTTTTGAATGCCCATTGGCTGAACCCGGCCTATCTGATCCCACTGGTGGAGGTCAGCCCCGGTGCTGCCACCCGTGACGACGTTGTCGATACGGTGCGCCGTGTCTTGGAAGGGATTGGCAAAGTGCCCGTGGTCTGCGCGCCCACGCCGGGTTATATCATCCCGCGCATTCAGGCAGTGGCCATGAACGAAGCTGCCCGCATGGTTGAAGAAGGCGTGGCATCGGCGGCGGATATTGATAAAGCCATCCGCACCGGCTTCGGGCCACGGTATTCGACTATGGGGCTGCTGGAATTTGTCGACGTTGGCGGCGGCGATATCCTTTATCATGCCTCCCGCTACCTGGCGCAAAACCTGGGCTCCGACCGATACAATTCACCCCAGAACGTGCTTGATAACATGGAACAGGGCCGCCGTGGCTTGCGGGACGGCAAGGGCTTTTACGATTTTGAAGCCATGGATGTTCCGGCCTACCAACGTGACCAGATGGCGCGTTTCGTCTCGTTGTTTCAACATCTGGACCTTCTGCCTCCGCCCGGCAAGGCGGATTAGGCCTACAAGTCCAGTTCCGACAAACTTGGGTGGTCATCCGGGCGGCTGCCGAGGGGCCAATGGAATTTTCGGGTTGCCTCGACGATTGGCAGATCATTGATCGAGGCGATGCGGCGGCTCATCAGGCCTTCAACATCAAACTCCCAATTTTCATTGCCGTAAGAACGGAACCAATGGCCGCCGTCGTCGTGCCATTCATAGGCGAACCGCACGGCTATTCTGTTTTCATGAAAGGCCCACAGTTCCTTGATCAAACGATAATCCAGTTCTTTGGTCCATTTACGGAACAGGAAGGCTTCAATTAAGTTGCGGCCCTGCAAGAACTCCGACCGGTTGCGCCATTGGCTATCGGTCGTGTAAGCCTGGGCAACGCGAACAGGATCACGGCTGTTCCAGCCATCCTCTGCCAGGCGTACTTTTTGTGCTGCCGTTTCGGCATTGAAGGGGGGCAGAGGCGGACGTGCCATCAGCTACGAACTCCCATAGGACGTACAAATAAAACCATGATCTTCAACAAGTTAGTGCGCAAACAATGGTTTTCAAATCACGAGATTGTGTTCACTGTATATCTTATAAAAGTTGTTTAGATTTCGATCATTAACCTTCACGCAAGTCTAAGTCCACCATCAAGGTGCCGGCCAGGGCCTCCAGTGCATCGCGCAGATCTTCCTCGCCTAACCCGGCGGGCAGGCGGACGCGGGCCTGGGCCTGAAACAGCATATCCCCGCCCATGGGTGCCCGTTGCAGGTTGGTTTCCATCTCTTCCACACTGACCCCGCGTTCGGACAGACACCCGGTTATATCACGCACAATTCCCGGCTGATCCGGCCCCAGAAGTTCCAGATTAAAGACCGTCCCTCCCGGTGAGATTTCCGCAGCGGCACCTTCGATATTCAGGGTAAAGCCATCCGCTTCCAATGCCGCCAATGCGTCCCTAAGGGCGGCGGTCTTCCCGGCCTCAATCTCGACCCGCGCGATGCCGGCAAATTTCGCCGCCAACCGCGCCATGCGGCTTTCCAGCCAATTGCCGCCCGCATTGCTGACAACCTCAGACAGCCGTTCGACAAGGCCCGGCCGGTCATCGGCAATGAATGTGATGACGAGGGTTTTGGAAGGTGTCTTGGCCATTGATCTATCTTTCCGACATTGGCGATACGCTGGGATTACCTATAGGTATTAACTAGGTGAACGCCCATCGTTGCACAAGGCTATGCTTTGCCGAGACGAATTGAGAGGCCGTATCAATGCGGACAATGCTGGTTATCGTGGCCATACCTATGGGCGAGGAAAACCGCCAACGCCGCCGCGACACACTCCAGTGCGCTTCCGGGGTTACCGCGTGGCGAAGGCCGGGGCCGAGGCGCTGCCGCCGCCGTCCACGGCGATGCGTTGGCCGTTGACATATGTGTTCAGGTCCGAAACCAGATAACGCACCGCATTGGCAATATCATCGGGTTGGCAGACATGTCCGAACGGCATGCCCGCATCCAGCTCCCGCAGATCCTCAATGCCTGATCGGGCCTTGACCAGGCGGCGGCCCATGTCGGTCTCGACCAGAGGAGGGGCGACGATATTGGTGCGGATGTTATTCATATGCTCCTCCTTCGCCAGGGTATAGACCAGGGCTTCCTGGGCGGCCTTGCCCATGGCGTAGGGGCTGCCATAGGCGGCATAACTGTCGGTGGCGACCGAGGAGATCATGACGATATCGCCACGATCCAGCTCCCGCATCATGGGGATCACCAGCTTTGACAGATAGTAGGGGCCAAAGGCATGCACGCCCACCACACGCTCCATCTCCGCCGGCTCCGTATCGGCAACTGATTGCCCCCGGCTGGCGATACCGGCGTTGTTGACCAGAATGCCGATCTTGCCCATATCGCGGCCAATTTCAGCCACCATGGCCGTAACGTCCGCTAAATTATCGACAGAGCCCTTATAGGCCTGTGCCTTGCCCCCGGCTGCCTCAATCTCAGCCACGGCAGAGCGGGCAGACTCCTCGTCCCGGCGATAGTTGACGGCGACGTCGGCACCGTCCTTGGCCAGGGCAATGGCGATTGCGCGGCCAATACCGCGCCCCGCGCCAGTCACAAGGGCAACTCTTCCATTCAGTGACATACGAAACTCCTCAAACTAGATTGGTGAAATGGGCCGGATCCGGGGCGGATGCTTATCAGGCCGCCTTGCCGGGCATCTATCAAAAGTATTGCACAGCACGGCGCGGGTTTGCCGCGGGTCGATCACCTCGTCAATACCGAAGCCTTCCGCAGCACGGCGGGCACCCAGCTGGCTTTTGAAAATATCGATCAATTCTTGCCGACGGGCGGCGGGGTCTTCCGCATTTTCATAATCCCGGCGATAGGCCACATCGACAGAGCCTTCAACGGACATGGCGCAAATCTCGGCCGTCGGCCAGGCAAAGGCACCATCGGCCTCAAACGCCTGACCACCGCCCATGGCGTAATAGCCGCCGCCATAACCCTTGCGCAGGACAATGGAGACAAAGGGCACGCGGGCCTGGCCCAGTTCGAACATCAAACGGCCTGACCTACGCCCCAGGCCGCTTTTCTCCGCCTCGGAGCCAATGGCAAAACCCGGCACGTCGATCAGCGAGATCAGGGGGAGACCGTAAGCATCGCAGAGGGCAATGAAGTGCGAAGCTTTTTCACAGGCCTTCACATCCAGCATACCGGCCAGATGCCGGGACTGGTTGGCAAAAAAACCGACCGGGCGGCCATTCAGGCGGGCAAAAGACGTCACCATGTTGCGGGCGTAGGTGGGCTTTTTCTCAAACACACTGCCTTTGTCGGCGATCAGTTCAATGATCTTGCGCACGTCGTAATATTTGCGCGGGCTGGCGGGAATGATATCCAGCAGGTCTTCTTCGGTTCGGTTGACCGGGTCATCGGTTGGGACAATGGGTAGAGGTTCCCGGGCATTCGATGGCAGGTAAGAGAGGAAGCGGCGGACGGCGGCCATGGCCTCGTCTTCCGTCGCAACCGCCAGATCGGCCAGGCCATAACGGTCTGCCTGTTTTGCGGCCCCGCCCAGGTCTTCTTTGGAGATATCTTCGCCCAGACCAGCCTTGACCAGCGCCGGGCCCGCCATGCCCATGGTAGAGCCGCCCCGGACCATGACGACAAAATCAGCCAATGCTGTGTAATTCGTCGGCCCGGCAAAGCCCTGGCCCAGCATGGCCATGGCCATGGGCACCCAGCCGGAATTGCGCGCCAATAGCTGGAACACAGGCCCGGCACCTGCGAAATGACGTGAATCCTGGCCGTCCTGAATACGATGGCCGCCGCCTTCCAACAAGGCGACCAGGGGCTGACCATGTTCGGCGGCAAGTTTGATGCTGCGGTTGGCCTTGGCGGAACCATGTTTGCCCGTACTGCCCCCCAAAACCGTATAATCGTGAGACAATATTCTGACCGGGCGGTTGTCGATCAAGGCACTGCCGGTGATAACGCCGTCGGCGGGGGCGACCAATCCTTCGTTGAAGCCGGTATCTCGAATAGGCTCTACCAGGCTGCCTGCCTCCATAAAGCTATCGGTATCGGAAATTTTCGCGATCCGCTCCCGCGCCGTATATTTACCGTGCTTGTGCTGACGTTCCACCGCCTCGGGGCGACCTTCATCCAACACGGCTGTGCGGGCATCTTCAATGATCTGCAACAGGGCCCGCCCATTGCTGTCAGTGCTGTCAGTGCTGTCAGTGCCGTCGTTGTTGTCGTCACGGTCCGTGCTCATCGTCTGCTCCCAACCCGACAAAAAAATTGACCACCGCCGCTTCGCAAAGAAAGCAGCGGTGGTCTTGGTCTGTTAGCTAGCCCTGGTAAGGCTCCGTCTGGACGACGGCCCCGGATTCTAGCAACGTTGCGATTTCGCCTTCCGAGAAACCCCATTCCGCCAAACCTTCCGTGCTGTCCTGGCCCAAAGACGGGGGCGGGCCACCGGCTGCTGCCTGGGTGCGGGAGAATTTCGGGGCCGGTCCCGGTTGGGTCACGCCCGCGACTTCAACAAAGCTGTCCCGGGCTGTGTTTTGCGGATGACTGGGGGCTTCCGACATGGACAGGACGGGGGCAAAACAGATGTCCGAGCCTTCCATAATCTCGCACCATTCATCACGGGTCTTGGTTTTGAAGACCTTTTTGTAGATCTCGATCACGTCCGGCCAGGTGTCTCTGTCCATTTGCGGCGGCAGGTTCATTTTGTCCATGCCGGTTTTTTGCAATAGTTCCTCATAGAATTTCGGCTCGATAGATCCGATGGAGACATGTTTGCCGTCAGATGTTTCATAGGTGCCATAAAAGGGCGCGCCGGTGTCGAGGATATTCGTGCCCCGATCATCAGACCAAAAGCCCGACCCATGCATGCCGTAAATAGGCAGCATTAAATAGGCGGAACCTTCCAACATAGACGTATCAACCACCTGGCCCTTGCCCGAACGCTGCGCTTCCCAAAGGGCAGAGACGACGCCGAAGGCCAGGAACATGGCACCACCACCGAAATCGCCCGTCAGGTTCAACGGCGGTACGGGGCCGCTGTCCTTGGTGCCGCAGGAATAGAGCACGCCTGAAAGGGCGATATAGTTGATGTCGTGGCCCGCGGCATGGCTGATGGGGCCATCCTGTCCCCAGCCGGTCATCCGGCCGTAGACGATTTTTTCGTTCCGCGCCATGCAGACATCGGGGCCCAGACCAAGACGTTCGGTCACCCCGGGGCGGAAGCCTTCCAGCACCGCATCGGCGCTTTCCACCAGGCGCAGCACTGTTTCCACACCTTCGGGGCTTTTCAGATCGACCGAAATGGATTTGCGGCCACGGCCCAATACATCGTAGGCGGGGTTTTTGCCCGAAATACCAAGGCCCGATGGTGCTGTCCGGTCCACCCGAATGACCTGCGCACCCATGTCGGCCAGCAAAGTGCCGCAAAACGGTACTGGTCCGATGCCCGCCAATTCAACGATTTTCATTCCTGCCAAGGGTCCCATGGCCTCTCTCCTCATAATTTCCCAGATTACAAATCTGGGACGAGAATAGCGGAAGCCGTCGGCGGGGCAAATCTAATAGTTTTCGCTGTCTGCTAGCCTTTACCAATCGCTGAGGCCAAGGACCCTGGGCGCGGCTGCGTTCAGATCAAGCAGCAGGTGGGTCGGGGCTGTGATGTCGTGATTACAGCGGCTAAGCGTGCGCACTTCTGCCCAGATACAATCCGAGGCGCAATCGGGGGCATAATCTGGTTGCGCTACTGGGGCAAGCGCAGACAAGCCGCGACGCAGCCGGCCCAGGAACCCGCCCGTATCCATCGATGGTTCGGGGCCCAGATAGATCACCAGATGATGATCTGCGGAAGGTAGGCGCAACATTGCGCAGCTGCCCGCAGCCTCGGCCAGCAATGGCCTGGCCAGACGTTGGGGCAGGCCGCCAAATTCAATGAGATAGAAGGTCAATGAGACCTTGGCCGCACCCAGTTTTTTGACCAATGCCTGTAATTCATCCAACAGGTTCCTGTCGGTCCCTGGCGCAATGCCGTCCGGCGTGGTTAAAGCCGTTTCGTCCAGGTGGCGCGGCCTCAAACCACCCTTAAGGAGATAGTTTTTGTGGTGACGGATGTCATGTTTCAATATTTTGCCCTCAACAATTTAGCCGACGCAGGATCTATTAAGACCTAATAAAGAGGGCATTAGGTGGGCAAAACTGTGACAATTTCAGGGCAATTTCTATCGCTATGAATTGTCATGACCTATTATATTTTAGATTAAAAAAAATAAATAACCATAAGATATATATGACTTAATTAAGATTTTATATTTGTCGTATGTGTCATGTATACGCCAACTGACGCTTCGGCGTCTCGTCCGTAGCACCCAATTCGCTTAGGCAAATGCATACGGCATTGTCTAAATGCGTTCCACGAAACGAATCACCTAACTCCCGGAACGCCAGCGGTAGCCAAAACGGGGATAGTTTTCGATGGCATTGAATTTTGGATCAATTTCGCGGAATTTCCGCCGAATACGTTTGATAAAGGCGCGTACATTAACCTGGTAGCCGTCATCACCAATGCCGGCGGAAAATCCCGAACCGCGGACCAGATCGTATAAATTGCGGTATTGCATATCCTGGCCCGGTTGCTGGGCCAGTTTTTCGACAATGGCATATTCCCGCAGGGTCAGGGTGACTTCCCGGCCTTTCCAATTCGCCCGATGACGGTCTGGATATAGCTGTAGCGGACCATGGCGTAGGACCTCGTTTTGCATGCAGTAACCCCAAAATTAGGCAAAGGCCGGGTCTCCCCCACGGGCCCTTGTTCTTAAATGGCCGGTGCTTCTGCGATCCGTTGCGCCACTTGGCTATGATCTTGCATACTTGCCGATCAGCGAAACTTGGTGTGATAGTCTAATTGTCTGACGTTATATTTTTGGTGACAATGATTAACAAATCCTTGCAGCCGACAAAAAGGCGACCTATTCAGACTATATAGGAGTGAATTTTTATGCCGCCAAAACATAATCCGCTACGTCTGAACAAGTTGCAGTTGAAAACCCTGACATTGTTTCAGGAATTGGCTATGTCGCCGGAAACATCAACAACACGGGACGACGGCAGCGCTTTGATCGTTTCGTTGCCTCGCGCCCATGGCAATCACTTCCATCTTGGCGCCGGCGTGGTTATGGCATCCGACGCCACGGGCTTTCAAAACCAAAGTGTTTGGCGCGCTTTGCAGCGCAAGGAACTGATTGAAAGCAGCTACCCGATGGGATTGGTCCTGACCGTAGCAGGGAAAGAATACGATACGGGCCTGCGGGAGCAGATCCTGAATCTTTCAGATCATTAGCTTAATTTCTAATTGATGCCGTTGTTACGTTGGACCTCGCGGACAAATTTGATGATTGCCTGAACCTCCACCCGTTTGACATGGGGCTGGGGCGGCATATCGCCAAACTTCCAATGGTGTTGGCGGGTCCCGGTCGCGACTGCGCGATAAAAGGCAGCGTCACCATGATGACCTGGTTCATAGATAATATGGATCAGGGGCGGGCCCGTCTTCGTACCGTTTCCTATAGGGCCATGGCATTGAGCGCAGTTTTTGGCGAATGAGCGCTGTCCAGCCTGCGCTATGCCGGATAATTCAGGGACCTTCACCTCAATCCCGGCGGCATGGCTGTTTTGGCCCGTAAACCAAATGCCGATTGCCACCGCCACTGTGATGGCTGTAACAACAATCGTTGAAAGTTTTGCAGGTTTGGCCGACTTCTGTGATGCCATTGCGATCTTTACCTATTTCTAATCGATACAAAAACAGTCTACGGCTTTCCCCAACGGGAAGGTCAAGCCCGTAGTGTGCGGCAATGGGATGGTGTTCATTGCTTCTGAAATGATATAATATAACATCATGAATGATATAATATAACATCATGAATGTACAAAATCAGTCGGCCACGCCGATTAGCCAGGTTCGCGATCAGGCTACCCTGGTGGCGGCAGAGGGCGTGGGGATGTCATTCCAGGGACGTCAAATTCTCTCGGACGTGGATTTGACAGTCAACCGTGGTGAAATCGTCACCCTGATTGGCCTGAATGGCTCAGGTAAATCGACCCTGGCCCGCATCTTACTGGGATTGATGCAGCCCGAGGCAGGGCGTGTATGGCGAGCGGGCCAACTGCGCCATGGATATGTCCCGCAAGATATCACCATCGACCCGGCCATGCCTTTGACGCTACAGCGATTTTTGACCCTGGGGGGCCGGGTTGGCGATACTGTACTGGAGACAACCCTGGACGAAGTTGGCTTGTCGGGTCGGTTACAGGCGCAGATGGCAGCACTTTCGGGAGGCGAACTGCATCGGGCCATGCTGGGGCGGGCCCTATTGCGGCAGCCTGATTTTCTGGTTCTGGATGAGCCCATGGCCGGCGTCGATGTGGCCGGGCAGGGGCAATTGTACCAGCTGATCGAGACCATCCGCGATCGTTATAATTGTGGCGTTTTGTTGATTTCCCATGATCTGCACGTGGTCATGGCGGCGACGGACCGGGTTATCTGCCTGAACCATCATGTCTGTTGCACGGGCCGTCCCGACAGCGTCGTCGGCGATCCCGAATTCCGCGCCCTGTTCGGCGCAGCGGTCGCAGACCGCCTGGCGCTTTATCACCATCATCATGACCATAGCCATGATCCTGATGGCGGCGTGGTGCCGCTCGGTCAAATCCATGACCATGACCACGACCACGATCACGACCACGACCACGACCACGATCATATCCATGATCACAATCATCGCCACCACCATCACGACGGCCATTCCCATGATTGAGGATTTTATGTTGCGCGCCGTTTTGGGCGGTGTTGGCGTCGCCGGTGTGGCGGGTCCTTTAGGTTGTTTCGTAATATGGCGCGGCATGGTCTATTTCGGTGCCGCCCTGGCCCATTCCTCCCTGTTGGGGGTTGCCTTGGGCCTTGCTATCGGCGTGCCGGCAGATTTGGGAATTGCCGTTCTATGCCTGTTAATGGCCTTGGGCTTTCTGCTCCTGGATCGCAGCCGCCTCGTCGCCTCTGATACCTTGTTGGGCATTCTGGCCCATGGCTCGTTGGCCCTGGGATTATTAGCCCTGGCCCTCATGGAAGGGTTGCGGGTTGATTTGATGAGTTATCTGTTTGGCGATATTCTGGCCTTAAACCTGAGGGATCTTGTTGTTATATATGGCCTGATGACCGTGGTTTTGGGATTGCTGGTGGTTTATTGGCGATCTTTGTTATCGGCCACGATAGACGAAGACCTGGCCCGGGTGGAAGGCGTTGCCACCCCGCGCTTGAAGTTGATCTTTACATTGTTGATGGCCGTTGTGATCGCTGTCGGCATGAAGGTAGTGGGTATATTGATGGTCGTTTCATTGTTGATCATTCCGGCTGCTACGGCCCGACGACTGGCCAATAGTCCGGAGAAAATGGCCATTTTGGCCGGGTTCATCGGGGTATTGTCGGTCGTGATGGGTTTGGCGGCGTCTTATCAGTGGGATCTGCCGTCAGGCGCGGCAATTGTGGCGGCTGCGGTGGCGTTGTTTTTGCTCTCGCTGCTGGCCGGCCGTGTGAAGGCCCGGAATGTTCAGCGCGGGGAGGTGGGGTGATGGCGAAGAATGCGGATTATCAACGAATTGAAAACCCTTTCGCGGCACCTGGACATGATCATTCAAGCTGTATTGTCTCTGCCCTTGATGGGGCAGAAGCAACGTGCGCGCGCCGTGGCGAACGCCTAACGCCCTTGCGCCGCCAGGTCCTGGAGTTGGTTTGGCGCGGCCACCGCCCCGTCGGTGCTTATGACCTGTTGGCTCTGCTGCAGGATGAGCGGGGACGGGTGGCGCCACCGACTATTTATCGGGCGCTGGAATTTCTCTGTGACCAGGGACTGGTACATCGCCTCGACAGCCTGCAGGCATTCATTGGCTGTGGCCATCCGGGCTCTCACGATGAGGAACATCACCATGCGGCGCACTTTCTAATCTGTCAGGAATGCGGCCTGGCGGTTGAGATGCGGGATGGTCAACTTGATGGCGCTATTAATGGCTTGGCGGGGCGGGCCGGCTTTACCATTGCCGATGAAACGGTAGAAATCAGCGGCCTTTGCGCCGAATGTCAGGGCTAGACCGGAGCGTGATATGGGCGGAATAATCTGGCTGGCGTCTTATCCAAAATCTGGAAATACCTGGTTGCGGGCCTTTTTGCATAATCTACTGCGAAATCCCGACCAACCTGCGAATATCAATGAGTTGGATCAATTTTGTCTCGGCGATTCTGCGGGAAATTGGTACGAGCACGTATCGAACGGGCGAAAGCTAATCGATATGACGCCCGAAGAACTCGCTCCTCTGCGGACACTTGTACATAAGGCTTTTACGAACGCTCATCCCGATTCTGTTTTTGCTAAAACCCACAATCAATTGGGAGAATCTTTTGGTATTCCCCTCGTCACCATGGAATACACTGTTGGTGCCATTTACGTTGTTCGAAATCCCCTTGATATGGTGGCGTCTGTGGCCGATCACTTTGGCTATAGTCTTGATGGTGCCATTGAAATGCTTGGAAACCCGTCTGCCGGGACAATCAATAGCGAAATTAATGCCTATGAGTTCTATGGCACATGGTCCCAGCATGTCGCATCATGGACTCAGACCGAGAACGAAAGTCTGATGCATGTCAGATACGAGGATATGAGCGAAAAACCCAGGCAGACGTTTAAGCGCATGGCAGATTTTCTTGGTGTCAATCCCGGCAGGGAACGATTGGACAAGGCAATCCGTTTTTCTTCCTTCAAAGTATTGCGGTCTCAAGAAGCGCGTTCGGGCTTTCGGGAAAAGAGTTCCTTTTCCAAAAAATTCTTTCGCTCCGGAAAAGCCGGACAATGGCGCGATATTCTGTCCACAGCCCAAGTTGACGCTGTGGTATCTGACCATCATGAACAGATGGAACGGTTCGGCTATCTGCCCTAATACATTATCTAAATGAGATACATCTTTTCTTAAGACAAATCTGGCCATAATTGAATTGTATCGCCGCCCTTTTGTCGGGTTGCCAAAGGTTAGATTTTGGTAACGAAATAAATGACAAATGGGTGACGTTTGTCACTGGCATAAAATTGCCGCGGTACAAAATTAATCCGTAGCGCCCCAGATTGCGCACCAAGTTGCATTGGGGGAGGGCGAGAGGGATTTGTTGAGGGAAGTAATATGCAAACTATAGTTTTCGCGTCTCAAAAAGGTGGCTCGGGCAAGACGACCCTGGCAGCACATATGGCGGTACAGGCCGGTTTAGCTGGTTTTGGCTCCGTCGCGATGGTCGATACTGACCCCCAAGGCAGCTTACACAGTTGGTGGAAGATGCGGGAAGAAGCCATGCCGGCTCTCATCCGCTCCAACGCCGATGACTTGCCCGAAGACCTTGAGCGTCTGCGTAATCAAGGCCATCGTCTGGCAATCATCGACACACAGCCCGCTGTCACAGAAGCCATTTCGGAAGTTGTCCGGCATGCTGATCTGGTGGTTATTCCGTGTCGTCCCAGCCCGCATGATCTGCGCGCCGTTGGTGCGACGGTCGATATTGTGGAGCAATGGCAAAAACATATGATTTTTGTGGTGAATAGCGCCACCCGGCGGGCCCGGATCACGTCTGAAGCCGCTGTCGCACTGTCGCAGCACGGCACAGTCGCCCCGGCAACATTGCATCATCGGGTTGATTTTGCGGCCTCTATGATTGATGGCCGTACGGTGATGGAGACGGGTCCGGATGGTAAATCCGCAAACGAGATTATCACCCTTTGGGACTATATCGAGAGCCGTATGGGCCGGATCAATCAGGTCCCCATGCCCTACGAGACTGCGCAACAGATCGGCGATGCAAATGCCTCGTTCGGATCACGCAATCAACCGGCACCGCCAACCCCGGAAGGTCTGCAAGCCCAGCCACAGGCTGTCCCCGCTGGTAACGGATTGCGTCCTCAAGGTGCTACCTTTGGTCGCCGATTTGCCTCGGATGCCGGTTAGGCGTTAGGGGAGGAGACACAATGAACAACGCGAATTTTGCGTCGCTGCACGCGGGTATGCTGGAACGTCGTGCGCCGATGGATGAATTTAGTGGTGGCAAGGTCGTGAAAACCCTTACGCCAATGGCCGCGGCACCTATAGCTTCGGTACCGGCCGCTTCAGCACCGGTAGCAGGTTCAGTACAATCCGCGCCGCGGACTGCCGGGACCCCAATGGTACCGCCGGCGGCACCTATGGCACCGACTGTCCGGGCTAATCCTGCGCCACCGCCGATCAGGTCGCTTTTGGACACTGTCGCCGATTGGACATCGCTACCTACGGAGTCTGAGTCTGAGGGCGATTTTAGCCGCCGCTACAGCCAGCCAAGGGTACCGTCCAGCAAAACTGAACCGCCATTGCCAGAGCGGCTGAGCGCCAGTTCGCCGGCGCACCTGCAACCTGCACACCTGCAACCTGCTCACCTGGAACCGACATTGGGCCAGGAGTTCGGTTTGGATGAAATATCAGATGCGGGCTGTAAGCCAAAGCGTCGCGCCCTAACCCTGCGGTTGGCACCCGATAGCCATCATCGCCTGCGCTTGGCCAGCGCTAATACGGGACGAAGTTGTCAGGATCTATTGTTCACGGCTATGAACAAATACCTTGATTTCCTGGACCCTGGTGGAAAAGACGAGGGAACCCGCTGATACGGTTCCAGAAACCTAACAAACAATAAAAGGGCGTATCCTCAATGGGATGCGCCCTTTTTATGATGTCATACATTGCTGAATATCGTGGCTAATCCGGTAGATGTGGGATATCTATCATTCGCGGCTGCTCACCTTTTTGATACGTCTCCCACATCATTTCATAACCCGATTCCAAATGCTGGGTCAGGCGTTTCGAATTGAACAATGGGTACTGATCCCGTTTCGCCGTCATTTCTGCCTTGATATTTGCCAGTTTTGTTGGATTTTCCGCGAGATCGAAGGCCATGGCTTCATAATCTTCAATCCGATGTTGGATCATATCCTCCCGCCCGATCGCGGAAAGCAGCGTTGCCCCGTTGCGCGATTGCGGTGTGGGTCCTGCCAGGGTGAGTACGGGTAAGCCCATCCAAAGACAGTCCACTGTCGTGACCCCGCCGCCATGGTAATAATTGTCGAGGGCCAGATCTGCATTGGCCAGCCGGGCCAGGTGGACCGGGTGCAGGACTTTATCAGCGAAAATCAACCGTTCCGGTGCGACACCACGGGCTGATGCTTCACGTCGCAGGTTATCCGCGCTGGAATTGGTGCCCCGGACCAGCCACAAAACCGCCTTTGGTATCTTACGCAACAATCGCATCCAGATGGCGAACATCCTCGGTTCTATCTTGTAGTGGGTGTTGAAATTGGCAAAGACAAAGGCATCTTCGGGCAGTCCACATTGGGCCCGCGTAAAAGCGTCGATGGCGACGGGGGCCCGCTGGGTTGCCATGAACGTGTCCGGTAAATAGACCAGATTCTCGGAAAAATACTGCCGCTGCTCTTCAGGGACCTGGTGATGGTCGGTAATAAGATAATCCAGATAACTAGCCCCAATTGTGGCCGAATACCCGAGATAATGGGCCTGAATTGGTGCCGGTTTTAAGGCCAGCAGTGACAATTGCCCGCCTTTGGTATGGCCGGCTAGATCGACCAAAATATCAATGCCATCATCATAAATCTGTTGCGCGGAAACTTCGAATGGCTGGCCGTTCATTTGACGATAACCATGAAAACGCTCACGCAAGGCGTTCGTCATATGGTCATCTTCGGCCGAATGTGCCGCATAACCGTAGGCTTCGATGCGATCAGTGTCGTGATTATCCAGAATGCCTTTGAAGGCGACAGATACGCTGTGAAAGCGGAAGTCCGGTGAAACATAGCCGACGCGGATACGTTTGCGCTGTCGACCACGATTAAAATTGAAATTCAATTTCTTATGCAGATCGGCGACATAGTTGGCGTTTCGCTCTGAAATCTGCTTCGCGACGGATAGTCGTAGGGCCATGGAAAACTCACCCGGCAAGCTTTGCAGCGCAAATGCAGACACCGCGACAGGATTCCCGATGGCCAATTCATGCTCTGTATTGGTGCGAATTTTTTCAACAACGGAATGCAGGTTGGACCAACTGCACTGCTGCATCAGGGAATGGGCCAGATAGGGATAGATGACACTATACTCCGGACGCACCCTTAAGGCCTGCATGAAGGCCATTATCGACTCGTCCCACCGGTTTATGCTTTGCAACAGGCTGGCCAGATTGAAATAACCTTCCGCCAGGTCCGGACTTATCTCCAGCAATTTGCCGTAAGTTTTTATGGCACCGTCGATATCGCCAACCGCAGACTGGGATATTGCCAGGTTATTGAGGCCTTCTGGGTATTCGGGAAAAATCTCCAGTCCCTTCTTGAAGGTTTCAACGGCTTCGCCATGCCGATTTAGAATCTGAAGATTAAGTCCTATTCCGTTATAAACATTATATAAATTTGGATCTGCTTTAAGGGCGTGTTCGAACGCCTCAATAGACTCCGCCAATCTATTTATGTGCCGCAGGGTATTGCCCAAATTGCAGGCGACAAGGGCCTGGTCCGGATTGATTTCGAGGGATCGACGATAACTTTCGACCGCTTCATCCCGCCGGTCCAGCGCCGCCAGGCAATTGCCCATGTTATTGTGGGCTTCTCCAAATTCCGGCATTAGCTCAATTGCCAAGGCATATTGCTCAATTGCCTCTGCCTGCCTTTGTAGGGAAAGCAGGGTATTGCCGTAGCTATTTCGATAATCCGCTGAATCAGGTTGAAATTCACAGGCGCGCGCAAATTGCGTCAGAGCTTCCTCAAACCTTGTTTGACCGAAATAAAGCGTACCGAGATGAAATGCAGTGACAGGATTATTTGGTTCGACCTGCAACGCTTGGCGCAGAGTTTGTTCGCAATCATCATGCAATTCCATCAGATGCAACAAATTGCCAAGGCAATTCCAGGCCTCAATAAACGTAGGTTCCAGCGCGACGGCGCGTTCCAAGGCCTCCCGTGCGGGCACAAAATCGTCCAACCGCATCAACGTCAAGCCTAGGTCGGCCTGGGCCGGGGCCCAATTGGGTGCAATTGCGACGACCTGGCGCATAATATCTGCCGCATCTTCGATTTCCCCAAACGACAATAGAATATTGCCATAGTTTTTAAGGGTCTCTGGATTGTCGGCATCGTATTTCAAGGCGGCTTGATAGGATGCCTTGGCTTCATCACGCCGGCCGGCGGCCAAAAGAATGGTGCCTAGGTTGTTGTGGGCGTTGGCAGCGGACGGATCTATGCTGATAGCTTCGTGGTAGCGCTCTATGGCCTGGTCCGTATGGCCTTGTTGGAAGAACAGATTACCCAGATTGATATGCGCCGCAGATAACAGCGGATTGCCTTCAATGGCGCGTTGATAGCAATCCATCGCCTGTTCCAATTGTCCCGTGTTGGTGTAGGCGTTGCCCATATTCGACAAGGTATCGGGATCATCGGGCAGAACCTCCAGCACCAGCTCATATAAGGGTATGGCTTCATTGGTGCGGTTTTGGCTCGCTAACAGGACGGCAAGGTTGAAAATTGCATCCATATGGCCCGGGTCATTGGCCAATACTTCATTGTATAGCCCTTCCGCCTGGGCAACGTCGCCTGCCTGATGTTGGGCCAAAGCTGATTGGTAGGTCAGATTGAGACTGTTCATGGCCTAGATTCATAGACTTACAGGGTTAACATTCATTGAAGTCCCAGCCCTAATTGGCGCTTATTCTATTTAGTCCGCCCACTATGCCAGGATTGGGGGGAAGTTATTTCCTGCCCGGCAAAGCTTGCTCGATAGGTGGCAAAATTTGCCTGGTATGGCTTGTTCCTGACCCGATCAATTTTCGAGAGGGAATAATTTAACCAACAAATTATCATTAGAATCAAATGCTTACGGAGGTTTTTCCCCGACTGGCAAAACTTGGCACGGCCTTTGCGTTGTGATGGGTGGCAAAAGCCCGCCGTTGGTCGAACGGTGTACCGAAAATCGGGGATTAGGAGAACTAAAATGGTTTTATCAATTAACACAAACCTCGGGGCGATGGTTGCTTTGCAACACTTGAACTCGACAAACTCGATGCTGGAGAATACCCAGCTTCGAATTACCACGGGCCTGCGGGTCAATGGACCAAAGGACGATGCGTCTACTTACGCCATCGCCCAGAACATGCGCAGCGATATCAACGGTATGATGGCAGTGAAAACAGCCATCGCTGGCGGTGAATCGACGGTTAACGTGGCCCTTGAAGGCGCTGTGGCGATCAACGATCTATTGCTGGAAATGAAGGCCAAGGTGGTGCAAGCCAACCAAGCCGGCCTTGATGCCACCTCGCGCACAGCCCTGCATAATGATTTCGATGCCCTGCGTCAGCAGATCCAGACCATTACAGGTACCGCAGAATTTAACGGCACCAACCTGATTAAGGCCAGTGCGGCCAATCTGTCGGTATTGAGTACGGTTGACGGCAGCACCATCGCGGTGTCCGCCCAAACCATGGATCCAACGACACTTGTCATCCACACCACCTCGTTGCTGACTTCGGCAGCGTCGTCAACGGCCCTGACCGCCATTGATTCGGCGATTACCGCCGTGGCTGACAAATTGGCAGCTTTAGGTTCCGTGTCCAAGCGCCTGGAAATTCAAAGTGACTTTACCGTCAAATTGATCGATATCCTGCGCGCCGGTGTTGGCAACCTTGTGGATGCTGATATGGCGGAAGAAAGTGCCAGATTGCAGTCGTTGCAGATTAAGCAGCAACTGGGCGTTCAAGCGCTATCCATTGCCAATTCAAATCCGCAAGTTATCCTCAGCCTGTTCGGCAACTAGACATAGCCGCCTAGGCAGAGAGGGTGCGGTCGAGTAATCGGCCGTATGCAGGAAAATGGCACTAAAATTGACACTGAAACCAAGCGAGAAATTCATCATCAATGGGGCAGTGGTGCAAAACTCAGATCGACGCACCACCTTGGTGATCCAGAACCGGGCATCCTTGCTTCGGGAAAAGGACATCATGCTGCCGGAAGATGCGACGACGCCCATGCGGCGGGTCTACTTCACCATCATGTTGTTGTATCTCGACGAAGGCTCGGTCAAGGAAAACCAGGATAATTTCCTGGAGCTGATGACGTCCTTCATGAATGCCATAAGCAATGCCGAAGCCGTCGCGCAATGCGTAAATGTCATTCAGCTGGTTCATTCGAAACAATATTACAAAGGCCTGGTTGGCTGCCGGAAATTGTTTCCCTTCGAAGAGGAGAGATTGAGTTATGTCGCTTCATAGTTATACGGTCGCGCAAAATACGACCGAGAACCCACGGCAGACGGAATACCGACTGTTCGCGCAAGTCACCAGATCGTTGCTTGAGTGCAAGGGCGAAGATTCGAAATCATTGCTCGCCAAGTCCATACATTGGAACCGCCGCCTATGGTTGGCATTGCAGGCCGATTGCGCCCTGGAAAACAATCTGCTGCCCGATGAAACACGCGCCGGAATAATTTCCCTGGCCATTTGGGTGGACAAACATTCGCGCAAAGTGTTGCGCGGCGAGGCCGAGATAGAGCCGTTGATCGATGTCAACCGCTCTATCATGGAAGGCTTGTCAGCTTAATGACCTAAAAAGCTGCTAAGTTAGCCGCAAAAGAATAAAGCCAGTCTCGACCCGGACGCCCCGTGCGTTCGAACCCCGATGACCGCCCGGCCAATGAATTTGGTCGGGCGGTTGCGTCGTTTTATCACTGCGGGTTGGTTTTAATGGGATACATTGGCCCGATCATGATCGATCTATCGTTTTTCAAATTAAAAATTTTGGCATTGGCGGTAATCTTGCCGCTGTTCGCCATGCCCGCTTATGCCGGTGCTATCAACGAAGTCACGGTGGTCACCGCCAAAGCGCGCCATCATTTCACCATAGAGCTGGCCGCGACACCCAGCAGCAGACGCACGGGCCTGATGCACCGGCAAACCATGGCTGTGGATGCGGGTATGCTGTTCATCTTCCCAGGCCCGGAACGCCTTAGCTTTTGGATGAGGAACACACTCATTCCCTTGGATATGTTGTTCCTTGCGGGTAATGGCCGCATCGTCCATATGCACCATCGCGCCGTACCACATTCCCTGACCCCCATTGTGACGCCGGTGGATGCTACGGCGGTGCTGGAGATTAACGGCGGTCTTAGCCGCCGCCTCGGCATTCAGGTCGGCGACCGCGTCTTACATCCCAGTCTCAGGTGATCTAATTGAAGAAGAAGCCATTGCAGGAAGAGCCTGAAAAGTCGCCACCACCGGGCTTTGTCCCCTCCAGCCGGCCCAGCCCCTATGTCGCCATGATCGGCCCCCTGTTCGAGGTACCCGACGACCCGGACAATCGCCGTGGTTTTCGGGTCTTGGAGGGGCATCTCAACAATGCTGGCATCATTCATGGTGGCATGGTGATGAGTTTCGCCGACAATCTGTTGGCCCGCGCCGTGTCCAACAGCGGCGTCGCCATGGCCGTTACCGTGCACATGACGACGGATTTCATCGGCCCGGCCCACCAGGGCGATTGGGTTGAAGGCAAGGCGCATGTCACCCGCACCACCCGGACATTGGTTTTTGTCGAGGGCGAAGTCTACACCCGTAAACGCCTGATGATGACCGCCAAGGGCGTGTTCCGTCGTTTGCAGCGAAAGCGGGACTAGGCGCGGGCCTGAATTCCGACATTTGGTGTGAACTCGCGGGTATCTAAAGTTTGGCTCTGTCGAACACGAATGAGGTGATGGGCAGGTCGCAATCGATGGCTTGGGCGTATTTGACGGCAAGGGAGATATCCTTGCGCCCGAAAATCCGCATGTCGATGGGGCCTTTCGCGGTCAGGGCCGCAAGATCGCGCATCTGGTCCAGGTTGCGCAGCATCCAGCTATCGCCGGAACTCACGCCGGCCAGTACACGGAATTTGTCTTCTGAGATTCCGGCCGCGCTTGCCAAGGAAATAGCTTCCTCAATGACGTGTATGTTGACCAAAGAGACGAGGTTGTTGCAGATCTTGGCCGCCTGGCCCATGCCCAAACCACCCATGTGGAAGATGTGCTCTCCCACCACATCAAACAGTGGTTGGCAACGGGCCACCAAGGCGTCCTCGCCACCGACCATGATTGTCAGGGTGCCGGCTTTCGATTTCGCTGCCGCGCCGCTTACCGCCGCATCGATCACGCCGACGCCTTTGAGCGCGGCAGCATCAGCCACCTGTTGACATAGTGCGGGGCTGACTGTGCTGTGGATCACAATCAGCGAACCCGGTGCGGCCCCCGCAAGTACCCCCGTGCCGTCGCCTTCCAGAAAGACTTCAAGGGTCTGGCGGTTGTTCATCACCACGGAGGCGATGATATCGCTCTGCTCAGCCACCGCGCGGGGCGTTGCGGCGGATTTGGCACCGAGGGCGACCAGGTCGGCCACGGGCTCCAGCTGCAGATCATAGACGGTGACCTCGTAACCCGCTTTGACAAGGTTTTCCGCCATCGGCTTGCCCATATTACCCAAGCCGATGAAACCTATTCTGTCGTTCATTTGATGAATTCCTCCAGGAAAACCGCGCCGCTTTGATGCCATTTTAACAAAGAAGAAATCCTAAAGCCAATTGGATGGATTAGTAATTCAACATCGAAACCCGTCTTTGCCGGGCTAGGTGCCTCATGCACCTGATACGGGAGAGGTGATGCTTGATGAGGTTGCGCGCGGGGCCTTGGCGCCCCTGGTGCGGCAACTGCATGCCCTGCAAGGTGAGATCACGGCGCTTGATATTCAAATTCTTGATTGGCATCGAAACAGCAGGACCTCTCAGCTGCTGGAGAGCATTCCCGGTATCGGGCTTATGAACGCCACGGCCTTTGCCGCCACCCTGGGCGATGGTTCGGCCTTCAAATCGGGCCGGCAGCCTGCCGCTTGGCTGGGTCTGGTACCCAGGCAGAACTCGACAGGGGGCAAAACGGTTCTGGGCAGGATCACCAAACAGGGGGACCCCTATCTGCGCCGCCTCTTGGTGCTGGGTGCGACCTCGACCCTGAGGCACTACGCTGGGAAGGGTGATGAAGATAGCCCATCGTCTTTGACCGGCTCCTATCCCTGGGCCGGCAAACTGCTAGAGAAGAAGTCATACCGCCTGACGTCGGTGGCGCTGGCCAACAAGATGGCGCGCATTATCTGGGCCGTGCTCACCTCGGGGCAACCCTATCGCGCCGGCTATGTGAAACCGGTGTCATCATGAAGGCGGCAATGTAACGAAGAGGCAAGGTGGCGGGCTCGCCAGATAATTCATGCGGCGCGTTCGAATGCCCTGTAGGCAAGGAGCTCAAGGTAAATGATGGCAAACCGGTCGAACTGCTACCTCGGAAAACCCGCAACCGGGTCAAGCGCCACTCTGCGAAGCAGTGAGCGCGTGGGCTTGAATGGGACCAAGGTAACGGAAACCATCAAGGCCAGCGGTCAGATGACACCGCGCAAACAGGCCGGACACATGACCGCTACCGACCACGCCATCAAAACCTAGAATTTGCTTGCAAACACCGGGCCGTCCACACATGACCCGGTAATCCAGGGCGGCAAACGCAATTGTTTGCGGCTCTGGATCCCCGGGTCTTTGCTCTGCTGCGCCCGGGGATGACGGAGCGACGTTTGCTTCTGTTTAACTAAACTGTTGGTCGGAAATTGCCGGGTGGAAAATCGGCTGGATGGTGTTGCCGGCCGGGTCCTTGATGTGAAAACTGCGCGCGCCATCCGCATGATCATGGGGTTGGTCCAGCACGGCCACATCTATTGATTTGAAATAGGCATGCCAGGCATCAAGGGACGCTTTGGATTCCACGATGAAACCATAATGATCAAAGACGCCGCCCTCGGTCGTCGTCCCCTTGGCCCGCGCCAGGGATAAATTGTCGTTGCCGCAGGTGAGATAGACCAGGTTATCGTTGGCGCGATAGAGAAGCTCCATACCCATCACGTCGGTATAAAATTTCTCGCATTCCTCCAGGTTCGTCACGCTAAAGGCAATGTGGCGAATACCACGAAAGGCGGGCGGGCGTTCGGTCATGGGGTCCTCCGAATTTCTTCCATAGGGATGGCGCTAAATCAGGCCAGCGGTCTTAATCTCGGCGATTTCGTCGGCGCTGTAACCTGCTTCAGCCAAAACTTCTTCCGCATGTTCGCCGGGGGCTGCGGGGGGTGTTTCGATGCTGCCGCCGCCGTGGGCGAGGCGAAAGCCGGAGCCGATCAGGTTCAGGGTGCCGAAGGGGCTTTCCACGGATTGCAGGACGTCGCGGTGTTCCAATTGGGGGTGCTTGACCGCCTCGGCGATATTGCGGACCTGGCTGGCGGGGGCACCTGCTTCGGCCAATCGCGCCTCCCACGTGGTGATATCGTCGCTGGCAAAGGCTGTCTCGATAATCTCCCGCAAGGCTGCTTCATGTTCGGCCCGGCCATGCCAATCCCGGAAGCGTGGATCGTCCATTAATTCGGGTTGTCCAATGGCCGTCATCAAGGCCTTGAACTGTTTTTCCGTATTGACCGCCAACAACAGGTTGTCGTCGCCCACTTTGAACAGGTTCGCGGTGGGGCGGCGGGAGATGGCCTGGTTACCGTATTGGCCATGCACGTGGCCGGTGGTGGTGTGTTCACTGACCAGGGGGGAGAGGAAGGCCAGGGTGCTGTCCAACATGGAGACATCAATGCATTGGCCCTTGCCCGTATGCGTGCGTTGGAACAAGGCGGATGCGATGGCGAAGGCGGACGTCATGCCGCCGATCGCATCACAAACGGCAAAGCCCGCCCGTGTCGGTCCGGTGCCCTCATGCCCGGTGATGGACATGATGCCTGAGACCGCCTGGATACGCCCATCATAGGAGGGTGTGTTACGCTCCGGCCCGTTTTGGCCGAAACCTGAAACGGCGCAATAGATCAGGCCCGGATTGATCTTTGACAATGCCTCGTAGCCGATGCCCAAACGATCCATCACGCCGGGGCGGTAGTTTTCCGTGACCACATCCGCCTTGGCCGCCAGGCGTTTGACGATTTCGATGGCTTTGGGGTCCTTCAAGTCCAGGGCGATGTTACGCTTGTTGCTGTTAATGGCCAGCCAGCCCGGCGCCATGCCGCGGTCGCTCCATTCCTTCGACAGGGGCCCGTTGCGCATTTCTTCGCCGCCCGGACGCTCCACCTTGATCACATCAGCGCCCAGCAGGGCCAATTGAAAACTGCCGAACGGTCCGGCAAACACTTGCGTAAAGTCGAGGACACGGATGCCCTCAAACGGCTTTGTCATTGGAACGATTACTCCATATGTCGCTGCATCAGGAAATTAGTCATTGCCGGACTTGATCCGGCAATCCAGGGCAACAAACACCGTCGTTTATGGCCCCGGATCCATGGTTCCCCGGATCTCCGCTACGCTGCGTCCGGGGATGACAGAACATGATGCAGCCATGTTTTGCGAACTTACTCCGCAGCGTCGGTCTGTTGTTTCACCAAGCCGGCATCTTCCCGCCGCTGTTTGGCGATCATTTTGTCCATGTCGTTGGCCGTGCGCCGCCGCTTGATTTCATCTGCCGGGATACGGTCCACATTCTGGAAATCCAGCTTCCACTCCGCATCCTCGTTCCATCGTTGCGGTGATTGCAACGTAGTGCGGGGGCCGATGGCGCTTTCCAGCAGATCCAGGGCCAGTCCCAGGGTCTGTTTTTGTGACTCCAAATCATGGGGTTTGCCGGCGGCATTGCCCAGGGGGAAGTCGGAGAATAAAAAGCGCGGTACGCCGGCATGTTCAACAATATCCTTGGCGCAGCCCATGATCACGGTGGGAATGCCGTTGGCTTCGAGGTAGCGTGCTGTCAGACTCACGGTCTGGTGGCACACTGGTCAAGCCGCGACAATGACCGCCGCCTCTGCCCCATCCTCCCGTAGACGGCGTAGAATTTCCGGACAATCCTGTTCCAGGGTCGTTACCTGACTGCGATTGGTTGGCGTGCCATGGAAACGGCTGGCCAGCGACCCGATACGGCCTTCTTTGGCGGCAAGCTTCAGCTGCGCCAGGGGGAAGTAAGTGTTTGGGTCAGTGGCCGTGGTATATTTCCGATCATAGCCCAGGTGAGAGATCCGCACATCCGGCCCGCTATCAACATCATCGGAATAGACCTGATAGAACTTGGCCGAGGCGTTATAGGCAGCACCCGGTCCCTGGTCGCCTTTGTCCGCCTGATATGGCGCGGAGGTCACCACCAGGCCCACTTTGGTCTGGTTCAGCGGCTTTTTCAGCGGTGTGAAGGGGACGTCGGTATATTGCGCCCAACGATAGGGATTGCCATAGCCAAGGGCCAGGTAATAGTCCCGCAAGCGCTGCATGTAGGGTATGGGCGTGTCATGGGCGGGGGCAAAGCCCAGCTCATTATCCGCGCTGGTTCGTTCATTCATGGAAAACACCTCAATTTCTGATCGTCGTGCCGTGACAACATAGCACAGTCTAAAGCATAAACTGATAGGAGACTCTGCAGTCCACAGACGCTACATTGCGTCAACGTAAAATATACGACGAACCGTAAGGAAGGATAGGTAAGAGATGATCCCAGAATTTTCCGACCGCTCAAAGGATTTGCAGGAGCGGCTGCTGAAATTCATGGACGACGTAGTGTACCCAAACGAGGATTTGTACAAAGAACAACTCGACGGGAACGCGGATCGGTGGAATGTACCCCCCGTTTTGGAGGAAATGAAAGTCAAGGCGCGCGAAGCTGGGCTGTGGAACCTGTTCCTGCCCGAGAGTGACGCGGTTGAACCCATGAGCAACCTGGATTATTCGCCTTTGTGCGAGATTATGGGCCGCTCTCCCATCGCTGGTGAGGCTATGAACTGTTCCGCACCTGATACGGGTAACATGGAAGTGTTCACCCGTTACGGCACGGATGAGCACAAGGAACGCTGGTTGAAACCGTTGTTGGAAGGCAAAATTCGTTCTGCCTTTGCCATGACGGAACCCGCCGTCGCCTCCTCCGATGCAACGAACATTGAAACCGCGATCGTCCGTGAGGGTGATGAATACGTCATCAACGGGCGAAAATGGTGGACCTCGGGTATTGGCGATCCCCGTTGCGAGGTTCTGATCCTCATGGGCAAGACGGACCCGGATAACCCCGACCGTTATCGCCAACAATCCATGATTGTCGTACCTCGGGATGCCCCGGGCATCACGGTGGAAAAAATGCTCCACGTTTTCGGCTATGACGATGCGCCGCATGGCCATGGTCAGGTGCTGTTTGAGAACGTGCGCGTACCTGCCGATGCGATTTTGCTGGGCGAGGGGCGTGGATTTGAGATCGCGCAGGGCCGCCTCGGGCCTGGACGTATCCATCACTGCATGCGTCAAATCGGCGTTGCGGAACGGGCCTTGGAAAGCATGTGCAAACGGGCCAAATCCCGCTTTGCCTTTGGCAAACTGGTGTCTGAGCAATCAGTGACCACGGAACGGATTGCCGAAGCGCGGATTGCCATCGATTCCAACCGTCTGTTGGTGCTGTACGCGGCTCATAAGATGGATACGGTTGGCAATAAAGAGGCCCGTAAGGAAATCGCCATGATCAAGGTGGCGGTCCCGAACATGACCTGCCGCGTAGTCGATATGGCGATGCAGGTTCATGGCGGCGGCGGTGTGTCACAGGTGTTTAACCTGGCGCATGCCTATGCCCACTCACGGACCCTGCGCTTCGCGGACGGTCCCGATGAGGTCCATCGCGCCCAGATCGGGCGTTTGGAACTTCGTCGCTGGAACTAAGCGTAGACGAAGACTACATTATGGGCGGGGCCGGATATAACCGGCCCCGCCCTTACGTTTTACGAAGAGATGAAATTTATGGCGATTGATGATTGGTTCTCGGCCAGCTATGGCGAGGCGCGGGGGAAGTTTCTGGTGGCCGCCAAGGTTGCCGGTGCAACGGTGCAAAGCTTTCCCCATCCCTTGAAGGGCCCGGACGGCGGCGATCTGGCCATGGACATGGCTTATCTTGGGCCGCAGGACGCGGAACGAGTTGTGGTCGTTTCGTCAGCCACCCACGGTGTCGAAGGTTTCTGCGGCTCCGGCTGCCAGGTGGGCTTCCTTGAAACCAACATCCACAACGAACTGCCGGACAATATGGCGATTATGTATGTGCATGCCCATAACCCCCACGGCTTCGCTCATGAGCGGCGGGTGACGGAAGACAATGTGGATCTGAACCGTAATTTTGTCGATTTCGATGCGCCATTGCCGGCCAATGTCGCCTATGACGAGGTTCACGCCATGTTGGTGCCCACGGATTGGGATGGGCCGGCGCGTGAAGCCGCCGATGCGGCGATAGAAAATTATATTGCCAGCAACGGTATGCTCGCCTTTCAAGCGGCGGTTGTCTTGGGCCAGCACGGTCATCCCGACGGCATATTTTACGGCGGTCAGGCACCGACCTGGTCACGACGCACCATCGAGGCCCTGGCAGCCGAGCATCTTATGGGCCGCAGTCATGTGGCGTTGATCGATTTTCATACGGGTCTGGGGCCGCGCGGGTATGGCGAACTGATATCCGTCGATGTGCCGGGCGGTCCGGAACATTTGCGCACGGTGGCCTGGTATGGCGATGAAGTCCGCACGCCGGCTTCGGGTGATAGCGCCTCGTCGGAAGTGAACGGTACCATTGAAACCGGCTATCACGATTTGCTGGTGAATACGGAAAGCACGACCATTGCCATTGAATATGGCACCTTGCCCGTGGATCAGGTATTGGCTGCCCTGCGGGCTGATAACTGGCTATATCTGCACGGCGAGGTGACTTCAGAAATGGGGGTAAAAATCAAGCGGGAGGTTCGCGCCGCCTTTTATGGTGAGGATAGCGAATGGAATGCCCAGATCTGGGAACGCGGATTGGATATTCTGCGTAAAAGCATCAAGGGCCTTGCGGGCAGTTGAGTACAAAATTGAACCCAGTGGATTTTTTTCGCCCTGACTTTGCCGCCTGCCGGGAGTTGTTTTTGCAACTGGGGGAGGGCGGCGATGAATTGATCCATGCCGTCAATCCCGCGCCCGGACCTGATGGATTGGAATTGAGTACAGAATTCCTCCGTCTGGGGCCTGGAGATGCAGAGCGCGCGCTAATCCTGGTCTCTGGTACCCACGGTGCCGAAGGCTTCGCCGGCTCTGCCGTTCAAAGTGCCTGGCTGGCCAAATATACCGGCAAATTGCCGGACAATTTGGCCGTGGTGATGGTGCATGGTTTGAATGCCTTTGGCTTTGCCCATCTGCGCCGGGTCAATGAAAACAATGTGGATCTGAACCGAAACTTCATCGATCACGAAGGGGCGCATCCCTACAATGAAGGCTATGCCAAAATCGGTGCTGCCATGGCGGCGAGAGCCCTGGACGGTTCGGCCCGAACAGAGGCGGATGTGGCCCTGGCCGCACTTCGAGAGGAAATGGGCCAGATGAACGTTATGCGCGCCATTGGCGGGCAGTATGACGCGGCAGAGGGTATGTTCTACGGCGGTCGGGTGCCTGTTTGGTCTAACCGTGCCTTGCGGGAACACTTGCCCCGGTTATTACCGAATGTGAAATTGGCGGCATATGTGGACATCCATACAGGTCTGGGGCCATCGGGCCATGGTTCCGCCATGGGTTATCACCACAAAGACACGGCGGACTATGACCTGGCGCAAAAATGGTGGGGTGCGGGCATGACCGCCACTGCGTCGAAAATCAACCATGGCAAAACCGGTAATGGTGCTATCGAAGCTCTATCCCCGGCGCGGGTTATCTGCCTGACATTAGAATTCGGCACGCTGCCGTTTTCCGATGTTCTGGCGGCACTACGGGATGAACATGCCCTGTGGTGGCATGGCGAGGGGCGTGATGGCACAGAGATTAAGGCTGCCATGAAATCAGCTTTTTATCGCAATGAAATAGAATGGAAGAATTCCGTGATCGAACGTGGATTGCAAGTTGCAGATGATTCTATTCAAGGTTTAGACGTCGCCTAAATCGCAATTTTCCAAGGTTTGTAACGTTTATATTAAGAAATTTTTAGCTTATTCACCGCATATCTATGTGGGCTGAACGTGACTATTTTGTATGGCATCAGTGAATAGGCATAGAATATGAAATCCGGAGAAAACGAAAACCACCGCAGCGATGATATTACCGATGATCAGCTGGGTGATCTGGAAGCCACGGGGCAGATCATTGCCGCCGGCGAAAAGATGGAACAGTCCGTTGATAGGATCGATGAAGTCCTGCAAATCGCCAATATGGATGCCACCGCGTTCAACGATGCTCTAAAGGCATTCAGCGGCGATATTTCGCTGGAGGGTGATAGTCATGCTGAGGCGATCATCGCGCAGATGATCCAACAGACCCAGGAGATGCAGCAGCAGAACCTGAAACTGCGGGAACAATTGGAAGAATCATCGGTCGAGGTAAAGGCGTTGCGCGGTAACCTTGAATCCGTCAGGCGAGAGGCAACCACGGACGGGCTGACCAAGATAGGCAATCGAAAATTCTTTGATCTGAAGCTGCGGGAAGCTGCGGATTGGGCAAATGAAAAGGGCGAACCGGTGTCGTTGTTGTTGTTCGACGTCGATCATTTCAAGTTTTTCAATGATACACATGGCCACCAAACCGGCGATCAGGTCCTCCGCCTTGTGGCCCGAACCTTGACGGAGGGCGTCAAAGGCAGAGATGTGGTCGCCCGCTATGGCGGTGAGGAATTCGCCGTTGTCCTGCTTGGCGCAGACCTGCCGAACGCGGTCAAGGTGGCCGATAGCATCCGAAGCACAGTGGCGCAGCGGCGTATCGTGCGCAAAAGCACGGGCGAGGTTATCGCCGCCATCACCATTTCCGTCGGCGTCGCCCGCTATCGTCCCGGCGAAGTATTGAGCAGCCTGATCGAACGCAGCGATACCGCGCTCTATGCAGCCAAGAACGGCGGCCGCAACATGGTTCACGCGGAATTGGTGGCAGAGCAAGTCGCGGCGGGTTGAGCCGTTACGAGCTTAAGCAGCTCGAAACGGCCCAGGCCGGACTACTTCTTCATTTGTTTGGCAACAGCTTCTGGTGTCGTCTCGCCCGCGAAATAAACGAAATCATCGTCCCATTTCAAAGGCAGGTCCACCAACACACCAGGTTCTTCCGCTGTTACGATAAAATCCAACGCGGCACGCAGGATTTTTGTCTGCATGACATTATCGCCCGCCCGGCCAAACGTATTGCCCATGGGAAAATTGACGAACAGGCTGCGCGGTGGCCGTACCAACGCGGTAATATCGCGGCCGGTGGATACGTTTACTGTCGGGATTCCGCTTTCTTCAACCACTCTGGATACCAGACCCACGGTCTGATGATCCAACGGTCAAGCAGGTATCGCGATCAGTAGATCAACGCCATCCGCCTTTAGTTGTTCGACAAAGGCCGGTGCGGATTCGTTGAGCACCTTGCTGCGATTGTACGTGCGGCCCATAAAACCGCTCCAATGACGATTGGCGACCGCACCGATCTCACCCAGTTCTGCCAATTCGGCCAGACGATCCACGGGGAACAGGCAATTGAGATCCCGGTCCGCATCCGCATGATCGTAATAGCTGTCATGGATCTGATATTGGTCCATGGCCTCGCCCGGATCGATGGCATCTACCCGATGATCGTTGCGGGCATCTGGATCAAACGGCGCGGCGGTGCAATGGGAAATGCCGCCGCTGACCAGCAGGGCAACTGTGCATTCCGTCAAAGGTTTGGTTAGGGGCGTCCAGGGCGCGGTGTCATTCTCGCTCCACTGATAGGGCGGGAAGCCCATGGACCCGTACTTGTTGTTCAGGGCATCGACATATTTAATCGGTTCCATAACCGAATGTCTCCTCTCTCAATTTACAAACTGGGATGATAGTACCCCGCCTAAATAAAATGCGGCAGCACTTTCTCGGTGAACATCACGAAGGATGCATGGCTCAAGGGCGCAATCATCAGATAATCAAGGGGCAGGGTTTCCTGCATTTCCTCGATATCGGCGATGACTTTTTCGGGCGTGCCGCAAATGGCGATGTCGTTGACATAGCGGGCCACGGGGTCCTCGTTGTCATTGATGGATTGGTCCAGTGCCTCCACCTGGGTGGTCTTTTGCGCCCCGGCCTCCGTGCTGCGGATGCTGCCCTTTTTGCGTAGATAGCTGCCGAACATGAACTCCGCCCCGGCACGCCCCACGGCCTCTGCCTCCGCTGCCGTCGCACCCATGGCCAGGGTTCGCGCCATGGGGATATCCCGCCCGGCAAAGGCATGGCCGGCACTTTCGAGGGCGTCTTTATAATGGGCCCGTTTCTTGGCGATTTCCAGATGCGTCGCATGGGGGTCCATCATGATGGAATGACCCCGCTGAGCCGACCATTCAATGGCGTCCAGGGATGATGCGGCCATCCAGACGGGCAAGTTCTCCTGCAAAGGTTTGGGTAGCACCTCGACATCCTTGAACTCCCAGAAATCTCCCTTGTAGTTCAGCTTTTCGTTATTCCAGGCTTCCAGAACAATATCGACGGCTTCCCGAAAGCGGGGATAGCTTTCTTTCGGTTCGACGCCGAAAATCTCGTGCTCTTTGGGATCAAAGCCGCGCCCGGCGCCCCAATTAACCCGCCCGCCCGAGACATGGTCCAGCAACGCCACTTCTTCGGCCAGACGCAGGGGATGATAGAAAGACGCCAGCGAGATCGCGGTGCCGATGCGCAAATTCGTGGTCTTGGCCGCAATATGGGTGCCCATCAAATGCACCGAGGGGCAGACGCTGTAGGTAGAGAAATGATGTTCCGCCAGCCAGACTGCGTCATAGCCCGTCTTGTCCATGACTTCCATCCGCTGGAAGGCCCGCTCATACACGGTTGCAAGGGGAACACGCCGCCCCGGCCAACTAAAAAACTGCAATACGCCAAATTTCACAATACACACTCCTAATTAGATGACAGGAGAGTATGCCAATGGGGCCGGATTGCAAATGTCGTCATGGATTTTCGGAAAATAGAAGGTCAAACCCGTGCTGTCTGTACGGGCCGTACCTTAATTTTACTGGCGCCTTTCTCAGCCTGCGCCAAATCATAAGCCGTCTGTAGGGCCAACCAGGAACGCGCCGTACTCCATCCCATTTTTCCAGGCGGATCGCCATCTCCGGTGAAAGGCCAGAATGACCGTTGATAACGCGTGACAGCGTGTGGCGCGCGACACCCAATCTAAATGCGCCTTCAGAGACCGAAAGCCCCAAGGGCTCGAGGCAGGCATCCTTGATAGAGTGACCGGGGTGCGGTGGATTTTTCATAGCCATTTTGTCGCCAATCTAATGGTCATCATCTTAGCCGATATTGGCCATGTGGCGCGATGTAATAATGACATTGTAGGTAGCGCGCAAAAACTTCCAGAAACTTTGTGGAGCTAGAGGCGTAAACGCCTATATTCGTAGCCCTGGATTACCGGGTCAAAGCCCGGCAATGACGAAGGCCTATTGAAAAACGGCTAAAAACAGCTTTATTGTCATGCACGGGCTTGACCCGTGCATCCAGGGGGACGAGGCACGTAGTCGACAATTTGCCTGACTTTTAGGGTCGTAACCGCCAATATCAGGCCCGCGCGTAACTCTTCAAAATATCGTCGATCACGCGCTCCAGGTGCATCACCGTGCTACAGGTTTTGGCGACGTGGCAGAATTGGCGGTAGCGGGGCATTTCGCTGTCGCCGGTACCCCAGAAAGATTCCGGTTCCGGGTTCAGCCAGATTACGGCACGGGAGCGGTCGTGCAGGCGGCGCATGATATCGATGCGCGGGTCGGTGAAGTTGGAGCGGCCATCGCCCAAAATTATCACCGTGGTGTGGCTGTCCAGATCATCCATGAAGTTGTTGTCGTAGTCTTCCAGGGCCTGGCCATAATCGGTGGAACGGAAACCGATGGTGTTCATGATCTCGGGGATCGCGACCTCAACCTCGTTGTTGACCAGTATATCGCCGACATCCACCAGGCTGTCGGAAAAGGCATAGGCTTCCAACTGTTTGATCACTTCATGCAGGGAATAAAGGAACAGCAACAGGAACCGCGCGGTGGCGGCGACAGAGCGGGAGACGTCGCAGATCACATGAATTTTGGGCCGTTCGATCTTGGTCTGTTTCCAGAATACGTGGAACGGGATGCCGTCATGGGGCATGTTGTGGCGCATGGTGCGGCGGATATCCAGCTGGCCGCGCTTGGTGTGGCGGCGGCGGCGGGCATAGCGGGTCGCCAGTTTTTTCGCCATGCGGCGGACAATCTTGTGCATCCGGTCGAAATCCCGATGCTCCAGGTTCGACATCCGCGTTTCCATCAGGAACTCTTCGCGCAGGTTTTCCCCGTTGGCGCGGGCATACAGCTCGTACTGCCGTTCCACATAGGCGCGCGCTTCATCCAACAGATAACGCCGGCCCTGTTCCAGGCGATTGGCAAGATCTGCCGCATCGCCGATCTCTCCATCCTCATCACCGTCGCCACTACGACGCAGCGCGGCGATCAGTTTTTCCAGATCCCGCAGTCCCATGTCATCAAGGATACGCCGGGTGAAATAACCCCGTTGGCTGAAAAATTTGATCTCTGTTGCACCGACTGCATTGGCGGATTGCTCCATGGCTGCGGCCAGTTCGCCGCCGTCTGCATCCAGCACCATCTCGGCCAGGGGCACATTGCCGATCTGCTCGGAGAATGCCGCGTCACCTTCGGTGCTTTCGGGCGGCTGGCTGCGGTCTCCGTCACCGTCTCCGTCCGCATCATTTTCGTCATCATGGCGGTCGTCGAATTCATCGCGCTGAAAAAACATCTCAAAGCAATCTTCGTAACTGGCAACTTCATCCGGTGTTTTCGCCAAGGCAACGCACAGAGCATCCTTGAACAATTGTCGGTCGCCATAGCCGACCATTTCCACCGTGCGGTGGGCATCAATGCTCTCCGCCGGTGAGACCTGGATGTGTACGGCGCGCAGGGCGCGGAGGAAATTCTCAAGTGGTCGTTGCATAACCCCGGTCCCCAGCTTGGCGCGCCTTGCGGGTTAATTCAGCGATTTGTGGCTGAACCGCCTTGATGTCCTGTTCGAACTTCAACAACACATTCAAGGTATCGCGGATCATATCGGGGCTTAGGTCATCAGCGTGCAGCAACATCAACACCCGGGCCCAATCCAGGGTCTCTGAAATCGACGGCAGTTTTTTCAAATCCTGTTCCCGCAACATTTGTACGAACGCCACCAGCTTGCGGCGCAATTTCTGTTCGATATCGGGTATCCGGGCGGCAACGATCTGTTCTTCCAACTTGGCATCGGGCAGGGGGATGTACAGGTGGAGGCAACGGCGTTTCAGGGCATCACCCATTTCGCGCATGTTGTTGGAGGTGAGGAAGACCAGCGGCGGTACGGTCGATTGAATGGTACCAATCTCGGGGATCGTGACCTGATAGGCGGAGAGGATTTCCAGCAGAAACGCCTCGAACTCCTCATCGGATTTATCGATCTCATCGATCAACAACACCGCGCCGTGCTTCTGACGCAGGGCCTTCAACAGAGGCCGGGGTTCTAAAAACTCTTCCGAGAAAAACATATCGCCAAAGCCCTGTAACTTTTTCATGGCGGCATCCAGGCCCGGCGCATCACCCAGTACATCACCCATTTTGTCTTTCAGGATCTGGGTGTAGAGCAATTGCTTGCCGTACTTCCATTCATACAATGCCTTGGATTCATCCAAACCCTCGTAACATTGCATGCGGATCAGGGGCAGGCCCAGCCAGGCAGCGCTGGCCAGGGCCAATTCCGTCTTACCGACGCCGGCGGAGCCTTCCACCAAAACCGGTTTGGTCAGGTTCTCCGCGACAAAAATGGCGGTGGCGATTTGCCTTGATGCGATATAGCCCTGCTCTCCCAAGCCGGCAATGATGTCATCTACATGTTCGAATTTGGCGGCATTGGGATTAGTCAGATCAGTCATCAGGTCTCTTTTCACTAGCTACGGTTACTGTTCGATAACGAAACTACGCCTTCAGTAGGGCTTTTCCACGCTTTTGGGCCTGTAGGTCACGGGCGGTCGCCGCAATGCCAAGGGATTTTACAAGGTCCCGATTGGCCACGGCTAAATCTTCCCCGACCTCTATATCCCATGCATTGATGAATGCCTCAACCTCCCCCTCGACGAATTTACCACATTCCCGTGCGGCGGCGGCCAGGGCGGATATGGTTTCATCGATATCATCTCGGCCCTGGCCACCGCCGTCGAGTAATGCCGCCGCCCGCCCCGCGATTGCGGTCAGTGCCTCGGGCATGGCGGCCAGGCGGCCCAGGGCGCCTTCCATTTCGGCGCGCGGATCACTGATTTTCGTTGCGGCCTGGCATAGCAGGCGAAAGCGGTGGCGCATGGCACCGGCGGATTTCGCTGCTGATAGCGCGTCTTCGACCCGGCGCATGGGCAGGGAAATGGTATTGAAGGCATCGCCCAGGGGCCCGAGGCGGTTGGCGGCGGGGATAACCACGTCCGTCAGCTTGATACCGCAATGGGGAGAGGGGTGTAGAAAATCCACCATCGCACTGTCTGTGATTTCCAGGCCGTCCGATGCCTTTGGGACAATGAAGGTGGTAAAGCTGCGCCGACCATTGACTTCGCCCGTTATGGCCATGATCAAAAACAGATCCGCCAGGGGCCCATTGGTCAGATAGGTTTTCTGGCCATTCAGGATAACGCTGTCGCCGTCAAATTCGGCCCGGGTGGAAAGCTTTTTCGGGTGGGCCCCGGCACCGGGTTCTGAAATTGCCATGCAGGCGGTATGTCGCCCCTCGGTCAGGCCGGGCAGATAGTCGGTCTTTTGTGCCGCTGTGCCATGGCCCAGAATATGCAGGCGGGCATTAAGGACATGGGACATCCAGGAAATGGCCACGCCCTGGCAACCGCCCGCATCGGCCAGGGTTTCCATGGCCATGGCCAGGGTTCGATAATCACCACCCCGCCCGCCATAGGCTTCCGGCAGGGCGATGGCCAACAGGCCTGCCTGGCCCATTTTTTCCCAAAGGTCCGGGGGAAAATCATGCTGCTGATTTAGGCCGGGCCGGGTTATGATTTCCGCCTGGGCAAATTTAGTTATTTCTGCCCGCAGGGCGATATGATCCAACGTTGTCATGACGGCACTCCCATACTTCGTCTATACTGCCTCAAAGCGCATGTTGCTTTTAAACATGCTCAGATTCTAAGAGAAGAGCAATTGAACCAATCGATTGGATAGCAAGAGCTTATCCAATCGATTGAAAATTGCTCTAGCATATCAGGGAGAGTGCGAATGTTCGAGTTTACTGACCGCAGCAAAGATTATCTGGAGCGGGTACAAGCTTTCATGGACCGCCATGTTTATCCGGGTGAGGCAGCCTATGAAGAACAGACGGCTGGCAATTGGGACGGTTTCCCCCCGATCCTGCAGGAACTGAAGGCCAAGGCCAAGGCGGAGGGGCTGTGGAACATGTTCATACATGATGAACGGTTTGGCCCGGGCCTATCGAACTTTGAATTCGCGCCCATCATGGAAATACTGGGCCGCTCCACCATGGCGCCGGAGGTCTTCAACTGTGCCGCACCTGACGTTGGCAATATGGAAGTCCTGGCGCAGTTCGGTGATGAAGCCCAACAGAAACGCTGGCTGACACCATTGCTGGCGGGCGAAACCCGCTCGGTCTTTTGTATGACAGAGCCCAACGTTGCCTCCTCTGACGCCACCAATATCGAAACCTCCATTGATAAAGACGGCGATGAATACGTCGTCAATGGACGCAAGTGGTGGAGCAGCGGCATCGGCCATCCCAATTGCGAGATTGCCATTGTCATGGGCAAGAACGATCCCAATGCCGAACGCCATCGCCAGCAATCCATGATCCTGGTGCCGGTCAACTCGCCTGGCCTGGAAGTCGTGCGCATGTTGCCTGTGTTCGGCTATGAGCATGCCCCGCACGGCCATGGCGAGGTGGTCTTTAAGGATGTCCGGGTGCCGGCGGAAAATATGCTGCTGGGCGAAGGGCGCGGCTTTGAGATTGCCCAGGGGCGTCTTGGGCCTGGACGAATTCACCATTGCATGCGGCTGATCGGTAAGGCGGAACGGGCGTTGGAGGCGATGATGCGCCGGGCCAAGGCGCGGGTCGCTTTCGGCAAATCCCTGGCAGACCGGGACACGGTGCGCGCCGATATCGCCAACTCCAGGTGCGAGATCGATCAGGCCCGATTGCTGGTCCTGAACGCGGCCTGGAAAATGGACAAGGAAGGCAACAAAGCTGCCCGCAAGGAAATCGCCATGATCAAGGTGGTGGTGCCCTTAATGGCGCAAACGGTGATTGACCGGGCCATTCAGATCCATGGTGGCGGCGGCGTCTCCGACGACTTCGGTCTGGCGCATATGTTCTCGGAAGCGCGTTATCTGCGTATTGGCGACGGCCCCGATGAGGTGCACCGGGAAGCTATTGCGAAGATTGAATTGCGTTCTTTGAACTAGGAGGCCGTGAACCGGGAGGGCCTTGAACTTGGAGGTCTTGAACGAGAGAAATGCGGGCAGGCGGTTTATTCTTGGACTGCCTGCAGCAAAGCCTCTGGCGTCAGAGATTGGTTGTCCCGATAATTCTGGGTGGATGTTACAGCCATGAAAAAGGTGCCGACATAAAGGAACAAGCCAAAGACGACAGCCGTCCAGATTTTTAACTCGTGCTTTTCCAATGTTGTCATCCTTGAGGGGCAGGCCGAAGCCATGCCTGAAAATGTTTGGGAAATTTACTGATATCTATGCACTAGCAGCATATATCGCTACAGCCAAACATTAAAAAATTATTGTGCGACACAGGGGCGCGCGTCATTGCAGACTAATCGGCCCCGAAAATCGACTTTACCGGTAGGGCATAGGTCAGCATCAGGCTTTCCGCGCCGGGGTTCTTATCCCCGATGGAGGCGTTGGACATGTGCGAGAGGGCCAGACCCAGGCGCGCGCGGTTATCGAAGCGATATGCGACCTCAATCTGAGAGCGGAATTCCAGATCATAGCCCAAATCCTTGCCGTCACCCATGACATAGCCACCGGGGGCGAAACTAAGGGTTACAACAGTGCGATTGCCAAAGAACATATCAACCAATACGCCCGCATAGCCGTAGGCGCCCGCATCCGATGTCGCCATGACGCCCGCGAAGGGTTTGAAGACCCACAACTTGAGGTCGGAGCGGTATTCAAGCCGTCCCTCTGCCGCAGTCTGATCCTTGCCCAGGTCAAATACCCCGGCGCTGAAGGCTATGAAATCCGGATCGTCGGCCCGTGCCGGCTGCGCCAGAAAGATCATAGCAAGCGCCGCGACGCAAAACGCTTTCCGTAAATGACCCCAATTCATATGCGAATCCTCCCAGATTTTTATAAAGTCTAAGGGATGGGACTGTCGGGGGGAAGCATGTCGGCGGGCGCGATGCTATAAAACCCTATGATTAGTCGTATTCTGCTGAGCATTTTGTTGCTGTGCATCCTGGCCCAGGGTGTAGCCGCCGGCCCGTTGGTGAAAAGCGGCCAGGGCCGGGTGGTGGAGGTGGTGGACGGGGACACCTTGTTCCTTGACGATGGCACCCAGGTTCGTCTGGTTGGCATACAGGCACCGAAAATTCCCCTTGGTCGGCGCAATTTCAAGGCCTGGCCTTTGGGTGAAGAATCCAAACGGGCGTTATCGGCGTTAACGATGGGACGGGTGCTCCGCCTATCCTATGGCGGTCGGCGCAAAGACCGCTATGGGCGTGCCCTGGCCCATCTTCACCGGGAAGACGGGCTGTGGATACAGGAGCAGATGCTGCGCCTTGGCTTGGCGCGGGTCTACAGCTTTCGCGACAATCGCGCGGTGGTGGCGGAAATGTTGGCGACAGAGCAAGAGGCCCGGCAAAAGCGATTGGGTATTTGGGGCCACAAATGGTACCGCATCTGGCAGCAGGAAGATCTGCGGCCGGGGCTGGATGGCTTTTTCCTCATCGAAGGCACAGTGGCGAAAACCGCCCTGGTGCGTGGCCGGGTCTATCTGAACTTTGGTGAGGATTGGCGCACGGATTTTACCATCACCGTTTCACCACGGGACAGAAAACTGTTCGACAAAGTGGGCTTTGACCATGGTGCCATGGCGGGCCGCCGCGTCCGGGTGCGCGGCTGGTTGAAATATTACAACGGTCCATCGATTGAGGCGACCCATCCTGAACAGGTCGAGATTCTTGATTAAGCTTGCTTCCGCCGTTCGCGAAACATGATAAAAACGCCGGCCAGGGCAATGACGGCGGCCCCGACCAGGGTATTGAGGGTCGGGATATTGCCAAACACCAGATAGCCGGTGGCACTGGCCCAGATGATCTTGGAATAATTGAACGGTGCTAACAAAGATGCCTCTGCCAGGGAAAAGGCCCGGATCATACAAAGATGGGCCCCCATACCCAGGGCACCCTGGATCAGAAATGCCAACATGTGCCAGGGTTCCGGCGTTACCCATATAAAAGGCAATGCCAGACTGCTCCACAACAGGCCAAACCCGCCCGTATAGAACAAGGTGGCAAAGGTACTTTCCGTGCTGGATAGCAATCGCGTGGCGATCTGAAATCCGGCAAAGGCGATTGCGCCCAACAGGGGCAACAGGGATATCCAACTGGCCAAGCCGCTGCCCGGTCGTACAATGATCAGGACGCCACATAACCCCCCCAGAACAGCCAGCCAACGCGCCTTGCCGACCTTTTCGCCCAAAATGGGAATGGCCAAAATGGTGATGAACAGGGGCGAGGTGAAGCTGATTGCCGTGGCGTCGGCCAGGGACATGTAGCGAAGGGCGATAAACAAAAGACTGATAGAGAGGACCAGCAAACCGACACGCCCAAAATGCAGCAAAAGGCGCTTGGTGGCTAACAGATGCGGCAGGCGTCTGCCCTTGGTGATGGAATAGCCCAGCAAGCAGGTAAAAATGCCGAGGAAATAACCCCAGACCAATTCCACAGGCGGCAGGGATGTGGTCATATATTTCGCCGCCGTATCAACGACGGTAATGAAACCAATAGAACCCAGCAGAAACAGGATGCCGGCTTGCGTCTGTTTATGGTCTTGCACGGCGATCCGGCCTAACATTCTTCTTATTGTTGGCCCCCACTATAACGCAACTGGCTTGCCAAAGCTTGCCCAGTCGCGACAATGCCGCGAAAAGAAATTCGATGAATGGAAATTGATATGTCAGACGCTTCCGCCAAAGGCCCTCTCTCGCGCTTTCGTGTGTTGGATTTAACGCGGGTGCGCGCAGGCCCCACCGCCGTGCGACAATTGGCTGACTGGGGTGCCGATGTCATCAAGTTGGAAACGCCGCCCAAGCCTGGTGACGGCGAAGGCATGGGCGGTCCCCGCCATGGTCCGGACTTTCAGAATATTCATCGCAACAAGCGGGGCATGACCCTGAACCTGAAATCCCCGGACGGCATGGCGGTGCTAAAGCGTCTGGTGGGGCAGGTCGATGTGGTGGTGGAGAACTATCGACCCGACGTCAAATTCCGCCTTGGTATCGATTATGACAGCCTGAAACAGATCAATCCGGGCCTGGTCTATGCCTCGATCTCCGGCTTTGGTCAGGACGGGCCCTATGTGGGCCGGCCCGGTTTCGATCAGATCGCCCAGGGCATGGGCGGCCTGATGTCGATTACGGGGGAGCCTGGGGCAGGGCCCATGCGTGTGGGCATTCCCGTCGCCGATCTGACGGCGGGGCTGTTTTGCGCCCAGGGTATTTTGATCGCCTTGTTGGAGCGAGAGGTCTCGGGTCAGGGGCAGTGGGTGCAATCATCGTTGTTGCAGTCACAGATCGCCATGCTGGATTTTCAGGCGGCGCGCTGGTTGCTGGCAAAAGAGGTGCCGCAGCAGGCAGGCAACAATCACCCCACATCCATTCCCACCGGGGTTTTCAAAACCTCGGACGGCTATATCAACATCGCCGCCTCGGGCACGGCAATCTATGCCCGTCTGGTTGAGGTGTTGGGCGATCCCGTATTGGGAACCGACCCGCGCTTTGCCGATGGTGCGGCGTTGTCCAGGAACCGCGATGCGGTCAACGCCCGGATAGAGGCCGTGACAGTGAATAAGACGTCCAGTCAGTGGATTGATATCCTGAATGAAGCCGGCGTGCCCTGCGGACCCATTTATAGCATTGATGAGGTTTTCGCTGATCCCCAGGTCCAGCACATGAAAATGGCACAGGGTGTGGAAAATCCGGTACTGGGCCATCAGGAGGTCGTGGGCCAGGCTGTAGAGTTGAGCCGGACACCATCGGAAATCAGGCTGCCGACACCGGAGTTGGGGCAGCATACGGACGAAATTCTGGGCCAACTTGGATTTGCCCCTGAAGAGATCACGGCCCTGCGCGACGGCGGCACAATTTGATAAAGGAATAGAATATGCAAAGCCTTGTAGATATCGCTGCTGATTTGGCGAACGGTCGAACGACCTCCCAGGCCCTGACAGAGGCGGCGTTGGCCCGTATCGAGGATCCGAATGGAGAGGGCGCTGCCGCATTCACGAAAACCTACAAAGATGCGGCGTTGGCAAGTGCGAAGGCATCGGACCAGGCGCGGGCCCATGGGATCGTGCCTTCGCCCCTGGCCGGTATTCCGGTTTCGATCAAGGACCTGTGCGATGTTGCGGGCGAGGTCACGTTGGCCGGGTCTATTGTCCGCCGAGGCGAAGAACCAGCCGTGCAGGACGCACCGGTCGTGGCAAACCTTCGGGCGGCGGGGGCGATCATTGTCGGGCGGACCAACATGGTTGAATTCGCCATGGGCGCACCGGGCAGCAATGCCCATTACGGCACGCCAAAGAACCCCTGGGACCGCGCAGTCAATGATGGAGGGGGGCGCATACCGGGTGGGTCTTCGTCAGGGGCGGCGGTCTCCGTCAGCGATGGCATGGCTGCCGTGGGACTGGGCACGGATACCGCCGGGTCTGTTCGTATTCCATCTGCCTTGTGTGGCTTGACGGGTTTCAAGCCGACGGCACGGCGGGTCAGTACGGCAGGTATTTATCCTCTGTCCCGGACCTTGGATTCCGTAGGCCCCCTGGCACCTACCGTTGCCTGCTGCGCCCTGGTCGATGCGATCTTCGCTGGTGATACCCCGCCCAACTTGGCGATGGTACCCGCGCCTGGTCTACGGGGCTTGCGTCTGGCGGTGCCGAAGTACCTGGTTTTCGATGATGTAGACGATCAGGTCGCGGCGGCTTTTCAAGCTGCGGTGAGTAAGCTGTCAGCAGCCGGGGTGGAGATTTTTGATATTCCCTTCGCGGAATTAGCTCGTATGCCTGTGATAAACCGGATCGGTGGCTTTTCCACCGCCGAGGCCTTTGCCCTGCATCGCGACACCTTGGCGCGGGCCGACAATCAATATGATCCCAACGTCCTTGCCCGTATTCAAATGGGCGAACAATGGAGTGCCGCCGACTATCTTGATCTGATCGATATTCGCGCCGATATGATCCGCACCGCCAATCAGATCACCGCGCCATATGATGCGATCATCATGCCGACCTTGCCGGTTGTCGCCTGCCCAATCGCTGATTTGGAGAATGGTGAGGCGTGGGGAAGCATGGGCCGGTTGCTGCTGCGCAACACCTTGGTCGGCAACTTTCTGGACCGCTGCGCCCTGACCATTCCCTGCCACGAACAGGGCAACGGACCAGTGGGTTTCACCTTGATGGGGGAAAGCATGGGCGATGCCCGGTTGTTGGAAATCGGTCGGGCGGTGGAAGGGTGCATTGCACCGCCGCTCGCGTGACAAAATCCCGGACAGATTTCATTGTTGCCAACACCACTGTGCAACGCACTGAATTATTGCCGGAGATCCAACTGCATCTAGCGTCCGAAGACATGCCGATTTGGCAAATGGATGCTGCTGCGCGAGAGGCCGCGGGTGTGCCCTTGCCCTATTGGGCCTTTGCCTGGGCAGGCGGGCAGGCCCTGGCACGATATTGCCTGGATCAACCGGTGGCGGTGGCTGGCAAAGATGTCCTGGACATTGGCGCGGGCAGTGGCTTGGAGGCGATTGCCGCCCGCATGGCAGGCGCGGCGTCGGTTGAGGCGGTGGACACTGACCCCTTCGCGATTGCAGCGACTGGGTTGAATGCGCGGCTGAACGGCGTTGATGTGCAGACCACAACAGATGATCTGATCGGCCAATCCGGCAACTGGGATCTGATAATGGTCGGCGATTTGTTTTTTGAACAGCCGCTGGCAGTGCGTCTCGAAAAATGGCTGCGGGGCTTGTTGGCAACTGGGGTGGAGGTGTTGATTGGGGATCCACAGCGCACCTTTATGCCGCGTCAGGGTCTGGAGAAAATCACCACTTATGCCGTTCCGACGACGTCGGCCTTGGAAGATAGTGATTTACGCAACGCCAGTGTCTGGCGGATGGTGGATTATTGAATTATGCTAGCGCCATCTGTTGATCTTTATTGATAGAGGCGTATCAAATGAGTGACCAAATCAAATATCTTCTTGAAGAAGAAAAACTGCCAAAGACCTGGTATAATCTGGCAGCCGACCTACCCACGCCCTTACCTCCCGTTCTGCATCCCGGCACCGGACAACCCATTGGGCCCGATGACCTGGCACCGCTGTTCCCCATGGCCCTGATTGGCCAGGAAGTCAGCGCGGAGCGGGACATCGAAATCCCCGAACCCGTGCGCGAAGTCTATCGCCAATGGCGGCCATCGCCCCTGCACCGGGCCCGTCGTCTGGAAGAGGCGTTGGATACCCCGGCCAAGATTTATTACAAGTACGAGGGTGTCAGCCCCGCCGGCAGTCATAAACCCAACACCTCTGTTGCGCAGGCTTTCTACAACAAAGAAGAAGGCGTGAAGCGACTGACGACCGAGACGGGGGCCGGGCAGTGGGGCTCGTCGCTGGCCTATGCCGGCAATCTGTTCGGGTTGGAGGTAGAGGTCTATATGGTCAAAATCTCCTACAATCAAAAGCCTTACCGTCGGGCCCTGATGGAAACATATGGGGCAACCTGCTATGCCTCGCCCTCTGATCGAACGGAATCCGGTAAGGCTATTTTGGCCAAGGATCCGGATTCAGCGGGTAGCCTCGGGATTGCGATTTCCGAGGCGGTGGAACTGGCAGCCCAGCGTGATGACACGAAATATTCCCTGGGCAGCGTGCTCAACCATGTGCTGCTGCATCAATCCGTTATTGGCGTCGAAGCCATGATGCAAATGGAAATGGCTGACGATTATCCCGATATCATTATCGGGTGCGCCGGCGGCGGCAGCAATTTTGCCGGTCTGGCATTTCCGTTCCTCGGTGCCAAGCTGCGCGGCGGCCAGGATGTGCGGATCATTGCGTCTGAGCCCGCGGCATGCCCCAGCCTGACCAGGGGTACCTACGCCTATGATTTCGGTGATACGGGTAATCTGACGCCACTGGTGAAAATGTACACCTTGGGTTCATCGTTCATGCCGCCAGGGTTCCACGCGGGTGGCCTGCGCTATCATGGCATGGCGGGTATGGTCAGCCATATCAAGGATCTGGGGCTAATTGAGGCGGCAGCTTATCAACAAATCGGTTGTTTTGACGCGGCGGTGAAATTTGCCCGCTGTGAAGGCATTGTGCCTGCCCCGGAATCTTCCCACGCCATTCGTGCGGTATTCGATCAGGCTGAACAGTGCAAACGGGATGGCACCGCCAAGACCATTCTGTTCAATCTGTCCGGCCATGGCCATTTCGATATGGCAGCTTATACGGATTACTTCGCCGGAAACCTGGAAGACCGGGATTACGATGAAGCTGCCTTGCAAACAGCTCTCGCGGCCCTGCCACAAGTGGCGGCGGAATAAATTTTGTTTACATGTTTAGTTGAGGTCGTTCGAGCATGACGTTGATCACCAGCAAGGTCCAAACACGCTCGCCTGAGTACCAGGCGAACTATGCCCATATGGAAGAAAAGCTGTCGGCTCTCAGGGCAGCTGTAAGCCATGTTAAATTGGGTGGCGGGGAACGCTCCCGCCAGCGCCATACGGACCGGGGTAAACTATTGCCACGGGAACGCATTCGTTCGTTGCTTGATCCGGGCGCGCCATTTTTGGAGCTGCAACAACTGGCGGCCTGGGAATTGTATGACGACGACATCCCATCTGCGGGCGTTATCACCGGCATTGGCCGGGTCTCTGGCCGGGAATGTCTGATCATCGCCAATGACGCCACGGTCAAGGGCGGGACCTATTATCCCATGACCGTAAAAAAACATGTCCGGGCCCAGGAAGTGGCGGAGCAGAACCATCTGCCCTGTATTTATCTGGTAGACTCGGGCGGTGCCAACCTGCCGGAATGGCCGGATGTGTTTCCTGACCGGGATCATTTCGGACGGATTTTTTACAATCAAGCCAACATGTCCGCTAAAGGTATCCCGCAAATTGCCGTGGTCATGGGGTCATGTACCGCCGGTGGCGCCTACGTACCCGCCATGTCGGATGAAAGCATCATCGTGCGTGAACAGGGCACGATCTTTCTTGGTGGCCCACCCTTGGTGAAGGCTGCGACCGGTGAAGAAGTCTCTGCCGAAGATCTTGGTGGTGCCGACCTGCATTCGCGCACATCAGGCGTAACGGATCACTATGCCCTTGATGATCGTCATGCCTTGGCCATTGCCCGGCAAATCGTCAGCAATCTGAACCGGGTCAAACATTGTACCTGGGATATCAAAAGCCCACGCCCGCCGGCCTATGATCCGAAGGAGCTTAACGGCATCCTGCCCCAGGACGTGCGCCAGCCCTATGACGTGCGTGAGGTTATCGCCCGGATTGTCGATGGCAGTGACTTCGACGAATTTAAGCGCCTGTATGGTACGACCCTGGTCTGTGGCTTTGCCCATGTCTGGGGCTACCCGGTGGGCATTGTCGCCAATAACGGCATCCTGTTTTCAGAATCCGCCCTGAAAGGTGCCCATTTCATCGAACTGTGCAGCCAGCGCAATATTCCGTTGGTCTTTCTGCAAAACATCTCCGGCTTCATGGTCGGCCAGAAGTATGAGGCGGGCGGTATCGCCAAAGATGGTGCCAAGCTGGTCACGGCCGTTTCCACTACCAAGGTGCCGAAATACACCTTCATCATCGGTGGATCCTATGGTGCGGGCAATTACGGTATGTGCGGGCGCGCATACAGTCCGCGCTTTTTATGGATGTGGCCGAATGCCTCCCTGGCCCTGATGGGGCCGGACCAGGCGGCGGGCGTCCTCGCCACGGTGCGCCGGGCCGGATTGGAACGGCAGGGGGAGGCATGGTCGGATGAGGCGGAGGCTGAATTCAAGCAACCGATCATCGATCAGTTCACGGAACAAAGCTCCCCCTATTTTGCAACCGCGCGGGGCTGGGATGACGGCCTGATCGATCCATCCGAAACTCGCAACGTCCTGGGCCTGGCCCTGTCCGCGTCCCTGAATGCTCCGGTCGAAGAGACCAAGTTCGGCGTCTTCAGAATGTAGCTGCAGCCTGCGGTTTGAGAACAACAAGCATATAAGAGAGCGTCGCCATGTTTCGTAAGATTTTGATAGCTAACCGAGGCGAAATTGCCTGCCGGGTCATGCGCACCGCCAAGCGGATGGGGGCGGCAACCGTCGCCGTCTATTCCGAGGCGGATGCCAATGCCATGCATGTGGCCATGGCCGATGAAGCGGTTTTGATCGGCCCCGCGCCGGTACAGGAAAGCTATCTGCTGGCGGCAAAAATTATTGCAGCGGCCAAACGGACGGGGGCGGACGCCATTCATCCCGGTTACGGCTTTCTGTCGGAAAACGCAGATTTTGCCGAGACCTGTGCCGCCGAAGGCATCGTCTTTATTGGCCCGCCCGCCAGCGCGATCCGTGCCATGGGTGAAAAAGCCGCCGCCAAAGCCTTGATGGTCGAGGCGAATGTGCCCGTGGTGCCCGGCTATCACGGTGATGATCAGGATGATGATGTCCTAAGCAAGGCGGCGGACGAGATCGGCTATCCGGTTCTGATCAAGGCTGTGTCAGGCGGCGGCGGCAAGGGGATGCGCCAAGTGAACGAGCCAGGTAAATTTGCCACCGCCCTGAAAGGTGCCCGGCGAGAGGGTTTATCATCCTTTGGCGATGACAAAGTCCTGGTGGAAAAATATCTCGAACGGCCCCGCCATATTGAAATTCAGATCTTTGCCGATCAATTTGGCAATGTGGTGCATCTGTTCGAACGGGATTGTTCCATCCAGCGCCGCCATCAAAAGGTGTTGGAGGAGGCCCCCGCGCCCGGCATGACGCCCGAGATGCGTCGCAGCATGGGTGAGGCTGCGGTCGCAGCTGCCAAGGCCATTGGCTATGTCGGTGCGGGCACTGTGGAATTCATTGCCGATGTCAGCCATGGTTTGTCCGAAGATGGCTTCTTTTTCATGGAGATGAACACCCGCCTACAGGTGGAACATCCGGTAACGGAAATGATCACCGGCCAGGATCTGGTGGAATGGCAGTTGCGCGTCGCCGCTGCCGAGGGTTTGCCTTTGGCCCAGGACGATCTGGTTATCAACGGCCATGCGATTGAGGCGCGGATCTATTCGGAGAACCCGCAGAAAAAATTCCTGCCCGCAACAGGCACCCTGCATCGCCTTCGCCCGCCGGCTGAAGGCCCGCATCTGCGCGTCGATACAGGTGTGCGGGAAGGGGACGAGGTTTCGATGTTTTATGATCCCATGATCGCCAAGTTGATCGTCTGGGACCGGGATCGTGCCTCTGCCCTGCGCCGGTTGCACGATGCATTGGAGCGTTATGAAATCGCCGGGGTGATTACGAATGTGAATTTCCTGGCCGCCGTCGCGGCCCATCCGGCCTTTGCCTCCGGCGATCTGGAAACCGGCTTTATTGACAAACACAAGGATGATCTGATCCCGGCACCGGGACCCATTCCCGATCAAGCCCTGGCGCTTGCCTGTCTCGACATTTTATTGGCCCGGCAAGGCCATGCGGCACCCGCCGATCCCCATTCACCCTGGGCCCAGATTGACGGTTGGCGTCTGAATGATCAGGGCCATGATGAATTATGCTTCAGCACCGATGGCGTCGACGATGAAATCACCGTCACGGTGCATTATCCAGGCACGGGCGGCTATCGCCTGGCATTACCGGGCGGCGATATGCAGGCCAGTGGCGAAATCGATGACGGCGGCACGCTGTGGGCTGACCTGGACGGACTGCGGGTCTCCGCCGCCGTGGTGCATGACGGCGAAAAGGTAACGATCCTGGCAGGTGGCAGGGCTTATCGCATCACACGAAACAACCCCATGGCCTTGCAGGATATCGATCTGGAAGAGGGGGGTAAGGTGTCAGCGCCCCTGCCGGGCAAAATCGTTCAGGTCCAGGTGGAGGTTGGCACCAGCGTCAAAAAGGGCGATCCGTTGTTGATTTTGGAAGCCATGAAAATGGAACATACCATTACAGCACCCCGCGATGCGGTTGTTGCCGCAATTCCCTATAGCGCCGGCGAACAGGTTGAAGAAGGCGTGGAATTGCTTCTGTTCGAGGCGTCTGACGACGAATAGAGTCTTTGGCAGGGCCTACTGCGTTCGGACGACAGAACTGTTTTGACGTAAATTATCCTGGTTCGAGCTGTCTTGATTTAGGGCCAGGGTTGCTGACTTGATGCGTAATTTTTGCAACAATCCCGCGACCCGACCGCCGTTGCTGCGGATGACAGAGGCGAATTCCGAACGTTGCGCCAAGGCAAGGGAGACACCTTCGACCATGATATCAACCACCCGCCAGCCGCCGTCACGATTTTTCAGGCGCCAGTCCAACTGGATCACCGGACCCTTAGGGGGGGCGATTTTTGTATGCACAATGACGCCGTCTTTGCCGTCCGCCCTGTTACCGGTGACGGTCATCCCGGCGCTGCCATAGACGCCTAAACGGCGCCCATAGATGGCGACGATGTAATCCTCAAACAGCGCCACAAATTCCTGCTGTTCCGCAACATTGGCGCGGCGCCAATAGCGGCCCAGGACAAATTTTCCAACTGCGGGTAAATCAAAATCACGGCGCAGTAGTTTGCGAAAATCACGGGCTCGCTTAGCGTCATTGATATTGTCGTCCGTCAACAGCACAAGAGCATCGGCTGCAAGGGTACGCATGAAAGCTTCAGGATCGGCAGGTTGGCTTTCTGACGCCAACACGGCGTTGGTTGGGACTGCAAAAGCCGCACCGGTCATGGCGATACCCATGAACAGGCACGCGAGACGACGTGAAATAATCTTAGCCATAACGATTACCCTCTTCTTGTAGCTCTGCGGCAGAGAATTAAATCCTGTCTCCGCCCACTTTGATCTACAAGTCCTCCTGCAAGTATGCGGCCAAGTTTTGTTCAAAAATGTTAATTCAGTGCTAATGCATTGACATTAATGAGGAATCTTTCAAGTGACGGAAGGTATAAGCGATACGCAATCCAGGAAAGACAGATTTGAGTGTGATATTATCCTTCCAAACGCCTCAAAATCGACCACTGATTTGTGCCATAACGGGAAAAATTTTCCATAAAACATTAAGGCTTTGTTAATCTATGGTTGTCAACCTATGTGTTATGAAAATCGCAGCGGGAAGTATTCCCCAAACCGCAATCAATGGCCTGACCAAAGCCAGGGCACAAGCCGCCGCAGCGGCCCAACGCATCGTCGAGGGGCCTGTACAGGCGAAGGATATTGTTTCCCTAAAACAGTCGGAACATGCCTTCAAAGCCAGCGCAGCCGTTCTGAATGCGGACAAACGCATGCATGACCGCCTGCTGGATATTTTAAGCTAAATCGAATTGCCTACGAACTGTTCCGCAGACGGTGGGACCGGCTTTCAGGCGGCAACGTTCGCGGCTGCAAATCCTTTTGGTACGCCAGCCTTGGCGATAGCACCCAATAGGGGCTCATTGGGCAGACCGGCGGCAACGATCTCACGTACCGCCACCAGTGCATCAATATCGACGCCTGTCTTCAGACCCATAGCTTCCAGCATGAAGACCAGATCATCCATCACGATATTGCCTGATGCGCCTGGCGCAAATGGACAGCCGCCCAGGCCTGCGAGGGAGGCATCGAATTGACGCACCCCTTCATCCAGGGCGGCATGAACATTGGCCAGACCCAGACCGCGGGTATCGTGAAAATGGGAACTTAACAACACATCGTCGCCCAGATTACGGCGCAGCAAACGGTAAGCATCGCGTACTTGTGTTGGGTTGGCGTAACCGACCGTGTCAGATACGGCCAGTTCATCAGCGCCGTGTTTCAGGGCCTGTTCGGCAATGCGGACGATCTCGCCCGGATCGATCTGTCCTTCAATGGTGCAGCCCAACGCCGTGGCAAGGCCAACCCCAAGGCGTACTTTTCTGTTTTCAGGCGTGCTGTCGCGCAATTCGGCGATTTGGCGAAATTGATCCAGGGACTGTTCCCTGCTGCAACGCACATTTGCCTGATTATGGCTTTCGGAAATGGAGAGCACGAAGCTGATCTTGTTAACGCCGGTCTCAAACGCCCGTTGGGCACCGCGCAGGTTCGGCACCAGGGTTGAGACGGTCAGTCCATCCACCTCTAAAGCGTCCGCGACAATTTCTGCTGCATCAACAAACTGGCCCGAGACACTGGGGGGGACGAACGAACAAACCTCAATCTCGCGGACCCCGGCGGCAGCTTCGGCCCGGATCCAGGCTTTTTTCTTGTCAGTGGGAAAAAATTGATCAATTCCCTGAATGCCGTCGCGCAAACCAACTTCGCAAACTAAGACATCAATATCCGATTTCATGAGCCTAATCCCCGTATTCCAAAAAATGTTACCTACCTTCATAGCGCTTTTCTTAATCGTGACCAAATGAACAATGCGTATAGTGCCTATACTGGGAATTAGGGAGAATGGCATGCGATTGGCGATATTGACGGGCGGCGGTGACGTACCGGGTTTGAATTCATGCATCAAGGCGGTGGTCATGCGGGCCGCCGGCAATGGCTGGGACGTTGTCGGCTTTCGCCGTGGCTGGGGCGGTCCGCTGCATTACAATCCTGACGATGACGGCCCACAAGACCGTTGGCTGCAGCCCCTTACGCCGGACATTGTTCGTACGATTGACCGGACCGGGGGTACCTTTCTCCATACCTCGCGCACCCATCCGGGCAAGGTCAAGGCCGAGGATATGCCGGAATTTTTGGTCGGTTCCAAGAATGCCGTCCCGAACGGCGATATGTTTGCCCTCGCGAAGGCAGATATGTTTGATTGCACGCCGCATGTCCTGGCAGTGGTCGACGCCCTGAAGATCGATGCCCTGATCGCCATAGGCGGCGATGATACCCTGTCCTATGCGGCCCATTTGCACGACCAGGGACTGAAGGTCGTCGCCATTCCCAAGACCATGGATAACGATGTCTATGGCACGGATTATTGCATTGGGTTTTCCACCGCCATAACCCGCAGTGTGGATGCCATCACCGCGCTGCGAACCCCTACGGGCAGTCATGAGCGGATCGCCGTTATAGAATTGTTTGGCCGCAACTCTGGCCAGACATCCCTGATCAGCGGTTATCTGGCGGATGCGGACCGGACATTGATATCTGAGGTGCCGGTGAATATGGATCGCCTGGCGGACCTCGTCATGGCAGATCGGAACGCCAATCCTTCCCATTATGCTGTAGTTGTGCTGTCGGAAGGTGCGACGATTGAGGGCGGCGATATAATTGAAGGCGGGCAGGCGGATGCCTACGGTCACTTGAAATTGGGCGGCGTTGGCCAGCATATGGGCGATATCCTGACCCAAAAGACCGGTGTTGCCACGATCAATCAGGAATTGGCTTATCTGATGCGGGCCGGACCACCGGATTCGCTGGACCGGATGGTGGCGACAATTTTTGCCAACCTCGCCATGCAGCATCTGGAAAATAACCAATCCGGCGTGATGATGGCCCTGCGCGACGGCAACTATACAACAGTGCCGGCCAACACCTGTATCCAAGGCGAAAAACGGGTTGATGTGAACGAACTTTACGACCCATTGGCGTACCGGCCCAGCGTTCGCTATGCCCTGAATAAACCGATGTTTCTTTATTGAGTAATCTTCGTCAAAAGAGCTGTTTTTTCACTGGCTGATCGGGGCCGGCTGTGCAATTTTGCCGGCCTTGTAATCAATGTATCCCGATCCCAGCCAATGGAGATGGCCATGAACGACTACCTGCAATTTTACATCAACGGCGAATGGGTTGATCCCGTTAAGTCTGATGCGGCCAACACGTTGGATGTCATCAATCCGGCAACCGAAGAACCCTGCGCGAAAATTTCCATGGGCTCGGGCGCGGATGTGGACCGCGCTGTCGCAGCCGCCCGGGCTGCATTCGATAGCTTTTCCCAATCGACCAGAGAAGATCGCATTGCCTTGTTGGAGCGCATCTTGGAGGTTTACAAAACCCGCTACAATGAAATTGCCGAGGCGATTTCAACGGAAATGGGCGCGCCGATCACCCTGGCGCAAAAGGCCCAGGCCGCAACGGGTATTGGCCATTTTAAAACAGCCCTGCGGGTCCTGAAAGATTATCCCTTTGAAGAAGTCCGCGGCACCACCATTCTGCGTAAGGAACCTGTGGGCGTTTGTGGCTTTATCACGCCGTGGAATTGGCCGATCAATCAGATTGCCTGCAAAGTGGCCCCCGCCCTGGCTGCGGGCTGCACTATGGTCCTGAAACCCAGCGAGGTCGCGCCCATCAATGCATGTATCCTGGCTGAGGTCCTGGATGAAGCCGGCGTTCCGGCCGGCGTCTTCAATCTGGTCAATGGCGACGGTGTATCTGTTGGTGCGGCCCTGTCGGCGCACCGGGATGTGGACATGATGTCGTTTACCGGTTCGACACGCGCCGGCATTGCCGTGGCCAAGGCGGCGGCGGATACGGTGAAGCGGGTTGCCCAGGAATTGGGCGGCAAGTCCGCCAATATCATTCTAGAAGATGCGGATTTCGCCAAGGCGGTGTCCCGTGGCGTCGCGGGCTGTATGGGCAATTCCGGGCAGTCCTGCAATGCCCCGACGCGGATGCTGGTGCCGCAAAGTCGGATGGATGAGGCGATTGAGGCGGCCCAAAGCGCGGTGGCGCGTTCGGCACCTGGTGATCCCACGCTGGAGACGACCGCACTGGGCCCCGTGGTCAGCAAGGTGCAGTTCGACAAGATCCAGGCCTTGATCGAAAAAGGTATAGAGGAAGGCGCGACCTTGGTCTGCGGCGGCCCGGGCCGGCCCGAGGGTCTGGACAAAGGCTATTTCGTGCGACCCACGATTTTTGCCAATGTTAACAATGATATGACCATCGCGCGGGAGGAAGTCTTTGGCCCGGTTCTGACGATCCTGGGGTATCGTGACGAGGATGAAGCCGTCGCCATTGCCAATGACACACCATATGGCCTGTCGGGCTATGTCTCCTCCACCGATTTGGCCCATGCGGGGCGTATTGCGGCCCGTCTGCGGACCGGCAATGTACATATTAACAACGCCGCCGGCGATCCAAATGCCCCCTTTGGCGGATACAAACAGTCTGGCAATGGACGGGAATGGGGCGAATTCGGCTTTGAGGAATTTTTGGAGATTAAGGCGGTCATGGGTGCCGTCGCGGCGGAATAAATAGCGCGCCTATCGTTCAGGAATATGCCGACGGCCCCCCATTCCATGGGGGGCCGTTTCCATTCTCGTCACAATCTCGTTAGTCTGATTGTAACTTTGGACTATTGGCCAGAAAATATTGCTTAGAAGCGCCGGAAACATCTTGGGCAAAGCCATTGCGGCGATATTGTCCATCATCATCCTGATCCTGGTCGGGACAGGTGCCATGCTGTCGCAAGGCCCGGTCTCGATCGCCCCACTGGCGCCTTATCTGGAAGACCTGTTGCAGGATCCATCCTGGCGCCTTCGGGTCAGGTTTGACGATGCGGTGTTGAGCTGGGGCGGCTGGCGGAAAAAGCTGGATGTTCGCGTCATCGGTGCCCGGTTTGTCGATCGCCGCGGCGCGGAATTGGTTTCCGTTCCCAGTATTGCCATTGCCTTTGACGGCCAGGCGCTATTGGCGGGACATTTCCAAATCGTTGGGCTGGAATTGATTGAGCCCCGATTGCGCTTGCTTCGCCACAAGGACGGCCGGATCGAGATTACCAACGAGCAGACCGCGAAACGAAAGGACGGAGCATCCGCCGCCACTGGACGAAAATCGAAACCCCGGCGCGGCTTTATATTTGATCCTGCCGTGGTGTTCGGCTCTGGCGAAAACGTCAGCATCGGGGCCTTTGGCAATTTACGGGAACTGGGTGTGCGCGGCGCTGATTTGTCGTTTCACGATGCCGCCAGCGGCCTTGATCTGGCGGTGCCGTCGGCTGATCTGGGTTTGCGGCAACAAGCCAACGGCGTTGCCATGCGCCTATCGACCCGTCTTCGAATTGGTCAATCGGAAGCTTCATTAGGTATTTCCGCCGTCTATCGTGATGCGATATCCCCGATCATTGCCGCCGTCAATTTTGCTGAAGTCGATATCGCCGCCTTGGCGGCAGCCATTGGCACGGAACGGCTGGCGGTCGCCCGGGGCATAGGGGTGGTGGCGGCAGGGCGTGTGGATTTGGCTATATTGCCGGACGGAATTATTGAGAATTTGGTTTTTAGCGCGACCACCGGGCCAGGCGAAATCCTACTGACAAACAAGCTCGGAAAGGCGGCCATCCCGGTCAACGCCATCTCCGCCAAGGGGCATTTTGGCAAGCATTTGGCGCGTCTGAATATAACCGAGATGACGTTAAACCTGGACGATGGTTTCGTGGCCCAAGGTAGCGGCGAATGGCGTCAGGACGAAAAGGGCCATTCAGTTCTGGCCAGCGGAAAATTCAAAAATTTCACGGTTGAATATTTGTCACGTTACTGGCCGGAAAACGTGGCGGTCGATGCCCGAAAATGGATATTGGCGCACGTGCATTCCGGCCTGGTGCCCGCAGGAACGTTCAAAGTCGATTTGCGGCCCGGCGATTTAGAGGCGGCAACGCCGCGGGCCGACATAGTGGCGCTCGATTGGTCCTTTCAGGATGTGGCCGCCGACTATTTTGGCGATCTTCCACGCATCACGGCTGCAAAGGGGCGCGGTCATCTCGATGGCCGTACATATAACTTGGTGCTCGACAGTGCTGTGGCGGGCGGCCTGCAATTGAGCGAAGGGCGCATACACGTGGCCGATCTCGCCGCCACACCGCCGATGCTGGATATGGAATTCGTAGCTCACGGCCCCGTACCGAACGCCCTGGCCATATTGGATGCCAAGCCATTGTACCTCGTTCGCGCCCTGGAACTGCGCCCGGAAGAAAGTGCTGGAATGTCCGCTACCCGGGCACGCTTTCGTATTCCCATGCGTGAGGATATCACCTTTGATCAAGTCGGCTTTTCCGCTGCGGCCAATTTGGAGGCCCTGGCATTGGCGCGAATGCCCGGTGGCTATGCCTTGAAGGATGGTGTGTTCAATCTGGTCTTGGAACAGGACGCCCTGAAGATGTCGGGTCAGGGGTTGGTCAATGATGTTCCGTTGCAACTGACGTGGAAGCGCAACTTTACCACCAAGCCGGAGCTGCCGGGCGATCGTCTCACCTTGCAGGGCAATGTGGCTCCGGGACAGTGGGATCTCATCGGCCTACCCAAAATTGCCCGGTTGGACGGTGATGTTGCCATTGCGATGTCCGTTGACGCCTATGAAAATGGTCAACTGCGCGGGGCCGGCAGTTTTGATTTGACCGCTGCCGCTGCGGATCTGGGTGAGCTTGGCTGGCATAAGCCCGCCAAGGTGCCGGCCGAAATGAAGCTGACGTTTCAGCATGATCCCAATGGTGAAATCCTGGTAGATCATTGGGAAATTCTTGGTGGCGGGTTAAGCGCACAGGGGCGCGCGCGGTTAATGCCGGAAATCGGCTTGGTCTCCCTTCATAGTGAAAATCTGGTCCTTGGTGCGACCCAATTGGCGGTCCATATGTCTGTATTGCAAGGTGGCGGGTATCGGCTGAAACTGAATGGACCCAGCCTGGATCTTCGCGCCTTTGTGCCGAATTGGCAGGATGAGAAAGATGCCGGTGATGAGCCTCCACTGGATCTGAATATTCAAGTGGAACGCATTTTTCTGACCGACAGCGTTGTTTTGAACAATTGGCGCGGCAATGGCCGGCGGCGGGACGGGAAATGGCTGTCTGCGAATATGCGCGGCAGCATGGCAGACGATCAAGCAGTCGGGTTCAGGGTCCGGGCGGAAGGGAAAGGCCGGCGCTTTGTCATCGTAGCCGGCGATGCGGGCGGCATTGCCCGGGCCTTGGGTGTTTATGATGATGCCCGTGGCGGGACAATGCATCTGAATTTTCTGGTTCCCGATGAAGCGGGCGGAACCGCCAAAACCGCCAAAATCGTGGGGCAATTGCGGGCGGATAATTTTCACGTGGTGAAAGCACCGGTTCTGACCCAGTTGCTGACCCTGGGATCGTTGCAGGGCCTGGGCGATGTTCTGAACGACAAAGGTATCAGCTTCACGCGCCTTGATGCGCCTTTTACGATTGTCGATGGTGTTCTGCATCTGGAACGGGCCCGTGCGGTCGGACCCGCATTGGCCCTTATCGCGACAGGTGACTACAATCCAAAAGATGAAGGGTTGCAGTTTCAGGGCACCATCGTGCCCTCCTATACGATCAATTCCGTTCTGGGTGTGATCCCTATTCTGGGTAATTTACTGATCGGGCGGGAGGGTGAGGGGGTTTTTGCCTTTACCTATAAAGTGACCGGAAATCTGGCGAAGCCAAAGGTTTCCGTCAATCTACTCTCGGCCCTGGCGCCGGGCTTTCTGCGCCGTATCGTCGAAGGTCTGGATGGCCCGGCTGTAGAGGGGGCGGACTTTCTGCCCCTCTCTAACGACCGTTAGGGGTGGTCAGGCCGGTCTGACGAGGACGTGGCGCTTTTTGCCGGCGCTCAATTTAATAACACCCTCGGCTGTGACCTCGTCCAAGGTTACTTTGGCCATCTCTTCGCTAATCTGGGCGTCATTGACGCGGGCACCACCGGCTTTGATCAGACGCCGGGCTTCGCCATTGGATTTGCACAATCCTGCCAGGACCATCAGTTCATAAAGGGCGGCACCAGACTTTAGATCGCCTTCCTTTACCTCCACCGTCGGCAGGTCTGTTGCGACCCGGCCCTCTGCAAAGGTCTGGCGCGCGGTGTTTTCAGCTGCCTTCGCGGCCTCTGCGCCGTGGCACAAGGTTGTCGCCTCACCGGCCAGGATAATTTTAGCCGCATTGATCTCCGCACCCTCAAGCTTGTCCAGCCGGGCAATTTCATCCAGGGGCAGTTCCGTGAACAGGCGCAGGAAGCGGCCCACATCGGCATCTTCCGTATTGCGCCAAAACTGCCAATAGTCGTAGGCGCTCAACATGTCTTTGTTGAGCCAGACGGCACCGTCAGCGGTTTTGCCCATCTTCGCGCCCGAGGCCAGGGTGATCAGCGGCGTGGTAAAGCCGTAAAGGGCTGCACTATCCACCCGGCGGCCCAGTTCAACACCATTGACGATATTGCCCCATTGATCGGAACCACCCATCTGCAGGACACAATCATGGCGGCGGTTCAGTTCCAGAAAATCATAGGCTTGCAGAATCATGTAGTTGAATTCCAGAAAGCTTAACGGTTGTTCCCGCTCTAACCGCAGCTTGACGGACTCAAAACTAAGCATCCGGTTGATGGAGAAATGCCGCCCCATATCGCGGAGGAATGGGATGTAGGCCAGTTCGCTCAACCAATCATCATTGTTGACCATGACCGCATCCGTTGCACCATCGCCAAAGCTGACAAAACGGCTGAAAACCTCGCGAATTCCGGTCATGTTGTCGTTGATGTCATCGTCGCTCAACAATTTGCGGGAGGCATCCTTGCCCGAAGGGTCACCCACCTTTGTGGTGCCCCCGCCCATCAACACGATGGGCCTATGTCCAGTCTTTTGCAGATGGCGCTGCATCATGATCTGCACCAGGCTTCCGACATGCAGGCTGGGTGCGGTACAATCATAACCAATATATGCGGTGATCTGTTGGCGCGCGGCCAGTTCGTCCAATGCCTCCAGATCGGTGCATTGATGCATGAAGCCACGCTCCACCAGCGTGCGTACGAAATCGGATTTATAAGTGCTCATGATGTCGGTTCCAGCTTACCCTGCGTCCCTGCCTAACATTCTTGTTGGAGCGCGGCGTGGTGTAACACAGGCAGGATGGCCTGGGCAATGTAGGAAGACGGGTTGAGGTCATGACAAGACTACGCACCGCGATCGGCTTGATGAGCGGGACTTCTATGGATGGGATTGATGCGGCCATTTTGACCTCGGATGGACGCGGCGAAGTGTATCAGGGCGCGGCTATTTCCAGGCCTTATGATGAGAGTCTAAGGGCTGATTTGCGCTCGATCCTGGGGCGGCAGGCAGATGATGACGGCGTCGCCGCTGTGGCAGAAAAAATAACCCTGGCGCATGGGACTATTATTAATGAATTACTTTATGAAAACAATATAACATACGATAAAATAGATATTATCGGATTTCACGGTCATACCATATCACACCAGCCTGAACTGCGGAGAACCTGTCAGATCGGTGATGGGTCTTTACTGGCCGCGTTGACCAAAATCGATGTCGTGGATGATTATCGCACCGCGGATGTCACAGCCGGCGGGCAGGGGGCACCTCTCGCACCTTTGTATCATCGGGCCCTGGCAGCATCTTTGCCGAAGCCCCTGGCGGTTTTAAACATCGGCGGTGTCGCGAACGTTACCTGGATTGGTGATGATGATATGCTGGCCTTCGACACGGGCCCTGGCAATGCCTTACTTGACGACTGGGTGCGCCAACAGGGCGGCGGCAATATGGACCAGGACGGTAAGCTGGCGAAGGCCGGTGTGGTGGATAAGGGTGCACTGGCAACCCTGTTGAACAATAACTATTTTGACCAAACGCCCCCGAAGTCATTGGACCGCGATGATTTTGCCATACCCAAATCCGCCGGCTGGTCCAGGCAAGATGGTGCGGCGACCTTGACCGCATTTACGGCCCAGGCGGTGGGCCGGGCCCGTTCCCATTTGCCGATAGCACCCACACAATGGCTGGTCTGTGGCGGTGGCCGTCGCAATCCAACCCTGATGGCGGCCCTGGGTGATGTGCTTGGCGTACCGGTCGCACCTGTCGAAACCGTCGGCTGGCGCGGCGATTTCATAGAGGCGGAGGCCTTTGCCTATCTGGCGATCCGTCACCTGGACGACCTGCCCTTAAGTTTGCCCGGCACAACAGGCGTGCCCCGGCCCATGCCGGGCGGACGCTTAAACCTGGCCTAGTGGTGCGAGCGAAACAGAAGAGTCCTTCTGTTTCGTGTCTCGCGCACCACGATTCTTAAGAGTCTAGTGGTCTTTCGATCCTAGCGAATGGGAACCATCCGTTAGAATCGGACCACTCGGGCGCGGCGATCGGCCACATATTTTGTTACCGCATTGCGTTGCTCTTCATTTAGGAACAATCCCAGCTTGCTGCGTCGCCATAAGACGTCTTCGCCGCTGCAGGCCCATTCCCGGTCCATGAAATAGTCAATCTCCAGGGCATAAAGATGACCGCCAAAATTCACACCCAGGTCCTCCATACCCTGACAATCGCGCAACAGCTCAGCCGTCCGGCTGCCATGGCGGGCCAGCAATGACGCCAACAATCCATCCGGTAGATGCAAATCCCCATCCATATCGGCGTTGTGTTCGGCGCCGGGCAGGGGGGTATCAACTGTCCAGGCTGGACCATGGGCGGGTAGATAAGGTTTCAGGGCAGCCAACACTTTTTCCGCCAATGGACGGTATGTGGTGATCTTGCCGCCATAAACGGACAGAAGAGCAGGCCCATCATCGGCGTCCAAATGCAGATGATACTCCCGCGAAAATGCCTTCGGATCATCGTCGTCTTCATCAAATAACGGGCGAATACCTGCAAACTGCCAAACAATGTCGTTAGGTACCGGCGGCTCTTTGAAATAACGGCCGACCGCTGTAACGAGGTATTCGATCTCAGCCTCTGACACGGTTGGTGGATCCTGTGCCTCGGCGAGCAGAACCTCCGTCGTGCCGATGAGGGAAAAGCCGTCTTGATAGGGAATAACGAAGACCACGCGCCCGTCATCCTGTTGCAGCAGATAAGCGTGATCGCCGTCATAGAGGCGCGGCACCACAATATGGCTGCCCTGAACCAGACGCACATCGGGGCCGGGCCGGTCCAGATGGTCCAGGATATCCCGCACCCAGGGCCCGGCTGCGTTGACCAGAACCCGCGCCGTTAGATCCGCTCCGTTGCTTCGAGATATGACCCAGTGATCGGCGTCTCGGACTGCGCCTGTAACGGCACTACGGGTGAAAATGTCGGCACCGCCCTCACGGGCCTGCATAGCATTGGCGATGACCAGGCGGCTATCATCCACAGTTGCATCTGAGAATTCAAAGCCTTGACGAAATTCGTCGTGCAACGGTGCTCCCTGCGGGCCCCGAGACAATTTCAAGGTCCGGGTTGCGGGGAAATTCGGGTGCGCGGCCAGATGGTCGTAAAGCCATAATCCCAAACGCACCATCCAGGCTGGTCGAGGCCGCCCACCGACCTGTCCCAGTGGCAATACCAGACGCAGGGGGCGGACCAGATGGGGTACCTTGTTGGAGAGAACCTCCCGTTCCTGCAAGGCTTCCCGCACCAGTCGAAAAGCGTAATATTCCAGATAGCGCAAGCCGCCGTGGATCAATTTTGTGCTGGCAGACGATGTCGCCTGGGCCAGATCATCACGCTCTATCAGGGCGACTTTCAAGCCGCGCCCGGCGGCATCATTGGCAATGCCCACACCATTGATGCCGCCACCAATGACCACCAGATCATAGTCTGGCGCGCTAGCCAATGGCGCCGCCCCGCCGGGGATCACCGGCAGCGCTGAAGGCATCACTGTTGGGCTCGCCATTTGGCTCGAAGGAGACGCCATGGGCACCGCCAAAAAAGAAATTCCGGTCCGGCCAGATTTGCTGGTTGGGAAACCTTTCGCCCAGGTGGGCGATGGTCTCTGCCCTGTGGCCCGCTTCAATGTGCAGCATGCCCTGCTCCATATGAATGCGCGGCGCTGCGACCGCTTCGCCCAGGCTTTGACCAAGACAAAGGTGGTTTATCAGGACTTGCAGGATCGCACTGCGAATGCGGTTGGAACCGCCGCTGCCCAGGGCCAACACCCGGCCATCTTTCCAACGGACCAATGTAGGCGACATCATGGAGGTGATACGGCTGTTGGGCTGCCATTGGAAAAAGCCATTGGGGTTCAGGTCTTCCTCTCCCAGCATGTTGTTCAGCATGATACTTCCAGGCCCAAGAATATGGCCGCAACCTTCGCCGTTTGAGACCGTCAGTGCGGCAGCATTGCCTTTGGCATCAACCACCGAAATATGCGTGGTGCCGCCGGTTTTGCCGGCCCGCCCCACCATCTCATGCCGGTAATCCGCCATGAACGGCTCTGACAGCAATGTCGCTGCCGCTTTATTTTCACAGCCATCATCGCAGCCATGGTTCAGGCCCACGGCCTCGCGCGCCTGATCGGTCAGGGTCATGGCGTGCGCCAGGTTTACGAAATGATCCCGATCAGCATTCATCTCCGAATGTTCCAGCAAAGCAAGTGTGAAGGCCAGCAAGGAACCACCCGATGCGGGCGCGGGATTGCCCAGAATTTCGATCCCCCGGAATTGCCTCGTCAGCGGGGCCCTGCGCACAACCTCGTATCCGGCCAGATCGGATAGGCTGATAGCGCCGCCATGTTCACGATTGGCAGCTGCGATTGCCTGGCCGACCTCACCCCGATAGAACAGATCTTCACCCTCCCGGGCCAAGGCTTCAAGCAGATCGGCCAGGGCCGGCAAAGCAAGCATTTCGCCGCGGCGCAGGGTCCTCTCGGGCGCGGCTGTGCTGTTATAGAGGGCCCGGCTCTCCGCCGACCATTGAAAGATCGGTGCCACCGCTTCCAGTATGAAGCTTTGCAAGGGGGCGAGGGGGAGACCCCGTCGGGCCAATGTCACCGCCGGTTCCACCAAACGCGTCATGGGCAGGGTACAGAGGTCACGATGGATGGCGAAGGCACCGGCAATCAGACCCGGTACCGCCATGGCACCCATGCCGATGTGGAATTCCTGACGGCTGGCCCCGAAATCCACATGCACGGGCATGAATTCAAGGTCGTCGGCGGGCAGGCGTAATCCTGGCGTCTGGCAAAAGAAATCATACAGTCTGGCCGCACCATTTCCCGTCTGTCCCAACAAAAAACCACCGCCGGCCAGGGAACATAAAACCGGCTCGGCTATGCAAGCCACGAACAGCCCGGCCAGGGCTGCGTCAAAGGCATTGCCGCCGTCGCGCAATACCGCGCCTGCCGCTGCCGCCGTTTCGCGGTCACCGGCTGCGACCGCCCCAGTTCCTCGGGCCCCGGTTTCATAGACCTCGGTTTCATGGACCCCGGTTTCATGGACCCCGGTTTCATGGACATTGGGCTGCATTAGGGTTGCCATTTCATAGGATCGCGCCTGCAATAAAGATCGTTTGCCAGTTGGGCCTATGGCTGCAGCACGGTCAAGGCTTCTTCCAGGACGGGCAGGGATCGTTCGACGGCCTCTTCACCCAACTTGATCAGTTCCTCCGCGCAATCGAAATCCAATAGCCCGATGTGTCCCACTTGGGGCGCGATCGTCACATCGGGCGGGTCGCCGGCCAGGCGGCTGCGGCCCAAACGATCCTGGAGAATATTCAGGGCTGATGCCATGACATTGAACATGCTGGGCGTGCCGTCTCTGCGGAACAGACTATCCAACATGCCGGCGCCGAAAGCGCCGGGGAAAACGCTGGGAAAACCGCCAGGCAAACTGTTGCCGTTGTCTTTCTGGCCCTCCGCGATCTTCGCCAATTGGGCCCGTTCGCTGCCCAACATATCGGCATTCAGATTGACGGCGATGACCAGGCGGGCACCCATGGCCCGGCAGACGGATACCGGCACCGGATTGACCAGGGCCCCGTCCACCAAGGGGCGACCTTCCAATTCCACGGGCGGGAAAATGCCGGGCAGGGCGTAAGAGGCGCGTAGAGCGTCCACCAAGGGTCCCTGGCGTAGCCAGATTTCATGCCCCGTGGCCAACTCGGTCGCAACCGTAATAAACGGCTTGGGCAGATGCTCAATGGACAAATCCCCTAAGTTCTCGGTCAGCAATCTTTCCAGGCGTTTGCCGCCCAAAATGCCGCCGCTCTTCATGGATAAATCCAGATAGCGCATGATCCGCATTCTGTTCAGGCTGCAGGCCCAATGTTCCAGGGCGTCCATATGGCCGGCCAGATGCACACCGGCAACCAATGCACCAATAGATGTGCCGGCGATCACGTCGCTTTCAATACCTGCTTTTGACAGGCCTTTCAGCACACCAATATGGGCCCAACCGCGGCCAACGCCGCTGCCTAATGCCAGACCGATCTTGGGTCTCGTCATAGTATTTGCTTCCATATTCATATATTTGCAAAAAACATCATAGAATCCAAACATCACCACTTGATTACCAGATCGTATGTGGATATAAAGCTAGTCCGCGCCGCGCAAACGTGTGGCGCAGTCCCGCATAGTATAGGACCGGTCAGGTAATAACCTGAACGGTGTTTGCTGCGCGGATGTTCTTTGACATTGTGATTTTCGGAAGAGAGACGTGGGCGGCGGTGTTTTTGGACCGGTGCCTTACGTTTAAGGCTTTACTTTTGCCTTTCTGATTGATGTGTGATTGCTTTGGTTTAGGCCTTTGTGGTTATGTTTCATG
>JABJKS010000034.1 GCA_018660265.1 Rhodospirillaceae bacterium | reverse complement strand
TATCTGTTGTCTGGCAATACTTCGAGCGCGCCAGGTTCAATCTTTTTTTCGTCAAACGTAACGGATGCGGTGTTTTCCTGGCTCACCACCACTTCCAGGACAACAACGTTCGAGGCTTATCTTGCCAACTCCTTGGTGGAAACATTCAGCGCCACGACCGATTCCGCTATTGCTTTGGGAACAGGTAGTTTTTTTGGCTTTGAGAATATCTTGTTTGACGAAATTCGATTATCAATCAGTGATGGCACCCAGGGATTTACTCTCGACAATCTCCAGTTCAATGCAGCTTCAGTCGTCCCTATCCCCGCAGCGCTTCCGCTATTTGGCACAGCGCTGTTAGGCTTGGGCTTTGCCGGTTATCGCAGACGCAAGGCAAAAGCTGCCTGATAACAACACAACAAAATTAAACGGCGGTCTTCCTGGCCGCCGTTTCAATTCCAGAGCAAGGGTTTGATACGCGCTCTGGGTCAAAAGAGCTACGTTTTGCTTGTCTAATATAACGCTCGCTGCTGAAGCAATAGGGTACATCAGCCCCATGCTGGCTGATGTACCCTTCGTGCCATAACCGGAAGTCACAGGATATCAACACGCGCCTATTCATGCATTCGGCCTGCAACGATACAGGCTTGTCAGCTTCATTGAGTGGACGACTTCGCCATGTTGGTTCATGACGTCCCGTTTTGTCGTGACAATGCCCTGATCGCCCTTGCTGGATAGGCGTTTTTCGGTTGGGGTTGTTACGACCTCTATGGTGTCGCCATGTTTGACCGGTTTGTGGATGCGCCATTCGTCCAGGCCCAGCATGGCGATGACCGTGCCGTCGTTGATGCCGCTTTGACAGCTGAGGCCGCCTGCGATGGCCAGGATCAGCGGGCCATGGGCGATGGGTTCGCCATAGGACTGTTGCTTGCAGAACTCCCAATCCACGTGCGGGGCGTTGTAGTCGCCGGACAGGTTGGCGAAATTCACGATATCCGTGCTGGTGATGGTGCGCCGTGGGGTTTTGTAGGTCTGGCCGATCTCGAAATCCTCGAAATACATGCCGGTTGGCTCTCGCGCTTCCATTGTTAAGTCCTCTCTATAGACCCATGCGCTGGGCGATGACGTTGCGTTGAATTTCACTGGTGCCGCCGCCGATGGGGCCGACGCGGGCGTCGCGGAACATCATCTGCATGTCCTGATCCAGGATATAGCCCGCGCCTGCCAGGATCTGCATGGCCATGTCCGCGACCTTCCAGTTGACCTCTGTGGTGTAGGCCTTGGCCACCGCGTTTTCCATGATCGGGTCGACGCCCGCATCCAGCATCTGGGCCACGCGGAATGTCTGGGCCCGGGCGGTCTGATACATCATCTGCATCTCGGCGAATTTATGGCTGACCGCCTGAAACTTGCCGATGGAACGACCGAATTGTTCCCGCTCCTTAGCATAGGCCAAGGCGTGCTCCATGATCTTCAGGGTATTACCGACGCCGTTCGCGGCCAGGTTCAACCGTTCCACATTCAGGCATTTCATCAGACCCTGCCAGCCGTCATTTTCCGTCCCGATCAGGCGATGGCTGGGCAGGCGCACATCTTCAAAGAAACAATGGTTGGCCTCCGTCGTGTGCCGCCCCAGGGCATCCAGCCGCTGCACCGTGACACCGGGCAACGTGGTGTCGACCACGAACATCGAGATACCGTCATAGCCGCGCCCCGGCTTGGTCTTGCAGACGACCACCAGATTATGGGCCACGTGGGCCGCGCTGTTATAGATTTTCTGGCCGTTCAGGATGTAATCATCCCCGTCCCGCACCGCCAGGGTCTCGATCGAGGCCACGTCGGAGCCGTGGTCAGGCTCGCTCAAACAAAGCGCCAGGCGCATATCGCCCGAAATAATCTTCGGCAGTATCTCCCGTTTCATCGCCTCACTGCCGTGCAGGGCGATGTGCATGCCCGCATAGATGCAGGTGATGCCCCAGGCCTGGGCAATGCCACCATAGTGATAGCCCAGGGCCTCTCCCAACACGGCCAGATCCATAAACGAGCCGTCCTGGCCGCCGTATTCCTCCCCATAGACGATACCGTTGACGCCGGCCTCCGCCAATGCGGCCATGGCCTCGTATGGGTATTCCCCGGCCTTATCCAGTTGGCGAATTTTTTCCGCCGGCAGAGCCCGCTGCAAGGTACCAAGTACGCTGTCGCGCAGCAGCATTTGTTCGTCCGTGAAGCCGAAAGTCAGGTTGGGGTCAGTCATAAAATAAACTCCTAACAAATAACTACATAAGGTCCTGCAACAACGGGCGTACTTCGTTTGCGAAGCGTTCCAGCTGTTCATAGCGCCGCTCGTAGGGACCGGCGAAATCCAGCGAGATATGACGCACGCCGGCATCATGATAGGCCCGAATGCAGGCCGCGACATCCTCTGGCGCGCCCAAGGCACCGTAACGTTTTGTCGCAGGCCGCATGTCCATACCATAACGGATACTCAAATGCTCCGCCGCCTCATCAAGGGCCTGATCGGCACTGTCGGCAACGCGGGCAAAGAGTAAATGCGCGGTGCCAAAAGTCTCCAGCACCCGCCCGGCATCGTTTGCTGCCTGGTCGATGACGGCGAGGCCGTCGCGATACATCTGTGGCGTGACGGCGTAGGAAAACCAACCATCCCCCATGCGACCTGTACGTTCCAAGGCCCCTTTGGCCCGGCCGCCGCACCAGATCGGCGGGCCGCCCAGTTGCGCTGGGGCCGGGGTCATGCGCACGTCTTCAAAGGGATAGAATTTTCCGTCGTTGCTGACGCTGTCACCGCTCCACAATTTGCGGCAGACCTGGATACTTTCGGCAAGTCGCGCGCCCCGTTCATGTCGCGGCACGCCGCAGGCCTCGTACTCCTTTGGAAATTCACCACCCACCCCGACACCGAAGATAAACCGCCCCTCGGTCAACAGATCAATGGTCGCGACCTGTTTCGCGACAGGCGTGGGATGACGCAGGGGCAGAAGATAGACAGAGGTGCCGAACATGAGCCGTCTGCTGGCCACCGCCGCCTGGGCGATTTGCAGCAAGGGGTCGAGGAACGGGATCTCCATAGAGATATGATCGCCGCACCAAAAGGAGTCGTAGCCCAGTTGGTCCACCTGCTCCACCACCCGAACCAACACGTCAATTTTAGGCAGCCATTGCCCGACGCCCGGTTCGGTGCGCCGGTGCATGGTGTTGACGCCGATCTTCAATGTCTTGTCCAATGTCATGTTCAATGTCGTCTTCGGGGGCAGGTTCATTTGGTGGACTCATAATTAGCGGGAAAGAGCAGTTCCAGTTTCCGGTTTGCATCAAAGGAAAGGCACAAGCGGTTCTTATGTCAACAGGGTTGACCAAAGGCATATTGTTCCCGGATATTAACAGGCTGCAAAAGGAATTTGATGGATGGCTGAAACAGGACGGGTTGCGGGCAAGGTTGCCATGGTAACGGGTGGTGCCTCGGGTATTGGCAGGGCCTGTGGGCGATTGCTGGCCGAACAGGGGGCCCGTGTGCGTATCCTGGATCAAAACGCTGCCGACGGTGCACAGGCAGCAGAGGCGTTGGGCCCGAATGTCTCCTTCGCCGCGCTGGACGTTCGCGATGAAGATGCCTGGATCGCGGCGATAGCGGCTGTGGTTTCCGATCTCGGCGGGTTGGACATCTTGATCAATGCCGCAGGTATCTTCATGAACGGGGCGGAGCATAATCCTGAAAACGCCAGCCTGGCGAATTGGCAGGCCATACATGCGGTCAACATGGAAGGGGTCTTTCTGGGTTGTAAACACGCCATCCCGGCCATGCGCGATAGTGGCCCGGACGGTGTTGGCGGCTCCATCGTCAATATCTCTTCCGTTGCCGGGCTGCGCGCCTCATCTCATGCCGCGGCCTACGGTGCCTCCAAAGGCGGGGTGCGCCAGTATTCCAAATCCGTGGCCCAGCATTGCGCCCGACGTGGCTATGGCATCCGTTGTAATTCGATCCATCCCGGCTCCATCGAAACACCCATGGGCCAGCATGCTATGAGCGGTGTGGCGGCCACCTTGGACGAAGGCCGCGAACGCTACAAAAAAGGTATACCCTTGAAGGCGATTGGCGAACCTGATGACATTGCCTATGCCGCACTCTATCTGGCTTGTGGTGAATCCAAATATGTCACCGGCCAGGAGCTGACCGTGGACGGCGGCGTGATGATGGGCTGAAGCGTTGAACGCGACCCACATCTATTCGGCGGCGACGGCTGTGACGGACGGCGTAAATCCGTAGGCTTGCACCAAATTCAGTTCATCTACGATATCCAGGCCCCGTTGCAGAGCCGCGCCGGTTAGGGCCTTTTGCGGCTTACGCAATGGCCCCGCAGGCATGCCCATGGCCGCCATCAGTGACTTCATGGGCACGGGATTAATTGCTGAATAGGCATAGTGCAGCATGGGCAGGTTGCGCAGGTAGGCTTCCCGAAAGTTCGTCGCGTCGGCAAAATTCTGCCACGGCTTGGAGATAACCGCCATTTCCCGGGGAATGATATTCCCGGTCATATTGGCGGTGCCATGCCCGCCCAGGGTCATGATCGGCACGATCAGGCCAAGGTTCGGTGAACAGCAACACATCAGGCTCATCTCGGGCTTGGCGCGGGCAATTTGGGCTGCTTGGGCGACGCGGCCCGTGGACTCCTTTAGCATCTGTACGTTGGGATGGGCCGCAATGCGCAGGACTTCCTCGGCACTTAGATCGGTTTTGACCCGGGGAGGATTGTTGTAGATGCCAAGGGGAATGGGTGAGGCGTCGGCGACTTCCAGGAAATATTCGACAATGTCTTCGTTCGCGGCGCAGATATAGGCCGGTGCCGCGATCATCGCGCCATCCGCCCCTTCTGCTGCCGCCTGGCGGACATAGGCGATGGTCGCCTCTGTTGTCGCACCGGTACAGCCGTACCACATCTCCATACCGGGCAACTTATGTTTCATGGTTTCCGCCACGATGGCGTGGCGTTCCGCCTCTGTCAGCATGGATACTTCGCCGCTTGAGCCCATGATCAGCACGCCCGAGGTGCCGTTTTCCCGCTGAAACTCAATCAGGCTCCGAAAGCCGCCGAAGTCGATGGAATAATCCGGGTTCATAGGCGTGATTAAGGCCACAAAGGACCCCGTCAGCAGCTGTTTCGACATGATGCATCTCCTGGTCTAGAGCAATTTTCAATTCACCTGAGTTGCTTTCGCGACTTAAGTGATTGGCTCAATTGCTCGATTCTTAACAAGTTGAGTGCCTTTAGAATAAATGCGCTCCAGAGCACGGATACGGATAGAAAGCAATCATAGCCAAATGCTAATGGAAAATTGCTTGGGATGGAAAACAAATCAACCGACACCTGCCGCGACATTTGTTCGCGGGACAGGGTGCGGCGTACGGCGTAGCATTGCGCAGCCATTTAAGGCGTTATAGTCGTAGGGTCCAGGGCCTGCGGTGCCCCAAACTGTAGAAAGATCGCCATGAGTTATGAAACAATTATCTATGAGCGGCGGGACAGGGTTGCGCTGATTACCCTTAACCGCCCGGCCAAACTGAATGCCTGGACCGTTCAGTTGCGCGACGAAATTGTCGCCGCCATCGCCAAAGCCAACGACGATGCCGGGGTCGGTGCCATCGTTGTAACGGGCGCGGGACGTGGCTTTTGCGCCGGTGCCGATATTGACGATACATTTGGTAAGCAGCTTGATGGTGAGATCGAGGATGATTTCCTCACTGGCGAGGCACCGGATTGGGTTGGCATCATGCGCCGGGCCAAGCCGATCATTGCCGCCGTTAACGGGCCATCAATCGGCGTTGGGCTAACCATGATCCTGTCCTTTGACTATATCATCGCCTCCGATAGGGCCCGGTTCTGTTGTGCGTTCGTCAAGATGGGCGTGGTGACGGAACTGGCCAGTTCTCATTTTCTGGTGCAGCGCATGGGTTGGGGGAATGCCTGTGATGTGGCCTTGTCCGCCCGCATGATTGAGGCGGCAGAGGCTGTGGAACTGGGTCTGGCGGATCGCCTCGTGGCGCACGAAAATTTGCTTGATGAAGCGTTGGGGATGGCCGGCGTGATTGCGCAAAACCCATCCCGTCAGGTGCGAATGGTCAAGCAACTGTTAACCCAGAATGGCACGGAGACCGACCTTGGCCTTGTCACGGCCAGGGAGTTTGAGATGCTGGCCCAGGCTTACGAGACGCCGGAACATAAAGAGGCGGTAAAGGCATTCCTGGAGAAACGTCCAGCCGACTTCCGTGCGGTTGAGGAATAGGCCGCCGCTATAAAGTCAGGCGCCATATAATCAGCAGCTACAAAAAGCTATAGGGATCCACATCAATGGCGACCCGCACCTGGTTCGGATAGTCCACTTGATCAACCCAGGCCCTGGCCAGGGCGGATGCGTTGACGCTGCGCTGGCATTTCAGCAACAGGCGGTGGCGAAATCGGCCGCGAAGCAGGCTCAATGGCGCGGGGGCGGGGCCCAGAATATCTACATCCGCCTGCCGCGGTGCGGCCCGGGCAAGGTTCCGGGCGGTTTCGCTGACTTGGGCCTCGTCCCGCCCCGAAATAATCAGGGCGACAAGGCGGCCAAAGGGCGGCAGACCCTGGTTGCGGCGGGCTTCTTCCTCCTGATCCATAAAGCTGTCCCGGTCGCCCGAAATCAATGCGCCCATAACGGGATGTTCGGGCATATAGGTTTGCAGTAGCGCCCGGCCCGGTCGTTGGGCTCGCCCCGAACGACCGGCGACTTGATGCAGCATTTGATAGGTCCGTTCGGCGGCCCGCAGATCGCCACCCTGGAGGCCTAGATCCGCATCGATCACACCGACCAATGTCAGCATGGGAAAATGGTGTCCCTTGGCGACGATTTGGGTGCCAATGATTAAGGAGACCTCACCCTCGGCGATTTGCCGGATTGCCTCTGCCGCCGCTTCCGGCCCGCGCACTGTATCTGAGGCGATTAACATGCGGCTGACGTCGGGGAAAAGTGCCTCAACCTCTTCGCCCAGACGTTCCACGCCGGGGCCGCAGGCGACCAGGGCATCTTCCGCGCCGCAGTCCGGGCAAGCGTCCGGCTGGCGCTGGTTGTGGCCACAATGATGACATTGCAGGCGGCCGTGAAATCGATGTTCCACCATCCAGGCCGTGCAATTGGGGCATTGGATGCGATAGCCGCAGGCTCGGCATAGGGTCAGGGGGGCATAGCCGCGACGGTTCAGGAACAACAGTACCTGTTCGCCCCGCGCGAAGGTCTCGTTCATGGCGGTGATCAGTGTTTCCGAAATCCAGCGGCTCTCCGTCAGGGCCTCGGCCCGCATGTCCACCGCTTCTATCCGGGGCAGCTCCGCCGTGCCGATGCGATTTGGCAGATGCAGGGTGTCATAGCGCCCGGTTTCCACATTGACCCGGCTTTCCAGGCTGGGCGTGGCGGAAACCAGAACGATGGGTATTTCGCCCAACGAGGCCCGCAGCACGGCCATGTCCCGGGCATGATAGATCACGCCGTCCTCCTGCTTGAAGGCACCGTCGTGCTCCTCGTCGACGATGATCAGGCCCAGGTCCGTGTAGGGCAGAAATAATGCCGAACGGGCCCCGACGACAACCTTGGCCCGTCCCTGGGCGACCGCCCGCCAGGTCAAACGCCGCCGCGCCGTGCCTAAATCCGAATGCCAGGCCAGGGGCGGGGCACCAAAGCGCGTCTCGAATCGCGCCAGCCACTGCGCGGTCAGACCAATTTCGGGTACCAGAACCAAGACCTGCCGGCCCTGGGCCAGGGTCGCGGCGACCGCCTCCAAATATACCTCCGTCTTGCCGGCACCAGTCACGCCGTCTAGCAACGTTGTGGAATACCCCCCTGCTTCGACCCGGGCGCGGAGGGCGTCGGCCGCCACCGCCTGGTCCTCGCTCAAGGTCTCGCCCTGTTGTTGCCAATCAGGCTCGGGCACGGCCATTTCCGCCGGCAGTTGCACCTCCCGCAAGGTACCTTGTTTGACCAGGCCGCGGACCACGCCAGAGCTGACAGCGGCCAGCTCGGCGATGGTTGCCCCCGGCAGGGACATCCCGTCCGCCAGTACATCCATCACCCGCTGGCGCGCCCCGGTGATGCGGGCTGGCGCTGGCCCGGCTAAAATAAAGGCCAGGCGTGGACGCGGGGCCTCTAACGCCGCCGGTACATTCATGGTCATGCGCAAGGCAGCACCGGGGGCGGCACAGGTGTAATCCGCCAGCCACTCAACAAATCGGCGGGTTACCTCCGCCATCGCCGGGACATCCAGACGTTCCGCGATGGGGCGCAGGCGTGAAGCGGCGACCGCGTTGTCAGGATCTGCTGATCCTTCGCCCCAAACCACGCCGATTACCGCCCGACGCCCCAGGGGTACGGAGACGAAATCACCTAGGTTGATATGCTCGCCCATAGGAACCGCATAGTCATAAGCGCTCGCAAGAGGTAAAGGCAGCAGGACATGCACCCGACGCAGCGGTGTCGTTTCGTCGAATTCGGGTTCAGCATTACTGGTATGGGAGGCAGCCATCGGCTAGACTTTGCCTGTCTCAAGCCTCGCCGACAAGCGGTGATCGCACGAGCGTGAATATTAACGAAATTATAGAATAGTAGGGTCCATGAAATTCTTTGTTGATACCGCCGATGTGGCAGAAATTGCTGATCTTGCAGCGACCGGACTGGTCGATGGGGTGACCACCAACCCATCCTTGATCGCCAAGTCCGGACGGGATTTTTTCGAAGTTGTGGCCGAAATTTGCACTCTGGTCGATGGCCCGGTCAGTGCCGAAGTTACAGCGACGGAGGCGGAGGCCATGGTGGCTGAGGGGCGTAAGCTGGCCAAGATCGCCGACAATGTGGCTGTCAAGGTACCCCTGACATGGGATGGCCTGAAAGCCTGCCGTGCCCTCAGTCAGGATGGCACCCAGGTCAACGTGACCCTATGCTTTTCGGCAAATCAGGCGTTGTTGGCAGCGAAAGCGGGCGCAACGTTTGTCTCTCCCTTCGTGGGACGTCTGGATGATATCGGTCATGATGGTATGCAGCTGATTGCCGAGATTATGGAGATTTACGGCAACTACGATGCCATCCGCACCGAGGTCCTTGTCGCCTCTATCCGCTCCCCTGTACATGTCCTTCAGGCCGCGCGCCTGGGTGCCGATGTTTGCACCATTCCCCCCAACGTGATCCAGCAATTGGCCAAGCATGTCCTGACGGATAAGGGCCTGGACGCATTCTTGGCGGATTGGCAAAAGACCGGGCAAAGTATTTTGGATAATAAGGGCTGAATATGACTGGTAAGCGTACATCACCCAATCTGCGCGGGCGGGCCACCGATCCGACGCCGGATGCAGGTGCGGTGCGTGAGTTTTTGCAGGAAAACCCGAATTTTCTGAGCGATAACCCTGACCTGCTGCCTCTGTTACAGCCCGAAGCAAAGCACAGCGGCGAAAATATTCTTGATATGGGGCAGATCGTCACCCGGCGGTTAAGCGATGAAGTGGCCCGTCTACAAGCCCTCCATGATGAGTTGCTGGCCAATGGCCGGGCCAATCTGGCCTCGCAAAATCAGGTTCATGCCGCTGCGCTGGCATTAATGGGCGCGCGTAATTTTGAACATCTCATTCATATTGTCACCCGCGACCTGGTGGAAGTTCTGGGTGTCGATACGGTCACCCTTTGTGTGGAGGCGGCGGAAGATGGTCCCACCCGGGCGCCCATGGCGGGCGTCTATGTCCTGCCTCAAGGGCGGGTTGATGCCTTGTTAGGGCCCGGTGCCGCGACTTTGTTGGAGGCGGTTTCGGGAGGAGATCATCTGGTGTTTGGTCCAGGTGCCGGTCTGGTGCGCAGCCAGGCATTGATCCGCCTGGCACCGTCCCGAATTTCCCCACCCGGCCTGTTGGCCCTGGGCAGCCGGGATGGTGAAAAATTCCATTCCGGGCAGGGCACGGAATTGCTGCAATTTCTGAGCCGCTTGCTGGAGCGGTTGTTCCGGACATGGCTGGACCTGCCGAGCTGAACCAGTGGCCCCCTGAACTTGCCGATGCCCTTGGGCGCTGGCGGGAATGGTTGCGGTCCGAACGGCGCTATTCAGAACATACCCTGGTCGGCTACGAACGTGATCTCAGCGGGTTCTTAGATTTCATAACCCAACACATCGGCCAGGCACCGACGTTCGCCGATTTGGGCAGCCTAAAGGCGTTGGATTTTCGCGCCTATCTGGCCCGGCGGCGAGGCGATGGTCTTGGCCCGGCGTCACTGGCGCGGGCGCTGTCTGCGGTGCGGGGCTTTTTCAGGTTTTGTGAACGCCAGGGCTTCTTTGCCAATGCCGCCATTCACGGCCTGCGCACCCCGAAACAGCCCCACGGCGTTCCCAAACCGTTGGAGGTGAATGAGGCCGTCGTGGCCGTGAATGAAATCGCGGCGTTGTCGGACGTGCCGTGGGTACAGGCCCGGGATGTGGCGGTGCTGACGTTGCTGTACGCTTGCGGTCTGCGCATTGCCGAGGCATTGGACCTTAACCGCGATCAGGTGCCGCTATCGAACAGCCTGATGATCCGGGGCAAGGGCGGCAAGGATCGGTTGGTGCCGGTTTTGCCTATCGCCGTGAAGGCAGTAGATGAATACCTTTCTCTTTGCCCCTACGATCTGCCGCGGCCTGGCCCGTTATTTTTGGGCGTGCGGGGCAAGCGCCTGAACCAACGTATCGTCCGGGCTCAGATGCAGAAGTTGCGCCTTGCCCTAAATCTGCCCAGCACGGCGACACCGCATGCGTTGCGCCATTCTTTTGCCACCCATTTGCTGGCAGGCGGCGGCGATTTGCGCACGATCCAGGAATTGCTGGGACATGCCAGCCTATCCACCACGCAACGCTACACGGAGGTCAATTCGCAACATTTGTTGGAGGTCTACCGCAAGGCGCAAAATAAAATGGCTGCCAAAAAGAAGAAAGGCGACCCCTAGGGATCGCCTTTCCGTGAACTGGGCCGAACGATACGTCCCGATCACTTTACGTGAGGTGTCCAGTCAGGACACGGAGCTGGTGCTCCGTAGAGAGGTCTCCCTCTGTCCTGCTTGCATCCTCAGGCCGATCGTTACGGCTCGCAATTCTTTAGACATTGGATCACCTCCTTTCGATTGTTGTTGCCAAGTGGTCAGTATGGGGAAAGTTATGACTAATGCAACTCAATCTCATACGAATGCACAACGACGGCCCAGGGCGGTCAAAGCTACCTGCCCACGGCAGCGCTCACGGCCGTGACAACAAAGGCCAGGGGCCAGGTGGCCGATGATATTGTGCCACTGAAATTGTCCTGGGCGTTGCCCGGTGGCTGTCCCCAAAAATGGCTGCAACAAGCCGTTATCGACCGAATCACGGCATCAATTAGTCACCAGCTACATCGGCGGGCAGACCCCGCAGATTGATCGACGCAGCAGTCGTTGATCATCGTATTCGCAAAATTTACTGGCCCGGAGTATACCGCTGTAAAGCCATATAACTGCCTAGGAACGGAACGTCCAGGACTGGCCTATATGCTTATTGGTGGCAAAGAAGTGTTCGCTGTCGGTTGCCAGCGCCTCCTTCAGATCTTCGCGAATATCTTCAGGCAGGGTCTTATTGGTGAATTTATCAATCTCCTTCAATACCGCCTGAAAATTATGTCTCCATAATGGATAGAGAAATTCCCGCATCATGCGTTCTCCATCATTGCGAAGCATCATCTGCTGTTTCGGGCCGGAGTTGACAAGATCAATGTCTGATCGGGACACCAATGACAGGCCGTTGGGGAATTTCAGATCCTGCTCCACATATTTATCGAACAAAATCGCCATTTCCGTCCCGGAATAATCAATCGAGAAATCCAAAATGTCCCGGGATACCATGACAACCTGTAGATTGTTGAAATTGTCGGACGAGATCAGGGTGTAATTATGATCCAGAAACCGATGCGAACGCCCGGCTTGTTGCCGGGTAAAAAAAGGCATGTGGAATTTGTCATCGACGCCAATGAAGGCGTAAATGCCTTGCATTGATGTCTTGTCGTTCGGGGCAAATATCTTGTCGTAATCGACGATCAGCGGGTTTCGAAAATACCCTTCATATGCGGCCTGGATCTCGGCATAGTGCACATATGACAGTCGTCTTTTCCAGACATTCTCGGGGCGGGAGACATGGTCCGTTGAATCCCGTGCTGTGGGTCTCTCTTCCTTACATTCCTGCAGCAAGGCGTCCAGGTCCATGGATGAATTGATCTCCGAGGGCCAGCTCAAGCCCGCCATTGCAAAGTCATAGTTGCAATATTGTAAAATGGCCCCGTGGCTCAATTCAGAATTCATGGCGTCGCAATGGTCCCGAAAGATCAATATCAAGCCACCCTTGCGCACGATTTTCGATAGGCGTTGGACAATATCTTCCAGTTCCGGTCCCGCTTCCGTAAACAGATGCTGGACCAGGCCAAATCTGGTCTGTGGACTGGCCCGCATGGCCTCTTGTGCGGATTCCAACAATTGTTCTTCCTGGCCGCTTTCCAGGGCGCTATCCAGGGTCCATTTTGGAACAGCAATAATATTGGGGTGCAGGGAAAGAAAACGTTGTATGGCCGTTCCCCCCGACCGGCGGACTGGCACCACCAAAAAATCAAACAGCTTCAAGGTCTGCCTCCCACTGGGATAAAATTTCTAGGGATGGGTCGGATACGATGATGTGGAAATCGGTGCATCAATCGGCGCAAACAGATACTGGCGCATGACGTCGCGATAACCGTGAAACAGGAAGCCGTCGTTCTCCTCCAAGAACATTGCCCTTTTGCTCCTGTAATATGCCGGCAGCTGATACCAGGGCATGGCCGGTTGGTCATGGTGGGCGATATGCAGGTTGTTGTGCAGAAACAGTAGGCCCAAAAGACCTCCCAGGCCGCGGCTCTCCACAATCGCCGTGCGATGGTCAGGCTCGGCGGCCGCCCGATGCTCGGTATAGGAGCGCATCATGGTCAGTGCCAAGCCGGGATAGGCAAAGGTCAAAATATAAAGCCAGACCGGAAGGCCGCAAATTACGTTGACCCAATAGAGTACGCCAGCCACCAGAACTATATGTAGGGTCCAGGCCCGCAGATGCGTTAGGTCGCCGCGTAGGAGCCGGCGGAATTCTCCCATCCAAAATCGAACGATTGTTATAGCGACGCCGACTGTCAGACGTCCTATCAGGGCATTATTGACGATGTTGATCGCTTTTAGGAACCTTGGCATCGCCGCCCAGGTGTTTGCATCAAAATAATATGATTCAGGATCCAGCCCCGGAATGGTCAGGATATCCTTGTTGTGATGCTTGGTGTGGTCCGCCCGATAGATGGAATAGGGAATGAACAAACCCAAAGGCGCATAGCCGATCAGATCGTTAAGCCATCTTTTCTTCGTTGGATGACCATGAATAACTTCATGCTGCAGGGAATAATACCAGCCCGTGAACCATCCTCCAGCCATCAACAACAACCACCACGGCATATGCGTGCCATACAAGGTCGCCCCGATCCAGCCGCCGTAAACGGCAACGATCAGCAACCATGTTTGCGTTTCAACGCGTGGTGTTTCAAATTTTTGGTTTGATTGGATCATTTTACATATACTCGTCAGAACAGCTGCCCTTTATAGCTGATCTTTGCCCCGGCGGCATTTCTAATTTGGAAACGCCCGGACGCTTATCAAAAGAGCCATGATAACGGTAGCTATTGCGCTGAAATGCGGGCCGCTTCCATATTTGCGCCGTCCAGGCGGGTGCCCTCCAACTTGGCACCGTTGAAGGAAGCTTCCGCCAGATTGGCACCACTTAGATCCGCGCCGCGCAGATCCGCCCCCTCGAAATCGGCACCATGCAGGTCGGCTTCCGTCAGGATCGCATTGCGCAGGTCGGCCCGGCACAGACGGGCATGCGACAGAACGCATCGCCAAACCCGGCCACCACCGCCACTGCTTTTTAAAGGGCCAAGATTGCAGCCCGTCAAAATGGCACCGTTCAGAGTTGCCCGTTCCAGGTTGGTACCGCGCAAATCGGCGTCGGTCAGATCAACAGCACGCATGTCGGCGTGGGACAAATTGGCCATTGCGAGTACGCTTTTTGAAAGGTCTGCGTCCTTTAAAATGACCGAGGTCATCAAGGCCGCCGCCAAATTTCGGCCCTGCATGTTCCGGCCGCGCAAGTCCGCGCTCGACAGATTGGCCCGTTCTCCATCTGCCTTGGCGCCTTCTGCCCAATTACGATGAGAGCGCAATATCTCCTCTAACCGTTCGGCAATATCCGCGTCCGCCTTGGGTAGTTCCGCGGCCCGTAGTTCCGGTGCTTCCAGGGCATCTGGATCCAAAATTGCGCCCGCTAAATTGGCGTCTTTGAAATCCGCACCGTCAAAGCTGGCACCTGACAGATCCGCGCCGCTAAGATCCGCCCCAACCAGTTTGGAACCGCTAAGATCCGCCCCCTCCAACTGCGCGCCGACCAGGATTGAACTGCGCAAATCCGCGCCCTTCAGGTTCGCGTTACGCAATACCGCATCGGTGAAATCCGTCTGTACGGCCATCGCGTCGGACATTTTGGCAGAAGAAAAATCCGCCCGTTGTGCGTTCACGGCGGAAACTTCGGCATTTTGGTGTTTGTATTCCACGGCCCCCGGGCCATTCGATCCATCATGCCAGGCTAGTACCCCTTCGCGCATGTCCGCATCCACCAGGGTGGCGTCGCTTAAATCCGCACCGCGCAGACAGGCACCGCGCAAATCCGCCCGGGTCAAATTCGCGTGCTGCAGGGTGGCGACACGCAGGTCCGTACCGAAAAACAATGTGCGCACGAATGTCGTCTGTACGGCGCGCACCCGCTGTAGATCGCCGCCCGTGAAATCCGCATCGGAAAGATCAGCCCGGGTCATATCCAGATCGTGAAGGTCATGAAACGACAGGTTCGCACGCTGCCCTCCGGGCCGTCCTGCCTGAAGGGTCTGGTGGGCCCGTACAATTGCGGCGAATTCCGCCTGGGTTAGTATTTTCTTTTCCGGCATGGATCGCTGTTTGTTTCAACGGCAAATAGACCCGTCTGAGGCATTCAAACTTTCACGGAAGGGTTAATTTTCACCTAATTTGCCAACATGTCCGCATGGATGGTGCAGTGGCCAGAACGCCTAAAGCCTAACTAAATCGCGACTTTCAGCTCCGTCACTTCACGAAATCGAATGCGATCAGACAAGGCGGCCGGGGCGACAAGGCGCAAGTTTGGGAACCGCTGGAAAAGCTTTGCAAAGGCGATTTTCGCTTCCATCCTGGCCAGGGCATTACCGGCGCATATATGAATGCCCAGACCAAAGGAAAGATGCCGGTTGGGCCGCCGGGTGATATCGAAACATTCGGGATCGGGAAATTGTGCCGGATCAAGATTGGCCGCACCGATCATCAAATGAACCACGCTGCCCGCCGGGATGGCCGTGCCGGATAGTTTGGTGTCGTGCAGGGCGCGCCGGTTGTTGATCTGGATCGGTGCCTGGAAACGCAGAACTTCCTCGACCATACTATCGATCAATGTCGCATCGGCGCGCAGTTTTTCGATTTCGCCCGGATGGCGCAGCATCTCGTGCGCGCCGTGGGAGATCATATTGGTGGATGTTTCATGACCGGCATTCAGCAGGAATATGCATTGGTGAAGCAACTCAATTTCCGTCAGCTTCTCGCCTTCTTCCTCCGCCTCAATAAGGGCCGTTAATATCTCTCCATCCCGCCCGCCGTCCGGATTGGCTTTGCGTTCTTTTACCCGATCCCTCAGATACGCCTTGAAGTTATCGACCGCCGCACAGCCGTCCTGGAATTGCTGGTCGGTCATCACCGGCTCCAACGCACCAAGTATCGACAGTGCCCATTCGCGAATGAGCAGGCGGTCCGATGTGGGCACGCCCAACATGTCGCAGACAATTTCCACCGGCAATCTGAATGAAAAGCCGGAGACGAACTCCATCTCTCCGCCGTCTGCCAGTTCATCCAGATAACCATCCACCAGGGCATGAATACGCGGTTCAAGGGCGGCGAGGGATTTTCGCGTAAAGGCGGATTGGAAAAGCTTTCTGATCCGGGTGTGATCAGGGGGGTCGACGAAAACCAGGCTAGTGGTGTGATGTTCAAACAGCGGCGAGGTTCCAAATTTCGGCCCAAAAGCGGCCTTCTTATCGGAGCTCCAAACACGCGGGTCTCGGTAGGCTGTCACCAAGTCGTCATAGCGGGTCAATATGTAGGAGCCATCGCGGTTGCGATGAATTGGGCTGGCCTGCCGCAGAGCTGCGAAATAGCTGTGGGCGTTCGGCACGTAGTCCGCCGGCAGGTCCATCAGATCGAAGTCCGAGACATCAATTTCGCCAGACGAATTGCCTGGGGTGATGGTCACGATCCTGTCCCCCTAAACTAAGGTACTAAGCTTCCAACAGCGCCAGCATTTCCGTCGCCTTGTCACGCTTGTCTTCGCGCGGGTCACGCTGGACGATCCGCAACAGGGCCGAACGGGCGCTGTTGTCACCCTTTTTCGCCATGGCGAATGCAATTTCGTCCCGGCGGTCATAGTATTGATAGTCGAAATCCTGAACTTCGGGGTTTTGGGCGCGCCAATAGTATTTCAAATCATCGGATTGCCAACCGGCATAGATGTCATCCCAACTACCACAGCCCGAATAGGCCTCCATGGACACGGCGGAGATCGGCTCGCTGGCCTTTTGATAGCGGGCATCGACGGAATGACGCAGATCGTCCGTGTTGTTGTCCAGGCCTTGGTGCACCACCATGGAATGAAATATCAACGCATCGCCAAGGGCGAAATCCCCGTGGCGCCAGGTACCTTCCAGGGCCTCTGTTGTTTCCAGACCGCCTGCGCCGGAGGCGACGGTGAAATCGCGCACGCCCTGTCGATGGCTGCCTGCCGCGACCGACAGGCCACCCATATGCTTGGGGCAATCGTGAAGGGGAAGCCAGACCGTATAGGTTTCCGGCGTGCCCTGGATATGCACAAAGTCCTGGTGGGGCCGCGTGGTCAGTGCCAGGCGTTGGGGGAAGATGTTTCGCGCCACCATTAACGGGTGAACAAGAACATCTTCGCCGAACATACGCTCAAACAACGCAATGATGGCCGGGTGATGTTTCAGTGCATGGGTATCTTCGCGGCGATAAAATTTCGAAAATACATCCAGAAATTCCGGCTCCGGATCGGCACAGGTTGCCGCCAAATTGGCAATACGCCCGCCCTTTGGTTGATCAGGGGCCAGCCAGCCGCCGTCGCCGGCAATTTCCAAAAACTGCGCGCCGACGTTGCCCGCAGCCTCGGCTGGGACCAGGCCCCGTATGAACAAATAGCCGTCTTTATCCATACGTTCAGCCAGGGCTGCGCCGTCGTTGATGATATCGGTTGAATCCATAAAAGGTTGCATGATGTCCATATTTCTGGTCCGTCCTATTTTGCGTACTTGCCGGTTAGCTGCGGGGTATGGGGGCCTTCCAGACCCTTTTCCGCATGTTCCAGGCGGGTATCCCGTGACCAGGTGCGTTTTAGGTCGTCGCGAATATTGATGCCCAAACAGCCCAGGCCCTCAACCTCCAACTCCACACGATCACCATCCATAAATGCATTCAGGCCCCGGTGATTGGTGCCCGTGGCAAGAATATCTCCAGGCTCCAACGCATGAATGGAGGACGTCCATTCTATGCAGCGGGCGATCTTGTGGGCCATGTCGGAGGTGTTGAAATCCTGCATCACCGTTCCGTTGACCGACAGGCGGACGCCCAGGTTCTGGGGATCGGGAATTTCATCCGCCGTCACGATGTAGGGTCCGATCGGGGCGAAGGTGTCCCGTGACTTCACTTGGAAGAACACGTTGTTGGCCGGGCCCACGCCGCGGGCCGAACCGTCGATGAAATTGGTGTAGCCAAAGACATAGTCCATAGCCTCGTCTGCCGATACGTGGCTGGCCGGCTTGCCGATGATAACAGCCAGCTCGGCCTCGCCCTCAAACACGGTTGCCGGAATATCATCCAGCACCATTGTCTCCTCCGGCCCGAAGATGGCGGAGGGTGATTTATGAAAGCCATTGATAGGCGCGGGTTCATCCCGGGTGCCGTCTTCCATATAGTTCACCGCCATGCAGTCAATATTTCGCGGCAATGGTATGGGCGCGCGTAGCGTGACCGTGGACAAGGGCTGACCCTCCGCCCCTGCGACGAAAACTTCCAGTCTTTCGCGATAGCTGTCAAATCGGGCAATCAGACCGTTGATCAAAGCCCGGTGATCTATATGGGGGATGTCTTGCACTTCGGCCGAAATATCCACGACCATGTCATCCCGCAGTACGCCCGGGCGATAATCGTCGAAATATAAAAGTTTCATGTCAGCTCCCAACCCAATTCGCTTGAATTATTGAGAACTATTCTAACCCTAGTCGCCGCCGGCTTCCAGGTTCAGTTGCGCAAGAATTTCAGCGCTATGCTGGCCCTGTTCCGGGACCCAGCGGCGTGCCTCGACGGTGGCATTGGTGAACTGGAAGGGCGCATTGGGTACCAGATAGCGACCGCTGCCATCCTCAACCTCGATCATGGAGTCGCGATGGGCAACTTGTGGCGTGGCCATGGACTCGGCAACGGTCTGGTATTTTGTGCACGGACAACCGGCTTTTGAGATCGCCTCAACGCAGTCATCAGCCTCTTTTTCGGCGGCCCAGGCAGCAATCTCCGCCGTCAAAAGCGCCCAATTGTTGGAACGCGGCAGGGGCGTTGAAAACCTTTCATCCTCCAGCCATTCAAGGTGATCTGCGCCCTTAGCCAGGGCTTCGAAGTTCAACTGGCTGATCGGCGCGACGATGATAAATCCATCCAGGGTCTTGATAGGTTCAAAGATAACCGGTGTCGGCGGATTTTCCAGTTGCGCTGTTTGCACTTCATAGCCGAGCATCTGATGCATGATATCCATCAGGGCCACATCCACATGGTCGCCGCCGCCGCCGTTTTGGCGATGAACCAGGGCGGCGCATATGCCGCCAAAGGCATGGGTTGCGGCCAGAATATCGGCCGCGGTGCTGCGGTTGGGGATGGGGCGATCCTGGCGGGGATCATACCCCATCTGTGCCAGATCATGGCCGGATGCGGCATGAACGATCGGCGCATAGGCAGGCAGTTGGGCGGCTGGCCCGGTTTGCCCATAGCCCGAGACGGAACAGTAAACCAGGTCCGGACGCAGGGCGCGCAAGTCGTCATAAGTCAGGCCAAGGCGCTGGGTAACGCCGGGGCGGAAATTTTCCAGGACCACATCGATGGACGGCATCAAGGCATCGATAACGGCCCGGTCGCTGGGATCTTTCAAATTCAATGTTATGCTTTTCTTGCCGCAGTTCAGATGCCCAAAAAAGCCGCTGTAATTGCCGCGCAGGGGGTTGGATTTGCGCATATAGTCGCCTTCGGGCGGCTCCACCTTGATGACTTCAGCACCTGCGTCGGCCAATAGGCGCGAGCAATAGGGCCCGGCCATGAACATGGAAAAATCCAGTACACGCAGCCCGCTCAAAGGACCATTTTGTATGGGGCCATTGGTCTGGTCTTCGTTGCTCGTGCCAGTGACGACGGCGTTTTGAGGCATTTTCTGCGACCTTTGCTAGGCTTCTAACTCTTCCCGCAACATTTCCAATCTTAACCAGTTTTCCTCTGCTGCGTCCAATTCGGCCATGACTATGGTCAAGCGGGCGGAGGCGGCATCAAACCCCTCCGGATCGCGGCCATAAAAGGCGGGGTCGGCGAGAGTTTGTTCTATCTCGCCTATTTTTGTCTGTAGTGCGGCCATTTGGTCGGGCAGGGTTTCAAGAGCATGCTTGTCCTTGAACGATAGCTTGGCGCCATTTTTGGTCTTTGATTTCGCCTTTGCCGTCGCTTTTGCCTTGTTAGAGATGTTCGTTCCAGCAGGTTCGGAGCGGGCACCCCGTTGCGCCAGCATATCGCTATAGCCACCGGCATATTCCAACCAGCGCCCCGCACCTTCGGCATCATCTTCATGGGCGATGACGGACGTGACCACCCGGTCCAGGAAATCACGATCATGGCTGACCAAAATGACCGTGCCTGGATAATCGGCCAGCATCTCTTGCAACAGATCCAGGGTTTCCAAGTCCAGATCATTCGTCGGTTCATCCAGGATCAACAGATTGGATGGCTTGGCCAGGGCCCGGGCCAGCATTAGGCGGCCACGCTCCCCCCCTGAAAGGGCCGAGACGACGGTGCCGATCTGCTCCGGCTGGAACAGGAAGTCTTTCATATAGCTGATGACATGTTTGTTCTGTCCCGCCACGCTGACCCGATCACCGCTGCCCCCCGTCAGGGCTTCGGACAATGTTGCGTTCGGGTCCAGGCTTTCCCGCCGTTGATCCAGGGTCGCGATAGCCAGATTGGCGCCCAGGCGGATGCTCCCTGTATCGGGTTCCAACGCGCCGGTCAGCATATTCAACAACGTGGTTTTGCCCGCGCCATTGGGGCCGACGATACCGACTCGGTCACCGCGCTGTATGCGGGTTGAGAAATCCGCCACGATCGGCGTGTCGTCATAGGATTTCGAGATGTTCTTGGCCTCGGCCACCAGCTTTCCGGACAGGCCGCTCTCCGTCACCGACAATCTCACATCGCCCGCCTGTCGCGGCCTCTCGCGCCGGGCTTGCCGTAGGCCTTGCAGATCCCGCAGGCGGCGTTGGTTGCGTTTGCGCCGGGCCGTGACCCCATAGGTCAACCAATGTTCTTCCCGCACGATCTTGCGATCCAGCTTATGTTGTTCGTCCTCTTCCTGCTGCAACAGCTCATCCCGCCAGGCTTCGAATTCGGCGAAGCCGCGGTTCAACGTCCGGGTCTCGCCCAGATTCAGCCACACCGTGGCGCGGGACAGATTGGAAAGGAAGCGCCGATCATGGCTGACCATGACAATAGCCGAACGCAGGGAACGCAGCTCCGTCTCCAACCATTCGATGGCGGGTAGGTCCAAGTGGTTGGTCGGCTCGTCCAACATCAGAATATCGGGCTCGGGTGCCAATACCCTGGCCAGGGCTGCGCGCCGGGTCTCGCCGCCCGACAAATGCGCCGGTGCTTCATCGCCTTTCAGGCCAAGTTGCTGTAGCAGGTAAATTGCCCGGTGTCCGTCATCGCCCGGTGCCAGCCCGGCCTGCACATAAGAGAGGACATCGTTGTACGCGGAAAGATCCGGTTCCTGGGGCAGATAACGCATCGTGACGCCCGGTTGGACAAAACGTTCACCGTCATCAGCCTCTATCATCCCGGCGGCGATTTTCAACAACGTCGATTTGCCGGAACCGTTGCGGCCCACCAGACAGGGACGCTCCCCCGGTGAAACGGACAGGGCCGCGCCTTCCAATAGGGGCGTGCCGCCGAAACTAAGATCAATGTCGCGTAGGATAAGAATTGGTGGGGCCATGCAGGCGCTTTATAAAGAGCTATACTATTCAGGCAAGCCAGGAAGTGAGGAGCCCGCACATGAAAATCGATGACGTAACCCTGACCCTATTCGCCTGGGATGATATTCCCGCCACCAAGTATGGCGCCCATACGGGACAATTCAGTGGCTCCAGCCAGTTGGGCTTGGTGACCATTCGTACCGATGACGGTTTGGAAGGGCATGCTTTTCTGGGTTCCGCCTCGTTCAGTGCGGATCAGGATGGCACCGGCCTGATCAAGAACCTTAAGCCGTTGATCATGGGGGAAGATCCGCGAGACCGGGAAAAACTCTATGCCCGTTTGTGGAGCCGCAATCGGTGGTGCAGCATGCGGGCCATTGGGGCGGTGGATGTGGCCCTGTGGGACCTTGGTGCAAAAGCTGCCAACATGCCCTTATACAAAATGCTGGGCGGCTATCGGGATAAGGTGCCGGCCTATGCCTCCTCCGCCCTGATGGAAGACCCCGCCGCCTATGCGGACGAGGCGGTACAGTTCCGCGATAACGGTTGGGGGGCCTACAAAATTCATCCGCCCACCCAGTGGCAAACGGATATCAAAGTGTGCGAGGCCGTGCGCAAGGCCGTGGGCGATGATTACAAGGTCATGCTGGACAGCACCTGGTCCTATAATTACGAGGAAGCGATCAAGGTCGGCCGCGCCATTGAGGGCCTGGGCTTTCATTGGTACGAAGATCCCCTGGCGGATGACGATATGTACAATTGCATGAAGCTGCGGGAAAAGCTGGATATCCCCTTGATGGCGACGGAATATTCCGCCGGCGGCTTCACCAACTATGTGCCCTGGATTATCAACAAGGCGACGGATTATCTGCGTGGTGATGTGGCGGTGAAGGGTGGCATCACCTCAATCCTGAAGACGGCCCATCTGGCGCAAGCCTTTGCCATGAATTACGAGGTTCACCACGGCGGCAATTCCCTGAATAACTACGCCAACCTGCATGTCATTCTGGCCATTGCCAATTGCCAGTTTTTTGAGGTGTTGTTGCCGGCTGAGGCGCAGAAATACGGCATTATCGATGACCTGACCCCGGACAGCGACGGCTTCATCCACGCCCCCACAGGGCCCGGCCTGGGTGCCAATATCGATTTTGAATTGATTGAAAACAAGAAAATCACAGTCTTAAGCTAAACGGTCTTAAGCTAGGATGTCTTAAGCTAGAGGAATACACAGTATGAGCAGATTATCAGGCAAGCGCGCCATTGTAACAGGTGCGGCCAGTGGGATCGGGCGGGCCAGCGCCAGGGCTTTCGCCCGTGAAGGCGCCTCTGTCGTCGCTGTCGATCAGGCCGAAGAAGGCTTGGCCGAAACCGTTGCCATGATCACGGAAGCAGGCGGCACGGCCATGGCCGTGTCGGCGAATGTAGCGGACGAGGCATCGGTGGTTAGTTTTATCAATACTTGTGTTGAAACCTACGGCGGCCTGGATGTGATCTATGCCAATGCAGGCGTGTCCGGGGGTAGGGTGCCTTTGGCGGAGCAGACTGTGGAGCACTGGCTGGGCATTCTACAGATCAATCTGATCGGGCCGTTCCTGTGTATCAAACATGGTGCGCCGATCATGGCGGGGCAAGGTAAAGGCTCTATCATATGCACCGCGTCCGTGGCTGCGTTACGGGCCAACGCGGGTGGTATGCCCTATGCCGCATCGAAGGCAGGCGTGGTTTCCCTGGTGCAGACGGCGGCCCATGAAATGTTCGGATCGGGTGTCCGGTTCAACGCCATCTGCCCCGGCCTGATCGAAACCGGCATGACCAAACCGACGTTTGATCGGGCCCGATCCCGCGGGACCGACGGCAAGATCGGGCAGCTTAACCCGACCCGGCGCAATGGCGAGCCTGAGGAGATCGCCAATATGGCGTTGTTCCTGGCGTCTGACGAAGCATCCTACGTCAATGGCCAGTCATATGCCGTCGATGGTGGCCTGACCAGCAGCCACCCGTTTGTTCCGAAAGGCTGACAATCTAGTCTGTTTTCAAGGTCAAATCGGTCAAATCGGTCAATACAGGGCGCGACGGCGACCCGGCGCTTATGCACCGCCCTCGCGGAGCGGTGCGCTCTTGCGCCTAAGCGCGAGCGAAAAAAGTTTAAGTGCCGAAGACGGGCGGGCGTTTCTCCAGAAAAGCACGCATACCTTCCCGCGCATCCTTGGACAGGATCAGTTCGACCTGATTTTTGCCTTCAAAGTCCAAGGCGGCGCGAAGGGAGGCATCTGTCGCGGCATGGATGCCCCGTTTGATGGCGGCCAGGGCCTGGGGCGGGCCCGCAGCCAGATTTCGGGCAAAGGCCTGGACCTCATGGCGGAAAGTTTCCATAGGGTAGAGTTGATTGAGCAGGCCCAAACGGTACGCTTCCTCGGCCCGAATACGTTCCCCCGTCATCATTAATTCCATGGCCTTGGCCGGGCCCGCCAGACGGGTCAGGCTTTCAAAACCGCCCCAATCGGGGATCAGCCCGATCTTGACGAAACTTTCCGAAAACAGCGTTTTCTCACAGCCCAGACGCATATCACAGGCCAATGCCATGTTCATGCCACCGCCTGCCGCCGGGCCGTTGACGGCGGCGATTACCGGTTGCGGCATGGCGCGCAACAGATGCACCACTTGCTCAACAGTGACCAACAATCCCTCGATCACGCTGGTATCATTATTTTCCTGCCATTGCGCCATGGCAGCAATATCGCCGCCTGCGCAAAACGCCTTACCCGTGCCCGTGATGACCACGCAGCGTACATCTGTGTCCTTGGCATAATCCTGCAATTGCGCCAGCAAAACGTCGCGCATATCGTCCGCCAGGGCATTCATCGCCTCCGGACGGTTAAACGTAACGGTGGCGACGTGATCTGCCACATCGAACAAAATTTGTGGTGTGCTCATATGAAATCTCCCAAGATGGCTAGGTTTGTTCTAACCTAGCAGGCATGCAATAGGGACGAGGAGAAAAAATCATGTATGACCTAATTATTCGTAACGCACGGATCGCCGATGGCTTGGGCAATCCTTTGGTGGCCGGTGATTTAGCAGTACAGGACGGTCGGGTCGCAGCAGTGGGTGAGGTCACGGGCGAGGCGCGGCAGACTTATGACGCGGGCGGTAATGTTCTGGCCCCTGGCGTGGTGGATCTGCACACGCATTATGATGCCCAATTGACCTGGGATCAGACGGCTTCCCCTGCCGGTGCCCTTGGCGTTACCACGGTTGTTGTTGGCAATTGCGGTTTTGGCATCGCCCCTGCGCCTGCCAAACATCGCGACGCCATCCTGGCCAATCTGGCGGAGGTGGAGGGGATGTCTTTGGAATCCTTGAAGGCCGGCACAGATACCAGCTATGAAACCTTCGCTGAATATATGGATCTGCTGAAACGCAAGGGGGTTTACCCCAACGTTGCGGTTTTGGCCTCGCACACGGTGTTTCGCACGGCGGTCATGGGGGATGCGGGCAGCACGCGCGCCGCTACACCTGACGAGCTGGCCCAGATGCTGGATCTGTTCCGGGACGCTATGGATGCCGGTGCGGTTGGTCTTGGCTCATCATCGAATGAAAACCATCGCGGCACAGGCGGTCTACCCATCGCCTCGCGCTTGGCGGATGATGATGAATTCCGCGCTATGATGAAGGTCTTGGCGGAATATGACCACGGCGTCTTCATGGCAACCTTTGGTGAGAAGCACGGCATTCCGTTCTTGGAGGAGATGAGCAAGATCAGTGGCCGGCCCGGTTGCTATGCGCCCATGTTCTATTTCTCCCACCAACCGGACCGGGCCAAAGGCTTCATGGACCAGGCGGAGGCGGCCCGCGCCAAGGGCCTGCCGGTCTATTGTCAGGCATCCTGCCAGCCCCTGAGCCTGAGTTTCACTTTGGATAAGGCCTATATCCTGAAGGCCATGAAACATTGGCCCGCGACGGAGGACAAGGAGGAGTTGCGACAGATTTTTTCTGATCCTGCATTCCGTGCCTCGTTCAGGGAAACCCTGGCAGCGGAAGACAGCCAACATGTCTTTAAGGGCCGCTGGGACTGGGTGCCCATCACGATTACGGGCCTGGAGAAGAACAAACATATGGAAGGGCGCACTGTTGCCGAAGTGGCAGAGGAACGCGGTGTCGATCCGTTCGATTTTTTCCTGGATCTGTGCCTGGAAGAAGATTTCGCCACCAAATACACCTGCTATCTGCTGAACATGGAAGAAGAAGGCGTCGGCCCGTTGTTGGTCAACGACGGCACCTTGATCTGCCTGTCCGATGCGGGTGCGCATAATTCCCTGTTGTGTGATGCGGGCTTTGCCATGCACCTGTTCGGCCATTGGGCCCGGGACCGGGGCCTGTTTGATCTGCCCACCGCTATTCGCAAGGTCACCTCAGATCCGGCGAATGTCTATGGCATCATGGATCGCGGACAGCTGACGAAAGGTGCCTGGGCCGATATGATCCTGTTTGATCCCGAGACCATCGGCATCACGAAGATGGAGCGGCATTTCGATCTGCCCGCAGGTGGCGAACGCCTGTTACGCGAGGCACCGGGTCTGATGGGCACTTGGGTCAATGGCGTGCAGGTATTCGACGGTGAAAATTACCTCGAAGTTGAAGCGCCGGGCGAAGTCCTGACGAAATTTTCCTCTGCGCCACCCACATTGGGCATGAACACGGGACAGATGGCAGCCGAGTAAACTTTGTTGAGGAGTAGCATTGCATGACGATTGGTAAATGGGCTGTATGGTTTTCCCCCAACAAAATCCCGGTTGAGGAAACCGCCAAGCTGGCCCAGATCGTTGAAGGCCATGGCTATGACACATTGTGGTATCCAGAGGCCATGGCTTATGAAGCCATGGCCCTGGGTGGCTATCATCTGAGCCAGACATCCAAGCTGAACGTTGCCAGCGGTATCGCGAATATATATGGCCGGGACCCAACGGCGGCCATACAGGGGCATAACAGCCTGAATGCCCTATATGGCGGGCGTTATATGTTGGGGCTTGGGGTCTCTCACATACCCATTGTGGAAGGGGCGCGGGGCCACAACTACGGCAAACCGCTGAGCGCTATGCGGACCTATCTGGAAGCCATGTATGCCGCACCTGTTCAGATTACCGTGCCCAAGCGCCGCGTGGTGCTGGCTGCGTTAGGGCCGAAAATGCTGGCCCTATCAGCGGAAATGGCTGATGGGGCTTTGCCCTACAACGTCACGCCGGAACATACGGCACGGGCAAGGGAGATCGTCGGGCCGGGCAAAGCGATCTATGTGGAGCAGAAGATTTGCCTGACTAATGACGCCAGCGTGGCGCGCGATGTCGCGGCGGAACAGTTGGCCATGTATCTGCGGCTGCCCAACTATCGCAACTGCTGGCTTAGCCTTGGTTTTTCCGAAGATGAACTGTCGGGCCGGGGCAGTGACCGGTTTCTTGATGCCATGGTGGCCTGGGGTACGGAAGATGCGATCCGCACCCGCCTGCAAGCGCACTTTGATGCCGGCGCGGACCAGGTTGCGATCCAGCCCTTTGATCCCGCGGGCGGTGCATCGCCCCACTATGATGCCCTGGCGGCCTTTGCGCCGGGCACCTAAGCCTCTAGGATAATAATCAAGCCACTTAATCAGGAGAAACACCATGTCTATTGTACAAGTCGTCGCCGTCATCACCACAAAGCCGGGCAAGCGGGATGAAGTCCTGGAAATGGCCCGGGCCAATCTGGCTAATGTTCATGCCGAAGAAGGTTGCATCGAATATGCCCCCTCTGTTGATGCGGATGGTTGGGGTAGTTTTCAAACCCAATATGGCCCGGATACCTTTGTCTTTCTGGAAAAATGGGAAAGTGCCGATCACCTGAAGGCCCACGCCGCAGCACCTCATATGAAAGCTTACGGTGAAAAAACCAAGGACCTGCTGGAAAGTCGGGTCATTCATATTTTAACAGCGGCCTAATGCCTGACCGGTATGTCTAGTCAGGCAGGCTACACGCCCAGGGATTGGGGTAGCCATCCGCCCTATCTGTCCCCTGAATACAAATCGACGCCTTTGCGGGCGCCGGGTAAGCCTCTGGTCGTCTTGCCACAATCGTTGTCTGAACGTACCGGGCCGGTCTATGGCCAGAATGCGGTTGGTCCCCTGGACCATGATCTGACAAAGATTGCGGCCACGACCGGGGAGCCAAATGGAGAGCGGATTATCGTTGCTGGCCAGGTCACGGACGAGGCCGGTCGAGGGGTGCCCCATATTCTGTTGGAAGTCTGGCAGCCCAATGCGGCCGGGCGCTACCAACATGCCGACGATCAGCATGACGCACCCCTGGACCCGAATTTCCTAGGTGCCGGACGTTGTGTCACGGATGCGGAAGGACGCTATCGTTTCATCACCATCAAGCCCGGCGCCTATCCCTGGGGCAACCACTACAACGCCTGGCGGCCCAACCACATCCATTTCTCGTTGTTCGGCCCGTCCATCCTGACCCGCCTGGTCACACAGATGTATTTCCCCGGTGATCCGTTATTGGAACTGGATCCGATCTTTAATGGTGTGCCCGAAGCCTCCCGCCAGCTGCTTGTTTCGAAATTATCCATAGAGTTGTCGGAGCCGGAATGGGCCCTGGGCTATGAGTTCAACATTGTTCTGCGCGGACGCGCCGCCACGCCCCTGGAGGACTAGGCCATGGCCCGGGATGACAAATTGCGTCAGACGCCCTCGCAAACCGTGGGCCCCTATTTCGCTTATGGCCTGACACCGGAACAATATGGCTATGACTACAAACAATTGGTGGGCAATAATCTAAGCGCGGGAGATATCGCGGGGGAACGGATAGCCATTCGCGGTCAGGTGTTCGACGGCAATGGCGATACCGTGCGCGATGCAGTGTTGGAACTATGGCAGGCCGACAGCCAGGGCCGCTATGCCCACCCGGAGGACGAACGCGGTTCCAACACGGGCTTTGCCGGTTTTGGCCGGGTTGGAACCGGTACCCTGGCGGAGCATTTCTATGAATTTCAGACCATCAAGCCCGGTGCCATTGGCGATGGCCAGGCCCCACATATTACCGTCGTTGTTTTCATGCGTGGTCTATTAAACCACGTCTACACCCGGATCTATTTCTCCGATGAGGCTGCGGCAAATGACGGCGATCCCGTTCTGGCACAGATAGACCCTGCGCGCCGTAATACTTTAATCGCCCAACGGCAAGATGGCCCCGATGATGCCGATGGTGCCGATGGTGCCATTTACCGCTTCGATATTCATATGCAAGGCGATCAGGAAACCGTCTTTTTTGATGCCTGAGTTGAGCCAATGATCTTGGACGCCTATCTGCAGGACCCGGATACTGAGGTGCTGATCGATGATGCAGCCCTGGCCGACGCAATGTTGGCGGTGGAGGGTATCCTGGCTCGGGTCCAGGGCAGTCTTGGCATTATTCCTAAGCCGGCCGCCGACCATATTGAAAAGATCGCCGCCACAATGACGGCAGATATTCCCGGCTTGATGGAGGGAACGATCCGCGATGGTGTGCCGATCATCGCCCTGCTGGCCCAGTTACGCCACGCGGTCGGTCCCGAATTTGGCGGTTATGTGCATTGGGGTGCGACCTCGCAGGATATTGTGGATACCGCGATAAGCCTTTTGCTGCAGCGGGTACGGAGCCATTTTCTGGGCCGACTGGATAGCCTGATCGATACCTGGATGGTCTTAGCCGAAGACCACAGGCGGACGATTATGGCGGCGCGGACCCGTTACCAACAGGCGGTGCCGACCACGTTCGGGCTAAAGGTTGCGGGTTGGATCGCGCCTTTGCAACGGCACCGTCAACGACTGCTGGATCAGCCCATGTTGCTGCAATTGGGCGGAGCGGGGGGGACACTGTCGGCTATGGGTCGCCAAGAACTTAAACGTGGGCCCGAAGTTGTCGCGGCCCTGGCGATCGCACTTAATCTCGATGCGCCCCCCATGCCCTGGCACAGCCAGCGGGACACTATCATCGAATTCGCCCATTGCCTGGCTATGGTGAGCGGTGATCTGGGGAAGGTGGCGGGCGATATTCTGATGTTGGCACAGTCCGAATTCGGTGAGGTGCAGATCGCCGGTGCAGGTGGATCTTCCGCCATGCCGCAAAAGGCCAACCCGGTTCGGGCCGAGGCGGTGCTGGCCCTGGCCCGCCACAATGGCGGTCTTATGGCAAACATGCACCAGACCGCGCCGCATTTGCTGGAACGGGACGGCGTTGCCTGGAACCTGGAATGGCTGACGTTGCCGCAGATGATCAGAGCCACGGGCGCGGGCCTGATACACAGTCTGCACATAGCAGAAAATCTAATCGTCAACTGCGACCGTATGATGGAGAATATTGCCGCATCGAAGGGCATGCTGTTGGCCGAGGCTGCGGTCTATGCCCTGGCCCAGCATATGCCCAAGCGGGAGGCGCAGATTTTGGTGAAGGATGCCTGCCGGGATGCTATAGCAGACGGGCAGGATCTTTTTGCCGTTTTGCAACAACGCACCGATGCACAGCTGGATTGGCAGGCCTTGGCCGATCCGGCGCGTTATTTGGGCGCTAGTGACGACTTCATCGATGCCGTTCTGAAACGGTCATAGTACATACATCCAAGTTTAGGAATTTTACCCATGCATTACGACGCCATCGAGAACAACCATGGCCTCAAACATGATCCGTTCAAGGCCCTGATCACGCCCCGGCCTATCGGCTGGATTGGTTCGGTCAGCCGGGATGGTATTTATAATCTGGCACCCTACAGCTTCTTCAATGCGGTCAGTGACCGGCCCCACTACGTCATGTTCTCTTCCAAGAATATCAAAGACAGCGTCCGCAATATTCAGGAGACGGGAGAGTTCACCTGTTCCATGTCCACCTGGGATACCCGCGACGGCATGAATGTATCTTCAGCCCCCGTGCCCCCCGGTGTCGATGAATTTCCCATTTCTGATTTGACGGCGACGGCCTCAAAATTCGTCGTACCGCCACGGGTTAAAGAGAGCCCGGCGGCATTTGAGTGCAAATACTGGAAAACCATTGAACTGCCGGACGTGGTGCCTGGTTCTGATCAGGGGCATTTTATCGTCATCGGCCAGGTCGTGGGCATTTATATTGACGATAGCTATATTTCCAACGGCATCGTGGACACGGGTGCCATGCGACCGCTGGCCCGGTTGGGATACATGGACTATGCGGTGGTAACGCCTGAAACAATGTTGACCATCAACCGACCCGAAATGACCGACGATGGCGACATTGCCCAGGCCCAGGCGGGCGATTGGGACGGGGCTTACAGATAGGGAGACGGCTATGTCAGTTCAATTGGGATATCTTCTGCCGACGCGGGAACGAGTGATGCATGGCCAGCCCGAGGCGGGGCCTTTGATGGCCTTGGCGGAACGGGCGGAGGATCGGGGGTTTAATTCCGTCTGGATCGGTGACAGCCTGTTGGCCCGGCCCCGGCATGAACCTTTGACGCTGTTAGCGGGCATCGCGGGCCGGACCAAGACGGTGGAGCTGGGCACGGCTGTGCTGTTGCCCACCTTGCGCAATCCTGTCGTCATGGCGCACCAAGTGGCGACCTTGGATCAGATCAGCGAAGGCCGGGTTATTCTGGGCGTCGGTATTGCAGCCGACGTGCCAAATATCAGGGCTGAGTTTGAGGCCGCCGGCGTGCCGTTCGAAAAGCGCGTGGGCCGCATGATGGAAGGCCTGCGTCTGTGTAAAGCTTTGTGGAGCGGCGAGCCCGTGGATTGGGATGGCCGCTGGAAAGTAGAACAAGGCGTCCTTGCCCCGACGCCCCACAGGCCCGGTGGCCCGCCCATCTGGGGCGGTGGTTCAGCCGTGGCCTCCCGCCAGCGGGCCGGCAAGCATTTTGACGGCTGGTTCCCCACGGGGCCGGATGCGACGGGTTGGGGCGAACAATGGCGCGGTGTTCTGGACAGTGCCCGTGAAGCAGGCCGGAACCCCGATGATCTGACCGGCGCGCTGTATCTAACCATGTATATCGATAACGACGTCGCCAAGGCGGAAAAGCAGATCGAAACCTATATGGAGGAATATTACGGTGCCTCAGCCAAGGTACTGGCCAGGCATCAGGCCAGCTACGGCGGCCCCGTTGCAGGTGCCGCCGCATGGTTGAAAGGCTATGCCGATCAGGGCGCCAGCCATATCGTCCTGCGCTTTGCCGGTGATCATGAAATGCACATGGATGCCGTCGCCGAAATCCGTGCCAGCCTGGGTTGGTAGCGTTCAGCCGGCGGTTTTGCGTTCCTGCCAGGTATCAAGGATGGTCCGGGCACCATTTGTGGCGGGGTTCATCGCCTCATCATGGCCCGGACGCTTGGCAGAAAGTTCCACGACATAGCCATTGGGGTCCCTGAAATAGATGGAATCGACAAAGGTATGATCGGAAATGCCGCGCACCTCCATCCCCGCCGCCTTGCCCTTGGCGAACATCTCGTGGAGTACGTCCATTTCGACCTCTAAAGCGATATGGAGGTCGAAATCATGCTGCTCCTTGAATTCAAACGGCATATCCGGGGCCTCAAAAAACGCCAGAAAAGATCCGTCATCCAATTGAAAAAACGTGTGCAATACCGAAGTGTCCCGCCCTGTATGGGTGGTGCCGATATCCAACGCACCGGCTAAGGGGAGGGAGAGGAAGTCTTCGTAAAACTTCCGGGTTTCTTCTGAATCCCGGCAACGATAGGCGTTGTGGTGCAATCCCTTGATCATTCTATTTTCCCCATTGTTAAACGATACGACGCAGGTTACAGCATTGTTGGTCTGGGCCTGCAGGCCGGGCCCATGTTCTTTAGTCGATCAACGCCTGATAGGTCGCGACCCGCAACTCGCCACGGATCGGATAGAAGGACGAGGGCAGCAATTGGGTCATGAAGACGACGAACATGTCCTCGGCTGGGTCAATCCAGAAGGCGGTTGAGGCCGCACCGCCCCAAAAATATTCGCCGGTGGAACGGATCAGTTGCGTTGCCGGTGCATCAATGACGACGGCCATGCCCAGGCCATACCCAATCCCCTCGGCACTGCTTTCGCTCCATACCGGCTGCCCCATGGCGGCCATGTCTTTGTTGTCGGGTAAGTGGTTGATGGACATGAATTCCACCGTTTTGCGGCCCAATATGCGGCTGCCGTTGAATTCCCCCTTGTTCAACAACATCTGGCAAAACCGGCCATAGTCGCCCAGGGTACCGGTCAAACCGCCACCGCCCGATAATGTTTCGGGATGATGCAAATAGTTGCTGTCAGTGGGGGCATCGGCCAACTTCAGGCCGATGCCATCGCTTTTTCGGATCACTGCTTCCGCAGAGCTTAGATTGCCAAGACCGCCCCCGCTGGTAGGCTCATAACAGGCGGCAAACCGCGCTTGTTTTTCCGGTACGACCGAGAAGGCGGTGTCGGTCATGGCGAGGGGTTGGAAGACGCGATCCTCAAAAAACCGATCAAGGGTTTGCCCCGACCAAATTTCGACCAACCGGCCAAGGACGTCAATCGAGACGGAATAGCCCCAACCGCTGCCGGGCTGGCGAACCAAGGGTGCCTGGGCCAGGCGGGTCGTCATCGCGGCCAGATCGGCCCCACCCTCGGTCTGTCGGCCGGGGTTGAAGCTGATTTTATGTTCCCGGTAATAGGCCTCAACCGGGGTCGCTTCCATGAACTCGTAGGAGAACCCGGCGGTGTGGGTCAACAGATGCCGCACCGTGATGTAGCCCTCTGCCGGAACCGTGTTAAGTGCGTCGGCCTTGCCGTCCCAGACCTGCATCGCGGTAAATTCCGGCAGGAACTTGGCGATTGGGTCATCGAGTTGAAAATGTCCTTCCTCATAGCAGATCATCGCCGCGACGGCGGTAATCGGCTTGGACATGGAGTAGATGCGGAAGATGGTATCCTCCGCCATCGGCTTATCAGCCTCAACATCCATCTGACCGGTACAATTCAAATAGGCACACTGGCCGCGCCGATGGATCATGGCGGATAGGCCCGGCAATCGGTTCGTGGTTACCTGGCGTTCCATCCATGCGGTCATCCTTTCCAACCGCGCTGCGGAAAGGCCGACGGACTCGGGTGCTACTATATTCATTTTCATATCCCTTCCTACCGCTTACCTTCGATATTGACCGCAATCAGATAGGGACCCGTCTTGGCGAAGGCCCCCTTGACTGCTGCCGCAAGTTCATCCGGCTGGCTGATGACGCAGCCTGGTACGCCCATGCCCTGGGCTATGGAGACAAAATCCATATTTGGGTTTTCCAGGTTCATCCGGGGATAATCCTGGTTGGAATTAGCATCAAAGCGTTGCCGGTAAGTGTCCATGTTGTGTTTGAGAATGCGATATTCCCGGTTCACAAGAATGACGAAGACGATGTCCAGGTCATGATGCGCCGCCGACCAAAGGGCCTGGATGGAATACATCGCCGAGCCATCGCCAGAGACTGCCAGGACGGGACGCTCCGGTTGCCCCTGTTTGGCTCCAATGGCGCCTGCCAAGCCTTGGCCGATGCCACCGCCCCGGCCCGATAGATAATCGCCGGGCGTGGAAAATTCAAAGGCCTGGGCCAGATCAAGACCGGCGGTGATCGCCTCCTCCACCACAACAGCGTTGTCCGGCGTGCCGGCGTTAATCTCTGCCATGGCGCGGGCCATGGACATGGGGTCACGATCCCAGGCCCGTTGGCTGCGCGCCTCGTAGGCGGCGCGGGCTTCGGTGCTTTCGGCTGCCAGGGCGTCATTGCGCGCCTTGGCGGCACTTTGATAATCGCCGGATGCCTTCAAGGTGGCTGTCAGATCGCCCAGGGAGGTGGGCAAATGCCCGACCAGGCCCGCATCAACTGCGTGATTGTGGGCTAGACGGGCCGCAGCTTCTTCCAACTGCACGACTGTTGCACCATCGGGGAAAGGCAGCCCAGAGGTAAACCATACCTCCTCAAAAAACGGCCCGCCGATCAGCATGACCAAATCGGCCTCACCGAAAGTGTTGCGGATCGCACCTGCATCCACGGGCAGAATGCCCTTGGCGTTGGGATGGCGATTGGGGAAGTTGATATGGTGGCGAATGCCCTCAAACCAGACGCCGGCGCCCATGGCTTCCGACAAGGCGACCAAGTCTTTGACAGCATCGGCGCGGGCGACATCGTCACTGGCCACGATGATGGGGTTTTTCGCAGCCATGATCCGCGCCGCCATGGCGGCAACGCCTGCGGGGTCCGGGCGGGGGGCTGTGAATGTATCCGTCGATGCCTTGGCAAGGATCTCTGTTTCCTGCTCCATCACATTGATGGGCAGGGCCACGAACACCGGCCCGGCGGGGGCTTCATTGGCGATCTTGAAGGCGCGCCGCATGATCGCGGCCATCTCATCCGCCGTTTCTACCTGCACACTCCATTTGGTAACAGGTTCTGCCATGGCAACCAGGTCATAGCCTAAGATCGGGCCGCGCAGGCGCATGCGGGTATCCTGCTGTCCGGCTGTCACCACCATGGGCGAATTGGCCTTCAATGCGCCATACATCATGCCAATGGCATTGCCCAGGCCCGGTGCGACGTGGAGGTTGACCACTGGGGTTTTGCCGCTGGCCTGGGCATAAAAACTGGCGGCGCCGGCCGCGATGCTTTCCTGCAAGACAACGGTGTATTCGATCTGCGGATAGCTTTGCAGACTATCCAGCAAGGGGCTTTCAGTTGTGCCTGGATTGCCGAAAATCCGTTCGACCCCGTGGGCCACCAAACTGTCCATAAATACCTGACGTCCGCGCATGTTTCTCTCCGTACGATTTTTTTTCAGTTCACTTAATTCTATAGTCTATCTTCAATTATCGATTATGGGGCCGCTAAACGATACGGGTATCGTGGCGGCCCCAATAGCGGTCCTTGATCAACCGCTTGTATAATTTACCATTGTCGTGGCGGGGCAATTGCACCTCGAAATCCACGCTGCGGGGACATTTGACGCTTGATAAATGCTCCCTGGCATAGCTTAGAATTTCGGCTTCCAGGTCACTGCCGGCGTGATTGGGATCGACCGGTTGCACCACCGCCTTGACCGCCTCGCCAAAATCCGGGTCCGGCACACCGACCACCGCGACGTCCATAATTTTCGGATGGCCGACCAACAGGTTCTCTATTTCCTGGGGATAGATATTGACCCCGCCCGATATGATCATGAAAGACTGTCTGTCGGTCAGGTAAAGATAACCTTCCTCGTCCTGATAGCCGACATCCCCCAATGTGGACCAGCCTTTGTCATTGCGGGATTCCGCCGTGCGTTCGGGATCGTTGTGATAGGTAAATTCCGGACCGTCGGAAAAATAGATGGTGCCGGGGTTGCGGGTAGATTGTTCGACCCCATCATCGTCCATGATATGGACAACACCAAACATCGCCCGCCCGACGGAACCGGGATGGGCCAACCATTGTTCGGAGTTGATGGCGCAAAATCCGTTGCCTTCCGTGCCCGCATAATATTCGAACAAGACCGGGCCCCACCAATCGATCATTTGCCGTTTTATATCGACCGGGCAGGGGGCTGCGGCGTGAATAGCAATCTTCAGGCTGGAGAGATCGTATTTTTCACGTGCTTCCGCAGGCATTTTCAACATGCGTACGAACATGGTCGGGACCCATTGACTATGGGTAACCACATATTTTTCGATCAGGGCCAGGGCGTTTTCAGGGTCAAAGCGTTCCATCACAATGCAGGTGCCACCCTTTTTCAGCATGCCCATGTTAAAGCGCAAGGGGGCGGCATGATACAAGGGTGCGGGAGAGAGATAGATCGATGTTTCGTTGGCGCCATAAACCGTGCCCAGAACATCTATAGGGCTTCGCTGTGTGCCCAGGGGGGCACCGTCAATGGGCAGCTTGATGCCTTTCGGTCGTCCGGTGGTGCCGGACGAATACAGCATGTCAGAGCCTTCATATTCATCGGCAATCGGGGCGCTGGGCTGACGGGCGGTTTCATGGTCATAGGATTGGTAGCCCGCGATCGTCCCACCAACCATCAGATGGGTTTCAACGCCGGGCATCAGGTTCGTCAATTCACCTGCGACATCTTCCTTGGCCTGGGAGGTGATAAAGACCTTGGCCTCGCAATCGGCGACGATAAAGGCGACTTCCTCTGCCGTGAGATAGGATGAAATGCAGGTATAATATAACCCCGCCCTATGCGCGGCCCAGCAGATCTGCAAATAGGCCGCATTGTTTTCCATGTAGATGGCGATGTTATCGCCCAGACCAAGGCCCAGACTGCGAAACAATTGTGCGCCACGGTTGGATGTGTCGTTCAGTTCACTATAAGTAATAACCTGACCGCTGCTGGCCATGATATAGGCGGCTTTGTCTGGAGTTGCAGCTGCGTGAATTCCGGGATGCATATAGTACTCCTAGGGGGGAACCGTAACATTGTGCCGGCAATTTAGCACAGCGCTCCATTTTTTACAGACCGGATAGCATCAGGCGCGGCGATGGTCTATTGCAGTATCGGATTGGCAGGAAAGGAAGCATGATGAGCGAACGTTGGTTCGAGGATTTTAAGGTCGGCGAGCAGATCGTATCGCCAGGCAAAACATTGACCGAGGCCGAGATTATTGATTGGGCCTTTCGCTTTGATCCGCAACCTTTTCACATGGACAAGGTGGCGGCGGAAGAACACATGTATGGCGGTCTGATCGCATCCGGCTGGATGCTGGGCACCTATGCCTTTCGCCTTTTTACCATGGCCACCCCATGGGCCCCCGATGCCTCCCTAGGCTCCCCCGGCATTGACAATTTGCGTTGGATCCATCCCGTTCGTCCTGACGATACTATCCATGTTGTCGTTACCATCACGGACAGCCGGCTCTCTGCCAGCAAGCCGGACCGGGGCATCGTGGGCTTGGAATGGCAGGTTTATGATCAGAACGATGTGGTCGCCATGACCATGCGCTCTATCCAACTATTAAGACGCCGGCCTACTTCTTCGCCCCAGTCTTCGTCTTAGAGGCCTTCGCCTCAGGAATGAATTTGTTAACCCGTAGATCCCGCATGACCGAGGCCCAAACCTGAATAACGCCGCGAAAACTATCCAGCACCCGATCAGACGATGTCGGCTCGGATAAAGTGCCGTGGATGGCGGTCGCGGTGAAAACACGGCTTTCCACAATGAACACCCGAATTGGCAGCATCCTGGCATTCCAGGCGTTGGCCCATTCCAGCAGTTTCGGCATCTGTTCTTTTTTGAACAGTATATCAGCCGTGGCGGCAATGGATATGGTTTGGGACAGGGCCTTGCCGGCCTTGTCCCTGGCGACCACGGCCGTATCGATTAAAGCGATGATGGGCGGGATGCCCTGCTTTTTGTCCACATTGACGGGGACCTGCAGTCGCAGGTTTTCCGGATCATCGTTGACCAGCTTGAGGGAGGATTCGAGCTTAAAATGCTCCTTCAACAAATTGGCGATCAGGATCTCAACATCTTTGGCCGAATTGGTGACCGGGATCAGCACGCTTGTCTTTGCGCCAGCACTATTTTGCGCCAGGGTAGGGGACACCATCAGCCCTGCGAATAGCAGTACCGCCAAACCAGTGAAAGCACGGAACATATTGACCTCCAAATTTCATTTCGCTGCATTATAAGGATGCAGTCACGCTTGTCCCAATATACCTTGTCCTATTACATTTATGGCCAACACAATCTGAAAGAATGGAGCACGTGACCATGAAACTTGGCATTATGACGGGCGGGCTTCCCGATGCGAACGCCTCAATCGACTATTATATCGCCATGGCCCAGGATTTGGAGGCCCGCGGCTTCCCATCGTTATGGTTGGCGAATATCCGCAGCCACGATGCCGTGACAGCCATGGCCATGGCCGCACGCGAAACCAAAAAAATAGAGGTCGGTACGGCGGTCACGCCCATTCAGCCGCGCCATCCCGTCGCCTTGGCACAACAGGCCTTGACTGCATCCGCAATGGCGCGGGGCCGCTTAACGCTGGGTATCGGGCTGTCCCACAAAGTTGTGATTGAGGATGCCCTGGGCCTCTCCTACGCCCAGCCGGCGAATACAATGGAAGAATACCTGAAAATTCTGACGCCTTTGCTGCGTGGCGAAGGTGCCGCTTTTTCCGGCGATCATTATCGCAGTAAGATTGAATTGAATGTTCCCGATGCAGCCAAGCCGGTGCCTTTGATCGTTGCCGCCATGGGGCCCCGGATGCTGGAACTGGCGGGACGATACACGGATGGGACGGCGTTGTGGATGACCGGCCCGCGCACCATTGCCCAACATGTCCTGCCCACCATGGGCAATGCGGCAAGTGCTGCCGGCCGGCCCAGCCCTCGGGTTATTGCCGGCTTTCCCATCGTTCTGACAAATCAGGTCGATGAAACCCGTGCGAAAATAGGCGAGATGCTGCAGGTATATGGCCAACTACCGTCTTACCGGGCCATGCTGGACCGCGAAGGCATGGCCGGCCCGGCGGAGCTTGCCCTGGTGGGCGACGAAGCGGCCTTGGATCGGGCGATCAGCCAAATCGCCGAAGCCGGGACAACGGACCTTATCGCCCACACAGCTGAGACGGACCCCGGTGCCCAGGCTCGGACGCTGGATTATCTGCAAAGCAGACTTTAATTCAGGGTTGGTCGCTGAAAAGAAAACGGCCCGCCTCATACGAGGCGGGCCGTTATTCACAGCATCAATTTTATTGGACGCCGTAAGCAAGCATAGCATCGGCAATCTTGACGAAGCCGGCTAAGTTGGCCCCCATCAGGTAGTCGCAGCTACCGTTTACGCCCTTGCCTTGGCCATATTGATAACAGCTGTCGTGAATGTCCTGCATAGTGCTCAACAACAGCTTTTGTAGGTCATCCTCGTTCCACGAAATCCGGGCTGAATTCTGGCTCATCTCCATGCCCGAGACGGCGACGCCACCGGCATTCGCGGCCTTGGACGGACCGTACAAAATCCCAGCCGCTTGAAAGACGTTGATGCCCGCAACCACTGTTGGCATGTTGGCACCTTCCGAGACGCCCTTACAGCCGTTCTTGACCAGCAGTTTCGCTTCATCCTCATCGATTTCATTCTGCGTGGCGCAGGGGATGGCATAGTCACAGGGAACGCCCCAGGGCCGGCCTTCGTGGAAGGTGGCGTTGGGATATTGGGCTACATATTCTGAAATCCGGCCTCTCCGGACATTCTTCAATTCCTTGATCCAATCCAGCTTTTCCTGGTTGATGCCGTCGGGATCATGGATGTAGCCGCCCGAGTCGGATAGGGTCAGAACCTTGGCACCTAAATGCAGGCACTTCTCCGCCGCGAACGTGGCAACGTTGCCGGAGCCAGAGATCACCACATTGGCACCATCTAAAGTGCCGCCGATCTTGTCGAGCATGCATTGCAGGAAATAGACAGCGCCGTAGCCCGTGGCCTCTGTCCGGATGAGCGAGCCGCCGAATTCCAGGCCCTTGCCGGTCAAAATGCCTTCAAATTTGTTGGTCAGGCGTTTGTATTGCCCGAACATATAGCCAATTTCCCGTGCGCCAACGCCGATATCGCCGGCGGGAACGTCGATATTGGGGCCGATATGACGGCACAATTCGGTCATGAAGGACTGACAGAACCGCATCACCTCGTGGTCCGACTTGCCCTTGGGATTGAAGTTGGCACCGCCCTTGCCGCCGCCCATGGGCAGACCGGTCAGGGAATTCTTGAATTGCTGTTCAAAACCCAAAAACTTCAGGACGCTTTCATTGACCGTGGGGTGAAAACGGCAACCGCCTTTGTAGGGCCCAATGGAGTTATTGAACTGCACCCGCCAGCCCCGGTTAACCCGGACATTTCCGTCGTCATCTTCCCAGCAGACGCGAAAACTGACAATGCGATCCGGCTCCGTCATGCGTTCGAGGATCTGCATTTTGTGATAGATCGGATTGGCTTCAATATAGGGAATAAGCGTGTCCACAACCTCGTGCACCGCCTGATGAAATTCCGGCTGGCCGGGATTGCGCTTTTTCACGCCATCCATGAATTGTTCCAGGGTTAGTTGTTCTGTCATTTGATGTCGTCCCCAAATTAGTTTTTATTAAGACAATCGCATGTGTCGAAATTTCACCGCCGCATTGTGACACACTAATGTGCCCTGCAGTGAGCCAAATTTTCTGAACCACACAGATTTTGTCCCGATGCTATGAAGAGCATTTTTAGATGTGGCAATGCTATCGACCAAACGGTCAATAAACAACTAATACCAAGGTGAGATGATAAAGACCCATATAGACGCCGTACGAAGGCTTTCGGGTAGGAGCGTGCTGCATGTACCTTAAGCTGCGCGCGACACCGCCGAAAGCCTTCGTACGGCGCCGAATCCGGTCGTTTCAGAGGCGCGCCGGCGGCGTCATGAAAACTTGAAGGTACCTGTACCGTCGGCGCTTCCATTCCTACCCGGCACGCCCCTGAAACGATCTATATAGGTCTTTATCATCGCACCTTGGTATAATGCATCAAAATATGTGATCGCGGATTTGCGCTGCCCTTCGTCCTGGGCCATATGGTGCGCAACACCAGTTCAAGTTGGGGATCACATTTTTTAATGTCCATGCGTTCGCTCATAATTTTGATGTGCACATTTCTGGGCCTGACCCTGTTAGGCATGCACGCAACACCGGCCTTGTTGCCACTGTTCGTGGAGATGTGGGGGTTAAGCAATACCGAGGCCGGATGGATTGCCGGCATTCCATATTTGACCTATCTGATCGGCGTTTCCTTCGTTGGTATAACGGACCGTATTGATGCCCGCCGTATGCTGATCCTGGGCGCGATCGTCAATGTCATCGGCTATGGCGGCATGGGTCTGGCGGATGGTTTCTGGAGCGCCATGGCTTTTCGCACCCTTCAGGGTCTGGGCTTTGCCTGGACCTATCTGCCGGGCGTGAAGGCGATTTCCGACCGGGTGGAGGGAGAGAGTAAGGGCCGCGCGGGTTCGATTTATGTCTCTTCCTTTGCGGTCTGTTCGTCGTTGTCCCTTTTGGCGGCGGCGGAGACCAAGGATGCCTTCGGCTGGGAATGGGCCTTTGTTCTACCCGCATGCACGAACTTGGTTGCTGCTGCCCTGATGCTGTTCCTGCTGCCGCCCGCAGTGCCTGAAGGCGCGGATGGCGGGGCAGGTGGCCAAACCTTAAAGTCACGGTTTATTCCCGATTTCCGGTCAATTTTGCGCAACCGGGAGGCCTTGGGTTTCATCGTAGGCTCGTTCGCACATCATTTCGAATTGCTTGCCGTGCGTGGTTGGACCGTTGCGTTTCTGACCTGGGTTGTGGCGACCCGTCCGGAGGTGCCTGCAGGCTTCAATGTTCCCCTGGTGGCGACAATTCTTATTCTCATCGGCGTGCCGACCAGCATGGCAGGGGGAGAGTTCGCGCATCGTGCCGGCTATGCCAAGGCAGCCTTTCTGGTCATGACGGCCTCTGCCGTGGCGGCATTCTTTGTCGGCTTTTCGGCTGCGTGGTCCCTGTGGCTTTTGATCGGGCTCGTCCTTATGCACAATTGTTTTATACTGGCGGACAGCGGCATGTTGAATGGCGGTGCGGTCAATGCCTCCGATCCTACGCAAAGGGGCAATACAGTCGCCGTATTTGGTGTCGCCGCCGCCGCTGGTGGCTTGGCGGGACCGGTATTATTCGGTGTGATCCTGGATCACACGGGCAATGGACAAACCGCGGACAGCTGGGGTTTGGCCTTCGCCACTGTCGGCGGGGTCATCCTGTTTGGTGCCATCATGGTTCGCCTGCTGTCAGGTCGACGCGGCGGCGCTAAATTCCAAGAATAACAACGGAGGCGACGGATTCTTCGATGCCATACAGACCGCCGCCATTTTCCGCCAGGCCGATGCGGGCATCTTCCACCTGGCGCTCCCCCGCCTCACCTCGCAGCTGGGTCGTCAACTCCTGGATCTGACACAGGCCCGTTGCGCCAATAGGGTGGCCTTTGCATTCCAGGCCGCCGGATGGGTTGACGGGAACGCGCCCGCCCAACGTTGTATCCCCCCGCTCTGATGTTGCGCCGCCGTCGCCGAAGTCGCAAAACCCCAGGTTTTCTATCTGCACAATCTCGCCCATGGCAGTGGCATCGTGGACTTCAGCGACGGAGACATCTTCCGGCCCGACACCGGCCCGCTCATAGGCCCGCCGCGCTGCTTTCGCTGTGACATGCTCTGCCATATCGGTCACGACCCGGTTGGAGCCTGTCTGCAGGATCGACGCCTTAACTTCCACCGCCCGCGCACGATCCAGGCCGAGGCGTTTCAATCCGTCTTCGGTGCACAGGATCGCTGCCGCGCCGCCGTCGGAGATAGGCGCGCACATGGGCAGGGTCAGGGGATAAGTGATGGGTGGGGCGGCCAAAATCTCATCCACCGTATAGGGCATGCGATATTGGGCCCGGTCGTTATATTGGGAATGATTGTGGTTCTTGGCCGAGACGGCGGCGATCTGCCGCTGGGTGGTGCCAAACTGTTTCATGTGAAAGCGTGACCAGGCCGCATAGACGTCCATGAACAAGCTATATGGCTTGTCTGAAGTAGTGCCCGGTGGCACTTCATAGCCTTCCCCCAGGGCCAAAAGATTGGCTTGGTTCGCCTCTACTTCCGCAACGTCCCAGGCACCGTCAAAGGCGGAAAACATCCTGGCCCGGTCTTTGGAGTACATTTTCTCCGCCCCTACCGCCAGGCTGACATCGCCCTCGCCGGCCTTGAGAAACTGCACCGCCAGATTGAAGGCGGTGGCACCCGAGGCGCAGGCGTTTTCCACGTTGACCACCGGGATTTGTTCAATCCCCATATCACGCAGGGCAATCTGGCCGCGGATCATGTCCTGACCTTCCATGTGGCCTTGTGTGGCGTTGGAGAAATAGGCTGACTGGATCTCTGCCGCTGCAACGCCCGCATCGTCCAAAGCCTCCCCCACGGCATCCGCTGTCAGGCTTTTGATGCTGCGGTCGAGCAATTTGCCCATTCTTGTCATGCCGACACCGGCAATGAAGACCTTGGTCATGATGTTCCCTCCGACATTTGGTAATTCGCCACACTATAGCTTGGACGTTATAGTGCTGTCATTCGGCAGATTGGGGAGCGGTGGGATGACCACATTCGGAATTTTGTTTTTTGATGGTACGGAAGAGCTTGATGCGGTCGGGCCTTGGGAAGTCTTTACCATGGCTTCGAAACAACGGGATGATATTTCCGTGGTGTCCATATCCGAACATGGCGGCACGGTAACCTGTAACAAGGGCATGCGGATCATCATGGATCACGCCATTACCGATGCACCGAAACTGGATGTTATTTTGGTGCCCGGCGGCTCGGGCACCCGAACAGAGGTGAACAACACAGCATTGTTGAGCTGGATCGCCGAAGTGTCCAAGGATTGCAAATGGGTGACCTCGGTCTGTACCGGCTCCATGCTGCTGGCGGAAGCTGGGCCCGCTGCGGGGAAACGAATTACCACCCACTGGGCGGCGGTGGATATGGTGCGTGATCGGGGCAAGGCGGGGGAAGTTCTGGATGATGTGCGCTATGTTCGTGATGGTAATGTGGTTAGCTCCGCTGGCGTATCCGCAGGCATCGACATGACCCTGTGGCTGATCGGCGAAATGTATGGCCCCAACTTTGCCCGCAGCGTTCAACGCAATATGGAATACGATCCCGCACCGCCCTATGCCGGCGATGTTTAGGCCCCGTAAAATGGATGTTTCCAAGCCGACCAATCTGCCGGACTTTACCGGTCTGGACCTGGACTTCGATATTATCGACAGCCATCACCATTTGTTTGATTTGCAGGCGGTTCACTATCCCTGGCTGACCGATCACCACGAAGAACATTTCCTGCTGGGCAACTATGATGCCTTGAAGCAAAACTACAGTCCCATCGACTTCCGCGCTGATGTTGGCCCTCTGCGCGTGGTAAAGACCGTGCATGTGGAGGCGGAAGCTGATCGCGACGCCCAGGTGGCGGAGACGGAATGGCTCGTCACCCAGATGGCCGGCCACAGCTTGCCCCATGCCATTGTCGCCCATGCCTGGTTGCATGAAGATAACAGCGCCGAAATCCTGGCGGCACAGGCATCTTTCCCGGCAGTTCGAGGGATCAGGTCCAAGCCCAGAACCGCATCCAGCGCCGCAGGCCGGAATGGTGTTGCGGGCACGCCCGGCAGCATGCAGGACCCGGCCTGGCGGACCGGCCTGGGCCGGTTGCGCCGGCATGGTTTGTCCTGGGACTTGCGGGTGCCGTTTTGGCATTTGGTGGAGGCGGCGGAGGTTTGCGCGCTTTATCCGGACCTCCCGATTGTTACTGAACATACCGGCCTGGCCTGGGATCGCAGCGCCGAAGGTCTGGCTGAGTGGCGTCGTGGCATGACTGCCCTTGCCGCCATGGAACATGTGCATCTGAAGATTTCCGAAATGGGTCTGGCGGGTGCGCCTTGGGATTATGATGACAACCGGATCCTGGTGCGGGAGGCCATTGAAATCTTCGGCTTTAACCGCTGCATGTTCGCCTCCAACTTCCCCGTGGCAAAGTTGCGTATCGGCTATGTAGATCAGGTCAGCGCCATTGCCCACATGATCCGGGATTGCTCCAGCGGGGAGCGCGACGCATTATTCCATGATACGGCAGAGCGGTTTTATCGTCTGTAATTGGGTAGAGGAACGATATGTTTTTCACCACGCGCAATGACCAACGGCCCTATCATCTGGGTAAGTACCCTCTTGAAACCTTACCCCGCGATGATGCCGTCATAGATATCGAAGCCGCGTGGCCCCCTGTTACCGCGCCCAAGTATCATGACAAAGCAGACGGCGCCCTGGCGCATTCATTGCGCAGCTATCTGGATATATTTGTTCAGAATGCTTCTGCCCAGCCAGCCGCAGCGAAGGCCCCGGTGCCTGATGATCCCCACCGGCGCATGGTCGATGTGAAAGGCTATGGCTATTTCATGAATGCGGCGCAGATTGGAATTTGCAAAATACCATCCCATGCCTGGGCCCCCGATGCTAATGGCAATGGACAAGACGGGGAACACGAATTCGCCGTCGTCCTGTTGTTGGAACATGGCCGGTTGCCCGAAGCTGACAACCCGGCCCGCGCCTGGATCGCACCGGCCTTGGGGGAGGCGGCGGACGCGCGTATCGGCGGTATCGCCGTGTGCCTATCGGGGCATATTCAGAAAATGGGATTTTCCAGCACCGCCCATGTGATGGGCGCGGGCAGCCTGGACCTTGATCGACTGGCCGTATTGGCAGGCTTGGCTGTGCGCACGGACCATGGCTTGGCCAACCCGTTCATAGGTAGCGGCTTTTCCATTGCCGTGGTTTCCACGGACTATGAACTGGCCATCGACCGGCCCTTGGCGAAAACAGCCCTGAAGTCGGCCCTGAAGTCGGCAACGAAATCAGGCGGTCTGGCCTATTGGCTTGGCCAGAATGGTGCCACCTCGGGGCGGGAGCGGAACCGCAGGGCCGGGCGGGCGACGCATTTAAGCGCCTACCCCATGGAAACCGTGGCCAGGGTAGATCGGCCCACTACATTGATACTGGATGATGAGGTGCCACGGGTATCGAAGCGCGCCGCCTTTTTTGAACGGGCGGCCCGTGGCGACCTTGGTGATAAGGCCTTGCGGGAGCGGAACCGCTTTGCCTTCAAACAGCCGCACACGGCGGGCATGATGGCATCCATGCGCGCCATGGTGCCCATTCAGGGTGGGGAGGCCGCATCTGACGTCTCGCCGGAAGATTACAGTGACCCGGATGCCAATGCCCGGGCCGTGAAGTCCCTGTCATATCTGTTGGGCGCGGATCTGACCGGAATTTGTGAAATCCCCGGCTATGCCTGGTTCTCGCACGGTGCCAAGGGGGAGGCGATTACCCCCTATCACAAATATGCCGTGGTCATGTTGATCGATCAGGAATACGACACCATGGAAGGGGCGGCGGGCGATGACTGGATATCGGGTACGCAATCCATGCGGGCCTATTTGCGGGGGGCCGAAATTTCCGGCGTTATGGGGGATACCTTGCGCCAACTGGGTTTCCCCAGCCGGGCACAAACCAATGTCGATAGTGATGTGCTGCATATCCCACTTGTATTGTGGGCGGGCCTTGGCGAATTATCCCGGATTGGCGAATTGGTTTTAAATCCCTTCGTCGGCCCGCGCTTTAAATCCGTCGTCCTGACCACGGATATGCCCTTGGCTGTGGATAGGCCGGTGGATTTCGGGCTGCAGTATTTTTGCGATCATTGTCACAAGTGTGCCCGGGAATGCCCCTGCGATGCCATCTCGTGGGGCGACAAGATCATGTTCAACGGCTACGAGATGTGGAAGCCGGACGCGGAACGCTGTGCCCGCTATCGGCTGACCAACGCCAAGGGCTCCGCCTGTGGCCGCTGCATGAAAACCTGCCCCCTGAATAAGGTGGTGACGGCGGATGGCCCGGTGCTGGAGCGGGTGGCGTCCTGGTGCGGCATCAATGCCCGATGGCTGAAACCGCTGTTGGTGCCCATCGCCGTTTGGTTGGATGATTACCTGGGTAAGGGGCGGCGCAATGGGGTGAAAAAATGGTGGTTTGATATGGAGGTTCTGGATGATGTCTGTGTCGAACCGGTTAAGGGCGTCAGCGAACGGGATCTGAACCTGGACAAAATAGTCGATCCGGCAAAACAAAAAATGGCCTATTACCCTGCCGCCATGATGCCCGTGCCCAACGACCTGACGCCCCAACCCACTGACCGCAAGGCCGCCATGGCAATTGGCGAGGTCATGGAAAGCCCTATTACGGCCGCCATCCGTGTGGGCCGGGGGGCGGCAATGCCGGAATATAATATTCCGACGCCCCCCGATCCGGACGGACCAAAAGGCATCGGGGACACGGCTGCCAAACTGGCAACCTACGGCAGCGGCGCAACCCCGAACCGATAGGCGGCTATCAACCCGCCTCCGCCACAACGTTGTTGGCCAGACAGCCCAGGCCAGAGATTTCCACCTCGATCCGATCACCGGGCTGCATCCACAGGGGCGGGGTGCGACCGGCACCGACGCCGCTGGGGGTGCCGGTGGCGATGACGTCACCGGGATGCAGGGGGGTGAATTTTGAGACGTAGGCGATGATGGCGGGCACGGTGTAAAAAAGCTGCTCCGTACTTTCGTTCTGCACAACATCGCCGTTCAGCCGGGTCGTCAGTTGCAGGTTCATAGGATCGGGGATTTCATCCGCCGTCGTCATCCAGGGACCGCAGGAACCGCTATGTTGAAAATTTTTGCCGGCGATGACCGAATGGCCTTGAAAGTCGCGTAGGCTGCCATCCAGGAAGGGGGCATATCCGGCCACATAGTCCATGGCATTGGTTTCGGAAATATGCCGGCCCGGCCGGCCCATGATAAAGGCGAGTTCGCCCTCATAATCATAGTTGCTTGATGCCGTGGGGCAGATCACATCCTGTTCGTGGCCGACAAGGGCGTCGGGCCATTTGGAAAACAGACTGGGATTCTCAGGAAAGTCCATACCCATCTCCTCGGCATGCTCCCGGTAGTTCAAGCCAATACAGATAATGCGGCGGGCGTTCGGGATGACCTGTAGGTATGTGATGCCATCCAGGCTGTGATCGGCGGCGTCGGTGCTGTGCGCGGCGGCCTCATCCTGCCCGTTGCCGTCCAACAGGGCCCGCAGGTCAGGATATTTGCCCCCCATGCGTTGGCCCAGATCGATAACACCTTCACCGCTTACCACGCCATAGCTGTCGCCGGCGCTCGTCCTGAAACTCAATAACTTCATTTTCGTAGTCTCCTAATTAGATAGCGGCACGATGACGCCGGGATTAAGAATGCCTGCCGGGTCCAGCTTGTCCTTGGCCCCTTGCAGGGCCAGGCCGAAGACCTCCGGGCGTTGCTGGGTGTACCAGGGCATATGGTCCCGACCCACCGCATGATGATGGGTTATGGTGCCGCCATGTGCAATGACCGCATCGGCGGATCGTTTCTTGATCTCGGTCCATTGCTCCAACAGCGCACCATGGCGGCCCTTGGCCTTGAATGAAAAATATGGTGCCGCACCATCAGGATAGGCATGGGTAAAGCGGCAGGAAACAATACCGGGCCGTCCGGTTACATCCCTAATCGCCTGTTCCGTCGCCGCTGATACGTTCTCCAGGAAGCCGTGCAATTGATCCCAGGTGATCGCGGTCTCAAAGGTATCGTCGATCACCGCCGCGGAAATCAAAGCGTCGCGAAAATGGGGCATCTTGATAAAGGCATTGCGCCAGGCCCCTGCCGCACCGGAGGTATTGCTGTCTTCCGCCTTGGAGGCATCTTCGTCATAGGCACCGCCCAATTCCCTGGCGATGCCCAGGCCCCGGTCCATCCAGGGATCAACGGGATGATCGGCGCTTTCAAAGCCCAGGACAACCACATCGTGTTCGCCATTGCCCGCACCGTTCAACAGTGCCTCCCGGCGGTCCAACAGGCGCACGTTGGTTGGGAACAGGCCCGATTGGGTCAATTGGCGTACGGCCTCCACCGCATGTTCGAATTTGTCGAAATTTATCGCAGTGCTGCGGCGATGGCTGGGTCGATCCTGCAGGCGCACCCAGGCCTCCGTGATGATGCCCAATGACCCTTCCGAGCCGATGGCCATGCGGTCCGGACTGGGCCCGGCGCCGGAGCCGGGCAGGCGGCGACTTTCCATGGTGCCGGCAGGCGTCATCATCCGGGTACTTTCAACGAAATCGTCAATGTGGGTATAGACCGTCGCATAATGTCCGCCAGACCGTGTCGCGATCATGCCGCCCAACGTGGCCAGATCAAAACTCTGCGGGAAATGGCGCATGGTCAGACCTTGCGGGCGCAGGCCATCTTCGATATCCGGGCAGCGGATGCCGCCCTGCATGCGGGCCGCCCGTGAGGTCTTGTCGATCTCCAGAATCTGATCAAGGCCGGTCAGGTCCAGGCTCAAGGTGCCGGCAAAAGCGCCGCCCACGGCTGGTTCCACACCGCCCACGACGCTGGAGCCGCCGCCAAACGGGATCACGGCTATGTTTGCGCCGGTGGCCCAATCCAGTACCGCATCGATATCGTCCTCGGACTTGGCATAGGCCACGATGTCCGGTGCGTTGGTGAAGTCCTTGGCGTAGATGCGCACGTAGTCGGGAAAGCTCTTGCCATAGGTATGGCTAAGGCGGTCCATGTCCGCGGTACTGCAAAATCCAGACAATTTTGCCGGTGGCTCCACCCGGGCATTATGCAGGTTTACCTGATCGGGCGTTGGCGGTTCGATCAACTGCTCGAACCCGGCGACATCAAAATGGTCGGCGTAACGCTGCAGCACCATTTCATGTTCATCCGGGGTCAGGCCGTCGCCTTCATATCCCCAGCCACAGAATTTCGGCTTCCTCGCGACCATCGTCAAATCTCCTATCCAGAAGAACCAAGACGCCTATTTCAACATGGGCAACCGATCATGGATAGTGCGACAAATTGTACAGCTCTAATCCTCTATATATTCGAATTGGAAGGCATCACCTTTCGCGATCACATGTCCGATGGAGGGGGAGGGGAAATGCGCGCTTAGGACCAATTGTCCGCTTTCTGCGTTGCTGGCCAGGAAATGCCGCCTGGTTTTGGCCGCCAGGGGCTTGTCCAGATCGAATTTCGGGCTCCATTCAGGATAGACGCATTGGATGGGACTGTGGATCAGATCGCCGCACATAACGGCACTTTGCCCGTTTGAGGCTAAATTGACCGCCACATGGCCGGCGGTATGCCCTGGCGTGGACTGCAGCCAGACATTGTCATCGAGGGCAAAATCTGTTGCCACCAACTGGGCCTGACTCGCTTCCATGATGGGCAGCGCGCTTTCCTGAAAGATGATGTCATTGCGGGCTTCGGCGGCGGCATATTCAACCTGCGAAAAGACGTATTTGGCATTCGGAAACGTCGGTACCCAGCGGCCATCGACGAACGAAGTGTTCCAGCCGCAATGGTCCGCGTGCAGATGAGTGCAAAAAACATAATCGATGGCTTCCGGCTCAACCCCGGCGGCGCGCAGGTTGTTCATCCAGGTCTGATCCGTGCGGTTGAACCACTCCGGGCGGTGGGCGATGTTCTTGCCACAGCCAATACAGGTGTCGATCAGAATAGTGTGATGCTTGGTACGTACCAGATAGGATTGGAACGGCAGGATCAGCTTGCCCGTTTCGGGGTCCATCGCATTCGGCTCCAGCCAATGGCGGTGGGGCTCCAACGCCTCCGGCGTCGCCTCACGAAAAACTTCATGGGGTACAAAAAACGGCACTTCCATCTCTATGATGCGCTGTACCGCAATGTCACCGATCATTCTACCCGATCCGTTCTGCATGGTTCACTTCCTCTCTCTCGTTAAATCGCAGCTTGGGCGATCTTCAATGTCCGTTCAACATCCGCTGCATCCGTGTTAAAGGCGCAGACAAAGCGCGACAGTCCTTCGTTGCCCCAACTGTGAAAACCGACGCTGGCCGTCTTCAGCGCATTTAGAACCCTTTCGGGCAATGTGACGAAAATTTCATTGGCCTGTACGGGATGAACCAAATGGGCGCCGTCCAGGGCGGCCAGGCCCTGGGATAGAGTTTGGGCGCAGGCATTGGCGTGGCGGGCGTTTTCCAGCCACAGATCATCCTGGAGATAGGCCACCAATTGGGCTGACAGATACCGCATTTTAGAGAACAGGTGGCCGCCCCGTTTGCGCCGATATAGAAAGTCTTCGGCCATGTCGGGATCAAAGAAGACCACCGCCTCGGCCGCCATGGCGCCGTTCTTGGTGGCCCCAAAGGACAACACATCGACGCCCGCCTGCCATGTTGCCGCCGCAGGACTACAGCCCAGATGAGCCACAGCATTGGCAAAGCGCGCGCCATCCATATGCACGGACAGCCCGGCATTATGAGCGATACCGGATAACGCGGCGATTTCATCAAGATCATAGATGGTGCCCGCTTCGGTGGCCTGGGTCAGGGACAAGGCGCTGGGCTGGGAATGATGCTGCACACCAAAGCCGGCCCCGGCGATGGCTGTCGCCAGGGTTTCCGGTTCGATCTTACCCCCGTCCCCATCCAATAGGGCCAGCTTGGCCCCGCCCGAAAATAATTCCGGCGCGCCCGCTTCGTCCTCTTCAATGTGGGCGTTGCGGTGGCAATAGATCTGCCCCCAGGGCGGCGTCAGGGCGGAAAGGGCAAGGGCATTCGCCGCCGTTCCCGTGGCCACGGGAAAGACCGCCAACTCCCGGCCAAACAAATCCGTAAACGCGGCCTCCGCCGCTTTCGTGATGGGATCGGCACCATAGGCCATGGCGTGGCCTTCATTGGCCGCAGCCAGGGCGGCCATGATCTGCGGTGCCACACCGGAGGCGTTATCGGAAGAGAAATTCATTGCGATACCTTATGTTTCCCGTAATTCGATTTTATCGAAGCCGCCACAATCGGCCCACGGCATGAAGGCGGCAATATCTTGCAGCCGGCCACCAGCAACGGCTGCGATAAGCCATACCAGGTCCGCCTCGAATATGCCCGCCTTGTCGGTTTCCGATGGCCGTGCAACGCCGTTGGGATGGGAATGATAATGTCCCATTATGATATCCCCGCCGTCCCGTGCCGTCTTTTGCAGGCGCAGGCGCAGGCCCGGATCAATTTCAAAGCGGTGGTTCGGTTCGTCCGCAATGTTTTGCGAGGCGACGGCTTGATGCACCACGAACCGTGCGCCAACTTTATGGCCCAGCAACAGACCGCAGGCCTCGTTTGGGTGGTCCGCCGCCACATGGGTGGCAATGACGTCGCGTTGATTGCGGGGCAATTCGATCACCAAATCTGTCACCAATTCGATCACTGGCTCGCTTCCAGCTTCAATCGGCCAAATACCTCGCCGGTCATGGCATCGATCACCATGACAGACTGCCGGCCATCCGCATGTCGAATGGCCAGATACAGTTTCTCCCCGGCGGCAGAGGCGTTGAGAAGAATATCTCCAGGCGCGATTTGAACCGGAACATCGCCGATTTTAGCCGCCAGCTGCTCGCTCTGCTCGGTCAGATCTTTCGACGTGCGGGCGATGCCAACGACCAATAAAATCAGGCCAACGACCAATAAAGTGGTCATGCCCCCAACGAGAAGCTTGAGTCGGGTGCTAATCTCGGTCACTTGTTCTTCCATGGGCGAAAATCCGAAGATAGAAATACACAAAATTCACGTTGCACCGGATGCGGCGCGGCGGCGGCTTGATCAATTGTTAAGCCAGTCCATCGACGGTCTATCCCGCATGCGCATCAAGGCCCTGATCGAAGCGGGTCAGGTGCAGGTTCACATGGATCAAGCCGACGACCAAACAAATCCAGGCCAAACAAATCCAGGCCAAACAGACCCAGGACGGACGGTAACCGAGGCCTCCTACCGGGTCAAATCCGGCGAGCGTATTGTCTTGACGGTACCGCCCCCCGAAGATGCCACGCCGCTGCCCCAGGCCATGGATTTGGTTATTGTTTTTGAGGATGAACACTTGATCGTTATCGATAAACCCCCTGGTTTGGTGGTTCATCCCGCGCCGGGCAATCCGGACCGTACCCTGGTCAACGCGCTGTTAGCCCATTGTGGCGACAGCCTGTCGGGCGTGGGCGGCGCGCGCCGGCCCGGCATTGTCCATCGCCTGGACAAGGATACTTCCGGCATAATGGTCGCGGCAAAACATGATGCCGCCCATATTGGCTTGAGCGAGCAGTTTGCCAGCCACGACATACAGCGCCGTTATCGGGCCTTGGTCTGGGGGCATCCCAGTAACAACAGGGGGAACATCAGGGGGAACATCAGGGGGCGCGGCAAGGTAGATGGCCGGATTGAAGGCAATATTGGTCGTGATCCGAAAAACCGCAAGAAAATGGCCGTTGTGCCCAAGGGCGGCAAATGGGCCGTCACCCACTATAAACTGATTGAAACTTATGGCCTGATCGCCAGTCTGGTGGATTGTCGTCTAGAAACCGGGCGGACCCATCAAATCAGGGTGCATTTGTCGTCCCAAGGGCATCCTGTGCTGGGTGATCCGCTGTACAGCCGGGCGCGGCGCGGTCGCAGCAGTGATTTGCCCGATGATCTGCGTCAGGCCATCGCCGGTTTTACGCGCCAGGCCTTGCACGCGGTGGAACTTGGCTTTCACCATCCTGTGACTGGCGAGGACTTGATTTTTTATAGCGAACTACCACATGACATGCAGGCGTTGTTGGCGCTTTTTCAACAACTCAACAGCGCCTGACGGAGAGGGATAGGGGACACTGCCGGGGTTTCTCCCAGCAGGAATTTCTTGACAAAATCGTTGTTTTACAATAGCATAGCGGTCTGCATCTAAATCGCCATTGCGACATAAACCTTGAATATCAGGGCTGGAAGCAAAACCAGGGCGCTGTCTTTAACAGTGCAGGGTAGGACCATGGTAGCGAGCAAAACTAAAGCAAAAACCAACGCCAAGACCAACGCCAAAACCAATGCCAAGATCGACGCGAAAAGCGCATCTGATGCTGCTGACGCGGAGATGTCGGGTGTTGCCGTGTTGGACAAGCCCGATGACAGTGCGGAAAAGCCTGTGCGTGACAATGGTATGGGTTTACCCCCTGCCCCGACGCCGGAGGCCAGCCTGTCCCGTTACCTGCAGGAAATCCGCAAATACCCCATGTTGCCCCATGAGGAAGAATATATGCTGGCCCAGGCCTGGCGGGAACATGACGACCGGGATGCGGCCCACAAGATGGTGACGTCACATTTGCGTCTGGTGGCCAAGATTGCCATGGGCTATCGCGGCTATGGTCTGCCTGTGGCGGAATTGATCGCGGAAGGTAATATCGGCCTGATGCAGGCCGTAAAACGGTTTGAGCCGGAGCGCGGCTTCCGTCTGGCAACCTATGCCATGTGGTGGATCAGGGCGAATATTCAGGAATACATCTTGCGCTCCTGGTCCCTGGTGAAAATCGGCACTACGGCGGCCCAGAAAAAGCTGTTTTTTAAGCTGCGGAAGCTGAAGGGGCAGATTCAAGCCATTGACGAGGGTGATATGCGCCCGGATCAGGTGGAAAAGATCGCCACGGCGCTGAATGTGCCGGAAAAGGACGTGGTCTCCATGAACCGTCGTCTGGCAGCGCCGGATAATTCCCTGAACGCGCCCTTGCGGGCCGAAGGCGAAGGGGAATGGCAGGATTGGCTGGTGGATGACAGCGTCGATCAGGAGACGGAACTGGCGGAATCTGAGGAACTTGGCAAACGCCGGGCCCTGTTGATGGGTGCCATGGAGAACCTGAATGATCGGGAGCGTAAAATCATAACCGAACGGCGCCTGACGGACGATCCGAAAACCTTGGAAGAACTCTCCAACGAGTTCGACATTAGCCGGGAACGGGTGCGCCAGATCGAAGTCCGGGCGTTTGAAAAATTACAGAAGAACGTTCGTCGCCAGGCTGTGGAACAACGTTTGGCCTAGTGGGTAGTGGGCCTGGCCTGGCTATCGGCTGTCCCTTAAGGATCCGAGCGGATATAGAAAAGCTACGCGCTAGAACGGATCGGCCATGAGGTCCGGGGCGAAATGTTCGCCAAAATGTTCCAGATGCCGTCGGCAATAATTATCGAACAAAGCCTGCTTGTGATCGGTGATGCCTGTTCGCTTCAATATGGTCTCATTGTGGTCCACCCAATGGGCCGACAATTCGGCCAAGGTTTCATTCATCAATGATTGGGCGCGGTCGAAATCGATGTTTACTTTCGAAGCATTTATAACAAATTCATGTGCCATAACTGATCCACCAGCTCATTCATACGCTTGTTTCGCCAGTATATAAGCAAGAATTATGCCAAAAACATTTTTGGCTAATTTCAAGGGATCTGCCGCCGGCAAATGATAAAGTGCTATCGAACTGTCGCAAAATCTGCCTCATGAATGCCCCAAAACAGGACAATTTTTCCTAGCCGTCTGGGGCTAGAGGTTCTTTAAACCGGCTTCTATGCGATCCATGGCGGCGGACAATTGCTCCTCGGACTTTGCAAAACACAGACGCAGGAAGCCGTCGTTATCCGGCCCAAAGGCGGAACCAGGTGCCAGACCAACACGGTGTTCCCGCACCAGGTATTTCGCGAATTCAAGGTCATCTTTCAGACCCTCGATTTGCGGGAAGGCATAAAAGGCCGCTTTGGGGGATGCCAGTTTTATCCGATCCATGCCCCCCAAACGTTGATGCACCAGATCGCGGCCGCGTCGGCAGCGCTCCACCATTTCCGTGACGAACTCTTCTCCGTCCCGTATCGCGGTCGCGGCGGCATGTTGAACGAACGAAGTCGCGCCCGTGTTGTTTATGCCCGACAAATCCCCCATACGATCACCCAGGCTGGCCGGGTGTACCAACCAGCCGCAACGCCAGCCCGTCATGCACCAGGCCTTGGACATGGAATGCACGATGTACAGGGCATCATCGGGCTCTGCTATAGACAGGAACGAGGGGGCCACCGCCCGGTCATAGACGATCCGATGATAGACTTCGTCAGCGATAATCCAGATGCCCCGTTCGCGGCAAAAATCGAGCACGGCGCGCTGTTGTTCAGGCTCCATCAACCAACCTGTGGGATTGGAGGGGGAGGCGATAAACATGGCCTTGGTGCGGTCATCACAGGCTGCGAACAATTTATCCAGATCCAATTGCCAGCCGTCATCGGTCAAATCCAGGCGCACGTGGCGGCTTTCCCCGCCCATGGTCTGCACGCAGTAATAGATGTTCGGCCAAATGGGCGAGACCATGACAACGTTGTCGCCGTTGTTTACCAAAGTCTCCGTCGCGATCATGATCGCCGTCATGCCGGAGCCGGTGACTGTAACCCGCTCCGGATCCAGGGCGATGTCGAACTGCGCTTCGGTGTAATCCAAAATGCTCTGCCGCAGCTCCGGTATGCCGCGTTTGTTGACGTAGCGCGTCTCTCCCGCCTGCATGGCGTCAATCGCGGCCTGGCGGATAAATTCCGGGGTATCCAGATCCGGTTCACCAAACCACAGGGGGATCACATCTGGGTCACCGATGGCGATGCGGGAGACCTCACCAATACGTTGGGTTTGCATATTAGCAATGGCGTCACGAACGATTGGCATAGCGGGATCCTATTCAAAAGACGGGAAGCCCGGGGCATACATCCCCGGGCCTCCATAGACAAGACTTGATGCTTAGTTGCCGGTGAAGTTCGGGGCCCGGCGCTCAACGAAATGGGCTACGCCCTCCTTGAAATCCTCAGATTCAAAACTTGCAGGCATTTCACTATTCGCCAGAAGAACCGAATGCTCCAGGGAATTCAACATGGCCTGATAAATTTGCCGTTTCATCACCCGGATTGATCTGGGCGATGCCAGGGTGGCCATTTCCGTGGCGTAGGCGCGCACTTCGTCCATGAAACCTTCCATTGGGAAGACTTTACTGACCAGGCCCATGTCCTTGGCCTCGGCGGCGGTGAACTTACGGGCAGAGAGCGTGATGTCGAGGGCATTGGCCGGGCCGATCAAGGTTGGCAGCATCCATGAAATGCCATGTTCGGCGATCAGACCCCGGCGGGAAAAGGCGGTGGAGAAGACCGCCGCGTCCGAGGCAAAACGAACGTCGCAATACAGGGACATAATCAGGCCCAAACCTGCCGCCGGGCCGTTGATGGCGGCGATGATCGGCTTGGGCACAGTCGGAAAATAAGTGTAACGCAGGCTGAAATCATTGGACAGGGACAAACCGCCGGGAATGGCGTTGTCCACCGCGCGGACGCTGTCGGACGTCGGCCCGCCGCTGGAGGCGCCCTGCTGGAGGGAATTAAGGTTATTCATATCTGCGCCGGAGCAAAAGCCGCGTCCCGCCCCGGTCAATATGATGGCACCAACGTTGTCGTCATCCGAAGCTTCAATCAGGGCGGCGCGGACCTCCCCCTCCATCACGCTGGTCCAGGCGTTCAGTTTGTCGGGGCGGTTCAATGTGATCGTCGCGATTTTGTCGGATACGTCGTAAAGAATTTCGCTATAGGCCATGATTAGGTTCCTCTCAATATTTGTCGTGTTGGCGGCGTTTGCAGCCAGTGTACTGTCTCGTTGGGCAAATGCGTAAGGTAAATTCCAAATATCCAAGCGTTGTTGAAGCCGTCTTGCCGATATTCGGATCGATCATTTGTGACTATGCCTCGGCCCGCAGCCCGGTGTTATCCGTCGAAGGGGCTAACGTTTTTACCGTGGACCAACAAAATGACACTTATACAGCGCGTTCCGCCTCAGCCGTGCTATTCTTCACCATTCTGTCAGTACTGGTTCTGGCCGTGATGATGGCCAAGCCGCACCGCAAAGATAGGGAGGGCAACATGACGGAATTGGACGCCGTACTTTTTGCCAATGAGGCCTTTTACCGCGCCTTCGCGGACAGTGATATGACGGCCATGGCCGGGGCTTGGAGTGAAGGCGCTGTGGTCACCTGTATCCATCCCGGTTGGGGCGTGCTGGAAGGGCGGGATGAAGTCCTGGAAAGTTGGCGGGCCATTCTGGATAATCCGGATTCCCCGGCCATCGACTGTTTGGCACCCAGGGTTCATATGCAGGGCGAAATGGCCTACGTGCTCTGTTATGAAGCGATTGAGGGCAACTACCTGCTGGCGACAAATATTTTTGTCCATGAAGGCCGGCGCTGGCGTCTGGTCCACCATCAAGCCGGCCCCACCGCCGAAGATCCTCCCGTCGATACGGAGGATGAAGGTGCCGTGATCAATTAGTGGCTGTTCCCAAAAAGTAAAACGGCGCTGATCACTTACACGATCAGCGCCGAAATAATAGCCAGCCACCTGAGGGCACGGGCAACCGACTAAGAGAGAAAAGCAATGCATAGTCTCAGATCTCCGGGCATATAGCCGTTCGATCTTCATCTATTAATATGCAAGCAACGTGCCAGTTCCTAAGAATTTATAGAAACGCAGAAAACTGCTGTAATATTGCTCAAGTCTGTGGTGGAGTGTATCAATTTGGGTCAAAAATATGTGCCATATTGGGGCATGTGTCGATGTCGAGACTCTTGGACGCCAGGCCAAAAAGAAAAAGGCGCAGACCACTGAAGCGATCTGCGCCTGAGTATAATTGGTTATTTGAGGGCACGAACAACCAACTAAAGAGAAAAGCAATGCAATGAAGCCGCCGGGCAATGTGCCATTCGACTTACATCACATACAATGCAAAGCCCGTGCCAGTTGGCTGGAGGTTTTGTAAATCGTAGAATTCAGCCGTTTTACCTGTAGGCAAATCACAAGCCTGTTCCAATTTGGAACAGGTGTCTGCGTTTATGCGGGACAGTGGGCCAATTTCAAACAGACGACATGTCCGAGACGTCCGGTGCGTCGGAAACGTGCTAGGTCAGGTTTGCGCTAATGTCTCAACCGTATGGATCAGGCGGGCGATATCATCAGGCTCGGAAAGACGATGATCGCCACTTTTTGAAAAGGTGACGATGATGTCATCACCCTGCAAACGCTCCACAATTTCCAGGGATTGCCGCCAGGGTACATCCGGGTCCGCCATGCCGTGCAGTATGCGGACGGGATAACTAACCTTCAGGTCTTCCTGCAGAACCAGTTGTTGCCGCCCTTCTTCGATCAGGTTCAGGGTAATGGCGTAAGGTTCATCATCATATTCCGACGGTGCGCGATAAACCCCGTCCCGGCGCAGGGTTGCCTTGATCTCGTCAGAGAAACCTTCCCACATGCGAAGAACAAAGTCAGGTGCCGGCGCTATGCCGACCAGGCCCGCGATGCGTTCGGGCCGTGCCTTGGCCGCCAACAGCATGATCCACCCGCCCATGGACGACCCGACGATGATTTGTGGCCCTGTTGTAATCTGATCCAGGACGGCCAGGGCATCATCGGCCCACAGACCGATTGTGCCCTTTTCGAACTGGCCGTCCGATTGGCCGTGGCCACGATAGTCAAAACGTGTATATGTGCGCCCGGATGCTTGGCAGGCAGCTTCCAGGGCCTGTGCCTTGGTGCCGGTCATGTCGGACATAAAGCCACCACAAAAGATCACACCGGGGCCTGTGCCTGGGGTATGATGGTAGGCGATTCTGGTTCCGTCCTCGCGGGTCAGGAACGCCGGCTTCGTATCGATCATGATGGATACACCTAATCTAAATGGACAGTTCATTGCAGTCTAAGGCGCAACCTAGCATTCCCGACCCCCCCGCGAAAGCTGGTGCGGAAGCGGCAGGACCCGCATCCGGGCCACTGGTTTTGCAAGTGTTGCCGGCACTGGAAATGGGCGGCGTTGAACGGGGCACTATACAGACTGCCGCCGCGTTAACGGCTGCCGGCTGGCGGGCCATGGTTGCATCGTCCGGCGGCTTGATGACCCATGAATTAACACGCATCGGTGCAGAACATATTGCACTGCCATTGGCTGCGAAGCGGCCGTTCCGCATGCTGCGCAATGGCGATGCTCTGGCCAATCTGATCAACCGCCACGGCATTGATTTGATCCATGCCCGCAGCCGGGCCCCGGCGTGGAGCGCATTGAGCGCTGCCCGGCGCACGTCGACGCCCTTTGTCACGACCTTCCACAATGCCTATGGCCACAACAAACTGAAACATTACTATAACGCGGTTATGGCGAAGGGTGACAAGGTCATCGCGATCTCCGATTTCGTCGCCCAACATGCCCGCGAAGTCTATGGCGTGCCTAACCACCGTTTGGTGACAATCCATCGCGGTATTGACCCAGACTTGTTTGACCCCGCCAAAGTCAGTGCGGAGCGCATTATCCAGGCCGCCCGGCCCTGGCGGTTGGACGACGACCGGCCTGTTATCATGCTGCCCGGCCGCCTGACCCGGTGGAAGGGGCAAGCCGTCCTGATCGATGCCCTGGCGATCCTGGGGCGGAAAGATATCTGCTGTGTTCTGGTCGGCGGCGATCAGGGCCGCACCGCCTACCGTACGGAGCTGGAGGAACAGGCGCGGCGCAAAGGCATGGACCAGGTGGTCCGTGTGGTCGATCATTGCAGCGATATGGCGGCGGCCTATATGTTGGCCGATGTCGTCGTTTCAGCCTCGACCCACCCGGAAGGCTTTGGCCGCGTTGCGGTGGAAGCCCAGGCCATGGGCCGTCCGGTGATCGCAACAGATCATGGCGGCGCGCGCGAAACCGTCTGGCCCAATGAAAGTGGCTGGTTGGTGCCGCCCAACAATGCAGAGGCCCTGGCTGTCGCCCTGGAACGGGCCCTGAGTCTGAGCCAGATAGAGCGTGAGACAATGGCCGCCAATGGCCGCGACAACGTCATGGCGAACTTTACGGTGTCTTTGATGTGCGACCGCATCATGGCCGTTTACCAATCCCTTCTTGGCTAGATCGTGGCGCGTTTCGAAATGGCGGACGAGAAGGTCCTGGTTATTCGCCATGGCGCGTTGGGCGATCTGGTGCAATCCACCGGACCTTTCAAAGCGATACGGGAGCATCATCCCAGGGCGGAAATCACTCTGCTGACAACGCCCCCTTTCGCGATATTTATGCGGTCCTGCCCCTGGTTTGACAGCGTCTGGCAGGACCATCGCCCATCCTGGCACCAGTTGGCCGATTGGCTGCATCTGCGCCGGCGTCTTCGGAATGGTGGGTTCGCAAGGGTCTATGATCTGCAAACATCCTCCCGCTCGTCCCTGTACTGGCATGCCTTCGCTGCCCGCCAACGACCCGAATGGTCCGGCATTGTACCCAGGGCTTCCCATCCGCATGGCAATCCGGATCGGGACGATATGCATACCCTGGCCCGCCAGGCCGATCAGTTGGCCGTGGCCGGGATAGCAGCGACCCCGCCGCCTGATTTGTCCTGGGTTACATCGGATGTGGATCGGTTCGAACTGCAACTGCCCTATGCCCTTGTGGTGCCGGGCGGTTCCGCCCACCGCCCGGCAAAACGCTGGCCGGCGGATTATTATCTGGACCTGTGTCAGCGCCTGCTGGGCCGGGGCATCCAACCTGTCCTGATCGGTGGGCGGGATGAGGAATACCTGGCCAAGGTTCTGGCGGAGCAATGCCCCGGGGTGCGCAACCTGACGGATCAAACGAGTATAGAAGATCTAGCGGTCCTGGCCCGGAATGCCAGACTGGCGATCGGCAATGACACCGGGCCCATGCATGTGGCCGCCGTGGCCGGTGCGCCGTCGTTGGTGCTGTTTTCCAACCAATCCGATCCGGATTTATGCGCCCCCCAAGGTGCCAACGTCAGAACCTTGCGGGAAGGAGACTTGGCAGCACTCTCTGTTGACCGGGTCTGGGCTGAGGTTGAGACGCTATAACAGTAGATTTTTGACGACAGGTCTTTAACGGCAGATTTTTTGTAGGGCCATCCAGTCTGTATCGTTGAGGGCGCGTCGGCCGGTTTCGGTATTCTCCGCTGCTTTGATGCGTTCCTTCAGGGGCGGATGGCTGGAAAAATATCCGCCTATTTCCCCGCCTATTTCCTCGCCATTTTTCGCAGCCGGTTCCAAGCGCGCGAAAAATCGCGCGATGGCGCCCGTGGATAAGCCCGTCGTGACCATAAGGTTTCGACCGTAGGCATCCGCCTCCCGCTCCATATCCCGGCTGTAACCCAGCAACAAAAGAAGCCCGCCAACGTCCCCCGCTATGCCCATCAAGGTTGAGCCTTCGCCAGTGAACAGATCCACCAGCATGCCAATACCTGCAACATGGATGCCGATTTGCAGGGGGTGGCGACGGCTGACATGACCGATTTCGTGGGCCAGGACGGCGGCGACTTCATCGCTGTTTTCGGCCTTTTCCAACAAACCACGCATTATGACGATGTGACCGCCAGGCAGGGCAAAGGCGTTGACCTGGGCTTTGTCGGCGACCACCACGTTCAGCTTTAGCGGCGGTGACAGGCTGTTGGTCAGGCGTTTGGTCAAGACGGCCAGGGCCGCTGTGCCCGAGGCATCCTTGCAAATGGGTACACCGGACAATAATCGGCCACGATAAGTTTCGCCGAATTTCTGGGCCCATTGCGCCGGCACCAACTGCGCCAGTGGCGCGGATAGGCGTGGGATACCCTGCCAAAGAAACAGGCCCAGGATGCACAACACCAGGATCACCAGGGCAAGATTTCGTCGCAAGGTGGGTTGGGCAAAACCGGTGAGAAACAGTTGCGGTGCCTGCCGCCTTAAATCATCTACAAATTCGGGGCTGGCGACGGAAAGTCGGGCATCCGGCATGGTCTGGGATGTCAGGCGAAAAGGCGTATCGGCACGCGGTGGATCTATGGCGCGGATGTCCGCAAATTTCCAATGCTCCGTGAAATCACCGGTCTTTGAGTTAATATGCAGGCCGTCGTTCTGGGCCTGGGCCACAACTTCGTGCAGGGCTGCGGTATGTCCATCGCTAAAATCTCCATCATAAGCACCCGCCATCTAAACCGCCCCCAGATCAAAAACATCCGCCAGACCTTCACCAATCGTCGGTGCCTCTGCCCTGGTCTGTTCGATCCAGGCAGGTGTCAATTCACCCTGAATAGTTAAATGGTCGCAGAAATATCGAAAGGTTCGCATCTGGGCAAAGGGCATGCCGAAACCCAAGGTGCAGATGATGATTAATAGATTTGGAACTACGAGGCGCATGAGGTTCCATAGTGTGGCATCCATTTGAAAAGAAATGCCCATGAAGGATGTGGCTTGGGCGAAGTGGTTTATCTCGCGAACTTTGTACCAAATCATAAAGACCGGCAGGAGTATCAACCAAAGCAATCCGATTTGCCAAAATGAAAAGCCCGCAGTCCAGGTTAAGCTAAATTCCGTGTCGCTATGGCCCAAAATTTCAAGTCCAAGCATCGCAACTGCAAGCACTAGAAATGACGCTATCCAGCAGATAGCAAATATCCGATAGAGTGGGCCAAGTCCTGCGCGAAATACAAATGCGCGGTTGCCGAAGGTGGTTTCTTCCATCAAACGCCCGAACAAAGTCAGCCGCATCCATGGATAGGTCCAGCCGAGGGTGATCAGGGTCAGGGCCCAAGACAGCAAATATCGAACCGCGTACTGTCTGGAAGACCCGCTCATCCCGCCTCGGATACCGCGCCAGACTGTTCGGCTAAGGCGATAGCGCCGGGCGCGGTATATGGCCATGCCGATCAACAAATAGACGACGATATAAGACAACACTGAAAACACGGCGAACGCGGTGCTTTCCAGGTCGAGATACGTCTCCGCCAGGTTGGAGACGATGGCCATGGGCAAAAGGACCAGGAGGAAGGCGGCCAGAAAACCCTTGAACAGCTCACCCCCCGCGCCGCTGTATTCCAACGGTTCGTCCATGAAATAGGTCTGCCGCCACAAATATTGCCGCACCTTGGTTTTGCCCCAAAATCGATAGATAGACAGGGTGATGATGTTCAGGAATGTGTTGAGCACAACAATAGGTGCCAACGCGCCCGCCCGCCCGCGTTGTTGTAGGGATAAAGGCGGTAATTCTTCAGGTGGCGCAACGGTGTCGTTCATGGGTGTTATAATCGCGACAGTCGGATAAAATCGCAAGTACCCGTGTCACCTGTTTCTGCTAAACCCGCCACACTGCTTGACAGCACAGCCATTCCGCCTAAGTTGCGCCAAGGTCGCCCTTCGGGGCTTTCATCGAATGTCTACACGGATTGGTTTGAACATGGTTGCCATCTCATTACCCGACGGAACAGTGCGCCAATATGATGGCGCAGTGACGGCGGAACAGGTCGCCAACGACATTGGGCCCGGCCTGGGTAAGGCTGCGATTGTCGCCCGCATTGACGGTGTCCTGGCGGATTTGCGCCTGCCTATAGAGGCGGACGCGAACCTGGAGATCATCACCCGGCAGTCGGACGAAGCCCTGGACGTCCTGCGTCATGACTGCGCCCATGTTTTGGCCGAGGCGGCAAAGGAATTGTGGCCTGCCATTCAGGTGACCATTGGGCCTTCGATCGAAGACGGCTTTTTCTATGATTTCTCGAAAGAGGAACCGTTTACGCCGGACGATCTGGAAAAGCTTGAAAAGCGTATGTCGGAAATTGTCGCGCGGGACGAGGCGATTGAACGCCAGGTCTGGGACCGCCAGCAGGCTATCGATTATTTCAAATCCATTGGCGAACATTACAAGGCGGAGATTATTGAGGATCTGCCCGCCGACGAACCCATCAGCGTCTATCAACAGGGTGAGTTTATCGATCTGTGCCGGGGGCCGCATCTGGCCTCCACCGCGCAACTGGGCGACGCCTTTAAATTGATGAAGGTGGCGGGTGCCTATTGGCGCGGCGACAGCCGCAACGAGATGCTGCAACGCATCTACGGCACCTGCTGGCGCAACAAGAAAGAATTGAAGGCCTATCTGCATCGGCTGGAAGAGGCGGAAAAGCGTGATCACCGCCGCCTGGGCAAGGAAATGGATCTATTCCATTTCCAGGAAGAGGCCGCGGGCATGCCGTTCTGGCACCCCAAGGGTTGGAACCTGTATCGCACGTTGGAGCGTTATATGCAGGGACGTCTGGATGACGGCGGCTATAAAGAGGTTAAAACGCCGCAGTTAGTGGATCGCACGTTATGGGAAAAATCCGGCCATTGGGAAAAATTCCGGGAACATATGTACACCACGGAATCGGAGGAGCGGATATTCGCCCTCAAACCCATGAACTGCCCCGGCCATGTGCAAATCTATCGCCAACGCCTGAAAAGCTATCGAGATCTGCCCCTGCGCCTGGCGGAGTTCGGTTCCTGCCACCGCTATGAACCTTCGGGTGCCTTGCACGGTTTGATGCGGGTGCGGGCCTTTACCCAGGATGATGCGCATATTTTCTGCACAGAGGATCAGATCACCTCGGAAAGCCAGATTTTCTGTGATTTGCTGCTGTCTATCTACAAGGATCTGGGTTTCGAAGAGGTGCATGTAAAATTTGCTGACCGGCCGGAAGTGCGGGCCGGCGAAGATGCTGTCTGGGATCAGGCTGAAGACGCCTTGATGACGGCCTTAAAGGCCACCGGGTTATCGTTCACCATGAACCCGGGGGAGGGCGCGTTTTACGGCCCGAAGTTGGAGTTTGTCCTGCGTGACGCCATTGGCCGGGAATGGCAGTGCGGCACCTTGCAGGTGGATTTCGTGCTACCCGAACGCCTTGATGCCTCCTATGTGGGCGAAGATAACGCCCGCCACCGACCCGTTATGTTGCATCGGGCCATTTTAGGCTCCTTCGAACGCTTCATTGGCGTTTTGATCGAACATTACGCCGGACGTCTGCCCTTGTGGCTTTCGCCCGTGCAGATTGTTATCGCCACCATTACCAACGAAGCGGATGCCTATGCCGAAAGCGTCGCCGCGGCCATGCGGGCTGCGGGCCTGCGCGTGGAAATGGACCTGCGCAACGAAAAGATCGGCTACAAGGTGCGGGAACATTCCCTGGCCAAGGTCCCCGTGATTGCCGCCATTGGCGCGCGTGAGGCGGAGGAGGGCAGCCTCGCCCTGCGCCGATTGGGCGATAAAGGCCAGGAAGATGTCGCCCTTGCCGATGCCATTGCCAGCCTATCGAAAGAAGGTTCCCTACCGGGTTCTGGGCCTGGTTCGTAAAAAATACGTTGCGGTGTTCCAATAACCAGGCGAATGACAGAGATCATTAACAGCTTGATCGTTGCTTGAAATGGGTGCTTTATTAACCAGTTGAATACTATTATGAAGCTTTGATGGCTTTGAATACCGGACACGGGTTGTCCCCACCGTCCACATTGCTAAACAACTAGGGAGATTACGACTATCGCTCGCCGATTTTATCCAAATACACCGCCAGCCCAATCCGGGCCGCGGATAAACGAACGGATCGAAACTGATTCCGTCCGCCTCGTTGACGAAACAGGAGAGAACGTTGGCGTCGTCAGTATTGATGATGCACTGGACCGCGCCGAAAATGCCGGTCTTGATCTGGTGGAAATTGCACCAGAAGCCAAACCTCCGGTCTGCAAGATCCTCGACTACGGTAAGTACAAGTACGAGGCGCAGAAAAAGGCAAATGAAGCCCGCAAGAAACAAAAGGTCATCGAGATCAAGGAGATCAAGATGCGGCCGAACATTGATCATCATGACTATGATGTGAAAATGCGTGCCATGAATAAGTTCCTCGGTGAGGGGGATAAGGTCAAGGTGACCTTGCGCTTCCGTGGCCGGGAAATGGCGCATCAGAACCTGGGGCTTAAAGTTCTCGAACGGGTACGCGACGATCTTGAAAGCGTTTCCAAAGTGGAACAGTTTCCCAAGATGGAAGGCCGGCAAATGACCATGGTCATCGCGCCGCGATAAGTCGCGGGGCGTCACCTGATCAGGATTTGGCCGCTATCATGTTGCAGGTCGATAATCTGCAAAGACCGGGTGGCCCCTTAAATTTCGGACCTGTTACTTTTCAAATTGAACGCGGTGAATGTCTGGCTTTGACCGGTAGGTCGGGGGCGGGCAAATCCCTGTTGCTGCGCGCTGTCGCGGATTTGGACCCCAATGAGGGGACCGTTGCATTGGGCGGCGAGGCCCGGGCCGCAATGCCGGCCACCACCTGGCGACGGCGGGTGGCCTATTTTCCAGCCGAGCCCGGCTGGTGGCTGGAGCATGTAGGGGAGCATATGGCAGACCGTGTTGCGGCCTGTGAAATCCTTGCCCGACTTGGCTTCGCCGACCCTGACGATGTTATGTCCTGGCCCATATCCCGTCTTTCCAGTGGGGAGCGCCAGCGCATTGCCCTGGCCCGGGGTCTTGCTGGTGGCCGGGAGATCCTGTTACTGGACGAACCCACCTCGGCCCTGGATGCGGACAGCTGTGCCCTGGTTGAGGCCCTCCTGCAGCAATGCCTGGACGACGGCGTTGCCATCCTTCTGGTCAGCCACGACCCGGATCAGATCGCGCGCATGGCCCGGCGCAGGTTGCATCTGGAGGGGGGAAGGCTGGTGGCAGCCCCATGACCGACTACATCGAACTCTCATATCTCGATCTGGCTTTCGCCGCTCTATTGGTGCTTTTCAATGCCGGCCTGTCCCTGGCTCTCGGTCTTGGTCTGGAACGACGTATGTTACTGGCGGCGCTGCGCATGACGGTACAGCTGCTGCTCGTCGGTTTGGTGCTGGAGGCCCTGTTCCAGACGGTATCGCTGTGGCTGACAGCCCTGGTGGCCCTGGTCATGGTGTTGTTTGCGGGCCGGGAAATTCTGGCCCGTCAGGAACGGCGTCTGGCCGGCTGGTGGGGCTATGGTATTGGGGCGACCAACATGCTGCTGGCAGGCATGGTGGTGACATTGCTGGCGCTTGGCGGTCCATTGCGGCCGGAACCCCCCGATCTCAGTCCTTGGTTTGACCCCAGATATGCCATTCCCCTGTTTGGCATGATCCTGGGCAATGCCATGACGGGTATCAGCCTCGGCCTGGATAGCCTGACCACCATGGTGGGCCGGGAACGGGCCGGGATTGAGGCGCAATTGCTGCTTGGCGCGAACCGCTGGCGGGCCATGCGCACCGTGGCCCGGCAGGCTCTGCGGACGGGCTTCACCCCGATGCTGAATTCCATGGCGGCAGCCGGCGTGGTTTTCCTGCCAGGCATGATGACCGGACAGATCCTGGCCGGCGTGGCACCGGAACAGGCGGTGAAATATCAAATCCTGTTGCTGTTTCTGATCGCAGGGGCGACTGGCCTGGGCGTTCTAGGCGCGGTCATGGCCAGCGTCTGGCGTCTGACCGATGACCGCCATCGCCTGCGCCTGGATCGTCTAAAATAAGTCGCCCAAAATAAGCCGTCTAAGATAGGCCGTCTAAAATAGAGTGGCTATTGTCTGCGATCTGCCAGTCGCGTCAGGGCTGGTGTTTCGGCAAACTGCTTCTTGGTCACCCTGCGAAGGCCTTGAAAACGGGCCAGTTGCTTGCCCTTTAGCTTTTGTCCCGTCGGCAGTTTTAGCCCCAGGGGGTTGATGCGCTTGCCGTTGACCAAAATCTCGTAATGCAGATGCGGTCCCGTGGAGCGCCCGGTGGAGCCGACATAGGCCACGATCTGACCTTGCTTAACCCGTTTGCCTTTTTTGACACCGCGGCGAAAGCCGGACAGATGGGCATAGGCGGTTTTATATTGGCCGTTGTGACGGATGCGGAGGTAGCGGCCATAGCCGCCGTTCCGCCCGGCGAATTCCACAGCCCCACTACCTGCCGCCAGCACGGGCGTGCCCTTTGGTGCGCCGAAATCGATGCCCCGGTGCATTTTGCGATAGCCCAGAATAGGATGCTTGCGACGGCCAAAGCGCGAGGTTAATCGTGCCCCGTCCACCGGGGTCTTCATCAAAGCCTTGCGTACGCTATGGCCCTTGTCGTTGAAATAATCGATGTCGCCGCTTTTCATGGCAAATCGATACAGGGGCAGGTCGGTCTTCTGTACCCGCAGCTTGGCATAATGGATGTCGCCGTATTTTGCCAGTTCACCCCGTTCGTCATAATGGGCTTCATACAATACTTCAAAGCGATCGCCGGGCTGAATGTCCCGCTGGAAATCAACATCAAAGGAATATAGCCGGATCAATTCAACAATCATCGTGGCCGGCATGCCGGCACGTTTGGCAGCCAGATAAAGAGAATTATCGATGGTGGCACTGGCTCGATGCAGCCGCACCTCCAAGGGTTTGTTGATTATCTTAGAGGTAAACTTGCCGTTCTCATTCAGGCTGACCTGAATTTCCTGTTCGACACTTGGGGTAAAGGCCAGCTGGGTCAGGGGCGGGTTATCCGGTGTCGCGCCTTTTGCCAGTGGGTCGTACATCAACACCAATTCCTGGCCCGGGCGCAGGCGGCGGGGGTTATAGACTTTTGATAGCGCGGCGATGGCCGCATGGGCCGTGCTTCGGTCACTGCCCGACCGGGTCATGACGGCCATCAGCGTGTCGCCTGGGGTGATGGAGACGACGCGTTGTATGGTCGTTGGCCGTGCTGCCTTGACGGAGATTGGCGCCAAAGGCAGGGCTAATGCCAATGTTGTCGGCCGGGCCTCCACATTGACCAAGGGTGCCGCAGGCAAGTTTCCAGGGACTACCGGCAACGGGGAACGCAATGCCGCTTGTTGTGTAGAGCTGTGTTTTTCGGTCTGCTGGGTCACGATTGCCGCTGCGATCGCACCGCCTGCCAACAGGCCAATGGTAACGGCGATGACATTCCGCCGTAGCGAGGGGGAATGGGGCGGCGAGAGGAATGGCGACCCACCCAAAGTCGCTAATAGACGCTTCACACGATCCGCCAAACGAACTAACTGCACTAGTAGGCCCCCAAGTATTCAATTTGCGTCAACGAATAGGTTTTCGTTGCGCCTGCCGCCTGTTTCATATCATTGTCCGGACCGCTCATGTGAGGGGCGGATATGTACGAATCAAATAAACGATTCTGCGTTAAGTTTCAAGGCATTCCAGCCAATCCTTCACATAACCAGCAAAATAGCCAACAGCTGCGTGACTGCGGCAAATTCAGTATTCAAAAAAATAGTGTATTTTTTCTAAAAGTCCGTTGACTTGCTTCCTAGCCCTCTCTATACAGCGCTTCTCACCGGGCGGGCAGCCTATTGGTTGCCCGGCTTTTGGTGTGTTTGATACGATTTGATACGACTGTATTTAAGTTTTTTCAGACAACGTTCTTTGACATTGTGATTTTCGGAAGAGAGACGTGGGCGGCGGTGTTTTTGGACCGGTGCCTTACGTTTAAGGCTTTACTTTTGCCTTTCTGATTGATGTGTGATTGCTTTGGTTTAGGCCTTTGTGGTTATGTTTCATG
>JABJKS010000067.1 GCA_018660265.1 Rhodospirillaceae bacterium | reverse complement strand
CTTTCCTTGCCATTGCCCTTGCGGTGAAGCCGGGCATCACCATCAGTGCGGGATGCATGGGTCTCATTGCGACGCTTCTCGCCATGAAAGTCCCGACCGCTGTTGCCACCAACCGAACCCCCATCACCATCACCATCACCATCCCGTGGCTGGAATGACTTCATTGAGGCCCAGGCATCAATCAACGTGCCGTCGACCGAGAAATGGTCCCGGCTCAGCAGTCGCCTCACCCGTTTGTGGGAAACAATGCCGGCCAGAAACCGAGCCGAAATCTCCGCCTCCAGCAACCGGTCCCGGTTCTTGGTGAAGACCGTCGCGTCCCAGACGCCATCATCCATCCCCAGCCCGACAAACCAGCGGAACAGGATGTTGAAGTCCAATTGTTCCATCAACTGACGCTCCGAGCGGATCCCGTAGAAGGCCTGCAAAAGCAAGGCCCGAAGCAACTTCTCCGGCGGAATGCCAGGACGACCGGTATCAGAGTAAGCCGCCTCAAAATCTGCTGTTAGCGCCTCAAGCACTTCATTCACAATGCCTCGGATCAAGCGCAACGGATGCCGCTTGGGAACCCGTGCCTCAAGGTCAACGTAGCTAAAAAGATTGCCGCTTTGACGGTCTGCTCCACGCATCGTCCATCTCCAAACGATTCAATAATGTATTGAATCATAAAATAGGCGATGATGGCTGAGTTTTTCAGCAGACTGCTAGTGGTCTTTCGATCCTAGCGGATGGGAACCATCCGTTAGAAGCGGACCACTAGCAACGAAAAATAGACCACACCGTTGCCGATTTGTGGTGCTGTGGCACATATGCTCCCTCAACCATCCAATGGGTCGTTTCAGGTGGTCAGGTGATATCGAATATTGGCCGCCGTATCAGCGCACCTTGAAAATCAGTTTGCCGCGTAGATGCCGTGCTTCGCTGACCCGGTGGGCTGCTGCGGCCTCTGAAAGCGGGTATTCGGTGATCGGTGGGATTTGCACCGCGCCCAGGGCTACCAGTTCGGCAACGCGTTCAAGATGCTCCCGGTCCCGGCCCACGGCGGGGCGAAGGCCTTGCACATCGTCACGGGGTGGTACGGGTGCGGTTCCGCCGGAGGCGATGAAGGCGGCGCGGCCACCTGCTTTCAGCACCGCGTATGACTGCATCGAGACATCGCCGCCCACGGTTTCGAACACCGCATCACAGTTCGAGACAGTTTTGGTGAAATCCTGTGTGTTGTAGTCGATGATCTCATCAGCACCAAGCTGGCGCATGTAATCATGGTTGGCGGCACTGGCCGTCGTAATAACATGGGCCCCAAGATGCTTGGCCAGTTGAATGGCAAAACCGGCGACGCCGCCGGCCCCGCCCTGGATCAGGATGGTCTCACCAGCCTGTAATTTCAAAGTATCTTCAATGCTGACCGTAGCCGTCAATCCGGTCAGGGCCAATGAAACAGCTTCCATATGGGACAATGCATCCGGTTTGCGGGCAATTATTGCGGCCTTCATGGCGATCTTTTCCGCATAGGCACCCTCCTGGCCGACGTCGCAGACGCCAAATACGGCATCGCCAATGGCAAAATCAGTAACGCCGTCGCCCAAGGCGCTGACCAGGCCGGAAAAATCCCGACCCAGGATATAGGGAAATGGCAGCGCCTTACCGTCGCCATCGACCCTGACTTTCCAATCGGCGGCGTTAACGCTGGCTGCATGAATGTCCACCACGACCTCGCCCGGTCCTGCCACCGGGTCGGGCGCATCGCCATAGATCAGCACCTCAGGCCCGCCGTTCTTTTCAATTAATGCCGCTTTCATCGCTGGTTCCTCTAATCTTAATCCGGATAGACTGTGAAATTGTATCGTTAGCAGTTGTCGTCAGGCGTATAATTTGACGTTACCGTTTGCCGATCAGACTTTTATCAACCGTTCGGCCAAATAGCCGCTCGGCGTTTTTGAAGGCGATTTTCTCGGCTATGGCGCGGGGGAACTGGCTCAACCATTTCCTGTTGGTGGCCATGATTTCGCCATAGCTGTCCCACTGTTCGTTGACCCAGGTGTCGGAGCCGACCATGAAACGGTCCGAAAAGCGTTCAAGTACCCGGCGCCAGGCAGGGTCTATTGCGCCTTGGGATGTTAGGATATCCCATTCGCGAAACGATGTATCCGCATAGAGCATCGGGTAGGTCGCCAGCATGGCCGCAACCGTTTCGGCCGGCTCCGACATGCCCGCATGGGCCCAGATGATCTTCAGGCCGGGTTCAAATGAAAAAAGCATATCCACCGGGGCTTTTCCGGAATGAACATGGATGTAGATGTTTTTTTCCTTTGCCAACGCGGCGATCTTTCGCAACAACGGTTCGTCATGGGGATCGACGCCGTGTAGGTGAAATTCGCCGATGCCTGCATGGGGATATGCGTTCAGGCGCTGGACCAGATAGTCGAACATGCCCGGTGCCTTGGTCCAGTTCCCCGATCCCGCCTGGCCATGATAGGGCCTTAGTTCGGGGACAATACGGTTAGGTGCATATTGCCACAGTTTGATTGTGCCTTCGTCGGGCGTCGAAGATACCAGCGCCATGGCGACGCCGGATTTATCCATCAGCTCTATCACGGTTCCCGGCGGATAAGGCCCCCAGGCCGGTTTTTTGTAGTGAATATGGGCATCGAACAGGGGCAGTGCTGCAACATCCTTGCCAATATGCCCAGTATGTTTGGCACCCTCATCCGCGAAGCCAGAGGTGGATGTGCCCAGAAACAGCAACAGTGACAGCGCAGTTGCACCGGTAATCAAACCCCGACAAGTGATTTTCATGCCCTATCCCCATTCCATCCCATTTCATTTCATATTGCCCGGTAATCCACTATCAGGCTTTCTTCATAATTGCGAACGAACGGCGATCCATGGTCTGGTGCGATGACAAAATTCTGCTTCTCAAAGTTTCCAGTTCACCCAGGCGCCCTTCCTGCCCTTGCGCTGGCTGCGCAGGATCAGGTCTTCGATGTCATAGCCGTTGGCTTCAAGCCATTGTAGGGACGGTCCCGGCCAGGCGACCGCCTGCAGGTCAACCCGGCCCTGGCGGTCAAGCCGCACGCCCTCGTCCCGCAGGCGTCGCGTCTGCTCCGGATTAGGGCCGCCGTCGCGTCGGATGGCGATCTTGCCCTGGCTGTTGATCACGCGGTGCCAGGGCACATCAGATCCCATCGGCAGCATGGCCATGGCACGTCCAACCCGCCGCGCCGTATTGGACCCGGCGACCAGGGCGATCTGGCCATAGGTCGCCACCTGACCCACCGGGATTTGCCGCGTCACCTGATGGATGCGCGCCTCAAGCGCCCGCGACGGCGTTTTTTCCGCAGTTGCTTCCGAAGCTGCCATAGTGGCTCTATTGCCCTTTTCCGGTCATTGGATAATCAAGCATGGCGCTATCATATCCACTATCTTCTTAAGTGTGGGGTGCATTATCGACGTTATAGGGATGGCCGAATATGTCGCCTGGCTTATGGGCAGCCCATTTAAATCAGGGAAAGTGGTGCCCACAGAGTGATTCGAACACTCGACCTCTCCCTTACCAAGGGAGTGCTCTACCCCTGAGCTATGTGGGCGGGGTGCCGGATATTTTAGAATTCGGCGTGCTGGAGGTGCAGCGGTCGGCAAACTGCCACAGGGCCCTTGCCAGAGCAAGCTAGATATGAGACCGAAGGGCCTATGATGGGAAAAAAATCGCAAAAAGAAACTGAATCCGGGCAAAAGACATCGGCTGAACAGCGGCAGGAACGCCTGGCCAAGGCTTTGCGGGAAAATCTGCGCCGGCGCAAACAGCACCAGGTGTCTGGTAGGGCACTGCCAGAAGCGGCCAGACCCGATGCGGATCGGCCCGATGCGGATGGGCCGGATAAGCCTTGAGGCACCCCAAAAATGGCCACAATTGGTCCTACAATTAGCCCTACACTGGTTTTTACTGCCGCGCGGGCCCAAAGTTAGGCCAAGTATAAGGTATTTTCGGTAATCTGCCGGTTTCCAGGCTGCCCGTGATGGGATAGAAACCCAGCGCTATATAGATACGATAATTGCCTGGGTCTAAGTGATTGAATTTGTAGCCGGGCGAAATTGGAACGATCAGAAACTATGGACAAGATACGCATACGCGGCGGCCAACGCCTTGAGGGGCAGATCCCCATCAGTGGAGCCAAGAACGCGGCGCTGCCCTTGTTGGCGGCTTGTCTGTTAACGGACGAAACCCTTGTGCTGCGCAATTTGCCTCATTTGGCGGATATTGCCACCATGACCCATCTGCTGGCCCAACACGGTGCGGAATTGTCCATGGCGGGGGAGCATCCGGGCGGTGGCCATATGGGCCATGTTCTTAAACTATGCGCCGCGCATATCGCCTCGACCGAGGCACCTTATGACATTGTCCGGAAAATGCGCGCCTCTGTGCTGGTGCTGGGGCCACTATTGGCGCGCTGTGGGCAGGCCCGGGTTTCGCTGCCGGGCGGCTGCGCCATTGGCACCCGGCCCGTGGATATGCATATCCGTGGCCTGGAGACCCTGGGTGCCGAGATTGAGTTGGATGACGGCTATATCGTCGCCAATGCACCGGACGGCCTGCAAGGGGGCGTCGTGGTCTTTCCCACGGTATCCGTCGGCGCGACCGAGAACATGTTGATGGCCGCCACCCTGGCCAAGGGCGAGGTGGTGTTGGAAAACGCCGCGCGAGAGCCGGAGGTCGCAGACCTGGCCAATTGTTTGAACCAGATGGGCGCACGCATCGAAGGCATCGGCAGCGATACCCTGCGCATCCAGGGCGTGGCGCGGTTATCGGGCACCGATTACTCCGTCCTGCCTGACCGGATTGAGGCGGCAACCTATGCCATCGCCGCCGCTATCACGGGCGGTGATGTGGAATTGCTGGGCGCGCAGTCTGAAACCATGGAGGCGGTGATCGCCGCCTTGGAGCAGGCCAAGGTAACTGTCGAACGCACCGATTGCGGCATTCGGGTACGCGCGGATGGGGCGACGGCGTTAGAGGGTATTGACGTTACAACAGCGCCGTATCCGGGTTTTCCCACCGATCTGCAGGCCCAGATGATGACCCTGATGACCGTTGCCAACGGTGCCGCGATGATCACGGAAACCATATTCGAGAACCGTTTTCAACATGTGCCCGAACTGATGCGCATGGGGGCGGATATCACGGTCAAAGGTGCGACGGCCATGGTGCGTGGCGATCATGATGGTCTGCATGGCGCGCCTGTCATGGCGACGGATCTGCGCGCCTCGGTCTCGTTGGTGCTGGCCGGGTTGGCGGCGCGGGGGGAAACCACCATCAATCGGGTTTATCATCTGGATCGCGGGTACGAGCGCCTGGAAGAAAAACTATCGGGCTGCGGTGCGGATATCGCCCGCCTGGTGGAGTGATGCCGATGGCAGCTAAAGTATGGGAACGACGGAAATCATGATCAATTCACTGCTACGCCTGCAGGCGGAGGAAGCCGCCGATCTGGAGGTGATCTCCACCTGCGTACAGGATGCCATCGCCCGCGTTGGCGATATGACCCATATCCACCGCTTACACCGCTTCGCCCTTATCATGACAAGGTTTCGTTGGGAGCTGGCGGATGAAATGGGAAGCCAGGGCGGCGTACGGGTCAGGTGCGGCATGCATTTCGATGATGTCCTGCGTGTCCAGGTTCAGGGCATCGACATGACGGACAAGGATGGCCTGTTGCCCCTGCTGGCGATCACCTGTGAGGACGCGGACCACGGTGTCAATGTGCTGCTGCAATTTGCGGGCGGCGGTGTTATCCGGCTGGAGGCGGAGGCGGTAAACTGCCGGCTGAGCGATATTGATCAGGGTTGGCCGACACCCAGTCGCCCTGATCATGGATTGGGCACGGAATAGAGCAATAGAAAGATTACGATACAAGATGTCTCAGAAACTCGTCATCGCCCTGCCGAAGGGCCGTATTCTGAAAGAAGCGATGCCTCTGCTACGTGGCGCGGGGATTGAGCCGGAGGCGGCCTTTGACGACCCGGCCTCGCGTCTGTTGCGCTTCAAAACCAATATTCCTGACCTGGAAATCGTTCGCGTGCGTAGTTTCGATGTCGCCACCTTCGTGGCCTTTGGTGCGGCGCAAATTGGTATCGCGGGCAATGATGTCTTGATGGAATTCCAGTATCCGGAAATTTATGCGCCGTTGGATCTGGGCATTGGCCGTTGTTACATCGCGGTGGCGGAGCCGGCGGCAATGCTGGCGGATGATGATCCGGGGCAATGGAGCCATATTCGTGTAGCGACCAAATATCCCGAAATTACCCGACGCCATTTTGCTGCCCGTGGGGTGCAGGCCGAATGTATCCACCTGAACGGCGCCATGGAACTTGCCCCCAGCCTGGGTCTATGCCGGCGGATCGTTGATCTGGTCAGTACTGGCGAGACCTTGCGCGCCAATGGCCTGGTGGAGGTGGAGCGGGTGGCGGACGTCAGCTCCCGCCTGATCGTCAATCGCGCCGCGGCCAAGACCAGGCCGGAGCATCTGGCGGACTGGATTGATCGTTTCCAGGGGGCCCTCGATGCCGCTTAGGCTCGACACCACTGCGGCTGATTTTCAGGCGCGGTTTTCCGCATTCCTGTTGGATAAGCGGGAAACGGCGGTGGATGTCAGTCAACAGGTCGCGGATATCCTGGCCCAGGTGCAAAGCCGGGGCGATGACGCGGTGCTGGAATACACCCGGAAATTTGATCGGGTTGACTATGATATTGCCGATCTCCGCCTGGGATCTGATGAAATTGAACGCGCCATGGCGGTGGTGCCCAGGGAACAGATCAAGGCCCTGCAACATGCCCATGATCGCATTGCCGCCTATCACCAACGGCAACTGCCCCAAAATGACCGCTTCACGGACGATTGCGGGATTGAGCTGGGCCATCGCTGGACCGCCGTGGCTGCTGTGGGGCTGTATGTGCCTGGCGGCCTGGCGGCCTATCCGTCTTCGGTCTTGATGAACGCGGTTCCGGCCAAGGTGGCGGAAGTGCCCCGTTTGGCCATGGCGGTGCCCACACCTGATGGCACCTTAAACCCGCTGGTTCTGGCTGCGGCCCACATTGCGGGTGTGGATGAAATTTATCGCATGGGGGGGGCCCAAGCCATAGCCGCCCTGGCCTATGGCACCGCCACAATTGTGGCGGTGGACAAGATTGTCGGCCCCGGCAATGCCTATGTAGCGACGGCTAAACGTCATGTCTTCGGCACGGTGGGTATAGACATGATCGCCGGCCCCTCGGAAATCCTGGTGCTGGCGGATAAGAACAACAACCCATCCTGGATCGCGGCGGATTTGCTGTCCCAGGCGGAACATGACGTTGCCGCACAATCAATCCTGGTCACCGACGACGAAATCTTTGCCGATCAGGTTGTGGCCGCCGTAGCCGAACAGCTGCCCACATTGGCGAAGGGTGATATCGCAACAGCCAGTTGGGACCGCTATGGCAGCGTTATCGTCGTGCAGAATTGGGATGAAGCGGTGGATTTGGTGGACCGCATCGCACCGGAGCATTTGGCCATCGCCCTGAATGATAGAGACAGCGAAGCCATGTTGGAGCGGGTGCGGAATGCGGGCTCCATCTTCCTCGGTGCCCATACACCGGAGCCTATTGGCGATTACATTGCCGGGCCAAATCATGTGCTGCCCACGGCACGGGGTGCGCGGTTTAGTTCCGGGCTGTCCGTGTTGGATTTCATGAAGCGCAGCTCCATCATCCGCTGTGATGCGCCGGGTCTGGCCCATCTGGGCCCGGACGCCGTGATCCTGGCCGAGGCCGAGGGGTTATCCGCCCACGCCCGCGCCATATCCCTGCGCCTGAACCAGTCTAACCCGAAAACGGATTAGGGCCGGGTCGTGTCCAAGCAGCGCATTGCCCAGATCGTCTTGGACGAGCGTACGGTTATTCGCCGCTCCGCCGATATTGAACATGAACGCCGGGTGGCGATCTTTGATCTGTTGGAAGAAAACAGCTTTCAGCCGAATGGTGATTTCACCGGGCCCTACAATGTGGTCATGGGGATGGAGGAAAATCGTCTCGCACTTGATATCCGCGACCTCGAGGATGCGCACCTGACCCGTGTATTAATGCCACTGACGCCGTTTCGCCGTATCATCAGGGACTATTTCACGGTCTGTGAAAGCTATTTTCAGGCCATCAAATCGGCCACGCCGTCGAAGATTGAGGCGATCGACATGGGCCGGCGGGGCTTGCACAACGATGGCTCGGACCTGTTGCGGGAACGCCTGGACGGCAAGATCACGGTCGACAACGAAACCGCCCGGCGTCTGTTCACCCTGGTCTGCATATTGCAAATTCGGAACTAGGGAACATGATACCGCCCGCCCCCATTTCGTCACCGGGCTCGTCATCGGGCTTGTCATCGGGCTCACCGCCAGGCGCGCCGCCAACCTCACGCCCCAACAGCGTGCTGTTCGCCTGCAATTTCAATTCCGTGCGTTCGGCAATGGCGGAGGGGCTGGCCAAGCATATGTTCGGCGATAAGATCTATATAGATTCCGTCGGTGTACGCCAGGGCAGCGTGGATGGTTTTGCCGTCGCCGTGATGGCCGAACTGGACATCGACATCGCCTATCACGAGGCCAAGACTTTTGATGATCTGGAAGATACCTCGTTTGATCTGGTGATCAGCCTGACACCGGAAGCACAGCATAAGGCGGTGGAGTTGACCCGGACCATGGCCGTGGACCTGGAATACTGGCCCAGCCTGGACCCCACGGGCATTGATGGCAGCCGCGAAGTCATGCTGGATGCCTTCCGCCAGGCCCGCGACGACCTGGCCCGCAAGATCAAAGCGCGCTTTGGCGATGATGAGGTCGAGACCTAAGCAGGTCGACCGCCATGTGCGCTATGTCTTAGGCTTCGAGAATAATATCAGAAAATGCTAGCGATCCGGTTTTGACGCGAAGCCGGAATAGCTCATATTTCTCGTTTATATCGACGTGGCTATATTCTGTTCCCATTGCAATTCCCGGTCATAACTGAGACGCTTTCGCTTTCGCTGAATGGCGCTGCGGGCGTGCCTGCAGCTGAAACCGCAATCGACGCCGTGCAATCGGCGGTCAAATTCGTTGCGCCGGTAAATCCCACATTCGCCTGTCCGCCGGCCCCACTGGTCG
>JABJKS010000044.1 GCA_018660265.1 Rhodospirillaceae bacterium | reverse complement strand
GCGCAACGCGCTCCTACCCGAAAACCTTCGTAAAGCGTCTATATGGGTCTTTATTACCGCGCCTTGGTATGAGATGCGAATTTGAAAATGGACGTGAAAATCCGGTCCGCAAGCTCTCCGGGTTCGTGTTAGTCGTTAGGCTCCGCTTTCGGTTTGTTAAAAACAAGAACCAAAACGCTTACAGCGAGATCATTGGAAGCATAATCGGTGAAGGGATGCGTTAGTTTCGGGCGTATCAATTCAACGAATGCTTCGGTTTGTTCGCGAATCGCTGGATCTATTTCGCTCCAGGTATGGGCATCGATAGGATGGTCAGAGGCGAGGGTGTTTCGAATGAGGATATGACCTGGCAACTTGCTGTCGGCGAGCCATTGTCGGTACTGGGTCAGCATCACACGATTGGGGGCACCGTTGTTTCTAGTCATCCAGCGATACAGCAGGGTGGGAATAGTCAGAAAGGTTAGGGGGTGATGATCCGGCGTAAATTGGCGGTGATCACGCAGGTCAACTATATGCACCGAATAGCCGCCTGGCTTTAACGCTGCGGCGATGCCTGAAAGGCAAGCCATGGGATCTGTCGTATGTTCAAGGACAGCATTCGAGACAATTAAATCGTAGGCTTCTGGTCGTTGACTGAAGAATGTTTCGGCCGGGATGCCTTCATGGACGTGAAGGTTCTTGATATTCGCGGCACACGGGGGACCATTAAATAAGTGGCTAAGGTTATGCCGATCAGCGAAGTGCGCATAATAGTTGCTCTCACGATCCTTTGCGCGGCGCGGGATGAAACGATCAACAGCCTGCACTTCGCAAGCCCCGGCACCAAGCATTCGCAGCAGAGTACCGTATAATTCGCCTGGCCCCAACTCGGCCACGCGACCGCGGATAACATCCTCGGGTAGCAAATTTGTGTAGTCAGCAAATATTTTGTCTGCGTAAGCCGCCATGTCTTCTACGGAAAAATGAGCGATGGTGCCGGCTTTGCTGCCGATATTCATAGCGTTTTGCAGAGGTGTAATAATTCGATCGCTGAGAAGGAACCAGCAGCACCGAACCCAGACATTCCTGCGAATAACGGACCGAATAATAGCGCGAAGCTCCATATAGCCTGCATTTCCCCCAAAACGATGGAATTTTCTAAAAAACCAAGGTCAGGTTATTGGAGTATTTCCGACTAAGAAATACTCAGATTCTTAAAATAAGCGGAACTTTTCCAATCTATTCGTATTACCAGGATTTGGGCAATTCGCATCCAACCAGGACAATTGCCCGGAAACGCGCTAGTTCGCCCGGTATTTGGCTTTTGCTTCCCGGCGGCGGGCGTGCAGGATGGGTTCGGTATAGCCGCTGGGTTGTTCCTTGCCCTTGAAGACCAGATCGCAGGCCGCCTCAAACGCGACGTTGCCGTCGAAGTTCGGGGCCATGTTGCGATATTCGCTGTCATCGGCATTTTGCTGATCAACTACGGCCGCCATCCGCTGCATGGTCTCCACCACTTGGGCCTCGCTGCAAATACCATGGTGCAGCCAGTTGGCGATATGCTGGCTGGAAATTCGCAGGGTTGCACGATCCTCCATCAGGCCGACGTCGTTGATGTCGGGTACCTTTGAGCACCCCACGCCCTGATCGATCCAGCGGACCACGTAACCCAAAATACCCTGGGCGTTATTATCCAATTCAGCCTGTACTTCATCGTTGGACAGGTTCTCGCCCTGCATCAGGGGCACGGTCAAAATGTCGCCCAGACTGGCCCGCTCACGCGTGGCCAGTTCCGCCTGCCGCGCCGGGACGGAGACCTGATGATAATGAATGGCGTGCAATGTCGCGGCCGTGGGGGAGGGAACCCAGGCTGTCGAGGCACCAGCGGTGGGATGGCCGACCTTGGCCGCCATCATCTGTTTCATCTCATCCGGCATGGCCCACATGCCCTTGCCGATCTGCGCCTTGCCCTGCAGGCCGCAGGCAAGGCCGTTATCCACATTCCAATCTTCATAGGCACTGATCCAGGGCTGCGCCTTGATCTGATCTTTGCGTAAAAAGGAACCAGCCAACATGGAGGTATGAATTTCATCGCCCGTACGATCCAAAAAGCCTGTGTTGATGAACATCAGACGGCCGGCGACGGCGCGGATACATTCCTTAAGATTGACCGTGGTGCGCCGCTCTTCATCCATGACGCCAACCTTCATGGTGTTCGGTGCCATGCCCAGGGCGGTTTCCACGCGATCAAATAATTCGTTGGTGAAGGCGGCTTCTTCCGGGCCATGCATCTTTGGCTTCACCACATACATGCTGCCTGTGCGGCTGTTGCGCCGCTGGCCCAGGCCCTTCACATCGTGCAGGGCGCAGGCCGCCGTCATCATGGCATCCATGATCCCTTCGGGCACTTCGTTGCCGGCCTGATCCAGGATGGCATCGTTGGTCATTAAATGGCCGACGTTCCTGACCAACAGTAAGCTGCGGCCATGCAGCGTAATCTCGCCGCCATTGGCCGATTTGAAAACCCGATCCGCTGCCAGGACCCGCTCAACCGTTCTGCCGCCTTTTTCGAAGCTGTCGACAAGGTCGCCCTTCATCAAGCCCAGCCAGTTGCCATAGACCTCCGCCTTATCCTCCGCATCCACGGCGGCGATAGAATCCTCGCAATCCTGAATGGTGGTCAGGGCAGATTCCAGGACGACGTCCTTGACGCCCGAGGGGTTGTCTTTGCCCACGGGATGATTGCGATCAATCTGAATGTCCACGTGCAGGCCGTTTTGACACAACAAAATGTTGGTCGGTGTGTCATCGCCCAGATAGCCGGTGAATTGAGATGGCGCCGCCAAACCCGTGCTGGCACCTGAGGTCAGCTCGGCCACGAATGTTTTGCCGCCCTGCCCATCAACCAATTTATAGGCCGCGACATCGCCATGAGAGCCGTCCGCCAGGGGGACATTCTCGTCCAGGAACTTCGCGGCCTGGATAATCACCTGTGCGCCGCGCTTGGGGTTATAGCTGCTGCCTTGCTCACAGCCGTCAGCCTCGGAAATAATATCGGTGCCGTACAGCGCATCGTACAGGCTGCCCCAACGGGCATTGGCGGCGTTCAGGGCATAGCGGGCATTCATCACCGGCACCACCAATTGCGGCCCGGCCATGGTCGCGACTTCATCATCCACATTTTCCGTGCTGATTTTAAAGTCAGCGCCTTCAGGCACCAGATAACCAATGTCCTGTAGGAAGGCGCGATATTCCGCTCCATCGATCCGCTGGCCCTGGCGATCAAGATGCCAGGCATCGATCTTTGCCTGCAGATCTTCGCGTTTCGCCAACAGCGCTTTGTTCTTCGGTGCTAAGTCGTTGATGATCGCTGCAAAGGATTGCCAAAACGCCTCAACCTCCACACCGGTTCCCGGCAGGATTTGGTTGGCGACCAGGTCATCCAATACGGCTGCAACCTGAAGGCCATTCCTTTGAATACGATCTGTCATTTCGTTTATTCCTCATACTTGGGTCGCTGCGGTTTTGCGAAGGGTGCTTATAGCGCCTCAGGGGTACTTGGCCAATAGCCTGCTGACCAGGTTTTACAGATTGCACAATTCACTTCCCAGTTGACACACCTGCGCCGGAATGGCCCTATTTTTATGGAGATAATGATCCAGTATTCGTCCTGCCGGAGCACGCTTAAACATGCCGCATTCTACCTACAACATCGACAAGATGGGCTCCGCCAGCGTGTCGCCAATGGGTCGGTTCGAGGCTGGGTCATACCAGGAATTCACAGTTGTCTATCGGGCCGGCTATTTCGGGATTGATGATACCGGCTCCATAAAGCTCGTGCATCGCTTTGCCTCCGACATGGGGCGACCGCAATTTGATGATCCGGCGGCGGCGAACTTCACGACAGTCGAAGCTTCCAACGGGGCGATCCTGCACGTTGAATACGACATGAAGCGGAATATCCGACCCTGGGACAAGACGCTTTATATCAAGGTCGTGCGCGGGTTCCTGCGGCAGGGGGACGAGATCATCGTGCGTTTTGGGGATCGCCGGCAGGGCTCCCCCGGAATTCGCCTGCAAACTTTTTGTGAGGAGACGTTTGAGTTCAGGGTCCTGGTCGATGCCTTCGCCACCTATAATTATGTCGAGCTGCCCGAACAGCCAACCATTGCCATCATTCCCGGGCCGCCGACCTTGTTCAAAGCCATTTTGCCCACCGAAAGAAGTCTTGGGACAGCTTTCGCGCTGTGTATGAAGGGAGAGGATCATTGGGGCAATCCGTCGGATCTGTGCGATCAGACTTTTAAAGTGGTGGCGAATATGACGGTTGCGGGTCTGCCCGACGCGATCACCTTTGCCAAGGGCGCGTTTGCCGCCATTGCTGATGATCTTCGGATGCAGACAACGGGCGATCTGATCATCGAACTGGTCGACGGGGAGGGCGGAACCGTGGCCCGTTCCAACCCCTGTCGGTTTTCCGAGAACGCCGCCCTGCTGCCCTATTGGGGCGATCTGCATGGCCAGTCGGAGGAGACCATTGGCACCAATTCGGCGCGGGAGTTTTATGAATTTGCCCGCGACAAGGCGTTTTTGGATATCTGTGTCCATCAAGGTAACGATTTTCAGATCAGCAACGAATTCTGGCAGCATCTGAACGAGCTGTCGGCGGAATTCACCGTCGATGACAGCTTCATCGTCTTTCCCGGTTGGGAATGGTCGGGCAACACGGGTCTGGGGGGCGACAGAAACGTTCTGCATATGACGGAGGGGCGGCCCATTCATCGATCATCCCACGCCTTGGTGGATGATCTGTCGGATCTGGAGAGTGATGAAAATTCGGCCCAGGGGTTGTTTCGCGCCCTTGATGGCGAAGACTGCACCGTCTTTGCCCACATTGGCGGTCGCTATGCCGATATTAAAATGGCCCACGATGATCGTTTGGAACGCTCCGTCGAGGTGCATTCGGCCTGGGGGACGTTTGAATGGTTGATCAATGATGCTTTCGAACAGGGCTATCGGGTTGGCATCGTCTCTAATTCCGACGGCCACAAGGGCCGCCCCGGTGCCTCCCATCCAGGCTCCTCCAAATTCGGCTCTTATGGCGGCCTGACCTGCGTCCTGGCGTCTGGCTTTACACGGGCTGCTTTGATGCAGGCTTTGAAAAAGCGCCACCATTACGGCACCACGGGCAGCCGGGTAATCTTGGATACAGGCGTTACCTTCGACGAAGGGGCGGAATTGTTCTCCGAGGATCCGAATTTGGGCGATGTCAGTTCCGAAATGGTGGACCGTGCCATGATGGGAGATATCTTGCGCTCAGGCGATCACAGCGTGACGTTCAAGATTGATGTCCATGGCCCGTCCCCCATTGAACGCATCGATATTCGCAATGGTCTGGAAACGGTTGAAATCTTCCGACCCTATGACGAGGCCGAATTGGGCCGGCGTATTCGTGTCTTATGGGAAGGCTCGGAATACCGAGGCCGGGGCCGGGAAACTATTTGGGATGGTCAGGCTGCATTGACCGGCAATAGCTTCGAAAGTTTCGCGCCCATCAATCACTACAACGTCGACAAAAAGTTCGAATTGACCTCGCCCGCGTGCCTTGAATGGGAGGCTTTGACCACGGGCGGTTTCGGCGGCTTCGATGCGGTGCTGGCTGACAGCAGCACCGGAACTCTCAAAATCAATACGGCGTTGGTAAACGAGGAGATTTCCATTGCAGATATCGTTCGGGACGAAATCATATTTGCCAATGGCGGTATTGATCGACGCATCCGGATTTTCCGTCTACCGGAGGTGAACCCTCACTTTACAGCAAGTGTGACGCGGCGTATTGACCTCGTCGATGATCGCGACAATGCTCTCTACGTCCGGGTGACCCACGAAGACGGCCATTTCACCTGGTCCAGCCCGATTTATATTTTCCGTTAGAGTGACATCAAAGACAATCACCGGCCCCTTTGCAAAACGGTCGGAATAAAAGGAACAAGCCATGAGCCAGATGACCGGGATCGACTACATCACGCAGATTTTGAAGCAGGAGGGGGTTGAGTGGCTGTCCTGTTTCCCGTCCAACCCATTGATCTCGTCCGCCGCGCGGGAAGGCATTCGCCCCATCGCCTTTCGCCATGAGCGCGGCGCAGTTATGGCTGCGGACGGCTACAGCCGGATCAGTGATCGCCAACGCTTTGGCGTGGTGGCGGTGCAGGCCCAGGCGGGGGCGGAGAATGTCATGGGTGGCTTGGCCCAGGCCTATGCGGACAATATTCCCATGTTGGTCATGCTGGGCGGCAACAACCTCAATAACATATCGGTGCGCCCGAACTTCAATGCGGTGCAACGCTATCAGGGCTGGGTCAAACAGATTGAGGCGATTTATACCCCCGATCAGGTAGGCGATGTTATGCGCCGGGCCTTTCATGGCTTGCGCAACGGCACCCCTGGCCCGGTGGTGGTCGAGTTGACGGCGGATGTTTGCGCCCAGGAGGTGCCTGAGGCGGCACGGAATTATCAATCCCCGAAGCTGACCCGTCAGGTGCCGGGTGGTGGCGAAATCACGGCCGCGGCCAAGGCTTTGATCAAGGCAGACAAACCGTTGATCTGGGCCGGTGCCGGGGTGCTGTTTGCCGGCGCAACCGATGCCTTGCGAGACCTGGCGGAGCTGACGGCAACGCCGGTCTTTACCACCATGCCCGGCAAATCCGCCATGGATGAACGTCACCCCTTGTCTTTGGGCGCAGGCAGTGGGGCGACGACCCTGCCGGCCAATAGTTGGTTGACCGACAGCGACGTTCTGTTGGCACTTGGTACCTCCCTGACACGAAGCCCCTACGGCCAACCTGTCCGGACAGGCAAAGTGCTTATTCACAACAGCATCAACCCCGACGATATCAACAAGGATGAGGCGGCTGACATTGGTCTGGTCGGTGATACCTTATTGACCATTCAAGCCTTGATTGAAGAGGTCAAACGCCAAACCAACGGCAAGGGAATAGGGGATCGCGGCGCTATCGAAGGCGAAATTGCCGCCCTGAAAAGCCAATGGATTGAGGAATGGACGCCTCTGCTGCACGCGGACGAGGAACCTTTGAACTATTACCGGGTGATCAACGAAATCAACCGGAACCTGGATCTTGAAAATTCTATCGTTACGGCGGATGCAGGTGCACCACGGGATTCTACAGTGCCGTTCTTTAACGCCACCGTGCCGCATAGCTATATTGGCTGGGGCAAGACCACCCACCTTGGCTTTGGTATCCCGCTGATGATTGGGGCCAAAATGGCCCAGCCTGAAAAATTCTGCCTGAATATTATGGGTGATGGTGCGTTTGGTATGTCGGGCACGGATATCGAAACCTCGGTTCGTTCAGGCGCTGCCATTACCACTGTATTGCTGAACAACAGCGCCATGGCGACCTATTCCGGCCCAAGCCAGGGCATGATCGGTGCGGAGGCACGAGAGGTTTATGGCGTCTCCCACATGCAAGGCGATTACGCCAAGATTGCCGAGGGTATGGGTGCCGTCGGTATCAGGGTGAACAAGGTATCGGAGATGGCACCGGCACTGGTGGAAGCCCAGCGCCTGAACGCCGCGGGCCGGACGGTCCTGATCGATGTTCAGGCCAATATCGAACCGCGTCGTTCCAGGTTCTAAATTTATGGTGCGGCGGTCCCTATCAGCTGATGATGGGTTGCGACAGGATCCATAGGCTGACCATGGTGTAGGCCACCATGAGGATCAGCATGGGGATCTGACTGCGCAGGGCCCGGGCCCGGCTTGGGAATACCCGGAAGGCCATGACATGGGCGAGATAGACCGCCAGGACATGCCCGATGACGATGGCACTGACCGCGATGTACCAGATCATCTTGGCATTGACGATGCCGATATCCACCGCATAACCCTTGGTGTCGAACAGGTTCCATCCCACGCCAAAAGGATCAGAGAGCATGGGAATGATGTTCTGGCCCGCGATCAGCAGGTAGGAGAGGTAGTGGGAGAGATGATAGGCAATGGCAATGGGCACCAGGGACAAAACAAAATAACCCGCGACCGGCAGGATTGTCAGTGATCGCCCCTCGGCCCATCTGATCGCCTGGGCGGTGAGCATGAAGGCGCTTATGAAAATCGCCGGCAGGATAATCAAGGCAACGGTTTTTATCAGGTTGAGCAGTTCAATACCGTTATCCTGCAGGGACAACAGTGCAGGGCGGAGGCTCCGGCTTTCTGAAATCCAAGTTAGAATAGCGGCCCACAGCGGCGTTTCCAGAATGCCGTCAAAAGTTACCGAGGTCAGCAGCAACAGGACGAAAAAGATGCCTGAAATATGTACCGGCTGGTTTGTCAGCAGGCCGACACTTGGCAACCGCAGGCGCAATTCACCGGACTTCCCGCCAGATATCCCACTGGATTTCTCATTCGTTTGGCCACGAAATATTGCAAAGCGGGCCAACAGGCCATACAGAACCGAAAAGACTTCGCAATTTTCCAGCCAGCTATCACGCCCATAGATCCGCATGCCGGTCCAGGTCAGCACCGAATAGGTGATGATCAGCAGGGCCAGCATGTGCGGCTGTTCGGCTGCTTCCGAAATCAACTCCATCCAGGCAAAAATCAGGAAGAACCATACGGCAGGCCAACGACCCAGCCATGTGGGATAGGTTCGGGGCAGGGTCCCGCCGGATTGGCTGACACCCATGGCCCAGGCAACCCATGTGTAGATGATCTTCCAGGGATTTAGCAGATCCCACAGATTGCCGGCCAGAACCGATACAAAGGCCATGCCGACCCACCAGATCACCCAGATAAAGGTTGGCGCAATATTTCGAAATGGATCCGGATGGCCCAGCAATCCGGCAGTCAGCAACAGGAAAAACACACTGACTGATAGTAGCCTGATCAGGTTCAACAGCACCGGGCTGGCCAACCAGCCCAAAAACGGTACAGAGAGGAGGTTGAAGCTGACGTCTTCAACATCGTTGCCGCGATCTCTCAGAAATACCGCCATGATGGCAAATGACAGCGCCACGGCAGCACCGGCCCCCCCTAAGTACAGCCACAAGGGCAGGGGCAGATCATAGCGGATACCAAAGGCATGGGCCCAGGCAGTGGCCGGCGTTGCCAGAACGACCAGAACGCCCAAGATGGCGATGGGTAGTTGTCGGTGTCGTTGAAGTATTCTCATCCTGCGCGGCTACTTCGGAAAGACTTCCAAAATAATCAGGGTGTTATGGCCGAACATATGAGCGCCAATGGGGAACCGTCCTGCCGTCTGGGCCAGGAAGCCCATAGTTGCGGGACGGTTTGGTTTCACCTGAAGCAGAATATTATAGCCGTGTAGATGCAATTCCGTGCGCCGATCGGACGTCCAAATGATCTCAACCGCCTCGCCCTCGTTCACGCGAATAGTCTTGATATCCGCAACAATTTCGCCATCCCGGACATCAAGTTTAAATTTCCGATGCACTAAAATCTTATTTGATGCCTCATCCGCCTTCGCGATAGCTGAAATCATCGGGCACATTACCAACGTGGCCAGTGCCAGGAGGCAACGACGTCGGCTTTCCCGGCCACTTTCAATGCCGTTCTGAGGATTGGCTGTCGAATTCATTAGTCTTTCCGAGTTTACTAGGGCCCGTGGACATTTATCTTGCGGCGATGATCGCTGCGACGAGGTTTAGGTTAGCGGCATAGCTTGTATCTGTCTTGTCGTATCTGGTGGCAATGCCCCGGAATTCCTTGATCTTGGCGAAGTAGTTTTCGACCAG
>JABJKS010000001.1 GCA_018660265.1 Rhodospirillaceae bacterium | reverse complement strand
TTAGCACGTTCATCCACGCGAAGAAAATTTTGATGAGATGTTAAGATTCCCATATAATTAGTTAACGTTTGTTAACCATGATTTTAGTCGACTTATCCTCTGCTTGTCGTTAATGTATTGGCAACTATATTTATTTGCGATTTATTAAGACAACTGACGATCAACAAAAGTGAACGGAATGGTTGCGATAAACAACATTCATGAACCATTTACCCCGTCCCTGAACCAAAGGGCCAAGGGCTCGTTGATCAGTGGCCCGGCGCTCAACGGTGTCGCAACAGTGCCTGGTGCCCATGCGCCGGAGCAAAGCTTGGGATATACCGCCGAACCTATCGTGGATGACCAATCAACGGCTGATCGACAACAGGCGATCCTGGACAGTAAAGCGCTGTCCGGCCTGCAACTTAGTTTTGGAAGTTTCCTTGCCGTCCTCTCGCACGGACTGAACACCGGTGCCGTGTCCTCAAACCCTGATACCGATGCTGAAGAGCAGGACGAGGAGGAAGAAGACCAGAGCCCCAGGAAATCTTTGGCCGTCGCCTACCCGGAGCCACCGGCTATTGAAGAGCCGAACCAGCAATCGGCAGTACCGCTGTCCCAAAGAGATATCTCACTGGATATTCTCGCTTAAAGCGCCTGCGATATATTCCAACCAACTTGAGTTGCCCGCATTTGATCGAATGCGGGCGTTTACTGAACGGTGCGATTGGATATGATGGTATCCGGCGCGGCAATAACGTTTTTCACGTCTTGTGTTTAACCGCCGCGCCATTTGACCCGAGAGGATAGTTATGGATCAAGCGTCCAATAATGACCCGGTTGATGTGCTTATAATTGGGGCCGGTGCATCTGGCGCTGCCGTCGCGTGGAGTTTAACCGATACGCGGATGCGCATCTTATGCCTGGAACAGGGGGATTGGACGTCATCGTCGGATTATCCGACGAACGGCAAAAACTGGGAGGCCCAGCAAACCGGAGCCTACAGTATAAATCCGAATGTACGCGGGTTGGATACGGACTATCCCATCAATAACGATGCCTCCCCCATCGACGTTGTTAATTACAATGGCGTGGGTGGCAGTACAATTCTGTATGCAGCGCATTTCCCGCGCCTGCACCCATCCGACTTCAAAGTCAAAACCCATGATGGCGTAGCCGACGACTGGCCCGTCGATTATGAAACGCTGGATCCCTATTTCGCAGAGAACGACCGGATGATGGGTGTTTCCGGATTGGCCGGCGACCCTATGTATCCACCCAAGCAACCACCCCTGCCGCCGCTGCCCATCGGTCTTGTCGGTGAAACCATGGCACGGGGCTATGACAAGCTTGGCTGGCATTGGTGGCCGTCAGACAGCGCGATCATTTCCCAACCCTATGAAGGCCGGGACAAATGTTTAAATCTTGGGCCGTGCAGTTCTGGTTGTGCCCAGGGCGGCAAATCCAGCACCGACATCACCTATTGGCCCCAGGCCATCAGAAGTGGCGTTGAACTGCGCACCAGATGCCGGGTGCGAGAGATTACCTTGAACGATGACGGCATGGCCGATGGCGTGATCTATTATGATAAAGACGGTCGGGAATGCTTCCAGAAAGCTGAGGTCGTCATCATGGCCTGTAATGGCGTGGGGACCCCGCGGATCCTGTTGAATTCGAAATCGGCGCAATTTCCCGATGGCTTGGCCAATAGCAGTGGCCTTGTAGGCAAGAACCTGATGTTCCACCCCGTCAGTGTCGTACAAGGCGTTTTCGAAGAGCGATTGGACAGCCATAAAGGTCCGCTAGGCTGTTGCATCCTAAGCAAGGAATTCTATGAAACGGGCAAGGACAGGGATTTCGTGCGTGGTTACAACATGCAAATCGTTCGCGGGTCAGGCCCGTTGACGACCGCCATGCAAGGTCATGCCTCAGGCACCATTCCCTGGGGTCCGGGACATCACGAGGCGTTTCGCAAGCGTTTCGATCATGTCGCATCCATTGCAAATTTATGCGAAGACCTGCCGGAGGAATGCAATACGGTCACCCTGGATCCGGAGCTGACCGACAGTAACGGCATTCCCGCACCGAAAATCACCTACCGGGTAAGTGAAAACAGCCGAAAGATGCTGGCCCATGGCCTGGCCCGGGGCCGGGAGGTGATGGAGGCGGCGGGTGCCACGGAAATCATCGAAACAGAATTGGTGCGGCCTGCGGGCTGGCATTTGCTGGGGACGGCGCGCATGGGGAATGATCCAAAAACATCGGTGGTCAATGCCTGGGGCCGCAGTCACGATGTGAAAAATTTATTCATTGTCGATGGCAGCATCTTTGTGACCTCCGGCGGGGTCAATCCGACGAGCACCATTCAGGCGCTGGCGCTTTATATCGCCGACACCATGAAGAAAAATCTCGCCAACCTGTTTGACTGACGGTCAGGATAAAGCCAATGACGAACGATAAATTCGCTACAGATCATCTCTTGAGCAGCACGCAGCAAAAGTGCCTGTCGGCGCTGCTCGATACGATCATGCCGGCAGCAGAAGACGGCAGCATGCCCAGTGCCGGAAAAATGGACTTCCTTGGCTTTATCTTGGCCCAGGCCGAGAATTTCATGCCTGCACTTGTCCAGATACTGGATCAGCTGGACGAAAAATTTGCCAACGATCCGCTGGCGGCCCGTGTGGCCCGCCTGGAAGACTTCGCCAGGGCGGACAAAAAGGCATTCAACCGTCTGCTTGTGCGGGTCTATGACTGCTATTACCAGGACGATCAGGTGCGGGTGCTGATTGGTATAAAGCCCGGCCCGCCGTTCCCTCAAGGCAATACAGTTGAACCCGGCGATCTGTCCCTGCTGGACGCAGTGGTGGAGCGCGGACAGGGCTATCGCAGGTAGCCTGGTTTATTGCGTGGGACGTATTGCTGCACATGAGTATCGAACAATTATTGATGGAGCGGGAAATTGAGCGCCTGATCGCGCAATATTGCCATTTCATCGATCATGGCGAAGCCGCACGGGCGGTGGATTTGTTCACTGAAGATGCCGTTTGGGATTGGCCTTACGGCAATATTACCCTTGCTGGGCGTGATGGCTTGTTAAAAGGCTTTACCCATCGCCAGAAAAATATCCGCCGAATATCCCGTCATATTTCCTACAATTCCCTGATCGAAGGGACCGGACCTGATACAGCAACAGGCGTGGTCTATTTTACCCTTTACCGTCACGATGGTGAGGAAGAGCGGACCGTGGCCCCTCTTGAGGAGGCGGAGGTCATGATCGGCGAATATCGCGATATCTACCACAACACAGCAAACGGCTGGCGCATACATCGCCGCGAATGCGTTGTCAGTTTTGTTCGCTGATCATCTTTGAACGATCAGCGTCAAAATCAACGACGTCGAACTTAGGCTTGGTAGAAAGCTTCGTGTTGCTCAACACCATCGGGAACCTCTGCCCAATTCTGCGCCGAGCGGAGATAAATGCGCCTGAAATTATGGGTCTCGGCATTTATCCATGTTGGATCATCGAACGTACCGGCATCGATGAACTGCAAGTCAGGCGCCCGTTCCGTGACGAAACCAATGTTTGTCCCACAGGTAGGACAGAATGCCAGTTCAAGCCACCGACCGGAGCTGTCAGAAATGTGCCGGTATCGGCTGAGGGGCGGGCCCGAGACAACCACCTGTTCCATTTGGAATACCGGCTCCACCGCAAACGCTGATCCGGTTCGACGTTGGCACCAGGTGCAATGGCAAACCGAGACCCGCATCGGGTCGCCCTGTGTTTCATAGCGGACCGCGCCACATACGCAGCCGCCTTCGTGTTTTGTCGACATGGCCTTCTGGCTCCTCGCCAAGTTTTCCGGTTTAGGATAGAGAGAACGTCACGTATCGGGCAGCACTCAGGTGCAGAAACCAGCCGGTGGACCAAATTGCCCACTCAGGTCCGGTGCATCCTGGTAGTGCCAGACGCCGGTACGCCGTGAAAACCGCCAACCGTCGGCAGTGCGACGGTACTCATCGTCGTAGTGGCAAATGTAGAATGTTCGCCGGCCCTTCGTCGTAAGACCGTATTCTGTTATGTACCAACGGCCTTGTGCCGTGTTGCCGTCCAACTTGACCTCGCCGTTATGGGTCAATTGAATTACGTGCTCGAACAATTCAAACACCTTGCGGAATTTGTCCGATAGAGCATCCCGGCCGACGACTTCGCCTTGGCCAATGTCCCAAACGCCATCAGCGGCAAATGTATCAACCAAGGCACTATGGTTTCGGTGACACAGCGCATCGCAATACCGATGCACCAATTCCTGTATCGCAATACGATCCGAAGTCCCATGACCGCTGTTCCCGAATTCCGACATTGCGCCTCTCTCTCATATTAAACTGACAACGACAGCTGCCGGAGGATCGGTCTAACCAGCAACCTTCGGCACATAACGTCGGCGTAATTCAGTGATGATACTGTCCAGGGGTTCAACATCCGCCATCTTCATATCCATATCGAAAAGATTGGCGCGATGGGCGGTCTGGCTGCGGTCGCCAACCGCTTCTTCTGCGATGATGACCCGAAAATTATGGGAAAATGCGTCGTTGGCAGCGGCCCGCACACAGCCGGAGGTCGAGATACCGCAGATGACAATTGTATCAATGTCGTCATAGCGCAGGAAAGATTCCAGCGGTGTTTCAAAAAAGCAGGATGCCTTGTTCTTATAAACAATAACGTCCCGCTCCCGCGGCGCGTAGGCATCGGGCCATTCATCGGCCCTGGGATCGCGGCTGTATATCATATCGCCGGCAATGCCGAGTTTGCTGTTCCACATGCCCCGGCGGACAGGATGGCTGCGGTCATCCCGCCGGCTGTAATAGATCGGTAATTCCAGGTCGCGAAATTCAGCCACAATCCGAGTGATGTTCGCAACCAATTCCGGATCGCCGTCACCACATTGGGGATAGGCAGGGTCAACGAACATGTACGTGGTATCGATATTCAACAGTGCGGCACGTCGACCGAACCCGGCTTTTTCACCGAATTTGCCTTTCGCATATGTCGCCAATTCCTCCGCCGGCAAATAGTCCGACCATTTTTCCAGCTTGCTCATCATCGCCATCCCATCCCAAAAAAAACGCCCGCCGGACTATCCCGACGGGCGCTTCTATTATCAACCAGCCCGAACGCCTCGGGCCCTCGCTGTAGCCTATAGATCAGCATAGCGTTTAAGGTGATGGTCCTTGTTACCGAACATGGTGTCGATCATGGTCAGGCGCTTGAAATAGTGACCAACATGCAATTCATCCGTCATGCCCATGCCGCCATGCAGCTGCACCGATTGCTGGCCCACGAAGCGGCCGGAATTTCCAATCTGTACTTTGGCGGCGGAAACGGACTTGGCGCGCTCTACCGGATCTTCATCGCCGACTTTCAGATTGACCATGTAGCACATGGATCGGGCCTGCTCACACTCCATGAACATATCGACCATGCGATGTTGCAGAACCTGGAACTTGGACAGCGGCACACCGAACTGTACCCGCGTCTTGAGATACTCGTTGGTGGTTTCCTGTAGGACGTCCATGCAGCCCACAGCCTCGGCACAGATGGCGGCGATGGCTTGACCAACCACCTCTTCCATCAAAGCAGCACCGCCGCCGACAGAACCCAGAACCGCATCGGCAGCAACCGTGACGCCGTCCATTTCCAGCTCTGATGCACGCAGGCCATCAACGGTGGGATAGTCGCGCCGGGTTAAGCCGCTGCAATTATTGTCGACCAGGAACAGCGTGATGCCGTCTGCATCCCGGCTCCCTCCAGATGTGCGCGCAGAGACGATGATCTTGTCCGCAGTCGCGGCATGAAAGACCACGCCCTTGTGACCCGAGATTTTATATCCGTCGCCGCTTTTTTCCGCCTTGCATTCAACATCGTTCAGATCGAACCGGGATTGCCGTTCGGCGTAGGCAAAGGCCAGCTTTAGTTCGCCCGCCGCCAGCTTTGGCAGCAGTTCAGTCTTCTGCGCGGCACTGCCACCCGCCATGAGGAAGCCGCCGCCGATGACGATAGAGGTCATGTATGGCTCTACCACCAGACCACGGCCAAACTCTTCCATCAGCACCATGGTGTCCACCGCACCGCCGCCGATGCCGCCATATTCCTCCGGCAAAGACAACGCCAGCCAGCCCAATTCGGCCATCTTGGCCCAATTTGCTTCGCTATAGCCGACGTCCGAAGCGACCAGCTTCCGCCTTGCTTCCAGCTCATACTCATCACGTATGAACCGTTGCACACTGTCCTTCAGCATTTGCTGTTCTTCGCTGAGGGAAAAATCCATGACGCTCTCCTACAAAAATTTTCTATCTATCAACTAGCACGATCCGAATGCGAGGCAAAGCACCCAAATATCGAAATGGCTACATTCCCAACACCGCCTTCGAAAGAATATTGCGTTGGATCTCGTTGGAGCCGGCGTAGATCGCCGTCTTCCGGTAATTGAAATATTGCGGCGCACTGGGGGCGGCATATTCCGGGCCCACGGCAGGTTCGTTATAGCCATGCACCAAAGCATCGTGAATATATGGATTGCCGTAATAGGCAACGGCCTGCAAGGTTAATTCTGATGCCAGTTGCTGCAAATCCGTACCAATGATTTTTAAGTACGATGCCTCCGCACCCGGTTGGGAATTACCCAAGGTGCGCAATTCCAAAAACTCATAAGTGCGCAGCTGCACCTCGTAATCCGCCAATTGCGCCGCGAATGCAGGATCCGCCATCAATGACAGGCCCCCCGACCGTTCCTGCCCCGCGACAGAGCGCAGGCGGTGGAGTTGTTGTTTCAGACTGCCGGTAAGACTGTTCGAGCGTTCAAACAGCAACAGGAACTTGGCATATGTCCAACCCTTGTTCTCTTCCCCGATCAGGTTTTCCACGGGCACACGTACGTCGGTGAAAAAGACGCTGTTCACTTCATGCGAGCCATCGATGGTAATGATCGGTGTGACGTCTATGCCCGGCGTGGTCATATCGATCAACAGGAACGAAATGCCTTCCTGGGGTTTGCTATCCGAGGATGTGCGGACCAGGCAGAAAATCCAATCCGCATGTTGGGCCAACGTCGTCCAGGTCTTCGTGCCATTGACGATATAATGATCCCCCTCGCGCACCGCCTTGGTCTGCAACGATGCCAGGTCGGAACCCGACCCAGGTTCGGAATAGCCCTGGCACCACCATGCGGTACTATCCAAGATCGAGGGCAAAAAGCGCTGTTTCTGTTCGGCACTGCCATAGGTGAAAATGACCGGTGCCACCATGCGCACACCGAACGGCATGATGGGCGGACAATTGGCCTCCACCTGCTCATTCTGAAACAGGAAATGCTGGGTCGGGGTCCATTCCACGCCGCCCAGGTCTACCGGCCAATGGGGGGCGAACCAACCCCGCTGGTTTAACTTTTGCTGCCAAAGAACATAATCGTCTTTTTCCAGGTGCAGACCGCGCGCCACCTTTTCCTGCAAATCCAGGGGTAGGTTTTCACCAATGAACTGGCGCACCTCCGCCTGAAAGGCCAGGTCTTCGGCGCGAAATTCCATATCCATATTGGCTTTCCTTAGAACTACAGCGAAAAATAAAAACGCATATCATTGTGCCCTACTGTCAGGGATAGTTCGTCCCCGACAACGACCATGCGCCCTTGGTCGAGGAACTGCACCGCCTGGGACCAATGACGTAAAGTCCCGTCCGGGCTGGTGGAGACGCTGATGCTTTCATCGAGGTGGAGGTCAAACCAAAAGACAATTGCATAGGCCTCCCCCGAAGCGATAATCGGCACCACTTCCTGGCGATGGCGTTCAGTCGAAGGCGGGTTGGAAAAATCAATTTCCGCGACATGAAAGGGCCCACTTAGGGGGCGGTTGTCTTCTCGATTTAGGACGATAGGACGATGGGTTGCCGGATTGCGAAAACGGTCAAAGGCAGAAAGGTCAAAGCCTGACAATTTCGCCACCGGGTTGACCATACGTTGTCGGGGCAATTCAACAATCTGACCATAGATGGTCGCACCGGCTGGTACCATGCGCGCCTGCGGCTTCATCAAATGGCTGGTGGCGTGTCGCAAGGTGGGCAATACCCCCTCCCCCAACAACCCCGCATCGAGAACTTCCGAGACGACCAGGTCCGCCGCCGGCAAATCCACACCGACCTTCAGATCCAACGAGACCCGGTTTAAAACCTCTATACGATCCCCATAACCATTGTCGGCCACAATCTGGCGCGCGACATCGGCCAGGACAGGGTTCATCTCCACCGCCGTGACACGTTCGGCACCGGCACGCGCCGCCATCATCGCCAGCAGGCCGGAACCGGCACCAATATCCAGAACATGCATGCCAGGGCGCACATGTTTGTCCAGGGTTTCCTGGTAGGCCTTGTTGCGCGCTTCATCCGCCAACATGGGCAGATGCCAGGTTGGGATCAGGCGGCTCCATGCCTCGCGCATGTTGTTGTGATACTCATTATTCTCCGGTTCCAACTCCAACGCCCTGGCGTTGGCCTCGGCTCCCTCTTGGGCGCGCCCCAAGGCGATCAGACAACTGCCCCGGCTGTTGTGGGCCTCGGCATAGTCGGGATACTGCGCCACAAGATCATCGAATATGGCCAGGGCCTTTTCCGCCTGCGCCATTTCCTTGGTCAGGATTGCCAAATTTAATTTTGGGCTTGGATTATCCGGCAAAAATTTTGCCGCCTTGATGAAATCATTCGCCGCAGCTTCGAACCGGCCCTGGGCCCGTTCTGCATTGCCCAGGTTCAACCAGGCATCGCCATAATCCGGTTGCAACGCAATGGCCCGGCGCAACGACGCCTCAGCCGCCTCAAATTCTCCGCCGCCCGAGAGGACGAGGCCAAGATTATGGTGAGCTTCCGCATAATTCGGGGATAGGGCCACGGCCCTGCGCAATAATTCCAGTGCGCGCGGGCGGTCACCCATTTCCGAATGCACGACACCCAACAATTGCATGGCCCCGGCATGGTCGGGGTTACTATCCAACAGATCCTGCAGATGGCGCGCCGCCAGATCCAGACGACCGGTTTGCAAATACTTTGCTGCCAGCCCCATGGCTGCGTTCGGGTCATTGACTGTCGGTGGGGCCGTTACCGGCGCACCTGTTGCATGACGCATCAATGTGCCGGCAACGCCGCCGCCAGAGAGGGCGGTCGGCAATGCGGGTCCCAATGCGGCTTTGGGTGCCGACTTGGTCGTCACTGTTGCGCCGGCCTTTTTCGCCGCCTGTCGGCGCTGTTTGCGGTTCATGGCCATGGGCCTAAAGCCCCAGCACCATCTTGGCGATGATGTTGCGCTGAATTTCGTTACTGCCGCCATAGATGGTCGCGGCCCGACTGAACAGGAACTGCGGCATTTGGGGCGCAGCATAGTCCGGTCCGATGGCAGGTTCATTCCAGCGGTCCGACAACTGCTCCATCTCAAAGGGTGCGGAATAATAACCCAGGGCCTCAATGGTCAGTTCCGTCAATTCCTGACGAATTTCCGTGCCGCGAATTTTCAATAAAGACGCCTCTGGGCCAATAGGCCGGCCCGCCGCTTCCTCTGCCAGGAAACGCAGGTTCAGATATTCATGGGACGTCAGGCGGACTTCAGCAGCCGCCACTTTGCCGGCGAACGCCGGATCTTCAATCAGGCTTTCACCGTGGCTGCGTTCCTCAGCCGCAATGACTTTTAATCGACGCAAGCGCTGCTTCGACAGGCCGACCTCGGATATAGAGGTGCGTTCATGGCCAAGCAGAAACTTGGCATATGTCCAGCCCTTGTTCTCCTCACCAATGCGGTTTTCAACCGGCACCTTCACATCAGTGTAGTAAGTCATGTTCAGGTGATGTGCGCCATCGATGGAAATAATCGGCTTGGGGTCAATGCCGGGCGTGGTCATATCAATCAGCAGAAACGAAATGCCTTCCTGTTCCTTGCCTTCATTCGATGTACGAACAAGGCAGAAGACCCAATCAGCAATATGGGCCGACGAATTCCAGGTTTTGGTTCCATTGACGATATAGCTGTCCCCCTCAAGCACCGCCTTGGTCTGGAGAGAGGCCAAGTCGGAACCTGAACCCGGTTCCGAATAGCCCTGGCACCACCATTCCTCGCCCGTCAGGATTTTCGGCAGGAACCGCGCTTTTTGCGCATCATTGCCAAAGCTGTAGATCAAGGGGCCGACCATCAACAAGCCAAAGGGAATGGTCTCTGGCGTGTCAAATTCAGCCATGACCTCATCAAAGATATAACGTTGGGTGGCATTCCAGCCCGTGCCACCATATTCCACCGGCCAGCCCGGCGCTGCCCAGCCTTGATCAAACAAGATGCGCTGCCAGCGCTGTATGTCCGGTTTTCCGATCGCCCGACCGCGCCGCACCGAATCAGCGATGTCCTCAGGCAGCTTTTCCACAACGAATGCCCGCACTTCCTCGCGAAATGCCAGATCGTCTTCGCTAAATGCCAAATCCATTACGCTTCACCCAAGTTATTAAGCAGAATTTGGCGGAATGCTAGAGCCCTCGGCCCACGAAAACAAGTGACCTCGGGCATCAGATGTTGCAATTATTATTTCCGCCCCGAACATCTTGGTCCATAACGGGGTTTTATGCTATACTAGGGCACTGTCACCTTGACATTAGACAATTGTATTTATTACCGCGTGCGGATTTTTGCCCATGATCAGCCCTTATTTGATGCGACCTTTGCGCACTGTTGATGAAGCGGAGGAAGATAAATCCTTCAATGATCTCCGTGATCGTCATAAATTCATCAAGATTGCCAACCAATCGGCTGACCTGGCACAAGCCAGCAATATCACCGGCAATATTTACCGTATCCGCCCACGCCTGATGACGAAATTCGGCAGCCAGTCCTAAAGCGAGACGGCAGGGTGACGGCGGGGGGACGGCTGATAAATGGTCATCGTATTCGGATCAATCGGCCTTGATATTGTACAATCGGTGCACGCGTTGCCCCGCGCGGGCGAAACGGTCCTAACAGAAGATTACATCATGCTACCCGGCGGCAAGGGTGCCAATCAGGCCCTGGCGGCGGCCCGTGCAGGCGCGGACGTACAATTTGTCGGCTCGGTCGGAGATGATGATTTCGGCCAACGGGCATTGACCAACCTGAAAAGCGCCGGCGTCGATTTATCGGCGGTGGCCAAGGGATCGCGTCCCACGGCATGTGCCACTATATCGGTCGACCACAGGGGGGAGAACCAAATCGTCGTCTCCTCCGGCGCGAATTTGGCAACCACCACGGGACAATTACAGCCCCATCAGGGCGACCTGGTTTTGCAGCAGATGGAAATTACCCCGGCGCAAATCTGGGCCGGCATTGATCTGGCCCACGAACATGGGGCACGGACAATTCTAAATGCCGCGCCTTTTCAAGCTATTCCGGTTTCCGCCCTGGAGAAACTGGACACCCTGATCGTCAATGAAGTCGAAGCCGAAATGATGGCGGCGGATCTGGGCCTCGACCACCAAGACCTCCACGCAGCCTGCGCGGCGATACAGGCACGGTTCGATCTGACCGTTGTGCTGACTTTAGGGGGGCAAGGTGCCGCTGCCTTTCGTCAGGGAGAGCGGTTCATGGCAGGTGCCCTGAAGATTACAGCTTTGGATACGGTGGGGGCGGGCGATGCCTTTGTGGGGGCCTATGTCGCGGCCCTGTCGGCTGATATGTCCTTGGCGGATTGCTTGCGTTGGGGCAGCGTTGCGGGCGGCCTGGCCTGTCTCTCGCCAGGGGCGCAGGACGGCGTGCCAGGGCATGAGGAAATTGCCGCCCGGATCGGTGAAATTTCTCTCTTATAAATGATCGCCCTAACGCAATGCGGCGGCGATATTACCACCGTCCACAGTTATGGCTGCACCCGTGGTTTTCTCCGCCCGGGCCAAATCAACGAAGGCCTGGGCCACATCTTCCGCTGTGACTTCACGTCCCAACAGATTGCCGGCCATATAGTTGGCCTCGCTCACCCCACGTGCTTTTGACCGGTCCGCGACCATGGTATCTGTCAACAAACCGCTGCGGATGCGATCCGCATTCACCGCATTTGATCGAATGCCCTGGTCACCATAATCCACTGCGTATTGCCGCATCAGGGACAGGGTCGCCGCTTTTGGCAAACCGTAAGGACCAAAATCAGGTCCCGGATTAACTGCCTGTTTCGAGGCGTTGAACAATAAGACGCCCCCCGTACCCTGTTGTTGCATGATCCTAACGGCAGTCTTGGCAATCAATTGATGGGCAAAGAAATTCAGCTCAAAACTTTGCCGCAACAAATCATCCTCAACCTCACCAATTTTGCCCTGCCAGGCCGCCCCTGCGTTGGAGACGACGATATCGATGCCGCCGTAGGTCGTGCAAATCCGCTCAAACACCGTTCCGACCGAGGCGCCGTCCGTCACATCACAGGCCAGCCCCAAACCACCAAATGTTGCCGCAACCTCAGACGCCTTAGCTCCATCCAAATCCAACACCACCACAACCGCACCCTTGGCGGCAAAGGCTTTGGCGGTCGCGGCACCTATGGCACCCGCCCCGCCGGTGACAGCCACCACATGGCCGGCAAATTCAGGCTCTGTTCCATGTCCCAGTTTAGCCTGCTCCAAAGACCAATATTCGATGTCGAACAAATCATCCTCGGAAATGCTCTCGAACCGGCCAAGCGCCTCCGCCGCGCCAATGACGGATATGGCACATTCGGCGATATCAGCCACGATTGCCGCATTCCCCCATGTGCGGGCCGCAGCAAACAGGCCGACGCCAGGCACCAGGATCACATTCGGCAGAGGATCCAGCATCAATGTATCGGCGGATTTATGCCGTTCGAAATAGGCTTGGTAGTTCGCCGTGTAATCAGAGACCGCCTTAGCCGCCGCATCGGCAAATCCGGTCAGATCAGTGCTATCGGGTGCGGGCAGTATCGCGGGCCAGCCCTTGGTGCGGATGGCATGATCGGGAGTGACGACACCGGCCTGGCTGTAGCGGGATAACGCTTGACCGTTGACAAAGTTCATCACCGCCTCGTCACCTCGATGGTCCAACACCAGGCGGCGATACCCACCCGGCAGGCTGTTATCTTCACGCGCGAGAACAGAGCGCAGGATCGGCCCGATCTGAGCCACGCTCGGCAATGATGCGGGTAAGTCTGCGACAGGGAAAACTTTGCTCCGGCCCCAACTTACATGCCGTTCCGCCATATCCACCAGATCAATCATATTGCGATAGGAGGCGGCAGCACTTGCACCGAAACTGACCAGACCGTGTTTCGACAATATGACCCCACGGCAGCCGGGTTGCCCCTCGTACGCCTCAATTACCGCCTTGGCCAAGGCCAGGCCGGACATGGCATAGGATGCCACGGCTGCATGCTCGCCAAACACTTCGGCGCAGATCGCCATGCCATCCGCTTGGTCGGTGAGAGCAAGGACGGCAGAGGCATGGGTATGATCCACATATGCGGCGGGCAGAAATGCATGTAACAGGGTCTCCACGGATGGATCAGGACCCTGGGCATTCATGTGTGCGTCCAGCAAATTACCCCGCAATAAACTAACCATGCCCAGATCATCCAGTTCGGGCAGTGTCCGTAGACGGCGCAATGGTTCCAGCCGGACGGCTGGGATACCGGCGGCTTCCAACCGCGCCATATCGCAGCCGCTACCCTTTATGTACATGGCAGGCAGCACATCACCCATTGGATCCTGGATTTGCGCTTTCAGGGACACATTGCCACCGCCATGCAGAACCAGCGTCCTGTCTTGCCCAAGTAACCTGGCGCTATAAAGGCGCAAGGCCAGTTCTTCGCCAATGCCCGCATCGGCACCTTGAGAAGCCGCAGCCTGGGCCTGCCTATCCGACCATAGGTTCTCCATTCTAGGGAGCAGCTTTATCGGTTTGTTCCGGATACAGGCCCAGCAGACCATCGCGGCTGGCTTGGCAGACACCACGCTCTGTTATCAAGCCGGTCACCAGACGGGCCGGTGTAACATCAAAGGCATAATTCCCCACATTTGTTCCCTCGGGCACTAATTGTACCTTCGTACCCTGTCCCAGATCATTGATGCCATAAATGTGGGAAACCTCCCCCCCCTCACGCTGTTCGATGGGAATTTCCGCCACCCCATCGCCCAATGTCCAATCGATGGTGCTGTGGGGCAGGCCAACATAGAACGGAATGTTGTTGTCATGCGCCGCCAGGGCCTTCAAATAGGTCCCGATCTTGTTGCAGACATCGCCATGGGCCGTGGTGCGGTCGGTGCCGGTAATGCACATATCTACCATACCATGCTGCATCAAGTGGCCGCCTGCATTGTCCACGATCACCGTGTGCGGGACCCCATGACTACCCAGTTCATAGGCAGTCAACGCAGCGCCTTGATTGCGGGGCCGGGTCTCATCAACCCAGACATGGACCGGGACACCGGCATCATGGGCCGTGTAAATCGGTGCCAGGGCCGTACCCCAATCCACTGTCGCCAGCCAACCAGCGTTGCAATGGGTCAGGACATTGACCGGATCAGTCCCACCCTTTTGTTTATGGGCCTCAGTAATCAGCGCGGCACCGTGACGGCCGATGTTGCGGCAGGTTTCCACATCATTGTCACAGATTTCAGCCGCCAGGCCATAGGCCAATTCCGCCCGCAGGTCCGTTGGTACCGCCGACAGGCGCACATGAACTTCGTCCAGGGCCCAACGCAGATTTATTGCCGTGGGCCGGGTCGCCAGAAGAATCTTATAGGCCTTATCAAGGGCTTGATCGGATGGATCCATCTGCGCGGCCAGGGCCATACCATAAGCCGCCGTGGCCCCTATCAAAGGGGCCCCGCGCACTACCATGGTGGCGATCGCATCCGCTGCCTCATGATAGTTGGTCAGACGCTTGATCTCAAAGACATGGGGTAACAGGGTCTGGTCAATCACTTCCACCGACCAGCCGTCATCGCTTAGCCAGATAGTGCGGAAATGTTGATCACCAATATTCATGCCTGGGCTCCCGATTTAGATACCCTAACCTACAAACAAACCACCGTTGACGTCGAGGATAGAACCGGAAAAATATGACGCCGCCGGCGAACACAGAAAAGCCGCAGGCCAGGCAATTTCCTCCGGCTCCCCCAACCGGCCCAGGGGGTAACGTTCTTTGGAATAGGGCGTTGTCGCGGTCATGGCGGTGGCGATGGGGCCAGGCGCAATACCGTTGACCAAAACGCCCTGGGGTGCGGCCCGTTGGGCCAGCCACCAGATCAAGGCATGCACACCGCCCTTCGAGGCAATGTAGTGGGGCTGGACAATGGGTGATGTCCCCCCCATGCGCCCGCCGATGGAGCCGATCATGACGATTTGCCCGCCACCGCGCGCCGCCATACGCGGTATCAACTCTCGCGCCAAATGGATCGGACCCAGTAAATTGACATCCATGACCCGGTGAAAGACTTCGTCCCATTCTGGATCATCGGCCCAATCTTCCTCCAACGGACAAATTCCCGCACAGGCCACCGCAGCGTCAATATCACCAGCGTTGCCGATCAGATCCGCATTATCCTGGCGGCTGCTGACATCGTAAATATGGGCCGAAACATCAGCCCCCTCATCGCGCAATTCGTCGCATAGTGCCTCCAGGCTGTCTTTCGCACTAGCGGCATCAACCAGCAGCAGTTTTGCAGCCCCCAAAGTGGCACAGGCCCGGGCCGTCGCGGCACCGATACCGCCCGCAGCGCCGGTCAGTAAAATGCGCCGTCCACTGAGATCAATCGCGTTATTTAGTGGCATTTTCAAGCTTCCTAATATTTATCAAAATTGTGCAACAGTTTGTTGGCAAGTATGTATTAATATGGCTTATTGTATGCTAGGCAACCTTTTTACCATAATGGCAACGGACTATAGAACTGAATCGATGAACGATACCATGCCCGCTCATAAACTTGTCTTCGATGACACCGATAGATCAGCAGATCAGCAGGAAACTGCTGATCGCAATATCGGCTTTCTGTTGAACGATGCCGCACGGCAAATGCGCATCAATTATGATCGTCGCATGCGCGATCTAGGCCTGACGCGCTCGCAATGGTGGGTCCTGAACCATCTATATTTCAACGAAGGTTTATCACAGACAAGTCTTTCGGAGATCCTGGAGATTGAGCGTGCAACCCTGGGCCGCCTTCTGGATCGACTTGAGGCAAAAGGTTGGATAGAACGCAGATCGGTGGAAAGCGACCGGCGGGTTAAATTGGTTTTCCTCTCTGGTGCGGTGGATCCATTGCTGCAAACCATGCGGGCGCTGGCGGCGGACCTTCGGGCAGAGGCCCTGGCGGGCGTAACAATAGAAGAACAAGAAAGGCTGATTTCAACTTTGACTAAAATAAAGACCAACCTATCGACCATGGCGGACGCCCGTAATACCAGTATGAAGGATGGCCAAAATGGCTGAACCGGCAGCGAAAGAGGAAACGCCGGCGGCATCAGCGGCAACAACGGCAAATGATCAGGGCGCCCCAAAGGTTTCTGAATTGCCGACCTCCAGCCCACGGCGGCAAAGACGTTGGATCAGAGGGGCGGTCCGCTTTGTTTTGATGCTGGTCATCCCGATCACGGGCATTCTATATGGTGCCGGTCTTTGGGCGGATAGCCTGCGTTATATCAACACTGAAAACGCCTATGTGAAATCGCATGTACTGGCAGTCAGTGCCGATGTTTCCGGTCGCGTAATTGAGATCGACGCACACGACAATCAAGGCCTGCAAAAAGGCGATGTCCTGTTTCGTATTGATCCCCGCCCCTTTCAATTGGAAATCGATGCGGTGTTAGCGCAATTGGATGCAGTTCGACTGGAAATCCAGGCCAAGCGCATAGCCTACAATGCCGGTCTGCAGGCTATTGAGGAAAGTCGTGAAGGCGTCCGCTATATGGGCCAGGAACATATCCGGGCGACAGAGTTGACCAAACGCGGTGTCGGTACAACGGTCAGGAAAGATGCGGCGATGCATGATTTGGAAATGGCCCGCCGGCAATTGAAGACCCGGGAAGAAAGCAATCGAATGATCTTGGCGGAATTGGGTGGAAATCCTAATCGACCCGCAGAACAAGACCCACAGTACCAAAAACTGCTGGCCGATTATGGTGTGGCGCAATTGGATCTGGAGCGGACTGTTGTCCACGCACCTGTCAACGGCACGGCTTCAAATGTTAAGCTGCGCCTGGGAGAATATGTGCGCGCCGGCACGCCGGTTTTTGCCATGGTGGAAGATGGCGACTCCTGGATCGAAGCGAACCTGAAGGAAACCCAACTGACCCATGTGGTCCTGGGCCAGGACGCAACGATTATCGCCGATGCCTATCCCGACAGTACATATAGCGCCGTTGTGCAAAGCATCTCACCCGCCACCGGTGCGGAGTTCGCATTGCTGCCGCCACAGAACGCCTCGGGCAACTGGGTCAAGGTGGTTCAACGCATTCCCGTACGTCTGCGCATTACCGATGAAGAAGGGCGCAAACGGTTGCGTGCGGGTATGACCGTAACCGTCAGTATCGATAGTGAGCGTGAGCGACCATTAAAGCGGATCATCTATGATAATCTGCTCACCTCATCCGCCGCCGGTATTACTCCGAACTGGGTTTTCAGCTGGTTGTCTTCCGGTAATTAGCCTTTGACAGCTATGGGTCAGGCAGCCGCACCACTGCGGAGCAGCTGACCGGGAAGTGGCGCACCATCGGCAACAGCATCGGCACCCTGTTCCCGAATGACCGTGCCATTGACGATGACGTTGGAGATGCCCCTGGCCTCGCTGATCAGACGATCTGCACCAGCGGGGAAGTCATAGACCCGCTGTAGGGGTTCATCACCCACCGTGGCAGGATCGAAGACCACCACGTCCGCGGGCATGCCTTGTGCAAGGCGACCACGGTCCGTAATCCCCATCACTTCCGCCGTGCGCGAGGTCATCATACGAATGGCTTCCTCCAGACTGAAAACCTTCTTTTCACGGACCCAGCGTTTCAGGAAAAATGTCGGCTGACAGGCATCACACAATTGCGAGGCATGGGCACCGGCATCCGACAGCCCCAAAACGGTGAAGTCTGCTTTCAACAATGGCTCCACCTCGTCCTCATTGTGGTTCGCCACGGGCATGCGAAAGCGTGCCTCAAGATTAGAGGCCAGGGCGATGTCCAAAGCCAGGTCGATGGGGTGCATATTACTCTCCGCCGCGACCTCTACCAACAAACGCTCTTCCAGGGCCGGTTCCCCCGCACATTGGGATATCACTGTCTTGGCGAAGGAGCTTTGGAAGGCCGGTTTGATGTTGTCCATGCGGGTCTTAAAGGTTTGGCGGAAATCCGGGTCTTTGTAGATCCGGCATTTACCTTCAAAATCAGCCGCCGAAACCGGCTTGAACATGGAAATGGCTTCAAACACAAATGGCTCTTTGAACTGATATTCAAAGTTCAGGGGCCGTGGCGTGACCTGCGGTGAGATCTTCAGGCCCTTGTTGGCCAATGCCTGGGAATGCAGCATCTGCTCTTCATGATCCCCCTTACCCAACGACAGACCCGCCAACAGGGCGGTCCAGGTAATCGGCCGTCCGGTACGCTGCGCGATCTGTTCGAACTCATCCAGGAACAATTCACGCCCCACGGTGGCCTGGATAATCCCCTTGCCCTCACGCCCCAACACATCACACAAGGCGTGGATTTCCTCCATGCCCGCCGCGCGGCTGGGCACGGGACGTCCTTCATAGCCAACATGCGTGCTGGCCTTGGAGGTGGCGAAACCAAGCGCGCCGGCCTTAATCCCCTCCCCCAACAGATCGCACATCTGGGATAGTTCCTCTGTCGTGGCATGGCGTTCCGTCGCGTCTTCTCCCATGACAAAGGTCCGCAACGGCGTGTGTCCCATCAGAACACCAACGTTGATGGATGGCCCGACAGCGCTTACCGCATCCATGTATTCGGGAAAAGTCTCAAACGGCCAGGTCGCGCCCAGTCCGGCCTTTAGGGCATCAACACTCATGCCTTCGACTTTTTCCAAAGTCCGCATGATCATTTCGCGATGTTCGGGCTTGGTAGGTGCGACACCAAAGCCGCAGTTGCCGATCACCGCCGTCGTCACCCCGTGCCAGGGGGAGATCGTCAAATTACGGTCCCACAGCACCTGGGCATCATAGTGGGTGTGGATATCGACAAAGCCCGGGCAGACCACCTGGCCGTCCGCATTGATTTCCCGGGTCGCGGTATCAGGGGCATCGCCCATGGCGACAACCTTGCCGTCCTTTATACCCAGATCGCCCTGAATGGACGCGGCACCCGTGCCGTCAATAATGGTGCCGTTGGTGATCTTCAGATCATACATGCAGATATCCCCTAAACTGCTGCCAGCCTAAACTGCCGTCAAATTATAAAATTCGGCTACATCTATACCGCCGTCAGGCCGTATAACTCAGCCACATTGTCGTGCAGGATCCAATCCCGTTCCTGCGCCGTCAAATCCACGGTGTGCTCTGCCAGCATTTCCTGGCTCCAGGGCCATGTCGAGTCTGAATGCGGGAAATCATTGGCCCACATCAAACGGCGCACATTGCAGGCATTGCGAAATTCAAAGGCCGTCCAGTCATCCTGGAATGTCAGATAGACGTTTTCCTTGAAATATTCGCTGGGCAGCCTTTGCATCTCGTCACATTTCATCCAATAGCGATGACGCTTATAGGCGTGATCCATGCGGTACATATAATGCGGCACCCAGCCCGCATCCGCCTCAACACAGACCAGCTTTAAATCCGGGTGGCGTTCAAACACGCCGCCAAAGATGAAGGTGCCGATAATATCCTGGCAGCCGCGAATGATAGCGGCAAAGGCATTAATCCGCGGACCACGTTGGCCGCCAATATGATCCGAACTGGATGTCAGAATATGAAACGACAAGGGCATCTTCAGGTCCACCGCCGCCTCATAGAACGGGGTGTAATCGAGATGATGATAATCTTCATGCTGTGGATTGCCGGGCATCATCACACCGCGAAAACCCATTTCATGGGCCTTGCGCAATTCTTCAATGCCTTCGGCAACCGAGGCCATGGTGATCTGCGCCATACCGTACAGCCGATCCGGTGCCACGGCGCAATATTCCTCCAGCCAACGATTATAGGCGGCGAAGCAGGCGCGCTTGTAATCAAAATCGGGATGATTGCATAACACCATGCCGACAGTGGGATAGATGATCTCCGCCCCAATGCCGTCACGGTCCTGATCGGCCAGACGATGGGTCGCATCCCAGCCGCTGCGATGCAAATCCTCAAACTTGCCGCCCTTCATACTTAACGTAGACGGATCCCGACCGGCAGCGGCGACCAAACCCATGGGGATGGTCTTTTCCATTCCCTCAACCACATAGACGTCGCCATATTTTTCGTCATGGGCGATGTGCGGTGCGCGGTCCCGAAAGCTGGGGTCGATATGATCGGTATAACAATTCCCAGGCTCTGTTATATGTGAATCCGCCGATATGGGTATCTTCGCCATTGTTGTATTCCTCCATCACCCGTGCCTTTTAGCGGCACCCCGCATCGACCATTCTTAGATTGTCGTCAGGGTGCCCCATTATAAAAACATGATACCGTACGGAGCGAAAAGCTCAATACAACGGCATCGTGTCATATGAACCGATCGCGGATATAATGGACCCAGTGATCTAATCCCCCAGCAACCGCAAAGCTTCCGCACGCAGGTCCACCTTGCGGATTTTGCCTGAGGCGGTCATGGGGAATTCGGTCACGAAGATCACATGACGCGGTACCTTGAACGAGGCGACTTTGCCCCGGCACAGGTCGATTACGTTGTCTGCTGTAATATTGCTGCCCGGTGCCTTTTCGACAAAAGCCACAGGCACTTCGGACATTTTCTCATCCGGGTAGCCGACGATGGCAATTTGGTGGATATCATCATGGGCCAGTAAAAAACCCTCCGTCTCCATGGGGTCCACGTTCTCACCGCCCACTTTGAGCATGTCCTTGTAACGGCCCAGAAAGCGGAGATACCCACCGGGGAGCCATTCCGAGGTATCGCCGGTGTGGAACCAGCCGTCTTGGTCAATAGCGACCGCCGTTTCCTCCGGCTTTTTGTAATAGCCCAACATTACATAGACGCTGCGCACGAGAAGCTCCCCCGGCACGCCGATGGGCCGGTCTTCGCCGCTGTCGGGATCAACCACGCGGATCTCGTACCCCAGGCCAACATAGCCGGAGGATTCGCAGCGCAGTTCCTCGCTGTCATCCAAAGAATTCAGGGCGACGCCCAACCAGCATTCCGTCATGCCAAAGCCGGATAGATTGATCAAGGGTGCCAAGACCTTGGCCCCGCGTCGCACCACAGGCGTTGCGCTGTGCATGCCGGCGGCAAATATCCCGGTCCTCAGGCTTGAAACATCCCGCACCTTGACCTCCTGGGCTTCTGTCAGACCCTTCAGATGCGCCTCGAATCCATGAATGATACTCACCCCCTCAGCCGCAATCAGATCAAGGCTCTCATGGGGATCAAATGTCTCCGTAATGATATGCCGCGCCCCGCTGAGAAACGACATCAAGGCACATTCGGAATAGGCAAGGGCGTGAAACAGGGGCAGGTAGTTCAGGATCACGTCATTGGCGGTATAGGCCATGCGATAGGCCCGGGCTTCATTATTGGGGATCAGTTTGTGGCTGTGCATGGCCCCTTTGGGAAAGCCCGTGGTGCCGGATGTGTACATGATCAAAAATAGATCATCGGGATCGACCGCTGCCGCCCGCGCCGCCAAAGTCCCATCTGTGATCGTCACGCCGTCGTTCAGGCATTTGTTCCAGGATGTCGTTCCCTCATGTTCCTGATCATCAACTATAATCACCTGACGCAGTTCAGGAAAATTGGCGTCTTCGATCAAGCTAGCTGTTTTGGGAAGTGAGACGACCTCCCGCACCATGGCCAGATAGTCGATGGGGCCTGATGTATCATGGGTGATCAGAACCGTGCTGTCGGATTGCCGAACCACATATTCCAGATCCGCCGTACGGAAGCGGGTATTGATGGGCACCTGCACGGCGCCGATCTTGGCCAAACCAAAACTGATAAAAATCCAATCAGCGCAATTGTTCAGCCACAAGGCGACATGATCGCCGCGTTTGATCCCTTGGGCCATAAGCCCCTTGGCCGCACGGTCAACTTCGCCTGCGACTTCGGCGAAACTATATCGCTTGTCCTGAAAAACCAGGCCTTCGCGGCTGCCGAATTGCCGTTCCGCATCATCAGCCAGATCGCCAATCCTACGCTTTACATACCACTCCATATTTGTACGCGTCCCACCCCGGCCTCAATACAGCGAATGTTGGATCTATATTGTTGACCAGATGTCGCAGAGCCGTCAATCGGCCAGCAGGCGCAATGCTTCCTCACGCAACTCCACCTTGCGAATTTTGCCCGACGCGGTCATGGGGAATTCATCAACAAAAAATACATGACGTGGAATTTTGAACGAGGCGACTTTGCCCCGGCAAAGATCAAGCACGCCTTCGGACGAAATATCACTGCCCGCAACCCGCTCCACAAAGGCCACAGGCACCTCGGACAAGGTTTCATCAGGATAGGCGACGATGGCGATCTGTGAAATTTCGGGGTGAGCCAACAACATGCCCTCGGTCTCCATGGGGTCCACGTTCTCACCCCCGACCTTCAACATATCCTTGTAGCGACCCAGAAAGCGCATATAGCCCCCCTCCAACCATTCCGCCGTATCGCCACTATGGAACCATCCATCCTCATCGAACGAGGCCGCCGTCTCCTCCGGCTTTTTATAGTAACCCAACATCACGCTATAACCGCGCACCAAAAGCTCCCCCGGCACGCCCAGCGGTTGTTCCGCGTTCGTCTCGGGATCGGCAATGCGCATCTCATAGCCATGGCAGAGATAGCCCGATGTCTCGCAACGCAAAGCCTCACTATCATCGAGGGAGTTCAGCGCGACGGTCAGCCACGTCTCCGTCATGCCGTAACCGGAGAGATTCTTGAACGGGGCCAACACCTGTGCCGCCTTGCGCATTGTCGGCGTCGCGCTATGCATACCTGCCGCACAAACGCCCGTGCGCAGGGTCGATACATCCCGCGGACTGGCAAGCTGGCATTCGCTCAACCCCTTCAAGTGGGCCTCAAAACCGTGCATGATCGTCACGCCTTCCCTGGCGATAAGATCCAGGCTTTCATTGGGATCGAAGGTTTCCGTGACGATTTGCTTGGCCCCCGTGATCAGGGACATCAACATCCCCTCGGAATAGCCAAAGGCATGGAACAGGGGCAGATAATTCAAGATCACATCATTGATGGTGTACGCCATACGAAAGGCGCGCTCCTCCAGATTGCGGATCAGTTTATGGCTGTGCATGGCACCTTTGGGAAAGCCCGTGGTGCCGGATGTGTACATGATAAAAACCAGGTCATCGGGATCCACCGATGCGGCCCGGTCGGCCAAATCCTGATCGCTGACACCTTCACCGCTACGCAAAGTTTCGTCCCAGGAAACAGTGCCTGCATAATCTTCCCGGCCAAGGATCAGGACACGGCGCATTTCGGGGAACGCATCATCATGAACGTCGCTACCCACATCGGGCAGGGCGATAACCTCACGCACCATGGCCAGATAGTCGATGGGGCCGGATTGATCATGGGTGATCAACATCGTCGAGTCCGACTGGCGCACCACGTATTCCAGATCAGCGGTGCGGAACCTTGTATTCACAGGCACCTGAACGGCACCGATTTTTGTCAGGGCACAGCTGATAAAAACCCATTCAGCGCAATTGTTCAGCCACAAGGCGACATGATCGCCACGTTTGACGCCCTGGGCCATCAAACCCTTGGCCGCCCGATCCGATGCCTGTGCAATCTCGCTAAAACTATAACGGGCGTCTTGAAACACCAGCCCTTCGCGGTCCCCAAATCGTCGTGCCGCCTCGTCCGCAAGATCGCCAAATCGACGCTTTGGATACCATTCCATCACAAATTTTTCCTTCTCATGATCGATAGACTATTGAAATTGGTTGATGGCGAATTCGGAACGCATCTCCCGCGTCGCCTCTTCCTTGTAATCCTCCAGCGGTATGCCGGCACCATCGGCGATTTTGACCACCGCACTGAAGGAGGCAATGGTCGCGCAGGCATCCACAAAAGCGGCATCGCCCAGAGTATCCCGCACGGCCAGGCGGGCGGTCGCAATAGCGCTCTCCTCGCCGCTGTGTACTGCCTCTACCAGGAACATCAAGACCTCACCATGAGGCACGCTGTCGGCAGCGCCGTCGGTCGTCATAATGGCAGAGAGATCGTAGTCATCGCCGGAATTTTCGCCACTCGCACGGAGCAGAGCTGAATGTGAGGTGGTTCAATAATAGCACCCGTTCAAGGCCGACGTTCGCCCGGCGATAAACTCTATCTGGGCATGGCTGATGGCACGGAAATCATGTTCGAAATCCCTGATCTCGTGATCCTTCAAATACAGCTCCACATCCAGATCAAAGAAATTGATCACCTCTTGTGGCACCAGGCTCAGACCGCGATGAATGTTCTTATCGCCGTGAATTGGATAGGGGTTTGGATCTTCCGGGCCGACGTCCTCCGGTGCCAGGGTAGAAACCCAGGCCAGGTTTCGTTTCGCGCCCTTTGGCAGCTGACGGTTCGGCGCGCCCGCCTCTGGCGCGGGCAGTGCCCGCAAGGGTAACCCAAGCGCTTGATGCAATTTGTCCAGGCCGGTCAGCACCGCGATCACGCCAATGATTTCCACGTAGGCAGTTTCATCCAGATCCGGGGCCAGGGACAGCACCCATTTTTCGGTGATCCGCCCGGCGTCGGTGACCAGGCGGTGGATCGCCTCGATCACAACATCAGGCAAATCGCTGTCGCTGTCATGTACGCCGTCTACCGTATAGGGTGACAAAGCCGCCTTGCGACGTTGGCATAGGGCACATTCGCCAGCGCGTCGCACCTCTGCCGCAATGGCCAGACGTTCGGCACCGGTCCACCAGGTTCCGGGTGCCGCCAAACGTTGCCAAGCCACCTCAATTTCGCGGCCCAGACTGTCACGCATGGGTAGTTTCTCGCCGGCGACTTCCAATTCCATTTGACCATCCAAATTTTCTGTCATTATTTTATAGCGACATTATCAGAAATTCAGGCCGGGAGGTCCACCATGTTGCCAACCAAATTGACCCGTAACGAAGACGAGCTGGCGATTATAAAGACCATCGCCAATAGCGACGACGACGGCCCCGTCCTGATGCTCAACCTGAACAGGTACACATCGGACGCGGGTTTTCCCGACACCGGCCTGCATCAGGAATACATCACCGGGCTGGAAGCCTTCCTGCCCGTCGTGGGCGGCAAAATCCTGTGGCGGCACCCGGTCCTCGGCCAGGCGGTGGGGATCCAGAAAATCGATGAGATGTTAGCCGCCTGGTATCCCAGCCATCAGGCCTTCCTCGATCTTGCGACGGCACCGGGTGGAGAGAACAACTATCGACTACGCGGCCTTTGCGTCGAATACGCCGTCATCCACCGCTGTACAGGCGATCAATATCCGTTTTGTCCGTAGGTGGCCTTAGCTGCCCCTAATTCCCCTTCATGATGTTCCGCGCCAGGGCCCAACGATGAACTTCGGACGGGCCGTCATAGATCCGGAAGGCGCGAATATCACGATAGATGCGTTCGACCACCGTATCATCCGTGATGCCGCGGCCACCTAAAATTTGCAGGGAGCGGTCGACCACGTTCGACAACGCTTCGGAACAGCGCACTTTGCACATGGAGGTTTCGTTGCGGGCCTGTTCCCCCTGATCCAACAACCAGCAGGCCTGCCAGATCGCGATACGGCAGAAATGCAGGTCCGTCTCGTTATCCGCCAACATAAAGCCAACGCCTTCGTGTTCCCCCAGGGTCTTGCCGAATGCCTGACGCTGTTTGGCGTAGGCGACGGCAATATCGTGGGCCCGCACGGCAGCGCCCAGCCAGCGCATGCAATGGGTCATCCGGGCCGGTGTCAGACGGACCTGGGCGTTGCGGAAACCCTGGCCCACCTGCCCCAGAACCTGGGATGCGGGAACGCGGACATCTGTGTACAGCACCTCTGAATGACCGCCAGGGGAATTACTGTCGATGGTATTCAAAACCCGTACCAACTCGATCCCGGGGGTGTCGTTATCCATCATGAACATGGTGGCACCCAGGTCCTTACCGTCCTTATCAAAAGTCCGCGCCATAAGGATTTGATAGGACGCGCCAAACATGCCCGTGATCAGCCACTTGCGACCGTTGATGATATAATCATCACCGTCGGGGCGTGCCTCCGTGCGCATCAATGAGGGGTCAGATCCGGCCCCGTCAGGTTCCGTCATGGAAAAGACAGAACGTATTTCGCCCCGCACCATGGGTGCCAGCCAACGCTCCTTTTGTTCCTGAGTGGCGACTTGATGCAACAGATTGGTATTGCCCTCGTCCGGTGCCTGAATGTTAAGGGCCAGGGGGCCAAGGGTGGAATAGCCCGCCGCCTCAAACACCACGGCCATGCCGACATGGTTCAAACCCAGGCCGCCGAATTCCACCGGCCCATGGGGCGACAGCAGACCGGCAGCCCTTGATTTGGCGACCAGTTCCAGACGCAGCTCCTCTGTCGGGCCGTGATATTCCTGACGCGGATCAGCTTCATACGGCATGATCTCCTCGTGAATGAACTTTGTCACCCGGTCCCGCAGTTCCACCAAATCATCAGGCAAACCAAAATCAATCATCTCGCAACTCCCATAAAATTCTCAACTATTCTTGTACGCTTGCGGCACTTCCGGGCAGGATAGGCCCATAACGTCTTCATACATGCCCACCATCTCGGCCACAACGGCGGATGATGCCGGTTTCCAACTGTCCGGCCAGCTTTCCCGGTCGATTGGATTGGAAGGCATCCTTAGGCATCAATTATCTGGCCGAGGCATCAAAGCCAAACCATCTTCTGGCCAGGATGGAAATTGACTTATCATCGATTGCATCCCGAATAGCCGTCGATAGCACGTCCGCCAGGGCCCGGTCTTCCTGGCGCACGGCGGCCCCGACACCAAGGCCCAATGGCCCGCCGACAATACGCGGCCCCACGGCCATAAAATCCTCGCCGGCATCAGACTCCAATAACGGCTTCCAATAACTCATGGGTCCAAACGCCGCATCAACCTTGCCCAATTGAAACTCCAGATCCAGGGCATCATCATTATCGAAGGGCCGGATTGCAACCTTGATGCCAAGGAAATCGCGTAAGAATGTCTCATGCTTGCTGCCGGCCTTCACGCCGATGGTTTTTCCCGTAAATGCCTTGATCATGGCGTTGATACCGGCCTTATCGCCCGCCGCCATTGACGATAGATCCATGCTGCGAACTACGAACCTGGCGTTGGCCAGGGCAGACGATTTGGCGATCACGAACCGCGCCGGTACCTGGGCGTAAGCGCGTGTGAAGGCCAGGCTTTTCATACGCTCCGGCGTAATCGTCATGGCCGCCATAATGACATCGAACTTGCCGGCCTGCAGGGCGGGTATCATGCCCTCCCAATGGTGTTCAACAAAGGTGCATTCCAGGGCCATGCGCTTGCACAGGACTTTTGCCAAATCGATCTCAAAACCGATCAACGCCCCTGATTTATCCTTGCTGTTCCAAGGTGCATAGTCGCCGTCGACGCCAATCTTGATCGCCTTGTAGTCGGCAGCGTTGGCGGCACCGGATAACAGCCCCGCCATGATGATACAAAATGCGACGATCCCCCTCATCATTGGACTTTCATCATCGGATTTTCATTGGTCATCTTTCAACATTGGGCCATCGGCAACTAGTTTCCCCGTGCCTTTAAAAAAGCCGGGCGACCCAGGCATCGATCCAACCAGGCGGTCAAATTCGGCCAGGCGGATAAATCCAGTTTGGCAATTTTGGCCCACCCCACAACAGCGGAGACATTCAAATCCGCCACAGTAAAGCGGTCACCGAACAGATAATCCCGATCCGCCAATACCCCATCCAGAACAGCCAGTGGTTTCGCCAACTTCTTTTCTGCGGCGTCGACCACAGCTGCATCGCGCTCCCCCTCTGGCAGTAGCAGACGGTTTTTCAGGGCGTCCAAAGCAGCCATTTCAACTTCCGACGTGGCCCAAAAACTCCATTGCAGGGCCAGACCTTGTTCAGCGGTGTCCTTTGGTGCCAGATCACCACCGTGCTTGTTTGCCAGATACAGATTAATGGCCAGGGATTCCCACAAACACAGATCACCATCCACAATCGCAGGTAGGGTGGCATTGGGATTGATGGCCAGGAACTCAGGCGTCCTGGTGCTGCCATCGCTGTAATGGATTGGGTTATGGTCATAGTCCAGGCCTAATTCCATGGCCATCCAGATCACTCGGGATGTGCGGGTATTAAAGGCACCGTGAATTTGCAATTTACTCATAAGATTAGTCCGCTCCTATCACTCTGTAATTTTACGAAAATCAGGTTTGCGTTTTTCCATGAAGGCGTTCACAGCCTCCCTATGCTCGGGCGATTTGTAGGCCAACTCCAGGGCGTCAAATTCCCGCTGAAGAATGACATCCAGATCCGCCTCGCTGCCGTTCTGGGTGAATAGCTCTTTGACCATGCGCAATTGCCGGGACGGGTTTTGCGCCATCATTTCACCCAGGGCCACAGCCTCGTTCACCAAATCATCGTGGGCGACCAACCGGTCGGCCAAGCCCAATTGCACCGCTTCCTCACCTGGGATCATGCGGGCAGTCAGCGACACTTCAGAGGCATTGCCCCAGCCCATGCGCTGGATCAGATAGTGGGACGATGCCAGCTCCGTCACCACGCCCATCTTTACAAAGGCGCAACTGAATTTCGCCTTCTCTGACGCCATGATGTAATCGCAAGGCAAAATCTGCGTCAGGCCAACGCCAACGCAGGCACCGTTGACGGCGGCGATCATGGGTTTTGCCCCGCGCACCGCTTTAACCCAGGCACCTGACGATGGCGGCCGTTTCGGCGCATTTTCATCCAGCTTGGATTTGAACATGGCACCAATATCGGCCCCGGCGCAAAAGCCCCGCCCCGCCCCCGTGATCACCATGGCACCCATATTGGGATCGTTGTTGACCCGGTCCATGGCATGCATCAATTCATCGCGCATATCGTGGGTCCAGGCATTCATCTTGTCCGGCCTGTTCAGGGTCATAAGCCCCACCGCGCCGTCAGCGCCAGTCTGTTCAAACAGAATGTTTTGATAGTCCATGTGAATGTCCCTTCCCTGGTGCATATCTCTTTTAGACATGCTCAGATTCTTTAGAAAAGAGCAATTGAACCAACCGCTTGGATTACAGGAGTGATCACAGGTCGTCGAAATTTGCTCTAAACGGATACGCAGTATGAAGCTACAGATATAGAGAAACCATCGCCGTGTCAGCGGTGCTTTACAAAAAAGGGGGCGCAGGACAATAATCCTGCACCCTGAATGCCTTGGATTGGGTATGTTTTATTCGGCCGCGACTTTGTTCATTTTTTCATTTACCCGTGGCATCACCTCATTGGCGAACAGGCGCATGGAGCGCATTGTGTCCTCGTGCGTCATACCGCCGAATTTCATTTCCGCCATCCAGTGATTAACACCGGCTTCCTCGGCGTAGGTGACAATGCGGTCTGCGACCTGCTCAGGCGTGCCAAAGGCGCTGCCCCATTCCGCCAGGTCGTCATAGGTCACCTTGGCGTGGTTCTTTCGCACCACGTTATAGATTTCATAACCTTTGTGAATTTTTTTGCCCGGCGCACCCGGCAACACCTTTTGGAACAGTTCGTGATACCAAATTGCATGGACTTCAGCGACACTCTTCGCCTCGGCCTCGGTCTCCGCGACATAAGTCTGCATCAACATAGGCTGATCGATCGCCAATGGGTCCCGACCGGCGTCACGCATATGCTGGCTGTATTCCGCAAACTGTTCCTGCACAACATGCATTGAAGTGAAACGCGGCGCGCGCAAAATAGAGAAACCATGTTTGGCGGCCAATGCGTATGAGGGCGGCGAAACGGCTGCCATGTAGATCGGTGGATTTGGCGATTGCACGGGCCTTGGATACAGCTCGACATCATCGACGGACCAGAATTTGCCCTTGTGGGAGAATTTCTCGCCGGAGAAACATTTCATCAAAATTTCCATGGACTCGAAAAACATCTCGCGAGAGTTATCCGGGTTCTCACCAAAGCCGGCAAACTCGCCCGGCTGATAAGCCCGCCCCACGCCCAGCAATAAACGACCATCGGAAAGGCAATCCACCAACGCTGCCTGTTCGGCGACACGTACCGGGTGGTTCAGGGGCAGAAGGACCACCGCCGTGCCAATCTTGATGCGCTTGGTCCGCTGGGCAATGGCGGCCGCCATGGTCAGCGTATCGCCAAGGATGCCGTAAACAGAGAAATGATGCTCCGGCAGCCAAATCGAATCGAATCCCAGTTCCTCGGCCAATTCCACTTCCTCCAGGAACTCCTTGAAAACCTGAGCCTGTGGGATGGAGCCGTATTCGCTGAAAAGGTACATCATGCCGAATTTCATTGTAGGTCTCCTCTGCCTAACCCCAAAAACTAACGTTAGTTAGATTTTTGCAAGATTATCGCCAATGGTCAAGATACAAGATGCTCCTCATCACCATTTCGTGCCATGCTTCCATCCATCACAGACCGAAACCGCCATAGGGGACTATGTCAGTAATGGGGACAATATCGGGGAAGACAGTCGTGGTAACCGGTGCCTCGGACGGCATTGGTTATGTTTGCGCATACACTCTGGCGCAATTGGGTGCCAAGGTGGTACTGGTCGGCAGAAATCAGGAAAAATGCCAACAGGCCGCGGCCAGAATCAATCTCGACACCGCAACGAAAAACATCACGGTGGAAGTCGCTGATTTATCAATTCTGTCACAGGTCCGGGACCTGGCAAACCGCGTGACAGACGCGCATGATCATATCGACGTCCTGTTAAATAACGTCGGTGGATTCTTCCGCCAACGTTCGCAAACCAGCGAAGGACTGGAATATACTTTCGCACTTAACCACATGGGTTATTTCGTCCTGACCGATCGGCTGCTACCAGCTCTAAAAGCGGCGGCACAGGGACGCATCGTCAACGTTTCCTCACGGGCCCACCAAAACGGCAGCATGAACTTTAACGACCTTCAGGGGCGCACCCGCTATGCCGGGTGGTCGGCTTATTGCCAATCAAAACTAATGAATATCATGTTCACGTACGAAATCGCCCGCCGCCTCGAAGGTACAAATGTGACAGCGAATTGCCTGCACCCGGGCTTCGTCGCCTCCAAATTTGGTCACAATAATCCTGGCCTTCCAGGCTTGATCGTTCGCCTCAGCCAAGTCCTGATGGCCATATCCCCGTACGCAGGCGCGCAGACATCTCTGCATGTCGCCACCACGCCCGCCTTGGCAGAGGTCAGCGGGCAATATTTCAACAAATCCAAAATCGCCGCCTCGTCGCCCGAAAGCCTGGATGTTGCGGCGCAACAACGGCTTTGGCAAATCAGCGAGGAAATCGCCTCCAGGACTATTTAGTTGCGATTATCTAATTGCATTCAATTAGTTGCGATCAAGCAGCTTTGTCCGTCAATTGACGCATGATCCTGTGACGGGCCGGCCGGATAATGTTGCCCGCATGCAGCAGTACCTTTCGGGCCAGTCTGGCGGGGCGACGGTCATCCGTATAAAGGCCAACCAGCATGTTGGTGCCCAGATAGATTGGCCGAGCCGCGCGGTTATGGGCCATATGATAACGGCGCAGACCCGCACTGGCACCTATGCCCCTGCCCGCCTTAACCGACGCCTTGATTTCTTCAGCCAAAGTCGTCGCGCTGCGCAGGCCAAGGTTAAAGCCATGGGCCGTTACGGGATGCATCCCCACAGCGGCATCACCTATAAGGGCAAATCGCCGACCATGGAACCGATCCGCATAGACCGCCACCAGTGGATAGTTGTGGCGTTCGCCTATCAAGGTCATGGCACCAAGTCGATGGCCGAACCGGGCAGCGATATCGCGATTGAGTGCCCCCTCCCCCATGGCCATGACCTCTGCTGCCTGATCTGCGGGTAAGGTGATGACAACCGAACTTTGTCGGCCCGGAAGGGGCAGAACAGCCAGGGTGCGTTCATAGTGGAAGCATTCGAACGCCGTGTCATCATGGCCGTGGACATGATCCATCCGGCAAACGATACAATTGCGCCCAAAATCGCGCATCCGGGCCGCAAGCCCCATATGGCATCGGGTTTCAGAAAATCGGCTGTCTGCTGCCACCAGCAAGGATGCCTGCAAACGTCGACCGTCATCCAGGGTGACATGAGCCATACGCTCGTCGCTGCCGGCGGCAACGACGGCGCAGCCATCGATCAAGGTGCCTGCATCCGCTTCATCAAAGGCCGCAAAGACCGCCCGGCGGATCACGTCGTTGCCGACGATAGGACCAAGGTAATCCGCGCCTGTCTCGCGATGGTCGAAATGCAGGGCATAGTTTGTCTTGCCATTGATAACCTTGGCGTGACGGATAAACGCGATCTCCTCGCCAGGCATATGTTGCCAAATACCGAGCTCCCGCATGGTGGCTTCGGATCGTTGGGTCAGGGCAATATCCCGGCCATCAATAGCTGGGTCGGCCAGTTGCGCCCGCGATTGCCGCTCCACAACGGCTACATTAAGGCCACTGCCCACCAGGGTCCGGGCGAAACTTAGCCCCGCCGGACCCGCACCTACGATGATCACATCAAAGGTCTGAACTTTTGCAATTTTCGTCATGCGCCCCATGCAGCCCTGCCGGGGCAGCCGTGTCCTTGACGAACGTCAAACGGACGTCGGGGAGAAAGCTATTCCTTCATAAAAGCAAAGACGTCCTGGTTGGCTTCACCCAATTCCGGTGACGCCCGCGCGAACGCCGGACGCTCGCCATCGAACCGCAGGGGCGTGCCGATCAGACGAAAACTGCCATCGGGACTATCCTGAAGAATACCGGTGGCCAGGGTTTGCGGGTGCGCCACAGTCTCGCCCAGATTTTGCAGCGGAGAATTAGGCACATCCGCAGCCGTCAATAATTCGTTCCATTCAGCGCGGGGCCGGGTGCGCAAAGTCTCTGATACCGTGGCATCAAAGTCTGGCTTATTGGCCACACGGTTATCGTTGGTGGCGAAACGTGGGTCTTCCAACAAATCGAGCCGATCAATCACTTTACAAAACCGCGAGAACTGCAACGGCGTGCCAATGGTCAAAACCAGCTTTCCATCGGCCGCGTCATAACCGCCGTTGGGAACCAGCAAAGGCCCTTGCAGGCCCATGCGTACGGGCCATCCGGCACCGCCTTCCGCATTGGCAAAAGATAATCCCTGCCAGGCCAGGGCGGTTTCCAGCATGGCCGCATCGACCAAACATCCTTTCCCCGTGACATCACGTTGATGCAGGGCTGACAGGATACCAATCAGGGCCCACATCCCGGTGCCAATATCAATAATCGGCACACCGACGCGCACAGCGCCGCCGTCCGGGTCCCCCGTAGCCTCTGAAATACCGGCGAACGCCTGGATCAACGGGTCATAGCCCGGCGCGTCCTTTAAGGGTCCATCCGCGCCATAGGCCGCCATGTTGCAATAAATCAGCCGCGGGTTGCTCGCCACTAAAGTGGCGGCATCCAACCCGAACTTATCAACAACGCCGGGACGCAGGTTTTGAAAGACAATATCCACATCTCTGGCGACCAGCTGGCGCAGGGCGTCCAATTCACCCTCGTTGGCGAAATCAACGGTCAAGGAACGCTTGCCCTTGTTAAAGGCCTGAAACAATACGGCCCGCCCGCCAAGCATGGCCTTGCCCCAGCCACGCGAGGCATCGCCGACTTCGGGCGGTTCCACCTTTATCACCGTGGCGCCAAGTTCGGCGAAGGTCCGGCCGGCAAATGGTCCTGCCAAGGACGATCCCATTTCCAGAACGGTCAGACCATCCAGGGGCATAGATTTAGGGGAAGCGTCATTCATACTGTTGTCCTTAAATCAAATTAGGCAGCAGCTTACATTTCATCCTGAATGGCGCGGCTTATCAACAGCTTTTGAATATCAGACGTACCTTCATAGATCTGCGTCACACGCACATCGCGATAAATTTTCTCTACGGGGAAGTCTTTCAGGTAGCCATAACCGCCCAGGGTCTGGATCGCGGCGGAACAGACTTCCTCTGCCATTTCCGTAGAATACAGCTTTGCCATGGAGGCTTCCTTGCCACAGCGCATTCCCGCCATGTGCATCTGTGCGGCGTGGTGCATCATCTGACGGGCGGTTTCAATTTTGGTTGCCATCTCCGCCAGGCGAAAGGCCACTGCCTGATGTTCAAAGATTGGTTTGCCGAAAGCTTCCCGCTCTTGCGCATAGGCCAGGGCGTGTTCGAATGCCGCCCGCGCCATGCCGATCGCCTGCGCCGAGGTCCCGATCCGACCCGTGGACAAATTGCCCAGGGCGATGCGATAGCCTTGCCCCTCTGCGCCCAACATCATCTCAGCCGGGACCTCCAGATCATCGAGGGAGATTTGCGCCGTGTCGGAGCCGTGCTGGCCCATCTTCTCCTCCACCCGAACGACGTTATAACCCTTGGCGGATGTCGGCGTCAGAAAACAGCTGATGCCCTTGGGGCCGGCATCAGGGTCGGTTACGGCAAAGATCATGCCGGTGGATGCTATCTGACCGGAGGTGATGAACTGCTTTTGACCATTGATGATATAGCGATCACCATCCCGCACCGCGCGGGTGGCCAGGTGGGAGGCATCGGAACCCGCGCCCGGCTCGGTCAACAGGAAAGCACCGATATGTTCGCCCTTGGCCAGCGGCGTCAGGAATTCCGCCTTTTGAGCGTCGGTCGCGAAATCCACCAACGCGGCACAGACCGGCACGTTGTTGACCACCATGACAGTGGAAGCAGCGGCATCGCCGGCGGCAATTTCCTCCACCGCCAGAATGTAGGAAAGATAGTCCGTACCGGCACCACCCCATTCGGGGTCGACACACATGCCCAACAATCCCAGCGCGCCCATCTTGGCCAGAACTTCCCAGGGCAGCTTCGCGTCACGATCCCATTGGGCCGAATTGGGGGCTAGTTCTTTTTGGGCGAAATTCCGCGCCATATCACGAACCATGATTTGATCATCGTTCAACAGCATGAGCCATACTCCAGATACTTGACGTCCGGCATCCCCCGTATGCCGATGCGCCCAAATTTTTCCCCTGGAATGGTTTTCCCCTGGATACGATTTAGAGAAATTTTCTATCACTTGGATCGACTATTGTGATCCAAGTGATAGGTTCAATTGCTCTTTTTTCAAGAATTTTAGAGCAATTCCGATCAAAAGAGAATCGCTTTGCGATTCTAAGTGATTGGAAAAATTGCTCGATTCTTAAGAGTCGGAGCATTTCCTAGTCGGAAATGCTCTAGTGCAGCAACTCCACCGCCATGGCTGTAGCCTCGCCACCACCAATGCACAGAGCGGCGACGCCTTTTTTGCCACCTGTTTTCTGCAAAGCGGCCATCAGCGTCACCAGGATCCGTGCTCCCGAAGCACCGATGGGATGACCCAAGGCGCAGGCCCCGCCGTGAATATTGACGATATCATGGGGCAGACCCATTTCCTTCATGGCCGCCATGGTTACGACGGCGAATGCTTCATTGATCTCGAACAAATCAACGTCTGCTTTATCCCAGCCGGTTTTCTCGAACAATGTATTCACCGCCCCGATTGGTGCCGTGGTGAACCAGGCCGGTTCCTGTGCATGGGTCGCATGCCCGACGATTTTGGCAATAGGCGTTAGGCCACGCTTTTCCGCCTCAGACTGACGCATCAACACGAGGGCCGCCGCGCCATCGGAAATAGAGGAGGAATTCGCCGCTGTCACTGTGCCGTCCTTGGCAAAGGCGGGACGCAATGACGGGATCTTATCGATATTGGCATTGCCTGGTTGTTCGTCAATTTCCACAACCCGCTCACCTTTACGCTCTTTGACTGTAAAGGCGGCAATTTCGCCTGCAAAGCTGCCGTCCGCAGTAGCCTTCTGGGCCCGGGTCAGGGATTCAATGGCGTAGGCGTCCTGTTGCTCCCGCGTGAACTGATAGTGCTGTGCCGTCTGTTCGGCAAACACACCCATGGGCAGACCCTTGTCATAGGCATCTTCCAGGCCATCGAGAAACATGCTGTCTTTGACATCCCCATGCCCCAAACGCATACCGCCGCGCGCATTGGGCAGCAAATAGGGCGCGTTCGTCATGCTTTCCATACCGCCCGTGACGATGACATTTGCCGAACCGGCAACCAACAGATCATGGCCGAACATAGTCGCCTTCATGCCGGAACCGCACATTTTGTTGATCGTCGTGGCACCGACCGCATCGGGGATGCCGGCACCCTTGGAAGCCTGACGCGCCGGTGCCTGGCCCTGGCCTGCCCCCAGAACGTTACCCATGATGACTTCATCAACGTCATCGCCACTGATCCCCGCCCGTTGCAAAGCGGCCTCGATAGCGCCGGCACCAAGTTGCGGTGCCTGAACGGCGGCGAAATCGCCCTGCATGCCGGCCATCGGTGTCCGCGCGGCGCTGACGATAACAATAGGATCCTGGTCGCTCATATTTTCGTTCCTTTGGAAGTCGTGAATTATTCATATATTGCGGGCTAAATTACCATTCCTACACGCGGCGGCAAGGTGTTCTGTTGTCGCAGGTACGTTTCCGGTAATTCGAGCGAAAATGATTGATAGTCCAAAAGTCAGCTTAACACCGAACGGCATCGTCGAAATAGATTTCGGCAATCTGTTGATTACGGTCGAGTTATTGGCTGACGCCCTGCGCCAACAACAGGCATTGGCACCTGGTAAATCAAAGGTACTGATGATTGGTGAAGCCGGCGCAAAGATCGATACGGATTTAGCTCAATTCAGCTCATCTGACAGCGTTGTTGCCCATACCCATGCGGCCGCCCTTGTCCCGCGTGGCAAGGTCGGTCGTGTCTTGGCCAATCTATTCCTTAGACTGCACAAAAACCCCTTTCCCACACGCGCATTTGACGATCCATCCCGTGCCCGGGAATGGTTATTGTCCCTAAAATTGGAAACTGATTTATAACTTACAGCGCGCCGGCTTCCTTGGCCTTGGCGCGTTTCTTCTCTAACCGGCCCTGTTGGCCCGCTTTTTCGATCATAAAGCGGATATGGCGTGCCTTGCCGACCTGATCAAGGGCGTCGTGGACTTCTACATCAAAGACCACTTTCGGGCCCTTAACTTCAACCACTTCGGCCCGAACTTCGATCCACATGTCCATCAGGGTCGGGCCCATGTGGTCGATTTCCACCCGCGCCCCGACAGAGCTTTCGCCAATCTCCGCGTGCTCATCCATCAATGCCAGGCAGGTACGTTCCACATCCATCACCATCATGGGCGTGGCATAGACCCGCAACTCATCGCCCATGAAATCGATGGTCTTTTCCTTGTCCACATTATACCGCTTGGTGACTTTCAGTCCCGGCTGCAATGTCTCTTTCATCGCTCTATCCTCTCTATGACGCGCTGCAAAATCGCTTGCAGGGATGTAACCGCCTTCGGGGAACTTTGTCGAGTGGCTAGACCCCATTCGTAGAATATAGGTCCGTTTGATGGCGTGTGGAGGCCATTTGGGTAGGCATTTTGCGCCGGTCGTAGTGGGACTACGGGCAAGCAAAATAACGCATCCGAATGGCCTCCACACGCCACCGAAGGCCGTGCTTCCCAACGCCGTGGCGTCGTTGAAGGTCTTGTCCGTAGTCCCACTATGATCGGCACCCTTCGCCTAGCCACGACGATGGGAAGTACGGTCAAACGGGTCTATATTCTACGAATGGGGTCTAGGCCAACTGCACCAATGCCGCTTCCAGTTCGGGCAGCGCAATCCGTAAGCCGAATTGGCGTCCTTGTTCCAGGATTTCCTGAAGCACCTTATGCGCGCCCTTGCCTTCCGCGCAGTCGGCCAGGGCCTGGCCCCGTGCGGCAAAGAACTCCACCCAAGGCAATTTTTCCTAGACCGTGAAATTCAACAATGCCTCCGCATGGGAGCGCGCCTTGTCGATATCGCCAATGTTCAAACAGGCATCGATTGCATCGCGATGAAACCACAGGACATTATGGGCGTTCGCGCCTTCGGCCACCAAAGCCGCCCCTTCCGCCAGGGATTGGCGACAAACCTCGGGATCCTTACGCAAGACAGCGTTAAGCGCGAAAAGACGGGGCCCGTGAAAATTGATCCCGGTTTCCCGACCAATCGCAATGGCCTGGTCTAAAATCTCAATTGCCTTGTCCGATTGCCCCAGGCCCAAAGCACGACGTGACAGCTCGTACAAACAGTACAATTCCATCCGCCTATTGCTCAACGAACGCGCGATCCGTATGGCGTCCTGCAAATGTGTCTCTGCGGCCTCAAAATCGGTCATATCGATCAGCATTTCACCGCTGAGCATATTGGCCATCATGGCCGCGCGTACGTTGAGAATTTCATTAGCCAATTTACGCGCGGCATGGAGTTCTTCCAGGGCAACATCATGGCCGTCCACATAGCGGCGTGTCACGCCCATCATAAAGCGGTTGCGGGATTCAATATCCAGCAAACCATGGGCCCGGCACAGTGCAAAACAACGTTTGAAGCTATCGACCGCATTGCGCATGTGGCCCCTGCCATACTCCGCATCGGCGATCCCGCCCAGCGCGTTTGCTTCCCAGCGATAACTACCGCCCAGGCGCGCGTGGCGCAGGGACTCATTGTGAAAATACAGGCATTGTTCAAAATCGCCGGCAACAAAAGCAGCACCGCCACGATAAGAATAGATTTCCGCCAGCTCCACCTCCATCCCCTCGCGCTGAGCAATAGCTTCCGCCTGATCCAGAACCTTTGCGCCGCGCTCACGCGAGCTCATCAAGCGATTTACCGCTGCGACCCCAATCCAGGCATGGCACCGTTGTCGGTCCGTCGTCGCCAGATTGGAGGCTTCCTCCCAGGCATCCAACGACTCCTCCGGCCGGCCCAACTCACGCAACAAATCCGCGCTATGGGCGGTCAGGTCAAACCTGTCGGTATTATCGCCCAACAGATCCAACCCTCGTTCCACCAATTCCAGGGCGCGTTCGATGCGATAGGCTTCAGCCTCAGCCAGTGCCGCACGCTGAAAAGCTATGGGTGCCCGATCGCTGCCGGCCTGGCCCAGGTGTTCCGCATACAACACCGCGTCGCGGTCCTGATACCAATCCGCCGCCTTAAGATGCAGCGCCTGACGGCGTCCTTTCAGGAAGGAGCCATGCACCGCATCCCGGAACAAGGCGTGGTAGAACTGAAATTCCCCTTCGGAATGACGGATCAGGTTAAACTGCAGCAAACTATCCGGCTGATAAGTGCCGTCCGCCATGACGAAACGCAGGGCATCCAAGGCAAAGCGTTGGCCAAGCACCGAGGCTGCCTGTAGCGCCGCGCGATCCTGGGCTATCAATGCATCGATGCGGGACTGCACCACGCTTTGCACGGAACCCGGAATGGATTGGCCATCAGTGCTATTGGAACTGCGCAACAATTGCTCCAAAAATAGCGGATTTCCACCCGAACGTTCGATACATTCGTTGGCCCAATCCGCGTCGACCCCTTCGAATTCAAAGACCAGATTGCGGGCCTCATCTGTATTCAAGGGCTCCAGATCCATGGTCGTTATGGGTGCCGCATCAATTCCTGCGCGCCAGGCAGCATCCAATGGATCGCCCTGCAGACGCGAGGTCAGGAGCAATATAATCGGATGCGTAGCCGCCGTTTTCACCAGCGCCATCAAGTAACGTAACAATGCGGGCTGGGCCCAATGTAGGTCTTCGATGCGCAGCAACAATGGTGAGCTGTCCGACAGGTTTGCGACCAATGTCACCAACACCTGCGCCCGGCCTAGACTACGCTGTTGAACGTCCATCGCCTCATACAAGGGGCGTTGATCAGCTGTCTGCGGCAGGTTCAACAGATCATATAAATGCAGGCTTTGTTCCGGCGCGATCAAGCCTGTCTGTACTACCCGCTCCGCCGCCGTAGTGCGCAGGTTTTGTCCGGCACCAGGTGCCAAGCCCATGAGACCACGCAGCAGGACACGTACCGCATCCTGGCCTTCACCCACACCGAAATCGAGCACCTGACCGCCATAACTCTGAAAACCGGACTCTTCGGCCAGGCGCTGATATTCATGGAGCAACCGGGTCTTCCCTATTCCCGCCTCACCCCGGATGAAAAGGGTTTGGCCGCGCCCATTGCGCACAGCCGCGTCAAGGGCACCATTGAAGGTCGCGACTTCCGCCGCGCGACCGATAAATTGACCTTCAGCATAGGCCCGCGCCTCACCCAGACCGTTAACCCGCCAAACCCCGACCGGATTGGGGAGGCCCGGCAGACTTTTCTTGCCCAGGTCTTCGCCATCCAACCGTTCATCCAGGGCATCGTGAACTTCACCTGAAATCAGCGTCTCACCCGCAGTCGCAAGGTCCGTCAGGCGGGAGGCGAGATTTACCGTTTCTCCCGTGACCGTGTACTCAAGATGGGCCGCGCTGCCCGTATTGGATGCCACCACCTGCCCCGCTGCGACACCTGCATGAACCCGCATGGGCGGGTCCAACTCTGCTGCGGCATCATGTACGGCCAAGGCAGCACGGACAGCGCGCTCCGGGTCATCCGTATGTGCGACGGGCGCGCCAAACACGGCCATCACAGCATCGCCAATATGTTTGTCCACACTGCCGCCAAACTTTTGCACCACGTCGTCGACGGCGGCAAAGAAACGGTTCAATAACTGATGGATTTCCTCGGCGTCCCGCTCAGACGACAATGTGGTAAAGCCGGAAATATCAGCGAACAGCACGGCGACCTGGCGCCGCTCACCCGCTGGCGCACCGGGAGCATCCGGCGCGGTCGCGTCGTTGGGCGGCGCTGCCACAACTTCCTTGTTTGTGAAACCGTCGATGGCCTTCATCAAACGCTTTCGATCACCAAGGGCCAGGCCCAATTCCCGCAAATCCGCCTCGGCCAATTCCGGCAATACATCAAAATCAATGCGGTTTTCCGCAAAGATTTCAACGTAGTCTGCCAAGCCTAATTCGTTCAGCCAGTCCGCTATATCAAGGTTCGCCATTGCCGCCTTTCATCTCATACCTTGGAAATAATGCCACATCTACGGGTTTGGGAGTAAAGAGAATGATAAAAGCCTTTGACGGCATCCGGGTGGTGGGTTTTTCCCCAGTGCTGGCGGGACCGTTCGCAGCCGGTCAATTGGCTATTGACGAATTAGGGGCCATCTGGAAAATGTCGGTTGGTACGGGTCGATGATGGTTAGCTTTTGATGTAGGTGTTCATAGATGTAGTTAGGGTAGCGTACGATGACCGATATGATGAATTCCGGCACCCTGTGGCTGGCATTGCTGGATACCGCCCATTCACAGCCTCATTTGCCATGTATCGCGATCCCGCCTCGCAATGAACGGGATTATTATCCCGATGGCGTATTGTGGAGTTATGGCGAAGTTGCATCCCGCACAAATCAGCTGATCGAGCATTATGCCGCAGCCGGTTATGGCCATGGACATCGGGTGTCGCTGTTGCTGGAAAATCGCCCCGAATTCATGTTGCATTTCCTTGCCCTTAACGCCTTAGGCTGTTGGGTTGTGCCCTTGAACCCGGAGTTTCGAACCGACGATTTTGCCTTTATCCTTGGTCATTCGGAAGTAGACCTGATCGTCACACTTGCCCCGCACACCGAAAATTTAACAGCCGCGGTGACGGTCACCGGGCGAGTTATACCTATTGTGGATGTGGCGATGTTCAATGACGCCCTGCCGGCACCCTTGCGGCCTGAGAAAAATTCCCCGCCTGGCAGGTCGTCTGAATCTGTTCTGATGTACACATCGGGCACCACGGGCATGCCAAAGGGCTGCATCATTTCGAACGAATATTTTTTCTTCGCCGGCGAGCGATATTTGGGTGCAGGCGGCACCATGACCATCGAGCATGGGGCGGAGCGGTTATATAACCCGCTGCCGCTGTTCTATGCCAATGGCCTGGCAATCGCCAACCCTGCCATGATCCTATCCCGTAACTGCATGATATTCTCCGACCGCTTTCACCCCGCCACCTGGTGGCAGGAGATTGTCGAGACAGAGGCGACCATGATCCATTACCTTGGCATCATACCACCCGTCCTGATGGCCAGGGAGGAGGAGGTGATAGAGCGTCGGCACAAGGTCCGTTTTGGCGTAGGTGCCGGTGTTGATCCTGCCCTCCGCGTTGCCTTTGAAAAACGTTTTGGCATGACGTTGGTGGAAATCTACGGCATGTCGGAAATTGGCATCTGTTCCTTTGATGTCAGTACGGACCGGGATGGCAAGACGCGCTCTATCGGGCGGGATATGCCGGGCATGGAATTCCAGATTATTGATGATGATGGAAATCGACACCCCCCCGGCACGCCTGGTGAATTACGCGTGCGCCGTACCGGACCCAACCCGCGCCTGGGACTGCTGGAAGAATATTTCCGTGATCCCGCGACAACAGCCGAGGTTTGGCAGGATGGTTGGTTCCATACCGGTGATATCCTGGTCGAAGAACCTGCCGGCCTTGTCTTTGTTGACCGCAAAAAACACATGATCAGACGCAGCGGCCAGAACATCTCTGCCGCCGAGATCGAGGCGACCCTTCGCACCCATGCAGCCGTTCGCGAAATTGCCGTGATCCCCATTCCAGATGATTTGCGGGACGAAGAAGTCTTCGCCTGTATTATTTTGGAAGACGGCATAGCCGGAACAGACGAGCTGGCGGATGAACTGGTGCGCTTTACCCTGGAACGGCTGGCTTATTTCAAAGTTCCCGGTTGGGTCGCGTTTCTGGATGAACTGCCGACGACCTACTCCCAGAAACTTCGCAAAGGCGAAATCTTTGGCGATGCCGATCCCACGGCTGATCCACGAACGGTCGATCTACGCCAAGTGAAACAAAGCCGGGGTAAGGGCCCGGGCAATAACGCAGCGAAATAAGGCTGTGAAATAAGACTCTAGAATAATGTGGTCTACCAGCCACCCGTCCATTGCCAGTTGTTGCCAGCAGTCGGTGTTCATCCCGTTTTCATCAATGACTTAATAGCAATCATATTGCGCTGCGGTTGAGCAGACATGATTGGATAATAGGCGCTATATCGGGGTTCGCCATTGCCGCCTTTCATCTCATACCTTAGAAATAATGCCATAACTACGGGTTTGGGAGTAAAGAGAATGATAAAAGCCTTTGACGGCATCCGGGTGGTGGACTTTTCCCAAGTACTGGCGGGACCGTTCGCAGCCGGTCAATTGGCCCTATTGGGTGCCGATGTGATCAAGGTAGAGCAGCCGGGCGTGGGCGATCAGATGCGCACCATGATGGCAAATGAAACGCAGGCCGCATTAAAACTCGCGCCGGCCTTTTTGGGCATCAATACCAACAAGCGCGCCATTACCGTGGATCTGAAAAACCCGGAGGCGAAAGAAATCATGCATCGGTTATTGAAAAACGCCGACGTGGTGATCCAAAACTTCAAGGCCGGCGTTATCGATCGCCTGGGCTATGGCTATGACGCGGTTGCCGGGATCAAACCTGATATCATCTATTGCTCCATCTCCGGCTATGGCCAGCAAGGTCCCATGGCAGGCAAAGGTGCCTATGACGGCGCGATCCAGGCAGCGTCCGGCATGATGAGCGTAACGGGCACGCCGGACAGCGGGCCGTTGCGGGTGGGCTATATGCCGGTCGATATCTCGACAGGCATTACTGCCTCCTACGCTATTGCCTCCGCCCTGTTCCGCCGGTCCCACAGTGGTGAAGGACAGCATTTGGATGTGGCCATGTTGGATAGCGCCATGACCATGTTGAACCCGGTAATCTCAAACTACCTGAATGGCGATGTCATACCCGAGCGTCTGGGCAATGCCTCCCCTACCTATCAAGGCTCCGCAGATACCTGGCCGACCAAGGACGGGCATGTGCAAATGACGGTTATCACCAATTCCATGACACAGAAGCTTTGTGATGCTCTTGGCCGGCCGGAATGGATGGACGACCCCCGCTTTGCCACGGACCAGGGCCGGGTTGATCATCAGGTTGAGGTCTATGACAGCATTGGTGCCGTCTTTGCCAGCGAACCAACCAAGCATTGGATGCAAGTTCTGGGTGATGCCGGTATTCCTATTGCCCCGGTTCACAGCGTGCCGCAGTTGATGGATTTCCCGCAACTGGATCATCGCGGCGTCCTCATGACCATGGCCGCGCCCGCGGGTATGGAGGGAAATATTACTGTACCCGGCGCAGGCTTCCATGCCTCGAACGGAGAACCTGCGGCCAAGACCGCCGCCCCCACCCTGGGCCAGCATACCGACGAGGTACTGGGGGAATTGGGATACGACGCTGCGGCAATCGCGGCCCTGCGAGAAAAGGGAATTGTTTAGCTATGAAAATTGACGCCCAACTTGGTGCCCTCTATCCACACCTGGCAGCCGACATGGCAAAGCGTATGGAGGCCATGGGCTTCGATGCAGTGTGGAGCTTTGAAGCAGGCCATGATCCGTTCCTGCCCCTGGTGGCAGCCGCCATGTCGACGGAACGCCTACAGATTGGCACCAACATCGCCGTAGCCTTTGGCCGCAGCCCCTTTGCCACCGCACAGGCTGCCTGGGATTTGCAACAGGCCAGCGGCGGGCGTTTTCACCTGGGCCTGGGCACCCAGGTTCGGGCCCATATTGAACGGCGCTATGATATGCCGTTTGAACATCCCGCAGCCCGCCTGACAGACTATATCCGTTGCCTGCGCGCGATCTTTGACAATTTCCAGAACGGCACCAAGCCGGAATACCAGGGGCCGTTCTATCGTTTCATCTTGACCAACCCAGCATTTATCCCCGGCCCGATCGCGCATCCCCACATTCCCATCTACGTCGCCGGCGTCAATCCGCGCATGTGCCGGGTGGCGGGTGAAGTGGCCGACGGCTTTCATGTCCATCCCATGCATTCCATCGCCTATCTGAAAGACGTGGTCCGCCCGGCCATTGACGAAGGCGCGCGCATGGCGGGCAAATCCGTTGATGATCTGGACCTGCATGCATCGGTCTTTGCGGTGTTGGGAGAAACGGAGGCGGAACGCAGCGCATCGGAAAAACAAATTCGCGAACAGGTCGCCTTCTACGCCTCGACGCCCAGCTATCGCGCCCTGTTGCGCCACCACGGCATGGAGGCTCTGGGCAAGGAACTAAGCCAAGTCATGCGCAACGGCGAGATTGATAAAATGGCGGCCATGGTACCCGATGCCCTGTTGGCCGAGGTGGCAATTTCCGCCTCGTACAGTGAATTGGGTGCCGCGCTCAAAAACCGTTACGACGGCCTGGTCCAGCGTATCGCGACCTATTATCCAATCCCCGATGACGACCCCATCGAACGCTGGGCCGACGTCGTGAAGGGTTTCGAGGCCGCCTAACCTAACGATTACGTTCCGTCCGGATCATATCGGCGCATTTTTCACCGACCATAATAGAGGGCGCATTGGTATTGCCGGAGGTAATGACCGGAATGATCGAGGCATCGGCGATGCGCAGACCCGACAGGCCGCGCACCCGCAGGCGATCATCCACCACCGCCATATCGTCCGTGCCCATTTTGCAGGTACCAACGGGGTGATAGATGGTGGCGGCATTATTTCGGATATGCTCGATGATCTCATCATCCGTCTTGGCCTTAGCACCATCGCCATGTTCGCCCTCAAGGCAGTCTGCAAAGGGTGAAGAGTTGATGATCTGGCGGATGATTTTCACGCCGTTCAACATGCCTTGGACGTCATCGTCATGGTCCAGATAGTTGGGCTGTATGGCCAGGCGCGTCCCCGCGCCGTCCCCACGGTCATCTCTAACCAAACGCACATCGCCCCGGCTTTTCGGACGGGTGTAACAGATCGATGCGGTACCGCCCGGGAATGGATGGAACATGAACCCGCCTTGGGATGAATAATCGAAACTAAAGGGGCGGTAATTGATCTGAATATCGGGGCGTCCCCCAGCCCGTTTTGAATCCAGAAAGCCGCAAATTTCCGTACTGGTCAGCCCGAATGCACCATTCCGCGTGACTGCATAGCGTATCAGCTCAAACCCCATGCGCGGCTTGTTGTTAAGCATTTGGTTCAAAGTGGGATAGGCCGCTTTCAGGCGCGGCTGCACATGCACGAAGGCATGGTCATGCAGGTTTTTGCCAACGCCAGGCAAATGGTGGGTTGGCGCGACGCCGACATCTTTCAACTCGGCACTATCGCCTATGCCGGATTGCAAAAGGATCTGCGGTGAACCGACGGCGGAGGCAGAGAGGATCATCTCGCGCCCGACCCGGACGGTTTCGACAGCGCCATTATTGTCAACAAACTCCACACCGCTGACCCGTGTGCCGTCCAACAGGATACGACTGACGTTGGCACCGGTTCGGATCGTCAGGTTGGGGCGGCTTTTGGCATCCTTTAGATAGCCGCGCGCGGTGGAATCCCGACGCCCTTTGCGAATGGTTCCCTGTACTGTCGCGATACCGTGTTGATCGCCGGTATTCAGATCCGGAATACGCGGGATGCCGGTTGCAACGGCTGCTTCGAGGAATTTGTAGGAGCTATCGTTGCTGGGCAATGTGTCGGTGACGGCAATAGGGCCGCCCGCGCCGTGCATATCGGTCTCGCCATGTTCATAATCTTCCATGCGTTTGAAATAGGGCAACACATCATCCCAACCCCAACCTGCATTGCCCGCATCGCGCCAGCCGTCGTAGTCCTCCGCCTGGCCGCGAATATAGAGCATACCGTTGATGGAACTGGAGCCACCAAGCACCTTGCCGGAGGGGAAAAACATGGGCCGCCCGTTCAAACCCGGTACCGGCTCTGATTTACGCAGCCAGGTGGTATTGGGATTGGTCAACAGATGGGGAAACAAGACGGGGATATGGATAAAGGGATGGCGGTCCTTGCCCCCCGCTTCCAGCAACAGCACCGACATACCCCTATCCTCAGACAGCCGGCCCGCCGTCGCGGCCCCTCCCGAACCTGACCCGATTACGATATAGTCGTATTGCATCTATCCAACTTCCTTTATCAACTGCGCGCCAGGACCAGACCGATCCCCGTACCAATCAACAGACAGCCGGTAATACGGCTGCGAATGCGGGCCCCGCGCCCACTTTGCAACACGCCCCGCAAACGTCCCGCCAAGAGGGCATAGGCGCTGTCAAAGACCGTGCCGATAACCAGAAAGCTGACGCACATGAGGGCGAGTTGCGATCCAAGGGGCGCTGCGGGATCGATAAATTGTGGGAAAAAAGCCACGTAGAACAAAATCGTTTTCGGGTTCGTAACCGCGACCACGATGCCTTGCCAAAAGACTTTGGAATTCGGACTACGTTCACCTGCATCCGCATCTGACAGCCCCACGCCTCTGTTGCGCAATTCCCGTACCCCAAGCCAGATCAAATAAGCCGCACCAAGCCAGCGCACCAAATCAAAGACGTCCGACAATAAGGTTAGCATGGTTGAGAGACCAAAGGCACCGGCGGCGACTAGGACCATGTTGCCTATGGTTGATCCCGCGACAGTTGCCAGCCCGGTGGCGGTGCCATGCCGCAGGGATTGCGCCACCACAAGGGTGACAATGGGTCCCGGCATCAGGATCAACACCAAGGTGGCCAGGCAGAAGGACAAATATAATTCGATACTCATGAACCTAAGGTAGCGCTAGATAGGGCAAGTGAGCAACTGCAAGCACAGACCAATACCGCAAGGGTCGTAATCGAAACCAGCTCCGGGTATCTCTAAAACAATGAAACCCTATTGTGGTGCGTACAACCGCTACCAAAGATCACGCATCATTGATTGCAACTGAAGTATATTGTGTGACTAATACAATTTGAATCATATAAAGTCGTTGATCCTGCGAAGTATAGACTTATGACGATGGCACTTGAACACCTTGGGGGGGGGGATTTAGATATCGAAATGGAAAGACCCAATCCGTTGCTAAATGCGTGGCTGTGGGTCCCGCCTATCGGCATGGCCGTCTTCCTCATTATTGTCGCTCAGTTCAGCTTTCTGGCCTTCCATACCCTCGCGGAACTCTTCTCCATCGTGATTTCTTTCACGCTGTTTACCTTCGCCTTATCTACACATATTTTATCGCGAAACAATTTCCTGCTCTTCCTGGCCTGTGGCTATTTTTGGATCGGTGGCCTCGATCTGGTGCATACCCTTGTCTATACAGGCATGAATGTCTTCATGGAGGGCAACGGTAATTCAGCCGTGCAATTTTGGCTCAGTGCCCGCTACGGGGAAGCCCTTTTGTTGTTGGCCGCCCCGTTCGCTGCGACCAGACGGCAGAACGGCTATCGTCTTACGGCCCTTTTCGGTTTCATAGCCGTTGGACTGACGGGTTTGATCTTATCGGGATATTTCCCGACCGGTTTCGTCCCCGGCAAGGGCCTGACGGATTTCAAGATCTACAGTGAATACCTGATCGATCTAATCCTGGCGTTGGCGCTGGTCGCCTTGTTCCGACGGGAGCATGGCATCTCGAGAGACGAAAAATTCCTCATCGCCGCATCCATCGTCCTGACCATGTGCGCGGAAATTGCCTTTACTTTTTACGTCAGTGTCTTTGGACTTTCTAATCTGGCGGGGCACCTCTTTAAGATTTTTTCTTTCTGGATGATTTTCCAGGCGGTCGTCATTTCAAATTTGCGGACGCCATACGCCGCCCTGCAGGCGAGCGAGGGAAAATTTCGTCGCCTGTTCGACAATGCCGAAGTCTCCATATGGAACGAGGATCTCTCGGCAGTGTATCGAGAGCTGAACAGGCTGCGACAGGATGGCGTGCATGACCTTCGAGAGCATCTGGAGAGCTCGAACAGCGTGGCCCGGGAATTAGCAGACATGGTCAAGGCTGTTCAGGTCAATCAGGCGACCCTGGAATTGTTTGGTGCGGAAACCGAAGAAGAATTCCTGAACTGGTCCAACAACAGGTTCGGGGACATAGAGACTAAAATCTTCATTGATGCTGCTTGTGCGATCTGGGACAGAAAAAGAATTTTCCGTTCAGAAGCAGAGATGCGAACCCTTGATGGCAGGGTCATTCATGTCATTGTCTCATTTCCAATCCCCGAGACAGAAAATGGCTTCCATAGTGTTCCCGTCAGCATCATCGACATTACCCAAAACAGGCGAGCCGAGGAAACCCAACGACGACTGGCGACCGCCATTGACGGCGTGGCCGAGACCGTCTCTATCTACGATGCCGATGATAAACTCGTCTACGCCAATCAGGCCTTACGAGATATGGACAGCGTGATGTTAGATGTCCTGCAACAGGGCAAGAGCTTTGAAGATCGCATAAGGGCGCTTCTCCATCACTATTCCCCCGCTGATGCGGTTGGGCGCGAGGAAGCCTGGTTCGCGGAACGCATGGAAAAGCATCGCCATCCCGGTGAGGCCTTTGAGCTAACCCGGGCGGACGGTATCACGCTTCGTCTGCGTGAACAGAAACTGCCCGATGGTTCGATCATTACCATTGGCAGCGACATCTCCGCCCGCAAGAAGATCGAGGAGGCACTGCGTGACAGCGAACAGCAATTGCGTCTGATCACGGACGCCTTGCCGGTGGCGATCTTCTATGTCGATGCCCATATGATTTACCGTTTCGTGAACACCCTGGCGGAAAAATTTTTGGCAAGGTCGACTGAAGAAATTCTCGGCTCCAATGTCCGGGAAATATTCGACGAAGAAACATACCAACGATTACTTCCCCGTATACAAGCTGCGCTGTCCGGCGAAGTCCAGGAATTCGAACCTGTTATTGATTTTCCTGATGGTGAGACCCGGGAGATGGCATTTAGCTATGTACCGCATCATGGTTTCGGCGGCGAGGTCGCTGGGTATTTCGGTCTGGGTATCGACGTCACGGAACGGCACGCCCTGGAATTACAGTTGCGCCAGACGCAAAAGATGGAAGCGATCGGTCAGCTAACTGGCGGAATCGCGCATGATTTCAACAATGTGCTGGCAGTCATTTTGGGTAGTCTTGGCCTGTTATCCACGAATTTGACCAGCGGTCAGAATCTGGAACAATATATCAATCTTGCAATTGCGGCGACAAATCGGGGTGCGGCATTGACGCACCGTCTGTTGGCCTTCGCCCGCAAGCAAACCCTGGATGTCCAGGATATTGATGTTGGCGGGCTGTTGGACGGCATGGATGATATGTTGCGGCGCAGCCTTGGCGAAACCATTGATCTCCGCATTCAATATTCAGCTGCTCTTTGGCTCTCCCGGATCGATCCTGGAGAATTGGAACAGGCCATACTAAACCTTGCCGTCAACGCCCGCGACGCCATGCCTAACGGCGGCCGGTTGACCATTGAGGCCGGGAATAAAATTGTCGACGAAGGCGACCTGGCCGACAAGAGGGAACTGACAGCGGGCGAATTTGTGGTGGTCTCGGTTAGCGATATCGGCATAGGTATGACGCCGGAAATCCAGGAGCAAATTTTCGACCCTTTCTTCACCACCAAAGAGGTTGGCGAAGGCACCGGGTTGGGCCTCAGCATGGTATTTGGCTTCGTCAAACAATCGGGAGGCCACGTAGTCGTGTACAGCGAACCAGGCCACGGTACGACCATACACCTTTATCTGCCGCGATCCCAAGCAGTGACGGCGACACCCCGCGCGGTCGCGCCCCTAACGCTGGCCCGCGCCAAGCCGGGAGAAACCATCCTGGCGGTCGAAGATGATCCCAGCTTGCGACAATTGATCGAAAGCATGCTACGTGACCTGGGCTATACGGTCTATATCGCCCAGCATGCTCAGGATGCACTGCAGCTTTTGCCGAAATTACCCCGTCTAGATCTTTTGCTGACTGATATAGTATTACCCGGCGGCATGTCGGGTTTCGAGCTGGCGAAGGCGGCCACAAGCGACGGAGGGTCTTTGAAAATCCTCTATATGTCGGGATACGCCAAAGGTGCGTTGGAACACCAAACCAATATGGACGCCGGCGCGGAATTATTGCCGAAACCGTTTTCCATGGAGGATCTGGGTAGAATGTTGCGCAAGACCCTTGATGGCTAAAGCGCTCTTATCATCATCCTTGCTCGTACCGGCTTTCAGCTGTGATTATGATCGAAACAAGGGCCGCCGCAGAAACGGCTAAATATAAATCCACGCCGCTGAGGCATTATGACCCGTGATAATAAACCGTAGGGGGATGCAAAGATGGATCAAGACATCGCAAACTGGTCACTGGTGGAATTGGTGCGTCGACAGGCAGAGCGTCACGGAGAGAGGGAGTTCATGTCGTTTGAGCACGGCACCACACTAACCTTTGCTTCCTACCAATCGGACAGCGAGCGTCTGGCGCGCAATCTGATCAGTCTGGGCATAGAACCCGAAGACCGGGTCATGGTCATGGTGAAGAACCGCATTGAGTTCATGCTGGCCCTGCTGGCAATCATGAAGACCGGTGCCATATTCGTACCCATCAATACCGAATTAAAGGGTGCATTTTTGAGCCACCAAATCCGCAATGCAGAGCCCAAGGTGCTGTTTTTGGATGCGGACCTGGCCGATGCTTTTGATGCGGCGGAGGGTGGGAACGGGAACCTGATCCACACGATCTATGTTGCCGGAGATGTTCCAGCCCAACGCCCGGATGTTCTTTCGGTCGCACCTGCCATGACGTTTGAAGAGCTCATGGCAGATGAAGGCGATGGTGATCATTCTCTGTGCACGCCAAAGCCCGAAGATATTGCCTGCATCATGTACACATCCGGCACCACGGGCCCGTCCAAAGGGGTGCTGCTGCCCCATGCCCATTGCTATCTGTTTGGCCGCAACATGGCCATCAACATGAAAATCGGCGAGGACGACTGCCAATACGTGTGCATGCCTCTGTTTCATGCCATGGGCCTGTGGATGCAGGTTTTCAGTGCGATGATCGCGGGGGCCAGGGTCTATTGCATCGAGCGGTTTTCACCGGCAACCTGGCTTGAAGATGTGCGCAAAAGCGGTGCCACCGTCTCGAACGCCTTGGGCGTCATGCCCGAGTTTATCTTTCGCACGCCCGAGACCGAACATGATCGGGATCATAAGCTGCGCCTGGTTGTCGCGGTGCCCATCGCGGCTGAATGGGGGGATGCGATGGAGGCGCGCTTCGGCCTTAAATTCCTCCAGGTCTATGGCATGACGGAAGTCAACATTCCCAGCTACACCAACGAAGATGACCCATTGTTGCCGGGCATGGCGGGGCATATTGTGGACGAGTATTTTGAGGTGCGCGTGGTCAACGCCACAACTGATGCGCCCCTGCCACAGGGAGACATCGGCGAAATCGTCATCCGCCCCAAGGTGCCGTTCTGTTTCAATCAAGGTTATTACCGCATGCCCGAACGCACGGTGGAGGCATGGCGGAATTTGTGGTTCCACACGGGCGACGCGGGCTATTTCGATACCAAGAACCGTTTGTTCTATGCCGATAGGATCAAGGATCGGATCCGCCGCCGGGGCGAAAATATTTCCAGCTTTGAAATTGAACAGGTCCTTAACGACCACCCGGCTGTTTTGGAAAGCGCCGTCGTGGGCATCAAGGTAGAGGACGCGGGCGGCGAGGATGAGGTTAAGGCCTACATCGTCACCGACGGCGGGGCCGAAATCGACAACATTGCCCTGTTGGACTATTGCGTTGAACAAATCCCCCGCTTTGCCGTACCGCGCTTTATTGAAGCGGTCGGCGAAATCGGCAAAACCGCCACGGGCAAGATCCAAAAAGAGCCCCTGCGCCAGGCCGGCGTTACGAACCGTACTTGGGATAGAGACTCTGTCGGCTATAAAATTGCCCGGCGGGTGTAGCGCGCATTGAGTTCATGCTGGCCCAGTTGGCAATCATGAAGACCGGTGCCATATTCGCACCCATCAATGCCGCGTTAAAGGGCGCATTTTTGAGCCACCGAAATCCTGGCGAGCCCAATGGTTCAGCCCAATATCTGTGCAATCGTGGCGGCCAGTTTGGCATTGTCGTAGGGCTTGCGCAGTACGACGGTACCATCCAACATCTGTCCCATTTCAACGACAATATCTTCACTGTACCCGGTGGTGTAAAGGACCTTGAGATTGGGTCGAACCAGCAAAACCTGACGCGCCAACTCAAGGCCGCTTAAACCGCCAGGCATCACCACATCGGTAAACAGCAGATCGATCCGAGGCTCACTCTCCAGAACGGCCAAGGCTGCCGCCCCGTCTTCGGCTTCTATCACCCGGTAGCCCTGTCTCCTCAGTTGCGCGGCCAACAATTCCCGGACATCGGTATCATCCTCGACCAGAAGTATGGTACCGCTAGCCGCCGATGCGCTCTTGCTTGGGTGATCCTGAGTGATCGCCTTGTCGTTTTCGGCACCGGCCAGCCGAGGCAGGTACAAGCGCATTGTCGTACCGACCCCAATCTCGCTCTCAATCTCGGCGAAGCCGCCCGATTGCTGGGCGAAACCATAAACCATACTCAGGCCAAGCCCCGTGCCCTTGCCGACATCCTTGGTGGTAAAGAATGGCTCGAAGGCATGGCTAATGGCCTCTTCCGTCATGCCGCTGCCGGTATCGGCCACGTTGAGCACGACGTAATCTCTGGGCAATACCTCCTCGTGCGCAGCCGCCTGCTCGTCGAGCCGGATATTGTTGGCCGAGAGCGTAATGACGCCGCCGCCCGGCATGGCGTCGCGGGCATTGATGGCAAGATTGAGCAGGGCATTTTCCAACTGGCCAGGGTCGGCTTCCGCCGGCCAGACATCACTGGCCGGTTCGACCTTTACCGCTATCGTCTCGCCCAGGGTCTGCCCCAGCATGGCCTTCATCTCCGCCAACACTATGGCGATCTCCACCGCCTTGGGCGCCAGTGGCTGTCGGCGTGCGAACGACAGCAAACGGCTGGTCAGTTCGGCCCCGCGCCTTACGTTCCTGTTGATCGCCCCAAATTGCCGGCTGGTCTCCGGGCCGGTCGGAACACCCTCTTCCAGTAGTCCGATGTTGCCGGCGACGACCTGTAGCAAATTGTTGAATTCGTGCGCGATGCCCCCCGTTAGCTGTCCCACGGCCTCCATCTTCCCGGATTGCCGCAGACGTTCCTCCAGCGCGCGTTGTTCGGTGATATCGACAAGGGCGGACATAACCACCTCGGCACCGTCCCAATTGACGAGACTGGATCGCTGCGATATCCAAATGGCCGCGCCATCCTTTCGCATGCCCTGAAAATCGATTTTTTCCTCTGGACCGTCACCGGCGTAGCGTCTTCGGCGAATCTCCGCTATTCTCTCTACTTCGCCTTCCGCCAACAGCGGCGACAGCGCCGGCATGGCCATAATTTCATCCGGCGTATCATAGCCAAAGATATGCGCTGCCAGGGGACTGACGAACACCGGACGATATTGATCATCGTACACAATCAATCCGATCGCATCATTCTCGATCAGCGCCCGGTATCGGCCTTCACTGTCACGCAGGGCTTGTTCGGCCAGAACGCGCTCGGTGATGTTCGATGCGGTTCCCCGATAACCAGTGAAATTTCCATCTCTGTCAAAATGGGGCTTGCCATTATTAAGAATAAACCGGATTTCGCCAGCCGGCGTAATCCAGCGTTGTATGAAATTTTTGAATGGCCGCCGGGCCTCAAGGTCGGCGAAATGCCGACGCCAGTCCGTCTGCTCCTCAACCGTGCCTGACTCGATGATCTTGGCATAGACATCATGTTTAGTTTGGCCCAGCGACCCCTCGAACTCTCGGCCAATGTTTACAGAGAACGATTCCGACGCAGAACTGAAACGCAGATCGGCATCCATCTCCCAGAACCAATCCGACGCTGTTTCCGCGAAATCGCGGAAACGCTGCTCGCTTTCCATCAGTGCCACGTCCGCCCGCTTGCGTTCGGTTACATCCTCGGTCAGGGAGAAATAACCCCGAACCGCACCCTCCGGGTCAAAATCGGGCACATGGATGGATCGGATATTGCGTGTCTTCCCGTTTGGGTAGACGACTTCATCTTCGAAAGTGAGGCTTTCACCGGACAACACTCTTTTGATGCGCGGCGCAAATAGTGGGTAGCGGTCGCCGTGAATCTCTGCCACTCGCTTACCGACAATTTCGGCTTGCGCCCGACCATACCACTCGGCGCAGGTCCGGTTGATCAGGCGGAAGCGTTGATCCGTATCGACATAGGTGATCAAAACAGGCAGGTTGTCGATAACCAAGCGAAGCATTGCCTCACTTGCTATGAGTGAATTTTCCGCTTGTTTGCGCTCGGTGATGTTCGATCCGGTCCCCCGATAACCAGCGAAGTCGCCATTTTCGTCAAAAAATGGCTTGCCGTTATTGGCAAAGAACCGCGTTTCGCCAGCCGGCGTAATCCAACGCTGCACGAAATTTTTGAATGGCCGCCGGGCCTCAAGGTCAGCGAAGTGCCGGTGCCATTCCCTCTGCTCCTCAACCGTGCCTGACTCGATGATCGCGGCATAGATATCCTGTTTAGTTCGACCCAAGGATACCTCGGTCGCCCGGCCAAAGTTTTCATCAAACGAATCCGACAGATAGATAAAACGCAGATCGGCATCCATCTCCCAGAACCAATCCGATGCGGTTTCCGTGAAATCGCGGAAACGGTGCCTATTTTGCTCTAATTCATCTGTTCGTTGCGCGACAACCTCTTCCAGGTGTCTCCTGTGCTCGTCTAAATTGGCCTGCGTTTTCATAAGATCGGTGATGTCTGTTAGGGACAATATTAATCCGCCCTCAGCTAACCGCTGAAACATTACGCGGTAGCTTTTATCACCCTTTTGGATATATTCGCCTTCAGATGAGGTTGAACCAAAGAAAAACTCTGTACGATCATGGGCAAGCCTCTCGGGATCGCCCTCCCCGTAGTCACCCCTGTTGGCGTTGAACAGCGTTAATTCCAACATCGACGCACCGACCCTCACGGTTCCGGGGGGGTACTCCATGATGTCTTCAAATTTCTGATTCCAGGTGACGAGGCATTGCGATGCGTCAAACATCGAAACGCCCTGGCCAATGTGGTCCAAAACACTTCCAAGAATATCCTGTTCTGCCGCCATTCAATATTTTTCCCCGGCTTCCGACCGCGATCAGACATCTCAGACCATTACAATAGGTAACTTCATGGAATTGCTTAATGTCAAACATTAATTAAGAGATTGCTAATATTACCTCTAGACGACCTTTTGCCACGCCGTTCATGGTATGTAACACCACAATTGCAAATTAGACAAGATCGTGAATTAGCGCGCCGTTTCTTAGAAATCGGTACGCTTGGCGTACGCAAAATTTGTAATCCTTATACAAGGCCCAATTTTACATCGTTGTGCCGGGGCTCAGGAAATGGGGGATCATCTGCACCCGCTGGTACAGGATATCATGGTTGGGAATCGCGAGGCCACTGCGAAATCAGGCAGCACCACGGTTGAAGTTACAGGTCTGTAATCTTCAGTTCACTGCGACTGCGTCACCCAAAGTAGGGCCAATCTCGCCATTGATAACGAGGTCCGCATGAGTATCCAGGTCCGTCGGCTCCCTGTTCAAAATTACCATACCTGCACCATTTTGTTTTGCCATCACCGGGAAGCCGGCCGCAGGATAGACCACCAGGGACGATCCGATAGCGATAAACAGATCACAGGCCAGGGTTTCCCGCTGTGCCCTGGTCATTTGATCCTCGGGCATGGACTGGCCGAAGGAAATAGTTGCCGTCTTCATGTATTCGCTGCCGCAGGATTGGCATATGGGCATGGTCTCATCCGCCAGGAAGGCTTCCTTGATGGGGGCCAGCTCGTGCCGCGCCCCACAGCCCAGGCATTTGGCATAGGTTGCGTTGCCATGCAGTTCAATCACCTGCAGATCGGGAATGCCTGAAACTTGGTGCAGACCATCGATATTTTGCGTGATCACGGCCGAGGCTTTGCCCGTCTCCACCAGCTGGGCGACGGCGCGATGGCCCCTATTGGGTTCCGCCGCATTCATGGTTGCATCCATGGCAAACTTACGCCGCCAGGATTCCCGACGCATCTCTTCCGACGCCATAAAATCACGAAAATCTATGGGTTGGTATTTGGTCCACAGACCGCCTGGGCTACGAAAATCAGGAATACCGGATTCGGTGGAGATGCCGGCACCTGTGAATATCACCACGCTCTCAGCGCCCGCAATAAGTTCCCTTAAACGTTTGACGTCTTCCTGATCCGCAAAAGCCATCGTCATTCTCCCGCAATAATGAGCTTACGAGACCTGTATAAGCAGGGCAAGTAGGGCAAAAATCAAGACGACCCGCCCAAACGAAGAAATGGCCGCGTCGTATTCGACGCGACCATTCCTATTGTTGAGGGCTGCGGATGGGGGGCCGCAGCCCTCGGGCGCTTGCAGGGGATTGCAGCGCCAGGGGACTCTCGATGGCAATCTTGCGATTTCCATCTACTGCTCCGTTGTAATTTACCGGCGCTCGAATTCCGGTTTGGAGGACAACTTATAAGCAGCTGATCTGTGAAGAGAATATGTTCAGAAGGTCGCCGGGGCATTGACATAGATCAATTCCACCAGAAATCTTTTCATTTCCTGGGAATTACGCCCTGATTGCCTAACATTTTTTAAGTAGAAATTTTTACGGGCCTTACTAGTCCGTCCACTAACCGCGGCGTTCCCGCCGCAGTCGATCTTCATCGGCCTTTGCTTCGCTGTATAGTCCGCCCAATAAACGCGCCAGTTGATTGCGCCCCTGTTCCACCGCCTGTTCCAGGGCCCAGACAATTTTATCCGGCAGGCGACGAATATATCGATCCTGGCCACTGGTCTGGCGGACACATTGGCGAACTTTCAACCAATAAATCACGTCTTCCATGGCACCGGTATCGAGGACTTCGATCATTTTTTCAGTGGTCGCATTTTCAACTTCGGAACCGTGACGCGCAATTAAATCGTCCGCGGCCTTGCGAATGTCATCATCATAGCCTTCAAGTGGAGTTTGATCGGTCATCGCTTTTTTTCTTCTGTGCCCTGGATAGAACGCAGACTAGCGGTTTTAGGCTTCGAGGTGGAGTCCACTGCGGTCATTTCAAGCTAATTGCCGACAAGACGTTTGCACAGACGTCTTGCAAATCGTTGGAAATCCGTTGGAAAACCGCAGGAAAACCGTTCGAAATTGCCGCAAACCCGCACATTTTTACCTTTCATTAAGGTATCAGGCGTTAAGCTCAATAGTGCTAGGAATTTGGTAGTTTTCACAAGTTATGTAATGAAAACGGCCAAGAAATCAGAAAGAATTTGATATGAGTGGCATTCTCGCAAAAGCGATGCAGCAGCCGGTGAAGGATTCCGAAGTACGGGAATTATTCAAACTCGCGCATGAGAAATCCAAAGAAGGCCGGGAAACACTCTATGACGCCATCGGCGATCTGTTTGAACGCAGGGCCGATGAATTACAGAGCCATGAGCGGGATTTGATGATCGAAATTCTGCAGCGCCTAAGCCTTGATGTGGAAATGGCGGTGCGCGTCAACTTAGCCAATCGATTAAGTGAAAATGGTGATGCCCCTTATGATCTGATCCGAATGCTGGCCAATGACGACGTGCAGGTAGCCTACAGAATTCTGTCTACCAGCCCGGTTCTGCGTGATGCCGATCTGGTCGAGGTCGTCCGCCATCGCACCATGCAACATCAATTAGCCGTCGCTATACGCAAAGACGTCTCCGAAGAGGTATCTGCTGCCCTGGTTGAGACCGGGACGGACGACGTTATCGTGACATTGCTCAACAATCAGGATGCCCGTATTTCGGCCGACGTTCTGGAATATCTGGCGGATGAATCTAAACGTATCGACGCTTTTCAAAAGCCATTGGTTCGACGCCCGGATCTGCCTACCGAACTGGCGGAACGAATGTATTACTGGGTCTCTGCCGCCGTGCGGAATTATATTGTTGAGAATTATGACGTCGATATTGACGACCTTGACGATCAGATGTCGGCGACGGTTTCCGACGTTATGCAGGGTGGCGAGGAAGATAGCGGCGTTGCGGCGGAAAGATTGGTGGACCGTCTGCATGACGGCGGGGGTCTGTCCATCGATTTTGCCCTTAAATCATTGAACCAGGGGCAGGTTTCGATTTTTGAGTTTTCCTTTTCCAGGATGCTCGGTATCCGCCCCGTATTGGCCCGCCGCATCATCTATGAACAAGGCGGTGAAGCCCTGGGTATTGCGAGCCGCGCGGTCGGCCTGGAACGTTCGGTCTTTTTACAAATCTATCAGCTGACCCGCAAGGCGCGGGGAAGTGATAATAGGCTGTCCAAGGACGAAGTGGTTCGATTGACGAAATTTTACGAATCCATTACCCGGGAATCCGCATTCCTGGTGCTACGGAAATGGCAGCGGGACCGGCGCTATCTGAACGCGGTCCGGGAAATTCGGAACTAAGACCACATACCCGCAACCCCTCTCACCTGCGGGCGGATTTCGCGCCCATATCGAAGGCCCCGTTCCAAGCCGGCTGTTTTGTTACGGTCATTTTGCCGCGGGACATCGTCCATTCCAACATTATATTATGATGGAACATTATGGTGGTCGAAGGGGCCATGTTACTGATAGTCTGTGCCCCGGAAACGCTGCCGTGACACGATGCCCTGAGACAATACCCTGCGCTTCATTAGCAGCGGTGTTCCGGCATAATTGAGAGGCTATGGACATGATTGATCCCTTTGGGCGCACCGTTGATTACCTGCGCGTTTCGGTCACCGACCGATGCGATTTTCGCTGCGCCTATTGCATGTCGGAAGACATGAGCTTTTTGCCCAAGAACCAAGTTCTCAGTCTGGAGGAATTGGATCGATTATGCCGCAGCTTCGTCGAACTGGGCGTCCGCAAGCTGCGTATCACCGGTGGCGAACCCCTGGTCCGGCGTAATGTGATGTGGTTGTTCCAACAATTGGGCCGGCATCTGGACAGCGGCGCCCTGGATGAATTGACGGTGACCACCAACGGTTCGCAATTGGCCCGTCATGCGGTCGATCTCTATGCCTGCGGTGTGCGGCGCATCAACGTCTCGTTGGATACCTTGAACCCCGACAAATTCCTTGCCATTACCAGATGGGGAAAATTCGACCGCGTCATGGCTGGTATTGACGCGGCCCGGGATGCCGGGTTGGCGGTAAAAATTAATGCCGTGGCCCTGCGTGATTTCAACGAGGATGAGTTTGATCATATGCTCACCTGGTGCGGCGAAAAGGGTCTCGACATGACCTTGATTGAGGCCATGCCCATGGGCGACATTGGGCAAAATCGGGCAGATCAGCATTTGGCCTTGTCCGATGTTAGACAGACCCTTTCGGAAAAATGGAACTTGTTGCCCAGTGATCACCAAACCGGTGGCCCGGCGTCTTATGTCACGGTGAAGGAAACCGGGCGGCGTTTGGGCTTCATCACACCGCTGAGCCATAATTTCTGTGAATCGTGCAATCGCGTACGCCTGACCTGCACAGGCACCCTTTTCATGTGCCTGGGCCAGGATGACGCGGCCGACCTGCGCGCAACCTTGCGTGAAAACGCCGATGACGATGCCTTGAAACAAGCCATCCTTGAGGCCATCGACCGCAAACCAAAGGGTCATGATTTCATCATTGACCGGGATGCCGATAGCCCCGCCGTGGCCCGTCACATGAGCGTAACGGGCGGCTGATCTGGACGTGGTGGCCCCATTCGAAACACCACCTGACAAAGAATGAAGCTGCGGCCTCATTTGTGGGCACGTGTCGTGGCTTTCTGTCTGCTGGCCCTTGCGCACACTGGATTGGCGGCAGGCGCATGGGCGAAGGAGAGCCAGCGTGCTGTTCATCTAAGCGTTCCTTATTTGGACAAGGCCGTTACCCCCGCCGCCTCCGCCGCCATTCGTGCCGTCCGGCAACACGACCCGCGAATTGTTCGCGAAGACCTGGGCCAATCGGTGGCCCACGACCACCGATACATCAGGGCTGCGAAAAAGGCGGTCGCACGTTATGAAAGGGCGGCGGATCAGGGTTTCATCATGGCCCACTACAATCTGGCCCGGGCCCTGGCCGAGGGCCGTGGGATCAAGCGGAATTATCGCCGGGCCCTGGCAGGGTTTCGCCTTGCCGCCGAACAAGGCAATGTGCCTGCCATGCTGCGCCTGGCGGAATTCCATTTGGCGGGTCTGGGCACGGCAGAAAACAGAGTGGAAGCCCAGGCCCTGTATTACGTCGCCGCCGGCATCCAAAATCGCGGTGCGTCCCTGGCCAAGGCGATGCTGGCAAAACATCTTGATCATAGCCAATTGGAACAGGCCCGCAAACGAGCCCGTGTCATAAGAGCCCGCATGCCGGCACTGGACCTGATCCTGCAACGGGCGCAGGAGCAGGCCCTTCTGGTCGCCGCAGCCGAAGGTGACATTGGCAAAGTACAGAGCCTGTTAAGAGACGGCGTGGACGCCAACGCCATTAATGCATTGGGCCGAACCTCCGTCATCGCGGCGGCCTGGCGCGGCCATCATGCCATTGTGGGCGAATTGCTGAAGGCCGGTGTTGAAATCGATGCCGCCGATAATCAGGGCAGAACGGCACTGACCTGGTCAGCCATCAACGGTTATTCCAAAATTGTTGATACTTTGCTGGAAGAAGCCGCACTGGTGGATGTACGCGATAATAAGGGTTTGACCCCTTTGATCCGGGCCGCCTGGAATGGCCATGAGGGAATCGTCAAATCCCTCATCGAAAACGGTGCCAATATTTCCGCCGCCGATGATCGTGGTATCGATGCCCTACAGCGGGCATTGGCGCAAAACGAACGCGGTATCGCGGCATTGCTGCGTGCGGGACCGAAAAAAACCATCCGCCGGCGCGGGGAGGTCTTTGTTATTCTCGCCGGCGACAATGATAAGGTCGGCGCCCTGGCCGTTGTGGAAGGTGTCGGCTCGAAAGAGGGAATAATTCTGGATCAGGATACCCAGATGATCCGTTTTGGCACGGACGGCAGGATTGAAAAGGGTTACGCCAGCAAGGCTTTATTGGAAAAAGAATTCGGCAAAATATTGGCCGGTCTGCCGCCCTCATCCACCGATGAGGCCACCCGAAAGTCACGGGCCGGGGACGATGCTGGTCTGCCGGACTATGTCATCTATATATTGCTGACCCTTTTTATTGTCCTGCTGTTTGTCGGGCTGCGTTGGTTCATCATAAATCGGCGCTGAAAATACTGCTTATTCAAGCGTCACCTTGTGGGCATAGGACTTCCCGTCACTGATGGTGATTTGGCTGAAGCCAAGCATTTTTGCCAAATCAAAGAATGTAAACAGGTCTTCGACGGCCATATTTCGAAACAGGGCGCTACCACGCGCCGCCGCGGTCAACTGCGCCATAACAGCGCGCGCCCTGTGCAGAGTGGCAAAACTGTTTCCGTCCAAACCGACAATTATGAGCTTTTCCGCTTCCGCGCCTTTGGCGAAGATGGCATAGCGTGGGGGGTAGTTCCTTTGGATCTGCCCGTTGGTTTGCGCGACGATGAAGCCAATGCGCATTTCCCGATGGGCCGTATTCATCACCGGTGCCCGGGCGCGATAAACTTCCGTGCTGCTAATTGAAGGATAATAATATCCGCTGTGACGATCCTGCGTCGCATCAGCGGCTCTGACGATCGTTGGCGCGGTGGCGAGGGCCAAAAACAGGACAACCGCTATAAGAGCGGACAGAGAATTTATCTTATGTATTTGTGACGGCATTAATTCTTCCCTATGGAAAGGCGGTTATCTGTCATTATGTCCCCAGCGCTATGTCTTGGCCAACGAATACAAAATTGCAATGACAGGTTATATAGTGCGCCCATAGGATGATGACGAAGATGAGAGGCGATGGATAGCGGATGAACCGCAATAAAATAACTTTTATGGCCAGCGAAACACCTCAGGCAAATGCCGCCCTGGTAAAGCTTCGCGACCGCTATGACGACGTCGGCCCGGAAAATGCAGAGGTCATCGTGGTTCTGGGCGGCGATGGTTTTATGTTAAGCGTGCTGCACGACACCCGTCATATGGACTTGCCGATCTATGGCATGAACCAGGGCACTGTCGGCTTTTTAATGAACAGATTTTCCGAAGATGATTTGCCCGCGCGCATTGAGGCGGCGCAAATGGCAACCCTACACCCCCTTGCGATGACGGCGATCGATGGCAGTGGCCTTGAACATGAGGCAATGGCCATCAACGAAGTTTCGGTTTTTCGGGAAACCCGTCAGGCTGCGAAAATCCGCATATCCATAGATGGCAATGTTCGCCTGGATGAATTGGTCTGCGATGGCGTCCTGGTGGCCACCCCAGCCGGGTCCACGGCCTATAATCTGTCCGCCCACGGCCCCATTTTACCCCTCGAGGCCGAAATTCTGGCCCTGACGCCCATTTCGGCCTTCCGACCACGGCGTTGGCGCGGCGCCCTGCTGCCCAGCACCGCCCATGTCCATTTCGATGTGTTGGAGCCCGAATGGCGTCCCGTCTCAGTGGTTGCGGACAATCAGGAAATTCGTGATGTCCGCGCCATAGACGTGGTCGAAAATCTGGCGGCCCAGCTTTATCTTTTGTTCGACCCGGAGCACAACCTGGAAGAACGAATTTTGAACGAGCAGTTTATTCCATGACCGTGTTGGCGATCAGCGGCTTGGTGCATGAAACGGTCACGTTTCTGCCTGAAGAAACCAACTTGGCGGCCTTTGAACATCGCGCCAGCCGTGGTGATGAAATTGCCACAACCTTTGTGGGCTCCAATACGGTCTATGGTGGGTTCCTGTCTGTCTGCCAGGATAACAACGTCACGGTCGAAGGTTTGATCTGCGCTGAATGTGCCCCCTCGGGCCCTGTCTCAAAGGCCGCGTTCCAAGCCCTGTCGGATGAATTGGTATCCCGTGCCACCCTGTGGCGGGACGAAGCGGACGGGTTGTTGCTGCACCTCCATGGTGCCATGGTCGCCCGCGGCGATAACGACCCGGAGCTGACCCTGTTGTTGCGCTTGCGAGAGGTTCTGGGCCCTGACTATCCCATTGCAGTCGCCATGGACCTACACGGCAATGTGAGCGCGGAAAAGGCTTTGTTGGCCGATATCGTCTGCGGCTTTCGACGCTCTCCCCATACGGACATGGCGGAGACCGGGGCGCGGGCGGCATCTTTGTTGCTGGCCAAAATGACGGGTAAAATCAAACCGGTGACGGCTGTGGCCCGCCCCGGTTTGGTACTGCCGTCGATCTTCACCGCCACTGACGTCTCCCCCTTACGGGAAATCATGGCGGAGGTGCGGGAGGCCGCAAAGCAGCCGGGCATCTTGGACGTGACGCTATTTATGGGCTTTGCCTATGCCGATGTGCCGGAAATCGGCGCCACGGTCCTGGCAATTGCGGATGGGGACGAGGCCCTGGCCATTCGCACGGCAGAGCGCATCAGCGCCCGCCTGGTAGAGGAACGGGAGGCTTTATATAACGCCGCACCGTTGTTTGATCCCGATACGGCCCTGGACAAGGCAGCGGAGTTGTTGGCGCAAGGCGTTCGGCCCATCGTGTTGTTGGAGCATGCGGATCGAGGCAACGATTCCACCCATCTTTTGCAAACCATGCTTGACCGTGGCGTGCCGCGCACCGCCGTACCTTATTTACATGACCCTATCGCTGCCATGGCAGCGGGTTCCTCCGGCTTGGGCGGCCAGTTGATGACGACCTTGGGTGGTAAATCGTCGGAAATGGCTGGATTTCCAGTACTTTTTACAGGCTTCATCAAATATACCGGTGAGCTGCGGTATTCCATCACAGGGCCTTATCGTACCGGGGAAACCAACGATCTGGGCCTGTCCGCCGTCATCGACAACGGCAAAATCGCGGTCATCGTAACCTCCCACAGCATGACCGCCGTAGACACCGACCCCTTTACGCAATGCGGCCTGGATATCAACGAATTTGATATTATCGTCCTGCGCTCGAAAACCCATTTCAGGGCTGCATATGAACCTATCGCCGGTGCCATTCTGATTGTAGATACGCCGGACTGGGGCCCTGCCGACCTGATCGGCCTGCCCTATCGCAATGTCCCACCGGGGATCTTTCCGATTACCATGGGACCACCCGACGACGGCATAATAGATGGACTGGATGATGTCTGATACCCAAGTGCCCAGCTGGACCAACGTCCTGGAACAACGCCCAACCTTCGTAACAAACCTGGAATGCGGGTTAAGCGGCGAAGAGGTCGCAAGCGACCGGTTGCATGGTCTGTCCTCGGTGGGCCGGCCATTTCTCGTGCGCTACAACCTCCCCGCTTTGGCGAAAAGCCTGGACAAGGAAACCCTGGCGGCCCGTCCCCCCGATATGTGGCGGTACCGGGAATTCCTGCCTGTGCGGGAAACCGCGAACATCGTCTCGCTCGGGGAATGCATGACGCCCTTAATGCCCGCACCCGGTGTCTCGGGTGATCTGTGGATCAAGGACGAGGGTCGCCTACCCACCGGGTCTTTCAAGGCCCGTGGTCTTTGCCTGGCCGTGTCCATGGCCAAGGAACTGGGCGTCACCCGCATGGCCATGCCCACCAACGGTAACGCCGGCGCAGCCCTGGCCGCCTATTGCCGATCCGCCGGGATCGAAGCCTTTGTCTTTTGCCCCGACGACACGCCGGAGACGAATATCAGGGAAATCGCCCTGCAGGGTGCCCATGTCTACTGCGTCAATGGCCTGATCAACGACTGCGGCAAAATCGTCGGCGACGGCAAGGAGGCCATGGACTGGTTCGATGCCTCTACCCTGAAAGAGCCCTATCGGATTGAGGGCAAAAAAACCATGGGGTTGGAGTTAGCGGAACAATGCGGCTGGCAATTGCCCGACGCTATTTTCTATCCCACAGGTGGCGGCACCGGTCTGATCGGCATGTGGAAGGCCTTTGACGAGTTGGAAGCCATGGGTTGGATTGGCCCCAAGCGGCCAAAAATGATTGCCGTACAGGCGGCGGGTTGTGCCCCTATCGTCAAGGCCTTCGATGAAGGTGTGGAACATGCGGAACTGTGGCCCGATGCCCATACCATGGCGGCGGGCATTCGGGTACCCGCAGCGGTAGGTGATTTCCTGATCCTGCGTGCGGTGCGCCAATCAGGCGGTTTCGCCATTGCCATTGACGACGAAACAATTTTTGCCGCACGCGATGACATGGCCAGAAATGGCGGCCTGTTGTTGTGTCCCGAGGGTGCGGCGACTTACGCGGCCTGGCGCCAGGCTGTCGCCGATGGCCGGATCAGCGCCCAGGATCGCAGCATCCTGTTCAATTGCGCCACAGGCCTGAAGTATCCCATGCCGCCCGCAGGCATACCCTTGGATCGCCACCAACCCATCGATTATGGGGCGATGTTATGAGGGATAAATACCAGCCAAAGCTTGAATTATTACCCATAGATATCCGAGGCTATCGCGCCGGCAACACCGGCATTGATTACGTCCACCGTTTTAGCAGCGGCAAACCAGGCCCAAATGCGCTGATCAATGCCCTGACCCACGGTAACGAGGTTTGCGGCGCACATGCCCTGGCAGCATTGTTTGAAAATGATATCCGCCCCAACAGGGGTACCTTGACCCTCAGTTTTGCCAACGTGGACGCCTATCATTCGTTCGACATGGACAATCCCGGTGCTTCCCGCTTTGTGGATGAAGATTTCAACCGATTGTGGTCAGACGAAATTCTGGGTGGCACCCGGCAGTCATCGGAATTGACCAGGGCGCGGCAAATCCAACCTGTCGTGGCTGATGCGGACTTCCTCCTCGACCTCCATTCCATGCACCTGCCCTGCCCGGCGTTGATGCTGTCGGGTACAGCTGCAAAAGGCCGCCGCCTGGCCAATGCCATGGCCGTGCCGGAATATGTGGTGGCAGATCCCGGACACGCGGCCGGCCCCAGACTGCGCGACTATAATGCCTTTGCCGAGACGAGGGCGGAGCAGACCGCTTTGTTGATCGAATGCGGTCAGCATTGGGCAGCGGACACAGGTGCTGTTGCCGTCCATGCCGTATTTCATTTCCTCGATGCCCTGGGTCTGATCGAAACAGAAGCGGCGGCACCTTTTTTGGCGGCCCATCCCCCGGCCCAACAGATGATCGAAGTCGTAGGCCCGATCACGATCCAGACGGAGGCATTTCGTTTTAGCGACGATTACAATGGCCTGGAGGTGATCCCAAAAGCCGGCACGATAATCGGCCATGACGGGGCCCAGCCGGTCCTGACGCCGCACGACGATTGCGTCCTTATTATGCCGACCCACCGGCCCCGCCCCGGCCAAACCGCCGTGCGTCTGGGAAAGTTCATTGATTAAGCCGTCTTTTGGGCAAATTACGCGGCTGGCTTTCACCCTTCTGCTTGGGGCCATCGGCGGCGCGGTATTCTTCTATCTCGATTTACCCCTGGCCTGGATGCTGGGCAGCATGACATTCACGACCATTGCGGCGTTCGCCGGCGCACCTGTGCGTCTGCATATGCCCTTGCGTATGGCTATGGTCGCCGTATTGGGTACATTGCTCGGCAGTGCATTCACGCCACACATTCTGGATCAATTGCAGCATTGGGGTGCCGGCGTGCTGGTGATGGTCGTGTTCGTGACCACCATGACCGCCGCTTCGGTCGGTTTTCTGATGTGGTTTGGCAAGATGGACCGTACCACAGCCTATTTCGCCGGTACCCCCGGTGGATTGGGGGAAATGACCATTATTGGCGAACAACAGGGCGGCGATCCGCGCACCATCGCCTTGGTTCATGCCACGCGCATTTTCGTTGTTGTCTTCCTTCTCCCCCTGTTTCTGACCACGGTGCAGCATCTGGATATCCCCAACACGGCAAGGGTGTTGGCCAGTCGCCCCACCGCGCATGGCGGGGAATTGGCCATTTTGGCGGTCTGCGCCGTGATAGGCTTTTTTCTGGGTCAGTATCTGCGCCTGCCTGGCGGACGGATTTTAGGGCCCATGTCGGTGTCCGCTGCGGCCTATCTAAGCGGCATCGTACATGGCCGCCCGCCTGCTGAATTAATCGCTATAGCACAAGTTGTAATTGGCTCCGCCATTGGGGCGCGGTTCGTCGGCCTGAACCTGCGTCAGACGGGTAAACCCATATTCCTGGCCATATGTTCAGCCATCTTTATGCTGGCCATGGCGGCAATATTCGCTTCAGTCATCGCACCCTGGCTTGGCCTGCCCATGCATGCATTATTGCTGGCCCTGTCTCCGGGGGGGTTGGCGGAAATGAGTTTAATCGCCCTGGCTTTGGGGGTCGATACGGCATTCATCGCAACCATGCATCTGGTCAGAATTCTACTGATTGTTACCCTGGCACCAATCTTTTTTCGGGTATTAAACTGGGGTAATAGTGGCAAATAGCTGCGAAAACAGATGCGCTCCCGGGTAAATTCTTAAGCTAATCTTTACTTCATCGGCGCATCATTCCGATGGCATTTCCCGCATCTATTCTCTGTGCCAATTATGGCCGGGTCAGTCGGATTAAAATAATAATGATAACACAAGAAATTCAGCTCACCTTAGCGCGTCATAAACGTTGGCTGGACGGCCATCCCGGCGGTTCACGGGCAAATTTTTCCCTGCAAGAACTGGAGCGTATGGATTTCGGCAACGCCAATTTATCAGAGGCCAAATTGACCGGTGCCAAGCTGGCCGAGGCGATGCTGTGCGGCGTGAATTTTCACAAAGCCGACCTGTTTGCCGCCGATTTGCGGAACACGGATTTACGGGGCGCGGATTTGTCCAATTGCGACCTGCGCGGGGCGCAGTTACGCGGCGCGGATTTAACAGACGTCAACCTGTTCGGTGCCGACCTGCGCGACGGCACTTTGATGACGGCGGCGGAAGAGGGCGGCACCAAGGTCGCTAATGCAGAAATGAGCTCCTTGGAGCTGGAACGCGGCTCCCTCAAAGGGGCAAACCTGTCCGGCGCGCGACTGTCAAACTCCGTCCTGACGCAAACCGATCTATCCGGTGCCATTTTAACGAACGCGATACTAACGGATGCGGACCTTAGTGGCTCCATGCTTGATGGCGCGGATTTAAGCGGCGCGGACCTGACAGGTGCGAGCCTCGAAGGCGCGAATTTAGGGTCTGCGAAGCTGACCGGAATTAAAGTCAAAGACACCAACATGCGCGGTGTAAAATTAAGCAATACATCCATGGAAGGTGTCGACCTATCGGGCGCTGACCTGACCGGTGCAGAGATCGTCATTTCCGTCGATAGCCTGCCCGATGATCTGCGTGATACCATTCGCGATCATGAGAAATGGATGGCCAGCTTTGGTGCCGAAGGCAGACGCGCGGTACTGGACGGTGCGGAACTGGACAACGTTGATTTCTCCGGCATCAACCTTTCCGGTGCCTCCCTGATCGGCGCGACCTTGACCGGTGCGCGGTTTATTGGTTCTGCTCTGAATATGGCGGATCTATCTGGCACCAATATCTATAAAGGCAAACTGGACCGGGCGGAAATGACCGGCATAAATCTCACCGGTGCGGACCTAACCGAGGCGAGCTTGGAGGCAGCCGACATATCAGCGGCGGATATTAAGGGGCGGGACGGCAAAACCACGGGCCGTTCCTGGCCAGCCAATCTGACAGATGCCAATCTTAGCCGCTGCAATCTTGCCGCGACCCTGTTGTGCGGTGCAATTTTGTCAGGCAGCAATTTTAACGGTGCCAATTTACGCGGCGCAGACCTGTCCGGTTCCGCCATTGATGGCGCGCGCCTGCAGGGTGCCATCATCACCGAGGCGAAATTACCCAACTAAACCATCTTCCCCATTTCCGCTATACAGGTCAGAATACGGGCCAATGGAGAGGGTCTGTGATGCGAGATGATGTCCGGGAAACTTGGTACCGGCAACGGCGCGCCCTGGAACAGGGCCATCATTTTTCCACGCCGGACGGCCTGGTTCGCCATCCCAGGTTCGGCCATATATCACCCGCGATGTTTTTGGCGTCGGGCCTCCTGCAATTGTCTGGGCTCTATGGGCGGGGTCGGTCCAATGCCATGGCTGTCAGCCTAAAGCCGATCACCGTTCATCTTAAGAATTTGCCCGGTGTCTTTGACGGTTATCGTATATTACAAATCAGCGACCCCCATCTTGACCTGGTACCGGAATTGGCCGGTCGGATCGCCGCTTTGGTCACGAACATCCAGGCCGATCTGTTGCTATTAACCGGCGACTACCGTGATCGTCACGACACACCGGTCGAACCCGGTCTGGCCCTTTTGGAGCCCATTCTGGGGGCCATCGAGGCACCCGATGGCCACTACGCCATATTGGGCAATCATGATCCCGCCGATGCTGTGCCTATATTGGAAGCCATGGGCCTGAATGTTCTGATCAATCAGACGGTAGCCATAGTCAGAGATGATGCGACGGTGCATCTGACGGGTTTGGATGATGTGCATTATTTCTATACAAAGCAGGCCCGGAACGCCTTGGAAGCTGACATTCAAGGCTGTCGCATCGCCGCGGTACATTCGGCCGAGGTGGCCGATATTGCCGCTGCCGCCGGCATTGACCTTTATCTTTGCGGCCATACCCATGGCGGTCAAATCCGCCTGCCCTGGGGTCCGCCGCCAATAAATAATTTGCGTCGCTGCCGTGCCTATGGCCATGGCATGTGGCGTCATGAGCAAATGATCGGGCACACAACGTCTGGTGCCGGGGTCACGACAATTCCCGTGCGCTATAACTGCCCGCCCGAAATAACCTTGATAACCTTGCGCCAGCAGGATCAATAGGGCTTGCAATTGTCCATGACACGATGCCACCTATGTATGAACTGGCATCGGTTAAAATATGAGACAGACACAACATGGAAAACAACGAACTAAGCCAATTGGGTCGTGCCGTTGAGGCACCCGACAGCCCGGAAGATGCTGTGTTGGAGCGGGTCCCTAATCCCCATGTCGGTGATGATTATCTGATCCGCTTTGCCTGCCCGGAATTCACCTCTGTTTGCCCCGTGACGGGACAGCCAGATTTTGCCCATCTGGTGATAGATTATCTGCCCGGTGATTGGATTGTCGAAAGCAAATCGCTGAAGCTGTACCTGGCGGCGCACCGAAATCATGCGGCTTTCCATGAAGGCTGTACGGTTGGAATAGCCAAACGGCTGGTCGATTTTCTGGGGCCGAAATGGCTGCGCATTGGCGGCTATTGGTACCCGCGTGGCGGCATTCCCATCGATGTTTTCTATGCGACCGGAGAGCCGCCGGCAGGCGTTTGGATACCCGATCAAGGGGTCGCGCCTTACAGAGGGCGCGGGTAGGCAAAGAACCAAGGAGCCTTGCATGAGCATCTACGCCTCCGTCATCGAGATGATCGGCAACACGCCGATGTTGGAATTGCGTCACTTCAAGACCGGGCCTTGCAAGTTACTATTGAAGTTGGAGGCGCAGAATCCCGGCGGCTCCATCAAGGATCGCATCGGCCTTTCTATGATCGAAGCGGCGGAGCAAAATGGCGACATCCAGCCAGGTGGCACCATTATTGAGGCGACGGCCGGCAACACGGGCCTGGGCCTGGCCCTGGTCGCGGCGCAAAAGGGCTACAAGATGCTGGTCATCGTGCCGGACAAAATGAGCCAGGAAAAGATTTTCCACCTCAATGCCCTGGGCGCTCAGGTCATGATGACGAGATCCGATGTCACAAAGGGCCATCCGGAATATTATCAGGATGTAGCCGAGCGTCTTGCGGGCGAGATGGAGAATAGTTTCTGGGTTAACCAATTCGCCAATCCAGCCAACCCGGCCGCCCATGAACAAGGCACCGGGCCGGAGATTTGGGAACAGACGGCGGGCGAGATCGACGCCATGGTCTGTGGTGTCGGCTCCGGCGGGACTATTACCGGCCTGGCGCGGTATTTCAAAGGCGTGAAACCGTCCGTGGAGATGATCTTGGCGGATCCCGAAGGGTCCATCCTGGCAGGCTTGGTCAACGATGGGGTGGCGGGTGAATTGGGATCTTGGGTCGTTGAAGGCATTGGTGAGGATTTTGTGCCGCCCAATTGCGATATCGATCTGATCACCAAGGCCTACTCCATCCCTGATTACGAAAGCCTGGCGACGGCGCGGGAACTGTTGGCGGTTGAAGGCGTTTTGGCGGGTTCCTCCACCGGCACACTTCTATCTGCCGCCCTACGCTATTGCCGGGAGCAGACATCGGCGAAGACTGTGGTCTGCCTGATGCCCGATTCCGGCAATAAATACCTCTCGAAAATGTTCAACGATTTCTGGATGACCGATCAGGGATTTATCCAGCGGCCCCAGCATGGCGATCTGCGGGATCTGATCTCGCGTTCCTTTGATGACCGGGCCGTGGTCGCAGCCAGCCCTGATGATACGTTGTTGAGTGCCTATGGCCGCATGCGGATGGCGGATGTCAGCCAGCTGCCGGTTCTGGACGGCGACAAAATTATAGGCATTATCGATGAGAGCGATTTACTGTTGTCCCTGTACCAAAACCAGGAACACTTTGCCGATCCGGTTTCAGGTTTTATGACGGACCGGTTGGAAATGCTGGCCCCGTCCGAACCCATGGAAAACCTGCTGCCGATCCTACGCGCCGACCGGGTCGCCATTATTGTCGAGGACGGCCACTTCCTGGGCCTGATCACCAAGGTTGATCTATTAAACCATCTGCGCCGTAACGCAGTAGTTGAAGCTTGAACTTAGAAAGAGCCCGAATATGTCACGCAACCGCCACGGCATCGCGACCCGCGCCATTCATGCAGGCCAGGAACCCGACCCCACGACAGGCGCCATTATGGTGCCAATCTATGCCACCTCCACCTATGTGCAGGAAAGCCCCGGTGTCCACAAAGGCTATGAATATTCCCGCAGCCAAAACCCCACCCGTATGGCCTATGAAGCCTGTGTGGCTGATCTGGAGAACGGCGCGCAGGGATATGCCTTCGCCTCCGGCCTGGCATCATCCGCCACAGTGTTGGAACTGTTGGACAGCGGCGATCATGTCATTGCCATGGATGATCTGTACGGCGGTACGTATCGATTGTTCCAGGATGTGCGCAAACGCTCTGCCGGACTCGATTTCAGTTATGTCGATCTGTCGGATCCAGAGGCGTTGGAGGCTGCCATCCGGCCCGAAACCAAGATGATCTGGATCGAAAGCCCGACAAACCCCATGTTGCGCCTGGTGGATTTCGCCGCCATCGCGCGTATAGCTGCACCCCGGGGCATATTGACCGTGGCGGACAATACCTTCGCCTCCCCCGTGGCCCAACGGCCCCTGGATTTCGGCTTTGATATGGTCATGCATTCGGCGACGAAATACCTGAACGGCCATTCCGACATGGTCGGCGGCATGGTCGTGGCCCGGGATGACAAGGACCTGCGGGACCGCCTCGCCTACCTCCATAACGCAGTTGGTTCCGTCGCCGGGCCGTTCGATGCCTTTTTGGCCATGCGGGGCCTGAAAACGCTTCCATTGCGCATCCAACGGCACAGTGAAAACGCCATTGCCATTGCCGAGTTCATGGAGGCTCACGAGGATGTTGAAACGGTCTATTACCCTGGCCTCCCCTCCCATCCGCAACATCAACTGGCGGTGCGCCAGATGGATTATTTCGGCGGTATGGTGACGGCTGTTCTCAAGGGCGGGCTGGAAAGAAGCCGCCGGTTTCTGGAACGGACGGAATTATTCTCACTGGCGGAAAGCCTGGGCGGGGTGGAAAGTCTGATCGAACATCCCGCCATCATGACGCATGCGTCTATCCCCCCCGAAATTCGGGCTGAACTAGGCATATCCGATGGCTTGGTGCGCCTGTCCGTGGGCATCGAAGATGGCGAAGATTTGCTTAATGACCTAAAATTCGCATTAAAATAGCTTTTAATTATGGTTAATTAAGGGTTTTTTCTAAGAAACAAGGTTAACGCGTCCAATGCGCAAGCCGGGCAGCATGAAAGGATTGGAGGAGCTGGGCCGGGTCCGCCTGTCGCCGTCGTTCTTCATGCGGGATTTCCTTTATAGCGAGATTTCCGTGTTTTACGGCATTCCCAATATCCCCGATAACCCGGATCTGGCCATCGCCGCAGGCAGCATGCTGTGCCGCGAGATATTGGAGCCGTTAAAGGCCAGTTTCGGCGATCTGTCCATCCGTTCGTCATACCGCAATGCGGCGGTGAACGCGTTTGGCAACGCCAACAACCTGAACTGTGCCAGCCCCGAACGGGCCAAAGGCCGCCACGTCTGGGATCATCGGGATGAAAACGGCCATATGGGTGCTATGGCCTGTGTGCTGCTGCCCTGGTTCACGGACCGGTATGCCCAAGGGGCCGATTGGCGCTCGCTTGCCTGGTGGATCCATGACCACCTGCCCTACAGCCGCCTGCAGTTTTTTCCCAAATTATGTGCCTTCAACATCAGTTGGTCAGAAGCACCGGAGCGTCATATTTCCAGTTATGTCGCCCCCCGCGGCCTGCTGACCAAACCGGGCATGGGCAATTTTGCGGGAGATCACGGCGATTGGTATCAGGACTTCCCATCCCTTAGGGATTCACCAGCCATTTCATAATATGCTCGGCCACGCCCACAACCGTGCCGTCCTGGTTCGTGGCGGTCAATGCAGCCCGGCTACGCCCGCGCTCAGGCTCCAACGCCTTCACCTCATAGACAACGGAGATGGTATCGCCAATCTTCACGGCCTCGGTAAAACGCACCCGGTCATAGCCGATGGACATGGGCGTCAGATCATCCCGCTTGGAAATGATGCGCGTTGCCAACAATGCCGAGGCGGTGGACATAAAGCCGACTAACAAAGCGCCATGGGCTACCCGCTCGCCATATTGGGAATTTTTCATGAACTCTGCATTCACATGCGGTGCGGCAAAGTCTCCCGTAATGCCGGCGAAACCATAGATATCGCTTTCGCCAACAGTCTTCGCGAATGTTGTTGTGTCTCCTACGACGACAGGTAGATCAGGCATGGCGGTGCTCCTAAATTATGATTAAACACGTCGGCGAAACGGGCCGATGGTCGAGGCCCTCATGGCTCCGGCGTAAAAACGCTGCTGGTCATCGTTCCCCGCGATGCCACCAAAAGGCAGCCATCATCGACGGCGCGCCAATTGTCGCCGACATCGTCCAAAGGTTCCGACAGGACCAGTATGTCCTGCTCATCCTTCGCATCGTCCAGGCCGGCTTCGGCCAGGGCATCGCCGCCCAGGCCAATGTACATGCTTGGCGACTGGCGGTCGGAGGAATAGCGTAGGGCGATCAGGCGTTCGCCGTCGCTTAGAACCAGGGAAATGCGCAACGGTGCCGCCCCCTGGGTGTCGACGCCGGCATCCTTGGTCAACCTTTCTATATGACCAACCATACGGCGCAGGGCCAATTCAGCATCCGTCTCCAAACCCAGACTGAGGGCAAGATAGAACATCACTTCGCTGTCCGTGGTACCGACACGATGGCGGTAGAGGTCCGGCTCTATCAACATTTCCAACTGCCTGCGGATCATGGTGTAACCGCCAATCTGGCCGTTATGCATGAACAGCCAGCGGCCATAGCGGAAGGGATGGCAGTTCTGCCGTGCCGTGGAGGTGCCGGTGGAGGCGCGAACGTGGGCCAGAAACAGGCCGGAGCGGATTTGTTCGGACAATGCCAACAGGTTCTCGTCATTCCAGGCGGGCAGGACGTCACGGAACAGGCCTGCGTGCGGCTGGGCATCATACCAACCGATACCAAAACCATCGCCGTTTGTGGTGGCGATGGATTCACGGGCATGCAGGCTTTGATCGATTAAAGAATTCTCCGGCTCAAACAGCAGCTGAGACAGGAATATGGGCGTTCCGGAATAAGCCAGCCAACGGCACATTTGCTACTCTCCCCTACCCATTATGCCCTATCCCCCGACCGCATCCGCCAACCGGCGCATGGCGCTGAGGTGCTGGTCGATATGGGTGAAGCCGCTTTCCGAGGTGCGGAAGGTAACGGAGGTCGCGCCCATGTCGCGCCAGGCTTGGGCTTCCGATAGCCATTCGTTGGGGCCGCGGTCTTCGGCGAAAACTGTGGCGTCGATACCCAATGTGCCGGGGTCCCGGCCTGCGCCCACGGCGGCCTCCCTAAATACTTCGATTTTGGCGCGCATGACATCGTCGGGCTTGGTACGGGGGCTCATCAACCAGCCATCGCCAATGCGGCCTGCGCGGCGGATGGCGACGTCTTCCATGGCACCAATCCAGATCGGTATGGGGCGCTGAATGGGAAGGGGGTTCATGCCCATGTCGGACATTTTGTGCCACTTGCCGTCGAATTCCACCAACTCATCCGTCCATAGCGCCCGCAACAGGGCAATCTGTTCCTCCATCCGTGCGCCCCGGTTGGTAAAGTTCATGCCCAGGGCCTCAAATTCAGATGCCGACCAGCCGACACCAACGCCAAGCACCATGCGGCCCCCGGTCAGGATATCGATCTCCGCCGTTTGCTTGGCCACCAATTCGGTCTGCCGTTGCGGCAGCACCACGTTGGCGGTGACCAACTGCATCTTGGTGGTGAAAGCGGCAATCCAGGCGAACAATGTCATGGGCTCATGAAAACCGTATTCAATGGTGTAATGCACCGCCCACGGTGCATCCTTGGCGTCTTTTGCGCCCAGGATATGATCCACCAAGGTCAGGCGTTCAAAACCAAGGTCTTCTGCTGTGGTGACAAAGTTGCGCATGATGGCAGGGTCGTTGCCAATTTGGGTTTGGGGAAATGATACGCCAAAGTCCATGATATCCTCGCTGTTCAATTTGTAACAATCATAACGGCTGTTTCCTTTTTCACCACCTCTGGTGCAGAATAGCGTCATGGTTAAATCAAATCGCATACTGACCGTCGGCGCGGCGCAACTGGGCCCTATCGGCCTGAACGAAAGCCGGGAGGCGGTGGTCGACCGCCTGTTGGCGTTGTTGGAGACGGCGCACGACAGGGGCTGTGACCTGGTGGTCTTTCCCGAACTGGCCCTGACGACATTCTTTCCCCGTTGGTACTTTCAGGAACAAGGCGCGATTGATCGTTTTTTCGAAACCGCCATGCCAGGTCCCGATACCGCCCGCCTGTTCGAACGGGCAGCAGAATACGGCATCGGCTTCTGCCTGGGCTTTGCCGAGTTGGTGCAGCAGGACGGCGAAACAATGCGCTACAACGCCTGCATTCTGGTAGATAAAGAAGGCACCATTGTGGGCAAGTACCGCAAGGTGCACCTGCCCGGCCATGCCGACCATCTGCCGGAACGGAAATGGCAGCATCTGGAAAAGGCCTATTTTGACGTCGGTGATCTGGGCTTTCCCGTCTGGCGCACAATGGGCGGCATCATGGGTATGTGCATCTGTAACGACCGGCGCTGGCCGGAAACTTATCGCATGATGGGACTGCAGGGGGTGGAGATGATCATGCTGGGTTACAACACGCCGGCTACCGAGCCACCCTGGGGTTTTGAGCCGACCCATCTGGCCAGCCTGCACAACAATCTGTCCATGCAGTCAGGGGCCTATCAAAACGCCACCTGGGTCATCGGCGTGGCCAAGGCGGGGCGGGAGGAAGGCTGTGACATGATGGGCGGGACGCTGATTGTCGCGCCCACGGGCGAAATCGTCGCCCAGGGCCGCACCCTGGATGATGAATTGGTGGTAGCCGATTGCGACCTGGATGCGTGTAATCACTATAAGAACACGGTGTTCAATTTCGCCGAACACCGCCAGCCCGATCAGTACGGGCTGATAACGGAAACAGCAGGGGTGGTTCTGCCACCCGAATAGCCAAAACGGTTAAGGGAATATAAGCACGATGAAATTGATCGGCGTCGACGTCGGCGGCACCTTCACGGACGTCATGTATGGCGATACGGAAACCCAGGACGTCGCCATTCACAAAGTCCCCACCACCCCCGATGACCCCTCGCGCGGCGTGATCCAAGGTATGGTGGAGATTTGCGAGCGGTTCGATGTATCCCGCAGCGAGGTTGACCACGTCCTCCACGGCACCACCATCGCCACCAATGCGGTGCTGGAATACAAAGGTGCCAAAACAGGCATGGTCACCACCGAGGGCTATCGCGACATTTTGCATATTGGCCGCCACCAAAGGCCACAGCATTATTCCATCATGCAGGACGTCCCCTGGCAGGACCGCCCCCTGGTGCAACGGCGTCACCGCAAAGTGGTGGCGGAGCGGTTGAGCCCCCCCGACGGCGCGGTGCTGGTACCTTTGGATGAAGAGGCCGTGCGCGGGGCGGCGCGGGAGTTGAAAGCGGCAGGGGTTGAGGCCGTGGCGGTCTGTTTCCTGTTTGCCTATATTAATCCCGCGCACGAAGATCGCGCAGCCGCGATTATCCGGCAGGAATATCCTGACTGTTTCGTTACAACATCATCCGCCGTGTCGCCCCAGTTCCGGGAGTTCGAACGCTTCACCACCGCCGCCATGAACGCCTTCATCGGCCCCAAGGTGCGGACCTATGTACGCGATCTGGAAGCCGCCATTGCCGACAATGGTTTCAGGGCAGACTTGCATGTCATGGGATCAAACGGCGGGGTGGCCACATCAGCCATGGTGTCGGACCGGCCGGTGCTGACCTTGCTGTCGGGACCGGCCGCAGGTGTTTTGGGTGGTGCCATGGCGGGGGAGAAGTCCGACCGCAAACGCCTGATCACCTATGATGTGGGCGGCACCTCGGCCGATATTGGTCTGATCGTGGATGGCCAATTTGCCGAAGCCACCGCGCGGGATACCTGGATCGGCGGCTACCCTGTCATGGCCCCCATGATCGATATCCACACCATCGGCGCGGGCGGCGGTTCCATCGCCCACCTTGATGCGGGCCAGGCATTTCGCGTCGGCCCGCAATCAGCCGGGGCACAGCCGGGCCCCGCAGCCTATGGACGTGGCGGCACCTTGCCAACTGTAACGGATGCGAATGTGGTCCTGGGCCGTCTACAGCCGGGCAACTTCCTGGGCGGGGAGATGAACCTGGATGCACCGGCAGCCCATAAGGTCATGAGCGAGTTTGCCGAACAATTGGGCATGACGGTGGAGGCTGCCGCCGACGGCGTGTTGACCATTATCAATGCCAACATGGCCAATGCCATCCGCTCCCGCACCGTGCAAAAGGGCCATGACCCACGGGAATTCTCCCTGGTCGCCTTTGGCGGCGCGGGGCCCCTTCATGTAGTAGAAGTCGCCCGGGACCTCGGTATTCCGGAGGTCATTATCCCGCCGTATCCGGGCATAACGTCGGCTGCCGGGCTACTGACCACAGACCTGAAATACGACGCCATCCGCACCGAATTCCAAACCAGTGGTGACGTTGATGGGGACCGCCTAAGCCGCGACTTCAACGTCATGCGCGACGGCCTGGCCGCGCAGTTTAAAATCGATGGCCTGGATGACGCTGCCATCGCCTATCAACGCAGCGGCGATTTGCGATATGTCGGCCAGGGCTATGAACTACGCGTGCCGGTCGCCGATGGCCCGGTGGACCAGGCTAGCCTGGGCGACGTTTTTAAAACGTTTGAGGCAATTCATACAGCCGAATACGGTCACGTGTTCGAGGATAGTCCAATCGAGATCGTCAACATTCGCGTCACCGGCATTGGCCAGATGCCGAAGATCGAACTGCCCACATTGCAACAGGGCGGCGTCCTTAAAGACGCGCTGTTGGATGAGGTGCCATGTCATTTCCGGCTCGATGGAGAGCTGGCCGCCATGGCGACGCCCCTCTATGCACGGGACAAACTGCCCATCGATCAAGTATTCGAGGGACCGGCCATTGTGCTGCAAAAAGATACCACCACCGTCATCCCCCCCGGTGCCAAGGCGACGGCGCAGCGGGGGGGAAATCTGTTGATCGAGACAGGAGCCTAGATATGAATATCCAGAAAAACGCGCCAGCGGTGGACCACGTCACGGCTTCGGTTATTCAGGGTGCCTTGGAAAACATCGCCATCGAGATGGGCTATAAGTTGATGCGCATGTCGTACTCCTCGATCATTCGGGAGTCGGAGGATTTTGGCGCCGGTTTGGTGGATATCCAAGGCCGTGGCCTGGCGGAATCCGCGCAATCAACGCCCCTGCAATCGGGCCCTATCCCTGGTTATGTACGCGGCATTCTGAAAACCCTGGCGGATCGGGGGGAGAGCATAAACCCCGGCGATGTGATCATGCATAACGATGCTTACGCCGGTGCCTCCCACGTGCCCGATGTGGGCTTCATCGTGCCGGTGTTTTACAAGGACGAGCTGATCGCATTCTCGGCCACCACGGCCCATCACCTGGACATCGGATCGTTGACGCCGGGCAGTTGCGGTATCGTCGATGCCATCGATGCCTATGCCGAAGGGTTGCAGTTCAAAGCCATCAAGGTTTACGAGGCCGGCAAAAAAGTCATCCCCGTCTGGCATATCCTGCGGGACAACATTCGTGTCTCGGACCTGGTGGTTGGTGATATGGAGGCGCAGATCGCCGCTGCCCGCATCGGCGCCGAACGCTTGGTGGAGCTGATCGACCGCTATGGCAAAAGCACCTTCCAGGCCGCCTGCGACAACGTCATGGACCATGCCGAGCGCCTGATGCGTCAGGCCATCGCGGCCCTGCCCGACGGCACCTACGCGGCAACAACATTTATCGATGGCTATCTCGATGATCCCGACCCCAGCCGGAAGGAGCTGCCCCTGTGCGTCGCCATTACCATTAAAGGCGATGAGATGGTGGTGGACCTAACGGGCACCGCGCCGCAGGTTCCCGACAAGCCCATCAACATGCCCCTGCACGGCACCGTCGATATTGCCATCTGGCTGACCGTCCGCTCGGTCCTGCTGGACACGGCGGTGCACGGCCATATCCCGGTCAATGACGGTCTGGTTCGCCCGATTGAGATCATCGCGCCCGTGGGCTGTTTGGCCAATCCCATCTTTCCCGCACCAACCATTGCCAGGTTCTGCCCCGGTAATCAGTTGGCCGACACAGTGATGAAGGCCCTGGCCGGCGTCGCGCCAAGCCAGGTCTCGGCCGGCATTGGCAATCTGCGGGTGATCGCATTTTCCGGGCTACAGAATTCCGAGCATTGGGTGCATATGGAAATCTTCGAAGGCAGCTATGGCGGGCGGGACGGCAAGGACGGCATGGACGCGGTCGATACCCTGTACGCCAACACCCGTAACAACCCCATTGAAGATATTGAAAGCCACCTGCCCCTGCGTGTGGACCGATACGAGTTGCGCGAAGATGTCTGTGGCGCAGGTCAATGGCGGGGCGGCTTCGGCTCGGTGCGGGAATTCGTCTATCTCGATGCCGGCGGGGCCTCGATCGAGGGCGAGGGTCACAAGTTTCCCCCCTGGGGCTTTCGCGGTGGCAATGACGGCGGCTCTGCCGGTCTGCGCCTGGATCGCACCAACGGCAAGGGCGGGGAGCTGCCATCGAAAGTGCCTCATACGCCGGTGGATGCGGGCGACCGCTTTGTCTGCGTGGGCCCCGCGGGGGGCGGCTATGGCGATCCCCTGTTGCGCGACCCCGAAATGGTTCTGGCTGATGTTACAGACGAACTTATCACCATTGCGCGCGCAGCGGATGACTATGGCGTGATCATTAACGAGGATTTGAGCATCGACAGGGCGGCAACGGAAAAGCGCCGCGCCTAGGGCATGTCTACTTTAAAACATGCTCGGATTCTTAAGAACAGAGCAATCAAAAATTGCTCTGGGGAGCTTATTTTCTGTAGTCCGGTTGCCGTTTGTCCCTGAACGCCAGCAGACCCTCCATGGCATCAGGCTCGGTCGTCGCATAGTTGTGGACGTATTCCAGTTCCATCCGCAGACCTGTTTGCAGATCACCGCGCAGGCCTTCGTTGACCAGATGCTTGGCCGCCTTCAGGCCCGCCGGGCTGTGCTTTGCCATTGTCTGACACAGGGCCATTGATCCAGCCTCCAACTCATCATCGGGAAAGATGCGATTGACCAAGCCCAGGCGTAACGCTTCTTCCGCATCAACCAACGCACCACTAAGCATCAGGAACTTCGCGCCCATGGCACCAATGGCCCGTGCCAACCTCTGAGAGCCGCCAGCACCAGGCAACTGGCCGAAATTCAAGTGCCCGTCGCCAATCCTGGCACCCGCACCCGCGACCACAACATCGCAGGCCAGCAGCAGTTCCAACCCACCCGCAACGCAGGCACCATTGATGACCGCCATATAGATTTTGCCTGAGTTTTCCATTCGACCTAAAAGATCGTGGAAATTCTCGAGAAAGCCTCGAAAATCGTCCGGCGATTGATAGAGCGAAATATAACCGCCAAGATCTCCACCGGCAGAAAATGCCTTGCCGGCACCGGTCAGGCGTACCACTAGGATGTCAGAGCGCCCTTCCAAATCCGCAACAACATCCCGTAGCTGGATGATTGTCGCGCCATCCAACGGGTTCAGCTTTTCCGGTCGGTTCAAGGTAATGGTCGCAACGGCACCATCGCAATGCAGCAGTACCCCTCGCTTAACAGCATCTGACAAAGAATCTGTTCCTAAAGCCGGGTAGTCGGATCCTACCGCTCACCCACATAGACACCAGCCATGCTGGCGAAGGGCGTGGCGCTTTCATTAATCACGAAGTCTCCACCAATGCCATCGGCTTTAACGCCGCCATTGTTATAGAAGGCACCGCGCGTATCACCTGTAAACCCCGGCGCACTGCTTTCCACATCCAAATTGCCACTGAAGACATTTGCAGTCATCGCCCCTGCGGAGATAGGAAATACAAACGTCTTACTCTCCAGATTGCTTATTGTTACCTGGCCAAAGCGGTCAGCGAAATCATATGTCGCAGACATGTTCGCGACAAACTGCCGGATGGAGCTATCGGCTATGGTCCCTATTGCATGCCCCGTAAAGGTTGCCGTTCCGCCTGTGGGGACGTCAACGACGGATGCCAATTCGCCCGCGACCCAATGGGCCAGATGATAACGCTCGGTAGCCACGCCGACCATTTCGAAGTCACCGGCCCAGTGACCCCACTTCATAAAGCTGCAGGCGCAGAGATTGACACCGGCTGGAATGTGAGCTGCGAGCAATGGCACCATGCCGGAGGTCGCCAAGGCAAGGGTATCCGTAGTGCTGCCATCGGCCTCCCGCGCCACGAACAAATCGTCATTGATAAAGGCACTGCTGGTGGTGCCGTCGACACCACCTAAAAGAAATTGCCGCGTAAAATCATTGGTATCATCGATCACGTTGATCGTTGCAGACAATTGCCCCTCTTCAGCAGAGGTGGTGATCACGATACCCGTCGCGGTCGCAGCAGCCGCATCGGTGCTGTAGGCGGGGAAAAAGCCGGATGAACCATCTATTTGTAGACCACCGGAGACAAATCCGTTCAGGGTTCGTGACGTTCGGGTCGTACTGATTGTGCCGTTAGGCCCACCTATCATAACAACGTTGGGAAAATAGGCTGTATCCGACCGGCTTGCCGCACTGCCACTGGTTCTTTCTGCCAAGCCTCTACTTTGAACGACATCACCGCCGTCAACCGCAGCCGCTTCAATTACGCCGTACTTTGGTGAACCATTGCCGAAAAAATCAAAGCCATTGCCATCATCACTGGACGCAATACTGCCCTTGATTAGATTTGCACCGACGGCGCTGCCATTACTTGGATTGAAACTGCCACTGACCCCACCCGTCATGAAATAAGGGTTGTCACCGTCGGGCAGAATACGTCCCATCGCGACAACCAAGCCGCCCTGTTGATTGGGGCCCAAGGCAAAGCTGGCCTGGGCAAACACGGGATGGGGATTGGTGCCGCCGCTGCCCGTGGTATCCCATGAGACATAGATGTCGCTGACAATATGATCGCTTACACTGCCGCCCGAGGATGGTCTGACAAAGGGAATATCGCTACCGAGGAGGAAATCATCCCGTGGTGTGAAGGACGAGAAGCCGGCGGTGGGAAATTCCAAATTCTGGGTTGGAATGCCAACAAACATAAACAAACCGCTGGTCGGATTAGCCTGCTCCGTCAACTCGTAGAGAACAAAATCACGATCACCAAAAAATATTCCGTCCCCCGTAACATCGCCATAGGGCGAAAGGTTTGGCGAAGTAACGGTAAAGGTACCGGGAGACGCCTGCCGGAGAAGTTGATAAAAACCACTGCCGACGCCCGGCGTTGGAAATACAACATTGCCGAACTGCAAAAATACCGTATTTGATGACACGTTATCTGTCGGCGAGCCGTCATCGCCGCCAGTGGCAGACAACGTCCCACGTTTGCTGCGTCCGGAAAATTGTGTCGAACGGACTCGAATATTGAAACTGGCTTCGGATTCCGAGCCATCATCGCTTATCGCCCGCACAATGACGTCGTGAGAATAGCCATCTGTTCCGGTGGTATCCGTGAAATCGATTTTCGAAGCATCTAGAACGGTAATCACGCCCGTGGTCGGATCAATGGAGTATCGGCCATTGGAATCATCGATCAGGCTGTAGGTGGTGTTATCCGTACCGTCTAGATCTGTGGCTAAGGCGGTAACTCCCGACAGGGTCCCATCGGGACTACGATCATCAACCACATTCAAACCAACTTCGGTATCACTGACCGGGCCGATCGAAAACTCATTAGCATCGCTCAAGGTGACGATGAAAGATTCAGCCGCTTGCGTGTCATCCGAACTGGTCGCGGTAATCTCAATAGTCAGTGAGGCATCCGTCTCAAAATCCAACAAACTGGCATCCGCCACCGTAACCACGCCGGTAACAGGATCGATCGCAAATACGCCTCCGGGATTAACGGTTAGGCTATATGTAATCGTATCGCTACCATCGCCATCAGAAGCCGCACCGGTAATCATCACCGGGGTGGTGTTAGGCGCACTTTCCGGGATCAGATTGATCGCAGCGTCACTGTCGGACACGGGCGTGACGTCGAATTCCGTATTATCGTCACTCAAGGTGACGATGAAAGATTCCGCCTGTTCAGTGCCGTCCGTGCTGGCCGCCGTTATTTCAATGGTGAGGGATGTCCCGGATTCGAAGTCCAGTACACTGGCATCATTCACGGTCACCACACCGGTATTGGGGTCGATAGAAAAGGCATTACCGGGATTGAGACTTAGGCTATAGGTGATCGTATCGCTGCCATCTCCATCAGAGGCAGCGCCGGTAATCATCACCGGGGTGGTGTTAGGCGCACTTTCCGAGATCAGATTGATCGCAGCGTCACTGTCGGACACGGGCGTGACGTCGAATTCCCTATTATCGTCAGTTAAGGCAATGGTGAAACTCGCCTCTGACGTAGTACCGTCTGTGCTGGTTGCCAGCACGGTGATGCTGTAGGTCTCGCTATTCTCGAAATCCAAAAGGCCGCTATCGGCTACAGAGACGACCCCCGTCACGGGATCAACAGAAAACCGTCCCTCTGCATTGTCGAGCAAAGTAAAACTGACACTGTCCGTGGCATCATCATCCCTGGCCACGGTCATCACGCCGACCATTGTTCCTTGTGGCGCATTTTCGACCGTACCGTTGGTACTGGGGTTGCTATCGACAATCGGCGTGACCTGAAATTCCGTCGTGTCATCAAACAACGAAATAAGGAATGACCCGGCCAACGTGGTACCGTCGGTGCTGGTCGCCAGGACGGAAATCTCGTGCGATATCTCCGCCTCAAAATCAAGCAATCCACCATCGAGCACGGTGATCTCGCCAGTAGTGGGATCAATAGCAAAACGGCCATCTGCGTTCTCGGTCAAGCTATAAACGACCTCAGGAACCACAGCATCGTCCGACGCCTGCGAAACCACGCCAACCAGGGTGCCGTCGGCGGCTGTTTCGATCAATAGCCCATCGCCGTTCGGGGTGGCAACCAATGTCCCAATGGGTGGAACCGGTGTTTGCTGGGAGGTTTGACTGATTTCCGCGGTGAGCTCCCCACCGCCGCCCGTACCATCATTCGTCGCACCTGGTCCCGGCGGCGGCGGGGCACCAGGTGTCCCACCGCCTACGGCAGCTGGATCGTTTTGCGACCCCAGGGCCGCCATTTGGCTGGCAGCAACATCTTCATTGCTGACAGTGGGGCCGCCTGCGGCTGGTGCAATTTCGCCCAGTTGTTGCGCTGTCTGCTCGCCATCACCGGGCGGTGGCGGGGGCGGCGGATCTTCCAGGGTGGAGAGAACCTTGACCAGTTCGGCTTGGCTGGTTTTCTTCGGTGGGGTGACACCGCCCCGACCCGTGGCCGACATTTGAAAGCCCGGCTTGGTTATCCTCTGCAGCTGCGTTGGTGTCTGCATGGTAACCGCGTCACCAAACAGCATGGTCGCGGTAACCGGCGGCAGGGTCCGCCCCTGGGCCTGGGCCCGGGCGATCTGTTCGGGGCTGTTGACCTCCATAATGGCCACACCACCGCGAATACCAATGGTGGCGTTCGGGGCCTTGAATAATACGGGACGGGTTTTTGATATCCGTCCGCCGACAAATCGAAATACCCCTTTGGAAACGGAGGCGACCAGTTCGCCCTTTTTTGTCTCCGTGTCATAAACGAACTTGTCCAGGCGCAGTTCAGAATTCGGGCCGATGGAAATTGTAGACCCATCCAGGAACAACAGATGGGTCTGACCGGTAGGTCCCGTAACAATCGCCTCATTGGCATGCAGGTCCACACCAATCTGCAGAATATGGGTCTCCAACCCTGGGGGGGTACCATGAGCATCCGGGCGCACGGCGGCGGGCACGCCAATCTTGGGCAATTCTGCCTGGACCGGGCCGCCAACCATAAGTGTGATGAGCATGAGCCCTAGGCCAAAACCACCACGACAGAACCTGACACGAAACCCCATATCAATACCCATAATAAAATTCGCCACCCTGGCGCGCTCAGATAACCAATCCAACTGGCAGTAATAACAATAGGTTATCTCAAAAAATATACTTAATACTTCGTTAATGTTATATATTCATCACAATTTGCTCTTCGCACAAGGCCTAAAGATGGTTAACGGAAATAAAGGCTGGGGCGTTGAGAAAATTTCGTGCGCTATGCATGGGTTGGCTATATTTTAGCTGCGAACTCAATGCTGAAGCTATTTCGCCTAACAACTGGGGGATGACTACTATGACCGAAAAACCGTGGAGCAAACACTACAAGCCCGGCGTCCCGCATGAAATCGACGCGGATGCCCACTCCTCCATCTGGGCCATGTCGGCGGCAGCTATTGAAAAGTTCGGTGATGCGGCAGCGTTCAGCAATTTCGGTGCGGATTTAAGTTTTAACGATATCGACCGACTGTCGGAAAACTTCGCAGCCTATCTGCAGAACGAACTGGGCTTAAAAAAGGGTGACCGGGTCGCGATCATGTCGCCCAATATCATGGCCTTTCCCGTTACCATGTTTGCCAACATCCGGGCCGGATTGGTGCAGGTCAACGTCAACCCGCTCTATACCCCGCGGGAGTTGGAGCATCAGCTCAACGACGCGGACACGGATACCATCATCATATTTTCCGGCTCCACCCCGGTGTTGGCTGAAATTATCGGCAATACACCAATCAAAAACGTTATCGTCGCGGACCTAGGCGATTGCGGCAATGCTGCCCTACCCTCTCCCCCCGTGGACGAACGTTTAAAAAATGTGGTGCGGTTCACCGATGCCCTGGCGGCGGGCGAAGGGCTTTCCTTTACGCCGGTAGAAATCACTGGCGATGATCTGTTGTTTCTACAGTACACCGGCGGCACCACTGGCCTGTCCAAGGGTGCGACCCTGACCCACCGCAATCTGGTTGCCAATATTGAGCAGTTTTCGGCCCTGGCCGGCGACATGATCCGCGATGGTGAAGAAGTGGTAATCACCGCCCTGCCGCTTTATCACATCTTTGCCCTGATGGTGAATTGCCTGTCCTATTTCACCAAGGGCGGGCGCAATGTCCTGATCACCAACCCCCGTGATATGCCGGGCTTCGTGGCCGAGCTGTCGAATTGGAAGTTCTCGGTCATCACGGGCGTCAACACACTGTTCAATGGCTTACTGCACACGCCAGGCTTTGCCGAATGTGATTTCTCCAACCTACGGCTGACCGGTGGCGGTGGCACCGCTATCCAAGAAGCCATCTCGAACAAGTGGCGCGAAGTGACCGGCCAGCACATCACGGAAGGTTACGGGTTATCTGAAACCTCCCCCGTAGCGACCTTTAATGTTCCCGGACAGGACGAATTTACCGCTACCATCGGCGTCCCCCTTGCCTCTACCGATATTGTACTGCGCGGTGATGAAGGCGAAGACGTCGCCCAAGGAGAGCCCGGCGAACTATGCATCAAGGGACCGCAAGTCATGATCGGCTATTGGCGCCAGCCCGACGAGACGGCGGCCGTCACCACCAAGGATGGTTATTTCTGCACCGGCGATGTGGCTATTCTGACCGACGAAGGCCACTTTAAAATCGTTGATCGAAAGAAGGATATGATCCTGGTTTCAGGCTTCAACGTCTATCCCAACGAAATTGAGTCCGTGGTCGCTAATATGGACGGCGTGCTGGAAGCTGCCTGTGTCGGAGTGCCGGACGAACGTACGGACGAGGCTGTGAAGCTGTTCGTGGTCAAAATGCCCGATACAGACGTCGGCTCCGAAGAAATCACCGCCTTCTGCCGGGAAAACCTGACCGCCTACAAAGTGCCGCGTCAGATTGCTTTTATTGATGAATTGCCGAAATCCCCGGTCGGCAAAATCCTGCGTCGAGAATTGCGCGACTAGTTATAGTCCGCCTGCGGATCAGCGGGCTTGGTCACCGTGATATGAAATAGACGGCCCAGAAAGGCTGCGGTGTCAAAGGCTGCTGTCCTGGGTTGTTGTTCGGTCGGGTTTGGTTCGGCCTTTTTTGCCAGCACCGGCGCGGATTTGGCTGCCAATGTCGTTGGTATATTTACCACTTCCTGCTTCCACCACGGGCAATCAGGATTTTCCACTTTACCCGAAGGCATGGTGGTCCGGCACAGGATGGCACCGCGCAAATTGCTGTCTTCCATGGCGGCGTTTTGAAGATTTGTGCGGCTTAGATTGACCCCGCGCAGGTCCGCGCCTGTCATTTTGGCACCTGTCAGATCCGCCCCACGTAGGTTGGCATTACGCAGAATGGCACCGCGCAGATTGGCCCCGCGCAGCAATGCGCCCTTCAATTTTGCCCCGGTCAAATTAACCTTGCCCAAATTTACCCCGCGCAGATCGGCCCGGCGTAAATCCGCATTCCGCATATCCAAACTGCGCAGATCCGCCCCCTGCATCCTGGCCCCGATCATCTTGACGACGCCATGGGTCCCCGGCTGCAACAGATGGCAGCCGGAGCAGGTTTTCATGGATCTAAAGCGCTTTTGATCGGTCTGATCAATCTCATCAAAGGCCCAGCCCGCCCCAGGCTGCAACAGCGTGAAGGCGGCAAACAAGGCTATGACAAGGACGCGTTTCATGTTGGCTATTGGGCCGCCGTGCGTTGGCTTAATTCCTGAAGTCCAACCAACAACTGACCGATCAAACCCCTGGCGGCATCATCCAATAAAGTTCCATTTTCATCAAAGGCCTGCCCCGCCCCGCTGACAAAAACCTGCGGTTTGGTAACGATTTGACCGCTAAGCGCACCCAGAACCTGACGCAGTTGCATCTGGGCCAGACCTGTGCCCAATTTGCCCGCACTGGCACCTAACAAGGCCATGGCCTTACCATCAAAAGGTTGTTCGGGCGGGCGGGAGGCCCAATCAATGGCGTTCTTGATCACGCCGGACATGCCGAAATTATACTCTGGCGTGGCGATCAACAAACCATCGGCGGCTGCAATTTGGCCGCGGAAGGTGGCGACGGCGTCGGGAAACCCGTTCACGTAGATGTCTTCGTCATAAACCGGGAAAGCTTTGATATCCGCGATCTCAATTTCCATGCCTTCAGGTGCCACCTGCTGTGCCGTGCGCAGCAATGCCGTATTGAAGGAGCTTGCCCGCAAGCTTCCCGATATCCCCAGAACCTTCATCTCGCCTTACCCCTTAAAATACTCTCAAAAATGGTCTCAAAATTCCAATGGTAAACTTAGATGACGTTCATACATCTTGTTGCGATGGGCAATCAACAAAGGATCGACAGTCAGGGTTTTCGGTGCATTATACGGCCCCCGCAGACGGGCCGGCATGGGGTTCAGATCGTCCGCCATGGGAACCAGTAACTGCGAAAAACAGGCCCAATACAGATCCGCCGCCGTAAAGGTAGCGCCAACCAGATAGTCACTGCCTTTGGCCGCTTGAATTTCCAGCTGCGCTGTCAACATGGTCAGGATTTCAGCACAGGTTTTTTCCGCCTGGTCGGCTGCAGCCCGGTTATGGCCGTAGCGTATGGCCAGAACATCCGGTGTCTTGCGTACCTTTGGATCCTCGGACGCCGCATACATTACATCCACCATCTGCAACCGGCGCTGCCAGGCCAGGCCACCTTGGGACGCAATTTCGGTTATCAGGCCGAACATCATCGCACGCTCGGATGGATTCGCAGGGATGAGACGCGGTTCCGGTGCCAACCGTTCCGCCAGCAGGACAATCTCGTACCAGCCAACCCGTGGCGCTTCGTCGTTGTAGACGGCAACGGGGGCATTGCGATGACCTGTCCAATCAAACAGCTCCGGGTTTTCCCGCGCGCCCATCTGACCCACAGGAATGAACGGTATATCCTTATATTCGAAAAGGTATTTCGCAGCCTGGCTCCATGGGCCCGGTACGCCCATTGTCAGGGCGAGCCGCAGTCCCGGTTTATCCCTGGCTTCCTCTACCGTGGCGTAATCCACTACTCTTTACCTCACTTGAATACATTGTTGTCCTTATACCAAGGTGCGGTAATAAAGACCCATATAGACGCTTTACGAAGGTTTTCGGGTAGGAGCGCGCTGCGCCGTGGTACAAGTACCATAAGCTGCGCGCGACACCGCCGAAAGCCTTCGTAAAGCGCCGAATTCGGTCGTTTCAGGAGCGCGCCGGCGGCGTCATGAAAGCTTGAAGGTAC
>JABJKS010000095.1 GCA_018660265.1 Rhodospirillaceae bacterium | reverse complement strand
TTGGTCATTGCTCTCGCATGATAAATAGTCCCCGCCCGCCAAGGCCGATCCCTTGCGGGCGGCCTCAATTCTTACGGCACGGGGCCATGGTATCAATCACATGAATAGCAAAACAATATCGCGCCGGCGAAGTTCCGGCCTTATCCATAACCGGAATAACCAGCCTGCGCTTGGTCTGTGCAATATCATGGCGATTGTTCACGGTCCATGGCAAATACCGCGCTAGAGCAATTCCGATCTAAAGCGAATTGCTCGAACAAATTAGGGCGATTCTAAGTGATTGGAAAAATTGCTCTATTCTTAAAAGTCGGAGCATTTCCAATTCAGAAATGTTCCAGGACGAAGACGGTGTCTATTGGATTGAACCAATCGCGGTCGGGGCCGCCGGTCTTATCGCATTGTTCTGAATACTATTTCTTCCGGCCGCCGATTGACTCTTGCAACTGCTCTGTCTGATGCTGCATCTCTTGCAGTGATCGGTAAAGCAGATCGTGCTCTTCTCCCAACGGTCCTTCTACCGGCGCCAAAACGAACTCGGCCGACGGCAGTGGCAGGAGAGATATGGTCAGTTCCTCGATGCGCATTTCATCAAAGTCGGAGGCCTCGAGCAAGGTACGGATTATCCGCCGTTTGATCGAGGGAAGCAGACCTGAATTGCGCTTCGTATCAATCTCCAGCTTGCGTTCAAGAGAGTTTCGATCGGCTTCCGATAGCTCCCGTACCAACACGAATTCGATATCAAGGCCCGGGATCAGGCTGACGTGCGCCTTGACTTCCTTCATCTTGTAACCGGCTTCTTCGAGGAAATGCCAGAAAGGATCGCCTCCCTCACCTTCTTCGCGATACTCGCCCATGCCCATTGGCGGGGCAACCATATCCATGCTGTTGTCGGCAAACGGAGACATAAGGACATTGCCCACGGAATCCAACATATCCCCTAGCGAGTCCACCCAACTGCTGCCGCCACTCGCCGCATGGGCTGGTCCGGGTAATGATAGTCCCGCCATAATTACGACCACAAACACGATCGGCATGAACACGGTTCTTGGGCAACTCCGTTGACCAGGCATTTTCAATTTCTCCTGTTTCCCCGGCTGCGGTACTTGCCGCGCGCCACTCCACTTAATTTTATTGCCACCAGGCGTATCTGTGGCGCGTTTAATGCTTGATTGCCTTCAATCGCCGCACGGCCGTGCGCACATCTTCTCGCTCATCCTCATCGAGGGGGTTTAGTCCGGCGTTATCAAACACGCCACCCGGACCAACGAATTCCTCGCTCGATAAAACACGCATGAATTCCCGCAGGCCACGCACCACGCCTTCACCCCGGTCGTTTCGCATATGGGCTCGTTTTACATAATAACGTGGGAATGCGACCATGGCGTATTCATAACTCGAGACATTTTCCCGGGTCGGAAGAACACCATTGACCGGTAAATATTGCAGTTCGTCCTGATAGCGTAGGTAAGCCAATTCACCGACCACCGCCAAGGTACCGGCCGGCGCCTTGGTAAGGGCCCCCATCAATTTATCGATGTACGGTTCGGCGATCTCAATGACTTGCGGGCCACCCCTGAGGGTAATGCATCTCGGTACGCGCTCGCTCGCCGCATAGATGCTGTTGATGCCGGGATAGTGGCGGCAGCCGGCCTGAAGAAAATAGTCGTCGAAAAAGCCCCGCGAGCCGGATTTCTCGTCAGGGAGAATGACGCTGATCGCCAGATCAGGCGCGTTCTTGTCCGCCTCTTTCCAGGTCTTTCTGGTGTTGACATCAAAATGCCCCTTTTTAGGCAGCTCTTTCGCCAAGCCTAAATAGAACATCCGCGTGGTGATGTTGAACGTCGGAATTTCTTTCTTGGTCACCACCATGACCGGCAGCAACCCGATCCTAATCTCGATGATTTGCAGGATACCGTTTTTCCGGCATTCCTCAATTTCGCTTTTGCGAATTTTTCGCGAGGCGGCGGCGATATCGGGAAATTCGGCCCCGACACCGGCACAGAAGCGCTCCAGCCCCCCACCGGTTCCGGTCGGCTCCACCGTCGCAGGTGCCAGTTTATAGTTGCGGTACATCTCTCCCAGCACCAGGGGCGTCAACTCTTCCTGCAGGGTGGACGAGCCGACGATCAACAGGCTGCTGCGGTATGATTTATCCGCCGTCGGCGGTGCCGCCGACTGTCCCGCCCCCGATGGCACGGTCGATTGGGCTTTAACCAGGGCAGCCGGCAAAGCCAGAACCGCCAATATCACGAAGGCAAAACTGAATATTGATCGTGCTGACATCATAATATTGCCACCCCCTCTCTATATGCCGTGATTTTCAATTACTCAAATACACGTACATTGGTTAAATTCTTGCATACTCGAATGCTTCAGTCATCCATCGCGACAAAACTGTCAAACGCCTCTGTCATCAAGGACGCCGTCGCCGTATCGACCGCGACCCGCGCGCGTGCCTGGTTCAGCCAAGGTGCCACGGTCGCCGCAAATGGGCCATCGAGCCGTTCAAGATGATCACTTGCCGCGCGTAATTGATCCCGCGCAAGGGCATCTTCCGCCAGGGCGACGATCGCCGCGGCATTCGCGAACGCCATCGGCGTACCGCGTTCATCCAGGAACAGGGAATTAAACCAACTCCTGAATTGTACAAACAGGCTTCGACCGGCGCCATCCGTGGCCCCACGCAGGCGCGGCGCCAACTGCCGCCGGAAGCGGTCGTGCAATTGGGCCCGCGTTGCCACCCCATCAACCGCATGGCGTCCAAGCAATTGCAATGCGGCCGCTATGGGCCCGCCGTTGATACCAACCAAAGTCGCGGCCGCGACCTCGTCCGCAAATGGCGCCGAACTTTGTGCCGCGATACGAAGCCGCAAAGCGATCAGGTAGAGCTTCGCCGGTCCGGAACTGGAACGCTTCAGCGCGCCGAGCCCGGCTTCAATCTCGGTCAGCCGTCCCGGCACCTGATTTTCCAGGGCAGCCAGTCGTTGCCCCATTTCGACATCCTGTTTCGCTGCCGTATCAAGCCGTTGCGCAAACCCGGCAACCGTCGCATCAAGGCTCCGTACATTCTGTTCGCCCACCCCGGCCAGGGTCTCCACGGCATCAACCCGCCGCGCCGCGGCTTTATTGCTGCCTCCAACCGCCTCTATTGCCTCGAGGCGGGCATCGTGGGTCGCAAGATTGTTCTCAACCGATTGGATAGCCGCCGCATCGGTTTGCAGACGGGCTTCCATTCCGGCCCTGGTGCCGGTCAGAAAATCGACCAGCGGCGGATAATCGATGCGCGCCTGCAGCCAATCCCGAAGTTGCGGCGGCGACAGGGCGGCGGCGGCGAAGGCCAGCGCGCAAAGGCTGATCAGCAGCGACAGAGTGGCGAGCGCCCGGCCGCCGCGCCTTGGCTCTCGTGGAACGGGGGATGGGGGCGTCGATTTTTGTGGTGGCGCAGGTGATGATGACGGTGATGATGTTTGTGGTGCTTTTGCCCCAGCGGCGCCCGCCGTTCCCGCCGTGGCCGCAGGGGCGGCGGAACCAGTCTTGGGTTGGCCATCCGGCTTCGGCGTCGAAGCGGTCGCGTCATCTCCAGTCATATCGCCAGTCGTTACCGGAGAAGTTACCGGAGAAGTTACCGGGGCTGCGTCGGCTTTTGGCGCAGATGGCGCCGGCGATTTCGATTTGGCACCACCCCGCGGTGTTTCAGCAGCGGCCATGTCCTGCTCCTTCCGTTGGGCGGGCTTTTCATCCGCCTCCGGCGAACCTGGCTTGTCGTCATTTGATGAGGAGGCTTGACTGCGGGGAAACTGCTTGGCCAATCCCTCCAAGGCCTCCTTATCGACGCCCGGAAGTTTCTTACTACCCGCCATGTCAGCGCGGATCCAGACCCGGTTGAACCGAAACGGCGCCATGGGAGGCATCCCAAAGGATCGCCTCCACCTCCCGGGCCAGGCTCTCCACATCTCGGGCCGCGGCACTGCTTGGCTCCAGCGCGGTGGGTGCAGAGCCATAAAAGGTCGCCTCCTGAAACAATACCCTGTCGTTAAGCTGCCCTTTCAGGGGTTTGGCGCCCAGAGCTTGCAGTTCGGACCGCGCGTGGGTGGCCACGATGGCCCGCTTGACACGGCACAGCAGCGTTCTGACATCAATGTCACGCTTGGTGAGATAGGCGGTACTTTCGACAATCTTGCACATGCGGCCGGCCTCGAAAACATTGGCCTCGTCCGTCATGACCGGGATCAGCACCAGATCAGCGCAACCGACCGCGAAAATCATGGTCTGATTGTTAAAACCGGCACAATCAACCAGCGTGATGTCATGTTCGGCGGCAAGCTTGTCGATGGTTGGAATGACGGCGTGCTCGTCGAGCTCGCTCTTGAGGGTCATATGGGACAGAATATCACCCTTGCCATGCCAGCGTGTCAGCGTTTGGTTGGCATCCAAATCCAGCAACGCGACAGATTTGCCCGCAGCCTGCCAATAGGCAGCCAGACAGGCCACTGACGTCGTCTTTCCGGCACCGCCCTTACCGGTGGCCGCGACCAACACCTTGCCTTGTATATCGTTCAGGGGACTCTCCATAGCATTCGGACTTTCCCAGGGTTTGCGTACATCACCAACTGAAAGTCGGCCCAATTTCCGGACACAAAAGATAACGTATCGGCGGCACCTTGACCAGAATATTGGCTACCGGTCACGACAATCAGCCTTCCGATCAAGTCACGGGCAGCCGACTATTTCCGCCATCACGGCACAGCAACCGCCACGGAATGGCGCTGAGAGCCCCTTAGAATTCGATCAGCGACACGGCTGTGTGAATGACAAGCAGCAGGGAAACAGAGGTTACGATGGACTGGGCTATCCCGCGATTGATGTCGATGACCGATTTTTTCTCGGCCAGGCCAAAATATAACCCGGCAAAGCCAATGGCGGCGGCACTGCCAACGACTTTCGCAAGCACCCATCCGGTCCCTTGCGGAAGCAAACCATCGCCCCTGGTGAGCGAAGAAAAGAAGCTCTCCCGCCAGATATGGAGCGAATCATCGGGGAAAAGCAGGCTCCATGTCTCCATGGATACCCAAGCGGAAATTCCGAGCGACATGACGGTCATGAGCAGGCCCGAAATCACCAACGCCGCCAAAATCGTC
>JABJKS010000080.1 GCA_018660265.1 Rhodospirillaceae bacterium | reverse complement strand
CTACTTCGCCAAGATCAAGGAATTCCGGGGCATTGCCACCAGATACGACAAGACAGATACAAGCTATGCCGCTAACCTAAACCTCGTCGCAGCGATCATCGCCGCAAGATAAATGTCCACGGGCCCTAGCTGATCGGTTTGAAGGTTGCTACGAGGGTACATACACGCCATGGAGTGTACCCGCAAAAATTCTGTGTAGTCTGCGGGATTTCGTACACCCAACATCCCGAAGCTACCGCCGGGTCACATATTTGGAAGATCCTCTTAGCATAGACGAAATGAAAATTCTTCCAGCGATGATGGTCGTAGGGAAGGTCAAACATTCCGGCACCCGCATCGCCCGTTTGTCAGGCGCCAAAACTCTCGAAAATTTAGCCGGATTGGTTTTCCCCTCAGCGCAGGGGGCGAAGACAAAAAATGCCATAGATCGCGATTTTATCAGGCCGATCCAACGCCTAGCACAGTCCTATATAGATCGCAGGAATTTGCAATCCGACCTTTGGCTGGCGACTGCAAATTATGTCGAGGCCCTGGGGCGCCCGTGGAGCAACGAGTATACGATTGATCGCGCAAAGCTTACCTCTCGCGAGCGGGATCAGGTGGACCGAAGGCGCGAGGAAACGTTTGAGCTGGTGGTTAATCTGCTTGTTAAATTGACGCGGCCGGGAACCCTAGAAATTGCCGAGGAAATTGCCGAAAAAGTCGCGGCTGACAAAGGTGAAACAGGGTTTCCCAGAATTCTGCAACCGAGTGCGCACAAAATTTTTAAAAACGAAAAGCCAGTTAATGCCCCGGATCTTAAGCCGTTACCCCGTGTGCCAGTTACTGTCACGAAAAGCGATAATATCAAGGCTACGGACAACGACGCGGTTACGAAATCCGAAGAACGTCTACTGAATTCGGTCGAGCAAGGAAAGGAGAGATATATAAAAAGAAGGGCCGATGCGAAGGCAAAACGTGTGAAGCTTCGCCGTGCGATCCTCAAGGATCCGGTCAAAAGCGCCATTAAGCTAAAAAAGCTGAATGATATCTACATGAATGCGGAAATTGACCTTTGGCTGAATGCGCCTTACTGGCGAAACGATTGGAAAAAACCTAAGGAAACCCGGCGATTTGGTATAGCTGACCCGGCCTTTCTGCGCGATAGTGCGGAGGGTGCTGCCCCGTCAAATTTTGATTTAGAGGGTGATCCAGCTGATGAGAACGCAATATTCGGTTTTGTCGCGCAAGTTCAGGCAGCCGGTGTTTCAAATTCCGGCCTTGGGTTCGAAGATGCCCGGCCACCCGAAGGGCTCAACACCTTGGTCAAGCTGTACGGAGATGCTGTGTCGGGCGATACCCTTTTGGCCAAGAAAGCCCGTAATTTTGCTCAAAAGGACACGCAGAACAGCAGCAGGGGTTGTGGCAAAAATTGGTGTTCGGACAAGGAAATATCCAGACGGATTGCCTTGCGCGAACTAACTAATTCCATGGTCCAGTTCGCGCAGAAAATTCTTTCGCTTTCAAACCATGAGATCCTGGTGAGCGAATATAAGAGCGTGAATCAAGGCCACTACCTGATGGTCCTGGAAGCTATCGGCAATTCCATTTTGATCCAAGCCGATGAATTGCGCCAGCAAGCATCGTTCCGTGAACGGGAGCATGATCAAAACTACAAAGATGCGGAACTCAACGCCCTGCGTTGGTCCACCGGCAAGAACGCCCAGCAGGTGTTGCAGGACCTGGCAACCATCTTCAAGGGCCGGGTGAGTAAATCCGCCGCCAAATCGACGGCGGCGAATGGGGTGGTGACCGTTGCCCAAACGTCGCTGAAGAAAACAGTCGCAGCGGCCTGGCCGGTGTTCGCCGCACGTTCGATCCTGATGGGTGAAGACTATGATCCTGACCTACCCGATAAGCCGGATGGATTAGGTTTCAAGGTGAGCAAGGCCGACATTGCTGCACTGAAGTTAAAGATTGATGCGGTGGTCGACGGTGTAATTGCCTCCGGTGCCAGCGGCACGTTGCGCGAGTTCATGGATGCTTATTTATCGGGCGTGCAGAAGACCCTTGCGGGAGACGCCGATACGGAGGCGAAGAAACGTTTGTTGACCGAAGCGCGGCGCTATTTTGAAGGCCGTATCGGTGCCAACCCGGAAAATAGCAGCGCCATCACCCGCACGACTTTGGATGCGGATTTGAACAGGGTCATTATCGTATCCTTTGCTAATCATGTAACGCAATTAAAGACTGTGGCGAAAGATCTGGCGGATAAGGAAGTGGCAAAATCGTCGACCGTCGATGCGGAAAACCTGGCGAAAAAGCACAGTGACAATTTCGATGCATTGCGGTCGGGCATCCTGGATGAAATTTTGGCAAAGGGCAAGGCCGGCGATCCCCAGGCTGCATTCTCCGGCTTGCAAGTCGCCATCAAGGCGAAGATTGAGGATCCCTCGAATAACACCGAAAAGGATGATTGGAAGGCGCTGAAAAATACGCTGGACGGTCTATTGCCGCCAATCGGGAAAACCGCCGGTAAAGAGATTGACTTCGATCGTCAGATCGACGTGCTGGACAGTATGATCACGACCTTGAGGCACGAGCTGATCCAGGCGCAACGGGAAGGGGGCGACGGCAGCCCACGGACCGCAAATGTCAAACGGGCGCTGAAGACGGCGTACGAACAGCGTGCCGGCATGGTCTATATCCGACCGCCAAGCGCCTATCTGCGTAGCAGCTACCCATCGACATCGCTGCAGAACGATCCGGGATTGCTGTGGCAAAATATGCTCGCCGAGCAGTCCAAACGCGCCATGCCCTTCGGCTCCGAATGGTTCACCAATGATCAGGACAAGCGCGATCGTATCAAGATTCAGCGACAAATCGATAGACGCTTTTGGCAGACGATTAACACGGTGCGTGTCGCAGGGACGGGCAACACGAACTATGCTCTGATCAAGGACGATATCGGCAACTGGAAGGTGAAGTCCTATAGCGCCGATCCAGAGGTGATTATACAATCGGCGAAGTCGTTGGCGTTGTACAATCTGGGCGGTGCCTTGAACACCAACCTATTGCGCATGGATGAGTTGCGGCATAAGCAACGTAATCGCCCGGATCAGTACACTGCAGACGGCGACGAAGACGAAATGACTCGCCTGAGGGAGAACAGTGCGGGCGGCAACGAAACCTTGCAGCGGATCTTCGTTCGTGAAGAAGAGGCTTATGAGGAAGCTACAAAAACCTCCCACGATACATTGCGTTTGGCCCTGCCCGCCAACGCTCTGGGCAATAGGGTTGAGGGGATTTGGAAATCCCGCACGGACCCGACCAAGGCAAAGGATGTTGAGGGTATTATCAATGTTGACTTGAATGAGGCCGAAGGATTGGTGAAGGCTGAACTTGAATTCAACACGACCATGACCGGCCCTGCGCTTCGTCTTCAGCGCCGCGTGGAAGCCGCGAATATGAGCGCGATCGTCCGGCGGGTCGTCGCATTGTTGGAAAGTGCTCGTAAACGAAATGAGAGTGAGACCGCCGTTCATTTTGATCCAGCAATTTCCGGTCAGGTCGAAGCGGTTGCTAATGCCAATTCTGCCAAGCACGCGGCAGAAGTGCGGATTGCTGAATTAAAGGGTGATAAGAAGGTCAAGCAAGCAGAACTTGCTGTCGCCACCGCTGCCAATAACGCCGCCGATCAGCAGCGAATAAACGGAGAAATTAACCTGCTTGATCAAGATATTGGAACGCAAAATGGTATCGTTCAAGCACAGGAGAATGCGGCTGCGCTTGCTGGGGCGAAGGCGAACGAATTGCGGGCGATGCGTGACGCCCTGAAGGTCGAAGTCGATCGTTTGATCGGGGGGCACATGATGCGCGCTATCCGCCAGCGAAGTCAGGCGATCGCCCGGTTCGAGTCGGCTTTGACTTTCGTGGGCGAAGCTCAATAGGGCCGTTTGCATTTGAGTGGCCGCAAGGTTCTGTTAGACTTCCCAAAAGCAAACATCTGGGAGGGTTAGGCTTTGTCTCATTCAATGGGCGCGGCGAAGGTTCTGCGTACACAGTTGGCGGGCGATGATATCGTTGTCGCACCGGGCTGTTTTAATGCCATGGGCGCGCGAATTATCGAGAAGACCGGCTTTAACACCGTCTATATCTCGGGCTATGGGGTTTCGGTCAATCATATTGGCCGGCCCGATGTGGGTCTGGCCACGCAGACGGAGATGACGGATGTTGCGGGCAAAGTGGCCAGCGCGGTTTCGATCCCGGTGATCTGTGATGCTGATACGGGCTATGGCAATGCCATCAACGTCATGCGCACAGTTGAGGAGTTCATAAAATCCGGTGTTGCGGGCATTCATCTGGAAGATCAGATCGCGCCGAAACGCTGTGGCCATGTGGCCGGCAAGCAGGTGATCTCTATCGAAGAAGCTGCGGGCAAAATACGCGCCGCGGCCCGTGTGCGGGATGAGATGGACCCGGATTTTGTTTTGATTGCCCGCTGTGATGCCCGTGGTGTCGCAGGCGGCAGTTTGGATGACGCGATTACCAGGCTGAAGGCGTACCGTGAAGCCGGTGCCGATGTGGCATTCCCCGAAGGCTTAATATCGGCGGAGGAAATTGGTCAGGTCTGCGAGGCTGTGGGCGGTGGGGTGCTTTATAACCGCACCGGCGTTTCACCTAATTTGCATGCGGACGAACTGCAGAAACTGGGTATAGATATTGTTATCAATCCAGGCGGTGCCATGCGGGCTGCGACCAAATCCATGTGGGACTATTACACCGCCTTTGCCGCCGAAGATAACGCCCTCGAAGAACGCCTGAAGGCCGAATACAAGGCGCATCCTTTGGCGGACTTCCACGCCTTTGTCGGCTTCCCCGAGATCCGGGAATACGAGCTCGAGTTCCTGCCAGAGGAAGAGGCGGACAAATATGAAGGTGCCATTGGGTTTCAACCCTAAACCAAATAGGGATTTCAACCCTAAGCCAACGAATTTTTTTACGAGGAGACTAAGCAATGGAAACGTCAGATAAAAGCGCCCGGCAACTCTACGAGGCGATCAAGGCCAACCCAACCCGGCCCCGCTTTGGCTTTGGCCGCAAGGCTGCGGTGATCAATGTGGATTTGCAGAAGGCCTATACGAACGTAGGCGAATTCGCCACCGCCTACGAAACGGACCCGAAGCAGATGGACTATGTCAACGAGATCTCTGATCTGGCCCGCTCCAAAAGTCTGCCGGTGATCTGGACCTATGTGGCTTATATGGATTCGGGCGAAGATTGCGGCATCTGGGGTACGCGGACGGATACGCCTGACAGCCTACAGAACATCAAGGTGGATTCCCGCCGCTCGGAATTTGATGACCGACTGCACGTGGATCGGCAAAAAGACGTCATCGTCAACAAGCGGATGGCCTCCGCCTTTCACGAAACCAACCTGCCATCCGTCTTGAATTTCCACGGCATCGATACGGTCATTGTCACCGGCGGCTCCACATCAGGTTGTGTCCGTGCCACTGTTGTCGATAGCCTCTCCCGCAGTTTCCGAACCATCGTGCCGGAGGAGTGCGTCGCCGATAAGCATGAAAGCCCGCACTTTGCGAACCTGTATGACATGGCGATCAAGTATGCCGATGTGGTCCCGGCCCAGGATGTCGTCGACTACCTGACCGACTATCAAATGTTGAACGATTAGGTAGGAGTTGACCATATGATGCGCGATCCGCAGCTTTATGATTATTCGCCCCTGTGTGACCGGCCAAAAATAACCTGGCCGAACGGTGCCAGGGTGGCCTTTTGGGTGGCACCGAATATTGAATATTACGAATTTGATCCGCCGCTAAATCCTGGCCGACGGGCCTGGCCAAAGCCGCACCCGGATGTGGTGCCCTATTCACACCGGGACTACGGCAACCGGGCCGGTTTTTTTCGCATGATGGAGGCCATGGCGAAATACAATGTGCGCGGCAGTGTCTCCCTCAACGTGGCCATCTGCCAGCATCACCCGGAGCTGATCAAAGTTTGTAACGAACTGGATTGGGAGTTGTTTTCCCACGGGATTTATAACACCCGCTATACCTACACAATGTCCGAGGCCCAGGAACGGGCCATGATGAAGGACGTCATCGACACCATCAAGGATGCCAGCGGCCAGGATGTGGCCGGCTGGCTGGCGCCTGCACTTTCCTACACCACCAATACATTTGAGCTGTTGGCGGAATTCGGCATTCAGTACACCTGTGATCTGTTCCACGATGATCAGCCACAGCCCGTGAATACCAAAAGCGGCCGTTTAATCTCGGTGCCTTATTCCCTGGAAATGAACGATACGGTGGTGTTGTCCATGATGGGTAAAAGCAGCCGCCATTATTCGGATATTCTGAAGGCGAATTTCGATCAGCTGTATGAAGAAGGTGCAGAAAACGGCCAGGTCATGTGCATTCCCCTGCATCCCTTCCTCATTGGGCAACCTCACCGTATTGGCAATTTCGCCGAGGTGCTGGACTATATTACCGGCCACGACGATGTCTGGGTCACCACGGGGCGGGAGATCGCGGCCCACTATTATGAACACCATTACGACAATGTACTCGCCAGCCTGACCGCCAGAAGGGGGAGCTGAATATGGCAGAGCTATCGGACGATTATCTGAAATACCCCAATCGCGGCCATGGTATGGATCATGACCGCTATCCCTGGTCGCAGTTGCATGAACGTCCCAACGTGACCTGGCCCAACGGCGCGCGGGTGGCCCTATGGGTCGTGACCCAGTTGCAGTGGTTCCCCATGGATATGAAGCCCGCCGTACCCGTGCCCGGTGCCATGGCCCGGCCATATCCGGATTTTTGGAACTATACCTTGCGGGACTACGGCAACCGTGTCGGTGTGTATCGTATTTTCAAAGTGCTCGATAAATTGGGCCTGAAATCCTCCGTCGCCATTAATTCCGCGCTGGCGGAACGGCATCCCTTCCTGATCGAACAGGTCAACCAACGCGGTTGGGAAGTGGTCGCCAATGGTCTGGATATGGGCCACATCATCCATGGTGAAATGGACAGGGAGGAGGAAGCCGCCATGATCAAGGGCGTCCTGGATAGCCTGCGCAAGCTATCGGGCCAACCGGTCCGAGGCTGGTTATCGCCCATCCGATCAGAATCCTTCAACACGCCGGATATTGCGGCCGCAAACGGCATCGAATATCTCTGTGATTGGCTGAATGATGACATGCCTTATGCGTTCGAGACCAAATCAGGCACCATCCACAATCTGCCCCATACCATGGAACTGGATGACCAACAGGTCCTGGTCACCCTGCGCCATACGGAGCAGGAATATGTCGATCAGCTGAAAGACCAGTTCGATTGCCTGTATGCAGAATCCGCAGAGCGCGGTGGCCGTGTCATGGCCATCAACCTCAACCCCTGGGTCACCGGCCAGGCTTATCGCATCAAGGCGCTGGAGGAAGCGTTAAGCTATATCTCCGGCCACGACGGGGTCTGGACCGCCACCGGGGCTGAGATCCTGGACGCGTTTAAGGCGCAAGCCTAGCTCTATGCGCCTTTATGGGGACACAATACCTATATGGCATATAAGTATTGTGTCCCTTTATATAAGGCGTTAGGCTGTCGCCATGGCTAGATTGGCGCGCATCGTTGTTCCCGGCATACCTCATCACGTGACCCAACGCGGGAACCGTCGGCAGGAGGTTTTCTTTTCTGATACGTATTATCGTCAGTATTTGAATTTTCTGACCCAATATGCGGGCGAGGCCGGAACGGAAATATGGGCTTATTGTCTGATGCCCAACCATGTGCATCTGCTATTGGTACCGCACGACGAAGCTGGTCTGCACAAGGCCCTGCAAGAAGCCCATCGTCGTTATACCCGTTTCATCAACACGCGCCAGGATTGGAAGGGTTATCTATGGCAAGGCCGGTTTGCTTCCTGCCCCATGGACGAGGCCCATACCCTCATGGCTGCTCGATATGTAGAGCTTAATCCAGTGCGGGCCGGATTGGTGAAGCGGCCCCAAGACTGGGCTTGGTCGAGTGCGCGTGGCCATTTGGCGAACAAGGATGACGGCGTTATGCGGGCCGAGGCCTTAGGTGCCTTGGTTCCTAACTGGAAAGATTTCCTGGCCCAAGGCTTGACGAATGATCAAGCGGATCGTCTTCGGGCTGGGGAGCGCACGGGCCGGCCCATTGGCGCGCGGCAATTTATTGATGCACTTGAAAGCCGTACCGGGCGCCAATTGCATAAAGGTAGGCCGGGCAGGAAATCCAGTATCGCGAAACCTTAATGCGGGGACACAATACATATATGGCATATAAGTATTGTGTCCCCGCATAAAATTATTTTCGCGGTTTTTCCTCTGTCGGGCCACCGGCATCGCGCCATGCGGGCAGGCCGCCGAATAGTTGGGCGACATTTTTAATGCCCATGTCCTGCAATGATTTGGCGCTGAGGGCGGAGCGCCATTCGGCGTTGCAGAACAGGACATAGGTCTTGTCTGGGTCGCCATAGATCTCCCGATGATAGGGGCTTTCGGGGTCGAACCAGAATTCGATCATGCCGCGGGGCGCGTGCTGGGCACCTTTAATGGTGCCGCTTTTCTCAACCTCGCGAACATCGCGCACATCGACGAATACCAGATCGCCATCACCATAACGTGGCAGGGTTTCCCCTACTGTCATCGGTGTTATTTCGGTCTGTGCCTGTTCCGCCAGTGCCTTGATGCCCATGTGCTCTCTCCCACTCGAATATTAATGCGTCAGTCATTTCCATTTAGGAGCTAATACCACAGGCATAGCCTCCCTGAATATAGGGCGTTAGACTTCTACCATACCAGCGAGCACCTACCTCGCAGGCTGGATTGACCTGCGTTGGACTGAAAGGAACAGGCCTATGGGCAAATCACTCAGCATGATGGCGACGACCGGCTTGCTCGGTTACGGCTTTGGTGAGGATTCCTTTAGACACGGTTTGGAAGTTGATCTTGATTTCATAGCCGCCGATGCGGGCTCCATGGATCCCGGCCCGCACTATCTTGGTGCCGGCGTGCCGTTCGTCAGTCGCAAGGCGATCAAGCGCGATCTTGGCCTGATGCTCGAAGGGGCACTCGAGAAGGGCATTCCCATGTTGATCGGTTCGGCGGGCGGCGGTGGTAGTGCGCCGCAAGTGGCACTGGTGCGCGAAGTGATTGAGGAAATCGCGGCGGAGCGTGGATTTCACTTCAAAATGGCGGTGATCCATGCGGATCAAAGCAAAGACTATCTGCATGAAAAGCTGAAGGCCGGAAAGATCGAACCCCTCGGCCCCATCGATGACGCGACGTCGGAGACGATTGAGGAGAGCCATCGTGTTGTCGCCATGATGGGGGTTGAACCATTCCAGCAGGCGCTGAAAAATGGCGCGCAGGTCGTCCTGGCGGGGCGCGCAACGGATGCTTCGATCTATTCTGCAATTCCCCTGATGCGGGGCTTTGACCCCGGCCTGGTCTGGCATCTGTCGAAGATTATTGAATGCGCCGGTGCGGTCGCCGTGCCGAAAACGGGGCAGGATTGCATGATCGGCACCTTGGCCGCAGATCATTTTCTGGTCGCACCTGCCGATCCCGATAGCCGCTGTACGCGCATGAGTGTTGCCGCCCATACGCTTTATGAAAACCCAAGCCCCTATCATCTGGAGGAGCCCGATGGAACCGTGGTGACGGTGGATTCCGTATATGAACAATTTGACGACCGCACCGTGAAGGTGGCGGGCAGCCGCTTTGAGAGCGCCAACCGTTATACGGTGAAGCTGGAAGGGGTGCGCCGGGCAGGCTTTAGAACCATTTTTATCGCCGGCGCGCGGGATCCCGGGCTGATCGCCATCATCGATGATTTCATCGAATTTTGCCGGGACCGGGTGCGAAAACAGGTCGCCGCGTTGGAGATCGACGCCGATCAATATCAGCTTAACATCCATGTCTACGGCAAATCAGGCACCATGGGCTCCCGTGAGCCGATCCAGGATGCCACGCCCCATGAAATCGGTATTCTGGCCGAGGTCCTGGCGGATGATGAGGAAACCAGCCTGGCGGTCATGGCGAAGACGCGCCTGGCATTGCTGCATTCCGACTTTCCCGGGCGCAAATGTATCTCCGGCAACCTGGCCATTCCATTTTCGCCATCCGATATCCCTGTCGGAGAGACCTATGAATTCAATCTCTGGCATATCATGGAGATCGAGGACCCGTTGGAGCCATTCCCGATTGAAATGGTGGACCTGTAACGTGGCGACCTTATCTGAACTGGCATCTGTTTTGCGGTCCAAGAATGCCGGTGCATTGTTGTGTACGCTGGATCTGATGTTCGAGGATGTGGCGATCTATGAACGCGTGCGCGACAGCGGCGTGATCGAGCCAGCGCTTATTGCCTCGCTCTATCACGTCTCGCAGAACGAGGTTTCAATTATCCCCTACGATGTTGCCATGGCGATTAAGATCACGGTGCCGCGCCTGGTCCCGTCAGGCAGTTTCGGCGACACGGATGTTTATGGTGCCCAACAACACGGCCCGCTATTGACCATCGAGATTCCTGATTAGTCCTAAGGTTGATTTTATGCGGCTATTAAAAGCCCGTTTGTGCCGCAAAATGAAATCATGCAATCTTTAAAAAATATCTCGCGTTTACGAAAGGGTACCGAAAAATGGATTTGAACATGTCGGCGGCTGATGTGGCCTTTCGTGATGAAGTGCGAGCATTCCTGGCTGAGAATTTAACCGACGAAATGCGCGAAGCGGCCCGATTAAGTGCCAGTTCATTTTCCGATTTCCACGTTAGTGAGCGCTGGCATCAGGCGCTCTATAAAAAAGGTTGGGCAGCCCGGTCCTGGCCGCTGGAATATGGCGGCTGTAACTGGACGCCTATGCAACGCTATATTTATGATACCGAGGCCGCCAAGGCGGATGTGCCGAATGCCTTTACCATGGGTATTTCAATGGTCGGACCGGTGATTATGCGCTTTGGCACCCAGGCGCAGAAAGATCATTTTCTACCGCGAATTTTGTCTGCTGCGGATGTCTGGTGCCAGGGCTATTCGGAGCCGGGGTCCGGTTCGGATCTGGCATCTTTGCAAACCCGCGCGGTGTCAGATGGCGATGACTACGTGATAAATGGCAGCAAAATCTGGACCACCGGCGCACAGTACGCAAACCTTATATTCTGCCTGGTGCGAACGTCAGAAGAAGGCAAAAAACAGGAAGGCATCAGTTTCCTTATTTTTCCCATGGATACACCCGGCATCGATATACAGCCGATCATCAATATCGCCGATGTCCATAGCTTTAATCAGGTGTTTTTCGAAGATGTGCGCGTGCCGAAGTCAAGCTTGGTTGGAGCGGAAAACGACGGTTGGACGGTGGCCAAATATTTGCTGGAGTTTGAACGCGGCGGCAGCGCCTTCGGTGCCAAGATTGGGGCATCGTTCAATGCCTTCCATAAAATCGCCGATCAAAAGGCTTTCGATGATCCGTTGTTTGCGCAAAAAGTCGCGGCGGTGGAAATTCAACAAATGGCGGTGGAGAATACCGAACATCGGATCATCGCTGAAATTAGCCGCGTCGGTCGGCCCGGCCATGCTTCGTCCATCATGAAGGTACTGGGTTCGGAAACCGATCAGCGCGTTACGGAATTGTTCCTTGATGCGCTGAATGTTTATGCAGCACCCCATCAACCGGAAGCGCGTATGCCAGGCAACAATATTGTACCCATAGCGCCTGGATCCGGGGTGTCACTGGTGGGGAAGTACCTGCACAATCGCGCTGCGTCGATCTATAGCGGTTCCAACGAAATTCAACGCAATATCATTGCCAAGCGTGTGCTCAGCCTTTAGGCCGAAACGGCCCCGCTGATGCGGGGCCGCTTGGTCCAAATTAATGCCGGAAATTATGCCAGGTTCAGGCGCTGGACGTCTGGGCGGCCGGCCATGAAGGGGCCCATGCGGGCACCGATTGTTTTGAAATGGTCTGAATTGCGGTGCGCTTCTGTCGCGGCTTCATCTCTGTAACGTTCGATGAAGATGAAGGTTTGCGGGTTGTCGCCCTGGAAAATTTCGTAGGACAAACAGCCCTCTTCATTGGCATTGACGGCGACGGCCATTTCCTGAGCGATGGCGAGGAAATCGGCTTCGGAACCTTCCTTGGCCCGTAAGGTTGCGATGGCGGCTAGCATGATGGCGGTCTCCTGTATTTGTGTACGATTAGGCTGCCTTTATAGCGGCGCGGGCGGTGGGTGCAAAGGCGCGCAGGGCCTGGATCAATATATCCATGATTTCATCGATTTGATCCTCGGTCACGATCAGGGGGGGCGAGACCAGGAAGTTATCGCCGCGGGCCCCACCCATCACGCGCCGGGAATAGATGATCAGGCCGCGATCATAGGCTTCCTGGGCCAGATGGACATGCGCGTCCAATTCAGGGGGCAGGGGGCGACCGGTTTCCCGGTCCGCAATAACGTCAAAACCCAACAGCAGGCCGCGCCCGCGCACTTCACCGATGAATTCGAATTCTTCCAACAGGCCTTCAAGGCGGCTTTTCAGGATCGCACCCATACGGGCGGCGTTGCCGATCAGGTCGTTCTCCAAATGCTCGGCCAGGACGGCCCGGCCCACGGCGCAGGCGATGGGGGAGGCAGAATAGGTATGGCCATGATTGAAGCCGCCCGCATCCTCCACCGCGCCAACAATTTTGCGTGACGTCAAACAGGCCCCCAGGGGGATATAGCCCGACGCCAATCCCTTGGCCAAGGCAACCAGGTCCGCCTTCACACCCCAATGTTCTGCGGAAAGATACTTGCCGCTGCGCCCCGCGCCTGACATCACCTCATCAAAGATCAATAGTACGCCGTATTTGTCACAGATCTCCCTGATCCGGTGATAATAGATATCGGGGGCGGTCAGAGCCCCGGTAGCGGCCCCACCGATGGGTTCCATGATAAATGCCAGGACGGTTTCCACACCCTGGCTGACGATCTCCGTCTCCAGGGCATTTGCATATTCCAGGGCGGCTTCGTCCTCCGATTGTCCGGGACGGCGGTAACGACAAAATGGTGCCGGAATTTTCGGATGGTTCACCATCATGGGTGCGAACATGGAAAAGCCAGCGGGATCTCCGGTCAGAGACAGCGCGCCGAGGGTGGTGCCGTGGTATGACGGCAGGCGGGAGATCACCTTGTAGCGGGTCGCCTCACCCGTCGCGATGGCGTATTGCCGGGCCAGTTTCACACAAGCCTCCACAACTTCCGAGCCGCCCGAGCCGAAGAAGACCTGATCAAAGCCATCCGGTGTTACATCCATGATCTCTTGGGCCAACAGCTCCGCAGGTTCGTTCAGAAAATGCGAACGAAAGGCGTAGGATACTTTTTCCGCCTGTTCCACCATCGCCTCGCGCACCCGCACGTTGCCGTGACCTATATTGGCGGTCTGCGGGCCGGAGCAACCATCGATATAACGCTTGCCGTCCTGATCCCACAGATAGATGCCCTCACCCCGCTCCACCATGGGGCGTTCAGGGGTGGGCCAGAAGAACATAGCGGATGGCCGGTTATCACCTGGCGGTGCGTTGCGCGTCGTCATGATATCGCTCCCATATTTTAGAAACTGGCACAGTTTAGTCGGGCCGTGTACATAGGTCCAAGGTCATTGTTAGCTTTAGTAGCCCCCTTGAGTAGCAGAGGAGACGGAAAATGCAGGAAACCCCCGAACATATGGAATTGCGGCGCACGGTCGCCAATATTGTTGAAAACGATATCAATCCCTTTGTCGATGAATGGGAAGAGGCCGAGGCGATCCCCCTGCATGATCTGCTTAAAAAGATGGGTCAGGCAGGCATTTTGGGCATTTCCAAGCCAACCGAATTCGGCGGCATGGCCCTGGATTATTCCTATGAAATCGTCTTTGCTGAGGAGATGGGCAAGGTCAAGGCCCAGGGCGTTTCCACGGCTGTTGGTGTGCAGACCAATATGTCCACACCGGCCTTGGCCCAATATGGTAGCGATGAGTTGCGCCAGGAATTCCTGGCCCCCGCCATCGCCGGTGAGATGATCGGCTGCATTGGCGTGACGGAGGAAGGCTCCGGCTCGGACGTATCCAGCGTACGGTCTTTCGCCCGCAAGGATGGCGCCGACTATGTCATCTCGGGCAACAAGATGTTCATCACCAATTCGATCCAGGCGGATTGGATGTGCATGTTGTGCAATACAGATGAAGACAATGGTCCCCATCGTAATAAGACATTGATTATGGTGCCTTTGAATGATCCTGCCGTCAGCCGCAGCCAGTTAAAAAAACTGGGTCTACATTGTTCAGACACTGGTCATCTTCATTTTGATGAAGTTCGCGTACCCCAACGCTATCGCATCGGTGAAGAAGGCATGGGCTTCAAGTATCAGATGGAGCAGTTTCAGGAAGAGCGAATGTTCTCTGTCGCCCGCACCTGTACGGCGCTGGAAATGGCGTTGGAGGAGACCATCGAATATACCCGCCAGCGCATCGCCTTTGGCCGCCCCGTTCTGGACAATCAGGTCATGCATTACAAAATGGCGGATATCCAGTCCCAGATTGAGGCAGCGCGCGCACTGTTGTATCGGGCCGTGGATATTTACACGGCAGGGGGGGAGGTGACCAAATTGGCCTCCATGGCGAAATATCTGGTCGGTGTCATGGCCTCTGAAGTGCCCTCGCAATTGCTGCAATTCTGGGGTGGCCAGGGTTTCATGGCGGAAAATCGTATCTCCCGGGTTTATCGGGATATGAAACTGGTCGCCATTGGTGGTGGCGCGAACGAGGTTATGCAGCAGATCATCTGCAAGGAGATGGGCATCCTGCCCCGCCGGTCATAATGGCGGCATTCCTAACCCGAGCGAGCAATCGAGGCTGAAAAATAATGAGTTATACGCATCTGGACTACACCGTGGTGGAGCGGGTGGCTGAAATCAGCCTGAACCGTGCGCCCGTCAACGCCCTGAACCTGGATCTGGTGAACGAGATCATTTCCGCCTTGGAAAAGGCCCGCGATGATGACGATGTCCGCGCCGTCATCATAAATTCCGCCCTAAAGGGCGTCTTTTGCGCGGGGCTTGATTTATCCGTGGTTAAAGGCGTCGATGGCGAAGGGATGCGTGGCTTTTTGGAGCGGCTGTATTTCGAATTGAACGATGTGCAGTATCGCCTTGGCAAACCCACAATCGCCGCCGTTCAAGGTGCCGCACGGGCCGGTGGTATGACGGTAGCTGTATCCTGCAACATGATCATTGCCGGAGAAGGGGCGACATTTGGCTATCCCGAAATTAATGTCGGCCTGATCCCGGCCCTCCATTTTGTGCACCTGCCAGGTGTTGCAGGTCGTCATCGGGCCTTTGAATATCTATTCACGGGCGATGATTTCGACGCGAATGTCGCCGCCGACCTAGGCATCGTAAATCACGTCGTGCCTGACGATGAAGTCATGGAGAAGGCCCGGGGCATAGCCCGGAAGTTGGCTGCGAAATCACCTGTGGTGATGAAGTTGGGCCGGGATTCTTATATGCGGGCCAACGATCAGGACTACCGCCGGAATATTGAGGCCGTGGCCGAAACCATGCGCAACATCGTGGTGACAGAGGAGAGCCAGGAAGGCTTGGCTGCATTTATGGAAAAACGTCCGCCAAAATGGTCAGATTAGCTGTTCAGGAAAAGTCTAACGTCGCCAAAAGTCCCTGATTGCTCCAGGCTGGTTGGCGGTCTTGTTGAATAACCTGATGCCCACCCATGGACAGGCGCAGCCAGATCCAGCGTGGTACCAGTTCGTTGTTCAGATCACTTAGGACAAGTTCCGTATAAGCTTCCAACGTGTCGCAGGTTTCTTCAGCCGCGACCTGGAAATACTGTGCCAGAGCAGCGGCGGTCAACAGATCCCGATCCGCAATATAACGCAAATCAATATGGATGGAACCGCCGCCGGGAATAGAGGACGACGGTAAATCACCTGACAGAATGGTGATGCGATCACGGTCAGGTGCAGGATTGGGCGCAACCGTCAGGCAGGCCCGCCGTTCGCGCAGGCGATCATGCTCGGGCAGCGTGTTCACGGATTTGCCTCGGAGGGTTTATCAGTCTTCTTAACCGCCTTCTTGACGGCGCTTTTGGCGGGCTGGTTGCGGATCGTTGTCGCCATCTCGGCCAGATCTTCGGCTGCCTCGGCCTGGGGGTGGCGGGATAGAAATGCGGTCTGCCGCCGGATGGCGTCGGGGATGCGATCATCCCGGCGTACGATGCCCATCAGGGGCGGGGTGTAATTCAGGAATGTGCGGCAGGCCTTGGCCAGGGCCCCATAGGTCTTTTCCCCCTGGCGACGATCATTGGCCATATTAATGGCCAGCCGCATATCCGCCCGGCTGTTTTCCTGGATTGAGACCTTGATATAGGCATAGGCATCGGTCAATGACGTGGGCTCGTCCGTTGCGACCACGAGGGTCATGCCGCCTCTGGGGGTCAAGGAGCGTACAGCGGATTCCAAGCCTGCGCCGAGGTCGATGATCACGCGGTCATAGCGTTGCGCCAGTTGCCACAGATCGCTTTTCAGTTCGCTCAACCGCGCCCTGTCCATATCCGCCAAACGGCCGGAGCCTGATTGCCCCACGATAATATCGAAACCACCGTCCGCGAAAGGGGTCACGGCCTTGTTCATGCTGACCCGGCCGGCGACAACGTCGCCCAGGTCCCTTTCCGCGTTTAATCCCAATTGGACATCGACGTTGGCCAAACCGAAATCTGCGTCGAACAGCAGGGTCTTTTCCCCCTGCCGGGCCAGGGTATGGGCCAGTGAGATGGCCATCCAGGTTTTGCCGACGCCACCTTTGCCGGAGGCGATGTTGATGACATTCCGTCCTGCGGTGGCAGAGGCGGGGTGAAGCGCGACGCGTTTTCTGGGGGCGACGGTCATGCGTGGTTTGCTCCGGGTTGAGAATACTCGCGACTATTTTCCGGATCGCGTAGTAGAACGCGCGCCAGAGACATGGGGTTCAGGGGTGTAAGACCCTGGGCAATTGAGGCTGAGATAGAGACGACACTGAATGCCAGGTTGCCACCCTGGGCCGCCGAAAGAATTGCACCAAGGCGACGAACACCGTCCAGCTGGGTTGCGATCATGATGGAACAGCCAAGCCGGGAATAGGCGGCTGCCATTTCGCTGGCATCCTGGGCATTTATGCCGGCGGGAAATACCAAAACGGGGTCTACGTCGGCGATGTCGATAAAGCGGCTCAAATCCGACATTTCCTCATCGTTGTAGGGATTGGTGCCGGGGGTATCGATCAGAATAGATTGATCGGGCTGACTTATGATGGCGCCGTGCAGGCCCTCTGGCGTATCGACGGCGGTCATTGGCAGCTGCAGAATATCCGTGTATCCCGACAATTGGGCGACAGCGTCGGCGCGGACAGAATCCGTTGTAATTACGGATGTCGCCGTCCCGCGCAGGGTTGCCGCTGCGGCCAGTTTGGCTACCGTGACCGTCTTGCCGGCACCAGGGGGCCCGATCAGCATGACCGGTCGGTTCAACTTCGACAGGGTTGAAAATTCGAAATAGCGGTCCAGACCAATTGCCAGGGCTTCGACCGGGTCGTCCGCTTTGACTTTGCCACCGATGGCTGCCAAACGTTCCGCCATCGTCTCGGGCACGTCGTGATACAAAAGTGAAGCCAAAAGATCGCCGGCGTACCCGGCTTGATCCTCGTCTCCATTCCCCGACCGATTTTGGATCGAATTTAGGGTCCGGTTCTGGTCCTGTTCTGTTGCTGACCCACTTTCGTCAAAGGCGTCGTTATCATTGTCGTGGTCGTCGTACTCTGCGCCTACGTCGACAGTTGAAGGCACCATTGGAGCGGCTTCTGCAGCGGCAGTGACTTGTACCCCGCGTCCTCGCTCGCTTTCATGACTGGAGACGATAATGGCATCGTCGCCCAAGGCGTCGCGGATCTGCCGCATGGCCTCTGCCATGGTGGGGGCGGAGAATGTTCTTAGGCGCATTTCCCGGACCCGTCCCTAGATTTGCGCCAAGGTGCGAATTTTGGCACTTGGATGGATTTCATTCTGGGATAGCACGGGTGTCATTGGCCGCACGCGTTCGATTATGGAACGGACGTAGGGGCGGGCTGCGGGTGAGGTCAACAAGACTGGAATTTCGCCCTGTTGTACCAGCTCGTCGAAGACTTCGCGGACGCGGCCGATGAATTCCTGCAATTTTGTGGGGGCCATGGCCAGCTGCATATCGTCGCCCTGACCAACGATGGCCTCGGCAAATTCCTGCTCCCATTCCGGTGACAGGGGCACCAGCGGGATATAGCCATTCATGGAGGTCGAGGCATGGCTGATCTGGCGGGCCAGGCGGGCACGTACATGTTCGGCGATCTGTACCACATTCTGGGTAAAGCCGACGGCCTCGGCAATGCCTTCAAGAATTGTCGGCAGATCACGGATAGAGATACGTTCGGACAACAGCCGTTGTAGAACCCGCTGCACAGCCGTAACGGACAATTGCGCCGGGACCACATCTTCCACCAGCTTGTGGTGTTCGCGGGGTAGATCGTCAAGCAATCTCTGGGTTGCGGCATAGGACAGTAGATCCGCCATATTATCCCGCAAAACTTCCGTCAAATGGGTTGTGACCACGGTGGGCGGGTCGACCACGGTATAGCCACGGAAACTGGCCTCTTCCCGCAAAGACTCGTCAACCCACATGGCGGGTAGGCCAAAGGTCGGCTCGGTGGTGGCCTCGCCCTGAATATCAATGCTGCCGCCCTGGGGATCCATGATCAGCAGCTTGTCCGGGCGCAGATCCCCGCGCCCCGCCTCGACCTCCTTGATACGGACGGCATAACTGCTGGCCGGCAATTGCATATTATCAAGGATCCGGACCGAAGGCATGATGAAGCCCATATCGCCTGCGATCTGCCGACGCAGGGCTTTGATCTGGTCGGTCAAACGATGACCGCGACTATCGTTGATCAAGGACAGCAGGCCATAGCCCAGTTCTATACGCAGCTCATCAATCAGCAGTGCCGTGGAAATTGGCTCCTCGACTTCCGGGGCATCAGCAATTTCCTGCTGGGCGACGTCTGCCGCCTGTGTCACGGCGTCAACATTCTTTCGGTACATGCGATAGGTGATCACGCCCGTGATGATGGACAGGAGCAGGAACGGTATCATCGGCAAGCCGGGCAGCAGCGAGAGGCAGAGCAGCAGAAAACTGACCAGCCCCATCGCCTTTGGGTAACCGGACAATTGCCCAAAGAGTGCCTTATCGGTGGAGCCGACAACACCGGCCTTGGAGACCAAAAGGCCTGATGCAGTAGAGACGATCAGGGCTGGAATTTGCGATACAAGGCCATCGCCAACCGTCAGCAAGGTATAAGATTCCGTTGCTTGCGCGAAACTCAGACCGTTCTGCGCCACACCGACGATAATGCCGCCGATGACATTGATGAATGTGATCAATAGCCCCGCGATCGCATCGCCGCGGACAAATTTTGCCGCACCGTCCATGGCACCGAAGAAGGTGCTTTCGTCCTCCAGCGTCTGGCGGCGCAGACGGGCATCATCTTCATTGATCAGACCGGCAGACAGATCCGCATCAATGGCCATCTGTTTGCCGGGCATGGCATCCAGGCTAAACCTGGCGGCCACTTCGGCGATCCGGCCCGAGCCCTTGGTGATGACGATGAAGTTCACAATGATCAGAATGGAAAAAACAATGACGCCGATAACAAAGTTACCGCCCATGACGAAATTGCCGAATGCTTCAATGACCCGCCCGGCAGCATGCGTGCCCTCGTGGCCTTCGGACAGGATCAGCCGGGTCGATGCCAGGTTGAGGGATAGCCGCAGCATTGTCGCGATAAGCAAGACCGTCGGAAATGAGGAGAATTCAAGCGGCCGCGCGATAAACAGACAGGTCATCATGATCATCACGGAAAATGTGATGGAAATGGCCAATGCCCCATCCAACAGCCAACTGGGCAATGGCAAAATCAGAATGACAAGAATAGTCGATACGCCCAGGGCCAAGGCAATGTCGCCCTGGCGCATGTGGTTGAGGAAGCCCATGGTCATGGCACTGTAATCAGTGCCTGGCGTGCCTCCCTCTGGTCCTACCTCCGCGCTGGCTCCGCCTGTTGCGGGCAGCCCCGGGGCGCCACCGTCTGTGGGTGTATCGCTCATCTAAAACGGACCTGCTTTGCCTTAAGCATTCGCGCGGCTGGCATCGCCCGGTACCGGGACATGCACGCCGTCATCCGTATAAAGCTTCAACTTGTTGCGTAGGGTACGAATTGAAATGCCAAGTATATTGGCCGCATGGGTGCGATTGCCCAAACAATGATAAAGGGTGTCGATGATCAAATCCCGTTCCACAGCGGCCACGGTGCGACCTACAAGGGCAGATTCAGACGCCCCACTTTGGCCCGTCAGGGCGACTTGCCCATTTTGATCGCCCTGACCAATGTCGCCAGCGCCAGGCGGCTGGGGTATTGATTGCGGCAATTGACCGTCTGGCGACATAATCGCTTCAGGCGCGATCTCGCTGCCCGTGGCCAGCAAAACGGCGCGGTGGATGGTATTTTCCAACTCCCTGACATTGCCCTGCCAATGCATGCCTTCTAAAAGATTGATGGTTGCATCGGCGACGGGGCGGTCGGGCATGCCGTTTGCTTCGGCATATTTTTTGGCGAAATGAGTCGCCAGCAAGTTGATGTCATTGGGCCGTTCACGCAGTGATGGCACACGCAGGTTGACCACATTCAGGCGGAACAGCAAATCCTCCCGGAAGGAACCTTCCTTGACCGCTTCTGTCAGATCCCGGTTCGAAGTGGCGATCACGCGGATATCTATCTTAATCGGTTTGGTGCCGCCGATACGGTCAATTTCCCGTTCCTGGATAGCGCGTAACAGCTTTGCTTGCAGGCGCGGGTCCATCTCGCTGATTTCATCCAACAGCAAGGTGCCGCCGCTGGCTTCCTCAAACTTACCGATACGCCGTGCGATGGCACCGGTGAAGGAGCCTTTTTCGTGGCCGAATAGTTCCGATTCCAACAGATTTTCCGGAATGGCGGCGCAATTGACCGAGATGAACTGCCTCTGCGCCCGACGGCTGTTGTCGTGGACATAGCGGGCCATTAATTCCTTGCCGGCACCGGACTCGCCGGTGATGAGTATGCTGGCCTCACTTTTTGACACCTGGTCCGCCAATCCCACGACGGCGACAAATGCCGGATCCTGGAAAATCATGGATTGATTGTCTTCCGTCACCGCCTCCAATACAGCGGCGATCAGGACGGGATCGGGGGGCAGGGGTACATATTCCTTGGCACCTGCACGAATGGCATTGGCTGCGGTGGTGGCATCCGTTTCGATGCCGCAGGCGACAACGGGAATGGAAATACGTTCCTGATCGAGATTCTGGATAAACTGCTTAATATCCAGATCGACTTCCATCATGGCCATGTCGGCCCCGCGACCGGCGCGCAAATGTTCCATCGCGATTTCCATGGAGCCGGCGTGAGCAACCTTGGCGCCGCGCTGTATAGCGATCTGCGTCGCAGCTGCAACTTGTCCGTCAAGGTTGCCGATTATTAATAAACGCATCGTTGGAACTCCAGGTCTTGCTTAGTCAAAGTATTGAATACGGTGGGTTGGCGGCAGCATGGCGTTGAGCAGCATTTCCAGCCGACGTGGGCTTTCCTGCCGCCCGATGGAGGCCGCGCCGGTTAAATAGACGTTGTGCACCAGAACCTCGCCATCGCTGGAACGTTCCAATTTGGTCGCCAACGGGTTGAACACCATATTGGCAAGGACAGCGCCGTAGAAGGTGGTCAAAAGGGCGATGGCCATGGCCGGGCCGATGGTCGTGGGGTCATTCAAATTACCCAGCATTTGCACCAGGCCAACCAAAGTACCGATCAACCCCATGGCCGGGGAAACTTCGGCCGCCTTACGGAATACATCCGCCGAAGTCTGTTGCCGGCTGGCGTTTGTCGCGACTTCGCGGCGCAAAATGCCCTCAACGACTTCACCCGGTGTGCCGTCCACGACCAAAGCAATGGCTTTCATCAGGAACGGCTCCGACTTTAATTTGACCAAGCCGTCCTGCAGACCCAGAACACCATCGCTGCGGGCCTTTTCCGCCAATTCGACGACTTGATAGGCGGCATGACTGGGGTCGTGGCTTTGATGGACGATGGCCTGACCGATGGCACCACCCGCGCGGGCGACATCAGAGAATGAAAACGAAGCCAAGGTGACGGCAAAGGTGCCGCCGAAGACGATCAACAATGCCGGTCCGTCAAAAAACGAAGATGGTGAGCCACCCCAAAACATCGCCGTCGCTATAAGCGCAAAACCCGCCAATAGACCAATAACGGTGGTAAGCGAAGCGCCTCCATTCCGTGGCCGATTTGCTGTTTTTGCCCTGGCCATGGATTAGCTCCTATCGCCCTTAATAATTTCCGTCATGGTAACGCCCAGTCGTTCATCGACCACCACGACCTCGCCACGCGCGACGAGGCGGTTGTTGACGTAGATATCAATGGCTTCACCAACTTTCCGATCCAGTTCAATGACCGCCCCCCGACCCATTTTGAGGAGTGAGCTGATCTGCATGCTGGAACGACCCAGCACGGCGGATACCTTGACGGGAATATTGTAGACGGCAGCCAGGTCGGTCGCTGTCTTCTCCCCTTCTTCGACTTCCGATTGCTCATCGTCCTGGCCGGCATCATCGGGACTTTCCTCTAACACAGGCGGCGTGCCATTTTCCTCGGCTTCCATCGCCATGGCTTCTTCCATTGTCATTTCGTCTTCGTCAGCCATCAGGGCCTCCTATGGCTCTTCGGTTATTGTCGGCGCCTGCGCTGGCATTTCGTCGGTACCGTTGCCGTTGTTGGGCAAGGGTGGAACCTGGCTCGCGGCGCGGGCCAAGGGGGGGAGTGGGTCATCTACGACACCAAAATCTTCTGTGCCGGGGGGCAGGGGGAACGGGTTCTCATCTTCTGGCGGGGCCAGAACCTCCACACGAGGTTGATCATGCTCCGGGCCTGAATTATCGAGGTCCATGTCGTGTAATCCCGATGCCTGCGCTGCTGCCTGCTCCGCCTCGTCGATTTGTTTGATCTGGTCGTTCAGGTTGGCGCAATAGCGGCCAACGGCACTGTCGATATTTTGAAACAACGCTTCAATATTGCGTTCCGCGCCGCCATCGGCCCATTCCACACGGCAATCGGCACCGGTCATGTTATCCTCGGCCAGCAAAACCACACTGCCTTGGAAGCCGGCACGTATTGCCAGTTGATCAATTTCTTCGGAAAGCTGCTCCAATATAGGCTCGCTCACACGGACGACGATGCGCGGCTCGGTAGGCAGCAGTTCCAGGCATTCCAGGATCAGGCCCTGGATCTCGTCCATGGGTTGGCGCTCCAGCAACGAGGGGGCCAATTTGCCGGCTATAACCATGGCCATTTGGGCCGATTCCGCTTTTACCGCCAAAACAGCTTGTTCATACTGCGCGCCGATATTTCCAACGGCCGCAGTTATGTTTTGCAACGTGTTTGCGACCAGATTTTCAATCCCGCCCAAAGCTTCCTGTTTACCAGCGGCAAAGCCAATGGCCTGCGCCTCGCCCCGGGCGGCAGCCAGATCTTCCTCTGAATAGATAGCATCGGGTGTTTCATCAGGCTTCAAGTTGCCATCCTGATCCACATCGAAGTTATTTTCGAAAAGGAATTTAGTCATTGAATTTTTACCCCCTTCCGATCATTAGTAGATCAACTCATCATCATCTTTATTGTCGGCCAGCATGATTTCGCCACGATCGGCAAGATCCTTGGCGGCGGCGACAATTTCCGATTGTGATTCATCCACATCCCGCAAACGTACGGGGCCCATCGCATCCATATCTTCCCGGAGGATTTTTGCCGCGCGCTCTGACATATTGGAAAAGAACAAATCTCGGATCGAATCCGATGATCCCTTCAATGCCAGGGCAAGGCGGTTGTTTTCCACACCCCGGATAAGTGTTTGCACACCGCCCGGATCCAGACGCAACAGATCCTCGAAGGTGAACATCAGGGCTTTGATTTTTTCGGCGGCATCTCGGTTACGCTCTTCCAAAGAGGCCATGAAACGGCCTTCGGCGTTGCGGTCCAGGTTATTGAAGATATCGGCCATCAATTCATGGCTGTCGCGGCGGTTGGTGCGGGCCAGGTTATTCATGAATTCGACCCGCAGGGTACGCTCGACCTTGTCGAGAATATCTTTCTGCACAGATTCCATGCGCAACATACGCATGACCACTTCCAGGGCAAAATCCTCAGGCAGGGACGACAGGACGCGGGCGGCATGTTCGGATCTGATCTTCGACAGAACGACGGCAACGGTTTGCGGATATTCGTTGCGTAGATAGTTGGCCAACACCATCTCGTTCACATTGGACAGTTTGTCCCACATGGTGCGACCGGCGGGGCCCCGAATTTCTTCCAAAATCGTATCGACCCGGTCATTGGGAAGAATGTCCCGCAACAGCCGTTCCGTGCTGTCCATGGAGCCGACGATGGTGCCCGTCGTGCTCATCTGTGTTGCGAAATCGACCACCAACAATTCAATGACCTCGGGGTCGATCTTGCCCAGGTTTGCCATGGCCATGGAGATATCGCGAATTTCTTCGTCGTCCATCAGGGGCCATAGGGGGGCACCATGGTCATTCCCCAGCGCCAGCATGATCACCGCGGCCTTTTCCGGGCCGGTTAATTCTTCCATGCGTGATTTTAATTCGCCTGCCATGATGGCTATCCTTAGACTTCCTGGTACATCCAGTTGCGCATGATCGCGACCGCTTCATCGGGATGGTTTTCCACCATCTCAATCAGTTTTCGTGTCGAATTGTCGGTTACGCGGCCTTCGATTTCCGCCATATCAATCTGGTCGGTGGCGGAGCCACCCTGTAGTCGGGCGACCGCCGCCTGTATCAATTGTTGGGCTTCCGCATCGCCAAGGTTGCCGGATTCGACCGCCTTAATGACATCAGGATTGCTTAGCTGGGAGGTCAATGCCGCAGGTAGTTGGTTGGCGACCTTGGTTTCCTCGTCAACGACCGGTCTGCCGTTGTCATCCAGCTGCACCGGCAAACCGTCTGCGCCAATTATCGGTCTTGGTGTCAACACCCGGCTGATGAGGGGGCGCAGGACCAGGAAGATGACCAGGATACCGACAACTGCCAGTGATCCGATTTCCGCCATGCGGAAAATATCCGTCTTGGTGAGGGCCAAGCCGTCTTCGGTTACGAAGTCCGGGTCATCCTCAAGGCGGGTAAACCGCATGTTGACGACTTTGACTTCATCACCTCGTCCTTCATCAAAGCCGACCGATGTTTTGACCAATTCTTCGATTTGTTTCAACTCGTCCGGGGTCCGCGCCTTGTATGTTTTTGTAGCTGCATCGCCCTCGCCTTCCATTGCGTATGTGCCGTCAACGAGAACCGCCAGGGAAATCCGTTTGACAGTCCCGGATTCGTGGATCTGTGTGCGGATGGTTTTCGAGATTTCGTAATTAATTGTTTCTTCGACCCGGCCGGATTTGTTTTGCGTTGTTCCCCCGACACCGCCGCCGCCTGCAGCTTCTCCATCTGGAAGATTTGTGGAAACCGAGACCGAGCCAGTGGTGGCAGCATCAGAAGATTGATCTGATTGTTCAACGGATTGGGTGGAGCGGGCCACCTGGCCATCGGGGTCATACAGCTCTGAATTTGTGGTGATCCGGTCAAAGTTCATTTCCGCGGAAACTTCCACACGAACGCTACCGATCCCGGTTGAGCGTTCGATCATGGCTTCCAAGGCTTCCTTGACGCGTCTTTCATAGGTCAGGCGAAGTTTGCCTAAAGTACCTGCGCCCGACGGGTTGTTGCCATCGTTTTGCCGTGACAGTAGAGTGCCCCGATCATCGACGATGGAGACCATTTCGGGCTTCAAGCCGGGGACAGCCGCGGAGACCAGTGCCTGGATGGCTGCAACCTGATTGTTATCAAGGGAGCGGTTGCCGCGCACCTTCAAAATGATCGAAGCCGAGGCCTTGCGTCTCTCACGGCTAAACAATTCCCTTTGGGGCAAGACAAGATGTACGCGTGCGGCGGCGATTTTCTCAATTGTGGCAATGGTGCGGGCAAGCTCTCCCTCCATGGCACGTAAATGATTGACGTTCTGGACGAAGGCAGTGGTGCCAAGGGAATCGGTGCGGTCAAACAATTCATAACCGACCGAACCACCCGTCGGCAGGCCATGGGTCGCCATTTCCATCCGCAAGCGCAGGACCTGGCTGGAAGGAACATGAATGATCGTACCATTGGCCTTTAACTCATACGGCACCCCCATGGCTTCCAATTTGCTGGATATCTGGCCGGCATCGGTCTGGGCCAAATCGCCATAGAGTAAAACCATATCAGGCGAGGTCAGTCGTGTGGTTATCACCACGAAAAACGCGATGGTCGTCGCCAGGACCAAACCTGTCGCCAATAGGCGGGCAGGCCCCAGCGTCCTTATTGCATCTACTAAACTGTTCACGAAATCCCCACCAACTCTACTACCTAGTTCGCCACGGCCAATATTTTTCGGCTACCTAGCTGTCGCTATCGACAGCCCATGGGCGTTCTGTCCCTGTGCCTAGGCAAATCATGCCTACCGGGTGATAAAAATTAGTTAACAGGGCAAGAGATTTTGGGGAATTCTTGTTCCAAACCAATAGACCCAAAGGTCTTTGGCTATATGAGTGTGGTCGATACGGTGAAGTCGGCTTACATAGCGTCAATTTGCCTCTACGCAAAAGGCGATATTGGGAAAGGTTTTTGATTGGTTTGGTTGTGCTCAGATCTTGTTTGCGATGGGTCTTGTTCTTTTAATCGGTATTTGACCTGGCGTAGTTTCAGCTCATGTCCTAGGCGGTCAACGGTGAAGTGGATGGCAAGGGATCGCTGTTCCTATCGTCGCCATGTTCCTGATCGCTGTCGCGATAAAGCTGAATACGGGTCGTCCGCAATCCGGGGAGGCCATGCCGGTCGATCGCCTGCTGCCAGGAGAGGAATTCCTCTACCGACAAGGCATAGCGGCGGCAAGCCTCTTCCAGGCTAAGCAAGCCACCGCGAACCGCGGCAACAACCAACGCCTTGCGCCGGATAACCCAGCGCTTGGTATTGGTCGGCGGCAGATCGCTCATGGTGATTTGCTCCCCATAGGGGCCCATGATGCGGTCCGGGTTACGATTTGGCATCTGTGTCATGTACTCAACATCCCTCGAACGTGATGTGACAGAAGCTATCGGACATCATTTAAACTTTGCCTAAAGAAGACGGTTAATAAGGTCCTAAATGCAGAAAAAGGCTATTAAGGTGGCCCGGTAGAGCATGTCTACCGGGCCAAATTTGGCAGTTATCTAGCTAGTCGGATCAACTCATCCAGCATCTCGTCGGCTGTTGTAATAATTCGCGCCGATGCCGAATAAGCTTGTTGGGTTTGGATCATAATGGAGAACTCTTCCGCCAAATCCACGGTTGAGGCCTCCAGCGTCGATGCCGAGACCAGTCCGGCACCACCGGTTGTGGCTTCCTGCAAGGTCAAATCGCCCGCTGCGATGGCGGCGATATAGGCATTGCCTGTGGTGCCTTCCAAGCCATTGACGTTGGGGAACAAGGCCAGAGGCATCTTGTAGATATCTTTTCGCGTGCCGTTGTCGAACAGCGCAGTAACCACACCTTCTTCAGAGACACTGACGCCGGTTAGGGCACCAAAGACCGCGCCGTTGGTTTCGGAGGAGATTAGATTTGACGGCGTTGAAAACTGCGTCATACCATCGGCCTGGCTGTTAGTGCCGAAATCAAGGGCGATGGTGGAATTGGCAACGCCCAATGCTGCTGCCCAGGTCGTAATCGACAGGGAAGCAGGTAAATTGGAAGTGGCCGTGTCGACAGTGCCGTCAGTGTTGAAGGCCAGTAGGGATGTGCCAACGGCATTTAACAAGCCATTGGTATTGGTCACATCAGTGGCAGGGTTGGCATAGATCTCCACCGACCATTGGTTGGCGGCCAGGGCATTGTTGCGGACAAAGCCGAACGTAAGCGCACGAACACCGCCCTTCGAATCGATTACTTGGACGGAACGTTCAAAGTCCGGCGTCGTTGTGCCCGCTGACATGTTGCCAAAGGTATAGGCTTTAGTGGCCGTGTCCGAATTCAAGTTGGCGGACAGTGACAAGGATGTCGTGGCTGCTGCTGTACCCGTCAGATTACTGATGTTTACAGTTTCCAGGGAACCGAGGGCACGGTTGGAAGGCAGGTTGCCGTTGGTATCGTAGGGGTAACCCTGGGCATAGTAGCCACCCGTGTTCCTAAGATAGCCATTGGAATCGGCGGAGAAAGAGCCGGCCCGGGTATAAAGATATGCGCCCGTCGTCGACGTCGGAACTTGGTCTGTATTGACGACGAAGAAGCCTTGACCCGTCACAGCCAGGTCGGTCGGCGAGGTCGAAGCCTGTAACAGGCCCTGACGGTCAATCAAACCTTGTGGTGATGAGCTGACACCGCCTGGTGAATATTTCGTTGCAGAGCCACTATTGGTGACCAGGGTACTGAACGCTGCCCGTGTGGTCTTATAGCCAATGGTGTTCACGTTGGTGATGTTCCCCGCCGCAACTTCACCTTCGGTGGAATAAACCAGCTTGCCGGCGGCATTGGTGATTGTGACGGTGGTGCTCTCGGCCGTCTCCGGCAGGTGATAACGCCAGTCCGCTTTACCGCTGGTCAAAGACGTGGTCCTACCGACAGCTTCAACGGTTTTACCCAAGTACGAGACAGCGTCAGCCGTAGAGTTTGTTCCGACCAAGGCCAGAAGTTTCTCCAGGTTCTTGTTGGCTGCGATTGATTGTTCCACCTCGGTGAACTGAACCAACTGATCCGTAAACTGGTTGGCGTCCATGGGTTCCAATGGATCCTGATGCTCCAACTGTGCGGTTAACAGCGTGAGGAAGGTGTCAAAATTGTCCGCCAGTTTGGCATCTGCGACGCCCGAGGCCGTGGCCGGCGGGACGCCGGTGGCTGCTGCGATTGCTGAAAAGTCCATCTTACTATTCCTCCCTATACACTGATATCGAGGGCGCGGTTGGAGGTCACTTGCGGCAGAACTTCGTCATCGCCGGTTACCTCCACGCCATCGTTTTCACTTGCTCCGTTGCCGGATGCGTTTCTATTACCCTTGCCGTTCTCATCATCTTTGCCGTTGTCGGCCAGGGCACCGCCCTGCTCACCACCATGGCCGAGGGAGAAGTCCAGACTATTCTCATCCGTTTCCAGGCCGGCATCCTGTAGCGCCTTCTCCAGCGAGCGGGAATCCTGCTTCAAAAGGTCCAGGGTCTCGGGCCGATCAGCTGCAACCAGGGCCAGGACACGACCGTCATGACCAATTTCCAGTTTCACATCGACCCGTCCCAGTTCCACCGGGTCCAGGCGGATGGTCATTTTGTCCAAACCATTCTGCAAGGCCTTGGACAATTGCATGGAGACCTGAATGGCGGGGCTCCGTACATCGGACGTCACACTCTGTTGTACGGTTGCTGCACCCTTGGTGTCGGTGGTTCCATTGGCACTGGCTGTTGATGTCGCCGTTGCACTGTTTGAATTACTGTTGGTTGCCTTGACCGTATCTTCAGCCATGGGCGGCAACTTGGCCGGAACTTCGCCGTCCATAGCCAGGTTGGCTTGGGTCTGTGGGATCGCGGACGTCTGTACCGGGGCATTGACAGCTGTTGTTCCCGCAGATGCGGCTGCCATCTCGGATCGGGTTGATAGGGTGGGCAGGTCTGCTTTTCCAGTCTGCGCAGGCGAGACGGAAAGCTGTAAATTCTGAACACCGCTCTGACTATCCGGGCCGTTGCTGCCGGCGATATTTGCCGCGTTAGCCGCCGGGCCGCCGACAGGTTGAGCTGCCAGGCCTTGTTGTCCCGGTTGCTGGGGCGGCATATTTTCTGCCAAGGGCCGGCCAAAGGCGTTCGCCAGAGGAGATTGTGCCGTCTGTGGACGAGGTAGAGTATCAGCCATAAAACCGCCGCCATGTTGGGGGCGACCGCCTCGTAAATTTGGCGTGTTGGGTTGGGCGGCTTGGAGTTGAATTTGCTGGGCATACTTCAGGCTTTTGTCTTTGGCAGCATCAGCAGTGGCCTCACCTGGTATATTACCCGCATTTAGTTTACCCATCAAAGGTTCAGGCAAGGTCCCGTTGGCCAAGGGGTCCGCATTGCCCGGTAGGCCCGGTAGACCGGGTTGCAATCCAGCCGCGCCATTGGGGCGGCCTTGACTGACAAGATTTGTTAAGACCTCTGCCGCCTTGTTTTGGTTCATGGCCGCGGCGGCGGCCATGCGGGCGGCGTCCGCAGTCTGTTCGCCATTGGCGTTGCCGACGCCGTTTATACCATTCGTAACATCAGTGATATCATCGACAGCAACTGTCTGTTGCCCTGGGGCGTCCTGGCGATGCGGATTGGCATCCGCCTGCGAATTGCCAGGTTGAGCCGCCGGCCCGGCTGCTTCTTGTGCGGCTGCTTGTTGATCACGGATAAATTGTAGAGGATCGGCTTGCAGGCCGCTTTCGTGCCCGTCGCCCTGCGCGGCCCGTAGATCGGTATCCTCAGTGGTATCATCCCGACCATCTTCGGAATTCGATTGGTTGTCGCTGTCCTCGCCATCGCGTTCGCGATTTTTCTCGTCCCGGCTATCTTGCTCTTCCTGCTTCGCGTTAATTCGGCGATCTGCTTCGCTGTCCCGGTTGTCAGACTGTTCGATACCTTCGCGCGCTTCACTTGCGTCACGGTCCTTGGCTTCAAAACTGGCCTGCTCATCACGCTTGCCTTCGTTGCGCAGAATATGGGCGAACCCATCTTCGTCCACAGAGCACAGGCGGGAGATATCCAGCTGCTGGCTGGGGGGCCCCATATAATCGTTGGGAAGAGAGCCGAGGTTGGCGATATTGAAATTCATGAGCGTTTGCTTCCGATTTGCGGTTGGTACCACCCGGATAGAAGCAAATAACGGGCCAACTCTGGCAAAATGGCTAAGCCTTTGACTCTACGGCAAATTCGCGAAATCCGCGATTTGACCAGCCAGGTAAATCCGGTCATTGGCGGTAAAACCTGCCGCCCTGCCCGGCGTCTTTTGCCGCCTTCCTTGGATATATTCCCAGCCCCACAGACGCACGCCCATGGGGTAAACGTCGTTAACGGTTTCTTAAAAGGCGGCGGTATATAGCTTGAATATGTGAATGGCGCGATCCGCCGTTCGCCGGGCTGTGGCATGCCGGTTGGCAGCTTCGTGATCGGCGCAGTACAGATGGAAGCAAGAGGCAGAGCAGATGTCGATATTGGAAAATGCGAACGACCATTTTGAACATGGCAATTATGCGGCCGCCATGGAAGGTTGGCGCCAGGCGGCGGAAGAAGGCGACACAGAAGCGGAGTTTCTTCTTGGTCAGATTCACAGCCGGGGCGAAGGCATAAAGAAAGATTTTCTGGCAGCCCATGACCATTTTATGAAGGCCGCCAATCGTGGCCATACGGAAGCAGAATATAGCCTCGGCGTGCTTTACGGTATCGGCCTGGGCGTTGAAGAGGATGTGCCCGAGGCCGCTTATTGGTACACCCGTGCCGCCGATAAGAAGCATGTGCCGGCTATGTGCAATCTGGCGGGCCTGTACGAGCGGGGCGAGGGCGTGACCCAGGATTTCGCCAGAGCGGTAGAGCTTTATTCTGCTGCGGCTGAGGCTGGCTATATCGTAGCAACCTTTAATCTTGGTGTGATGTGGGAAAACGGCGTTGGCCTGCCCCAGGACGAAGCCAAGGCTTCGCAACTCTATGAGCTTGCCTCTGATGCGGGACTTGCGCCGGCGCAATTTAACCTGGCAATTCTGTTAATGGATGGCAAAGGGGTTGAGAGGGATGTAGAGCGGGCTGTCAGTCTTTTGCAAGCGGCAGCGGGTCAAAACCATGAACCTGCAATGAAGACGCTGAAACAGTTGGAAGAAGCATCGGCTAAAGCAACGCGCTAGAATTTTGACTGCCTTGCGCCAGGCGGAAAGATCTTGCCGCCATTCAAGGAAAGTCCTTGAAGATAGACCAAGAACGATAGATTAGAGACTTAGATCACTGCAGGTTTATGGAAACGCCCGGTTCGCCCGGGCGTTTTTTTTGCCCTTGACGGTACGTTCACTGAACGCCCTGCGGACCGGGCGACAATATTGCGACAGACTTGGCATCAGGTTTGCATAGTTGTGTGTAGAGATAACGCAACGTAGCCAGTTATTAGGAAGTGCAACGTGTCACATACCAGAAAAACTAAGTCGAAACAAATAGTTACCGCCATAAAGCGAAATGTGTGGGTAACCGCTTGTGATCGGCATATTTTTCCCAAAAGCGCTGTCAGGGCTGTCTTGGAGGCAAATTCTGCCTTTCAAGTTGCTCGAACCAGAAAATTTAGTCGCTGTGGACGTGCAATACCTTCCTTGTTCCTGGCGATGGGGAGGTAACGGCTCATGTCTTTGGACGCCATTCTCCGTACAGCCCTGAGTGGACTGAACACCAACCAATCAGCCCTGCGGGTCACGTCACAGAATATTGCCAACGTGAATACGGAAGGCTATGCCCGCCAGGAAGTCATCCTGCAGACTGCATCTGCGGGTGGTCAGTCGCAAGGTGTGGAAATTGGTGAAGTTCGGCGCATTGTCGATAAGTTCCTGACCAAGGAACTGATCGGTGCGTCGGCCTATCATGGCTATTACGATAAGCAGACGGTTCTGTTTGATCGCTTGTCATCCCTCTTCGGCAGCCCGGACGATGCCTCGTCATTGAACCAACAGATCGATGGAATGTTTGAGCCCTTTGCCTCCCTGGCGACCGATCCAACCCAAGCGCCGCGACGTATTGGTCTGGTGAGCGATATTCAGAATGTGGCAGACTCATTTGATCGCTATAGCCGCCAGATCCTCTCCCTGCGTAGCGAGGCCGATGCCGGGATCACCGCTGAAATTTCGGTTCTTAATAATGCCCTGGCTCAGATCCACAGCCTCAACACGTTGATCTCCCAACAAAAGGAATCTGGCGGCAATCCTGCGGCTTTGGAAGAGCAGCGGGCCCGTGCCATCGAGGAAGTCAGCGACATTGTCGATATTCGAGCGACGGAAAAGCCTAATTTCAAGATTGATATTTCCACAATTTCAGGCCTCTCCCTTGTTGATGATCGCCTGCGTGTGGTGCAATACAATGCCCCAGGCCAGGTGGAAACCACGGTTGTCTTTAATTCTATCACAGTGCATCAAATCGATACCACAACCGGCCAGCCACAAGCTACCGGCGTCGCATTGGAGCCTAATTTACGCGCCGGCACCCTAAAAGGGCTGGTGGATATGCGGGACAAGGAATTACCTGAAATCGCCCTGTCGCTGGGGGAATTATCGGCCAAATTTATCGATCAGATCAATAAGGTCCACAACGAAAACAGCGCCGTCCCGCCACCAAATACGCTGACGGGGCGGAATGTGGGCGTGTTGGCAACCGATGCCCACGGTTTCACGGGCAAGGTCACGTTCGGCATTCTCGATAGTGCAAATCTGTTGACCGATTCCTACGAAGTCGATTTCGACGGTGGTGGCTTCGTCACTGTGCAGGATGTCATCACGGCGGTGAATGCCAATGTAACTGGCGCGACCTTGGCCCTGACGAACGGCGTTATGAGCTTTGACGCAGCGACGAGCACGGACGGCGTGTCCATCGCCCAGAATGCGACGACACCAGCGGATCGCGGCGG
>JABJKS010000020.1 GCA_018660265.1 Rhodospirillaceae bacterium | reverse complement strand
GCCCATGCAGATAGCCCCAAGGCAGATCGTCCAGATGTTGCCCAGGGACGACAACACTAACCCAGTACCCAGGCTGAACATTGAAAACTGGCTGATGCGGAGAGGGCCATAGCGTTGGATATAGCCGCCGCAGCCTAATGAGGTCACAAACGAGACGCCGTATAAGACACCCGTATAGGCCCCGATCAACGAGACGTTCAAGCCGGTTTCGAGGCTCATTTCCGGTGCAATGATCGGCAGGACCAGGGCGGACATGGAGGCAAAGGCCTGTTGAAACAACATCGCCACAACCGCCACCGCAAGGGCCCAGAAGCCGGGATGGTGGTACGTCACATTGTTAGGCCCGGAATCTGATCTGCTATCTGGCCCAGTATCCGGCCTGCTATCTGGCGGGGACGCCATACATGGTTTCTTTCACTGGACGGGGACCATCCAGCCAGCCACGTCATCATCAAGATTGGGGATAGTTTAGTATAGTTGCCCAGCCCATGGAAATCCCTGCGGAAATGCCTGCCGAAATTTGGGTGCTTTAGCTGCCCGCCATGTTGTGCAGGCTCATCAAAACAGCGCCCCAGATGACATACCCGGCAAAGGTTACGTACAGGGTGGGAAGCCAAGGCATTGAACGGAATGTATTGTAGGGCATGTCACACCTCTCTGGTTCTGTGTTTCTGTTAAGATTATATTAACCATTGCCTCTGGACATTTGTATGACGGCCATCACCATTCGTCACAATTTTCCATAATTCCCCATATTTTCTTTTGTGGTTGCGGCTGTAGACGAGGCCGAACCCTGTTACAGTTCACGGCAAATGAATTTTGAAAGATGCGTCCACCTATGAGTCCTCAAACATCCTCTAAAGCGCCATTGGCTGGCATCCGTGTTATCGATTTTACCACTGTTATCGCCGGGCCCTATTGCACCCGGTTATTGGCAGATTGTGGCGCGGAAGTGATCAAGATCGAGACGGACGTGGGCGATCAGATCCGCCACGTACCCCCCATCAGCGACGGGGCGAGCAGTTATTTCGGCCATCTTAACGCCGGTAAAAAAAGCATCGTTCTGGATTTACGCAGTGATGCGGGCCTGGCAGCCGCCAAAAAACTGGTGGCCACGGCGGATGTGGTGGTGGAAAATTTTCGCCCCGGCGTGATGGGACGCCTCGGGCTGGATTACGCCACCCTGGCAGCAGGGCATGAGGATCTGATCTATTGCGCCATCTCGGGCTTCGGGCAGACGGGGCCGCGGGCCACGGAACCCGCCTATGCCCCCGTCGTTCAGGCGGGCAGTGGCCTGGACCTGGCGCAAATGGGCTATCAGGCGGAGCTGACCAAGCCGGAGACCTGCGGCATTTTCACAGCCGATGTCATGGCAGCCATCTATGCCTTTGGGGCCATCCAAACCGGCTTGATCTCCAAGCTGCGCCACGGCGTGGGGCAATTCATCGATGTGGCCTTGATGGACGCTATCATCAGCCTGTTGATTTATGAAGTGCAATTGGCCCAGTTCCCCGACACCCCACCGCGCATTCTGTATTCCCCCAGCCGGGCCAATGACGGCTTTATCATCGTCACGCCCATCAGCCAGAAACAGTTCGTGGACTTCGCCGCCGCCATTGGCCAGCCGGAATTGCTGGACGACCCGCGCTTTGCCACAATGGCACAGCGCCGTTTGCATTGGCCGGAGGTGATGCAAGTGATCGATGCCTGGACCGTCACCCGCAGCGCCAAAGAATGCGAAGCCATCATGACAAAAGCCGGCGTGCCCAGTTCACGCTACAGAAGCGTGGGTGAGAGCATGACCGATGCCCAAAGCCAGGCCCGCGGCCTGATGGCCACCATCCAGGACGGGGCAGGCGGCTATCAAGTCCCCAACCCACCCTTCCAATTTTCCGACGGCACCATCGGCATCACGCCGCAGGTACCGGGACTGGGAGAGCACACGGCGGAATTACTGGCCAGCTTGGATTAAGGATTTAGGCAGGTGGTGAAAGACCGCAACAATTGAAACAGCTATGCCTGAGCTAACCCGGCTTTGACGGACACCGACCTTGTTTTGAAATTACTGGTGCAACTTTCGGATATCACAATTTTGGCGTATTCTTAGCGCATGGCAATGCCACCAAAGAATTTGCCGTCGAAATATTGGAGACCGAAGGATGAAGTACCGAACCGCTGTGATCGCATTCGCGTTGCTTATTCTGGGCACGATGTTTGCGGGCGCCGCTTCCGCAAAAAAAACACACCAAGGTGCGGTCGATTTCGAACGCAGTGGTGTAAAATACCGGCTGATCTGGCAGGCGGAAAAGGTCCGCACGGGCCGGTATGGGAAAGATTCAACCAAAGTCTCCTACACTGTCTACGCTGGCGCAGATATCCTGTATCCGCGCACGCTTGATAGCGGTACGTTTATCGGCTGCCGCGATACGCCGCCAGAGCGTGTCGATTGGTGGCGGATCGGTAAGCCGCAAATCGGCTGGCTGCTCAATCTGAGCAGTATCTGCGCAATGTCGCGTTCTCAT
>JABJKS010000017.1 GCA_018660265.1 Rhodospirillaceae bacterium | reverse complement strand
GTTAGGTCATGGCCAGTAAAAATGGAAAATTTCCACTTATGCCTGAAATATTCATGATTAAAAACAAGGTATGAAAAAATATAATTTGACATTCCATATGAATTTGTAATGTCATGTTTATTCGGATTTATGAAAATGACTGTTTTTTTCAGACTAATAACCTGTTCGATTGTTTTTTTTCTTTAATATTAATCGATGAAGTAAAGCCATACTTGTACAGTTGCTGTACATCTCTATCTTCGTTTATTTTATTTTCTGGACGACTTCTTAGAATATATTTCACATATTCTTCTGATAGATACTTTTTATGTCTGGGAGTTTTCACAAGTTCGAGTGGCGACCGGTATATTATAAAAATGACATCGATCTCTGCATCAGGAAGGTTATCTGCCCGGCGAAGGGAAACACCAAATCTGTCAGCCAAGTTTGATAGATCTTTAAGGATGGTTTCACCGTAAGTAAAACCCTGGAAATCAACGCGATATGTCACCACTCGCTGCCAATCCGGGAATTCTTTCAAAATGCCAAAAGATGCAGCAGTTGGATGCCTGTTAAAAAAATGGTAAACTTCATTTTTTATTTCCGCTCGCGAGTATTTGATGGTCGCGCTCGTGTCTGCATTGGCATCCTGTGAGGTCGCCAGTAAAATCAACAGCAACATCGTAGCCAGGACACCAAATATCCGTATCACCGTACGTTTTCGGCGACAGTCCATGTTGCTTTTTCGGTTGCCAGAACCTCTCATGCCACCCAAGCCCCCACCTCAAACCCGGTCCCATCCGCCTTCGCCCGCACGGTCTTCACCGCCCGGCCCTTGAACGTCTGTTCCCGCAATTGCTTGGCCGCTTCGCCGCTGCCGCCGAAGGGGCAGACCATGTCTATGAGCCAGAGGTTTTTGCCGCTTTGCCAATCCCCCGGTGCCAGGCGCAGACGGGGGGCGGCGAAGGCTGGTTGAGGTTCGGATGATGGGGCGTCGTCCGCTGCCTCAGCCGCCACTTCCGGCGCAGGCGCGGCGTCAAGCCCGCCGACGGTTGCACCGATGCTTTCGATCAGGCGGGCCTCCACCTCGTCCGACAGCAGGGCCCAGCTGGCGAAGGCGACCGGCATATTCTCCCGCCGCCACAAACGGAACTGTTTGCAGGCGATGGGGGGCATCAACAGCCATTCCAGATCACCGACGAACAAATGCCGGTGCGGCGCGGAACGCATCATCACCCCCAAATGCCCTTGGCCGCCTGTCCCAACAGTTCCGACAGATTTGGCGCTGACGTATCTGACGTGGACGGGTTTGGCGCGGCCTGATTTGGGCCTGATGAGTCTGGGGTGGCCAGATTTGGGGCAGCCTGACTATTTGGCGGGCTGTCCTGTCCGGTGTCCGGCGTAGCAGCCGCTTCGGCCACCGCGTCAGCCGCTGCTTTCGGGGTCACAGTTTCCGGGGCCACAGTTTCCGGGGTCTCTGGCAGTGTATCGCTCATGCGCCCGCACCGCTCACGCCATTATGGCCTGCCGCTTGTCCATTCGAATACGCCGTATAGGCCGAATATGCTCTACTCATCACCCTCACCTAGCGATTTTACCATTTCAGGCATGGTCGGTTAGTTTGATATATGTCGCAAGTAAAATCGTTATGGTTGCTTTTCGATTCCAACGGCTTAGCTGGATGCCGTTGAAGAATATTCAGCTCTCAATCCAGCCTTGCGAAGTGTTTGGATTTGTCGGGTCGGTTTGCCGCACTTCAGAGGCGATTTCTTACCTGTCGGCTTGCCTCGCGCACCATTCGGGGTTAAAGCGGATGCATGTCTGTTTTTCTGGCCCGACGGTTTTTGAGCTTCCTGATCACCCTGTCGGGTGCGTCGGTGTTCATCTTCCTTTTGCTGGAGGTGTTGCCCGGCGATCCCGCACTGACCATGCTGGGGGTCGATGCCCCCGATAGCGCGATTGAGGCGATCCGCCTGGAGCTGGGTTTGGACCGGCCCGCATTCGTTCGCTATGTGGATTGGATCGCCGGTTTGTTTCACGGCGAAATGGGCCTGTCCTATGTCTATAAGGTGCCGGTAACGGAACTGATCGCCCAGCGGCTGGCGGTGACCCTGCCGTTATCAATCGGGGCGATGGCGTTGGCCACCGTGATGGCGTTGACCCTTGGTATCTTTGCCGCGACCCATCATAACAAGCTTGGTGATTACGGCGTGATGGGGTTTTCCCAGTTGGGCCTGGCGATCCCGGATTTCTGGTTCGGTATCCTGCTGATTATCCTGTTCGCGGTGATCCTTCATTGGCTGCCATCGGGCGGGTTCTCAGGTTGGGATGAAGGTTTTTGGCGCGGCGTTAGGTCATTGACCCTGCCCATCTTCACGCAAGCCTTGAGCTTAACCGCCATCATGACCCGGGTGACGCGCTCGTCCGTGCTGGAGGTGGCGCGGGAAGATTATGTGCGCACGGCACGGGCCAAGGGGTTGAGCCGTCGGGCCGCCCTGTGGGGCCATGTGCTGCGCAACGCATTGGTGCCGGTTCTGACCATCGGTGGTTTGCTGGTGGCAACGGTGGTGACCGGAACCCTGGTGATCGAGAATGTGTTCGCTTTGCCGGGTCTGGGCAAATTGATATTCGACGCTATTTCCAACCGTGATCTGATGGTGGTGAAAAACGTCGTGCTGTTGTTTGCGGCAATTGTCGTGCTGGTCAATTTCGTGGTCGATATTCTGTATGCCATGGTTGATCCGCGCATTCGTATTCACGCCTAGGGGGGACGCCATGACCGCCCCCTCAACCTCACCAATAATCGCCCCGTCCACACTGGCGGCAGCTGCGCCCGGTTTCATATATCGAGCCCTGCGCCATCGCGCCTTTATGATTGGGTTGATTTTGACGGGGACAATGATCCTGTCCGCCATACTCTCCCTGGTCTGGACGCCCCATTCCCCGACCGAAATCGTTATCGCCCAGCGCTTGAAATTGCCCAGTGCCAGCCATTGGCTGGGTACGGACCAATTCGGCCGGGATATCCTGTCCATGATCATGGCGGGCGCGCAAACTTCGATTGTCGTTGGCTTGATCGCCGTCAGTCTGGGCGCCATCGCCGGTACCGCATTGGGGCTATGGGCGGCGGCGCGACGCGGCTGGACAGAAGATGTGATCATGCGGTTCAGCGATCTGAATATGGCTTTCCCGGTCATTTTGATCGCTATTTTACTGACGGCGGGTTGGGGCCCCGGCATTACCAACGCCATCCTGGCCCTGGGCCTGTTCAATATTTCTCTGTTCGCCCGTCAGGTCCGTGCTGCCGGCATCGCTATGTGGGAGCGGGAATTCGTCGCCGCCGCGCGGGCCGCGGGTAAGGGGCAAATAGCCATCACTTTTGCTCACATTTTACCCAATATCGTCTCCGTCATCGTGGTTCAGGCGACCATATCGTTTGCCGTCGCCATTTTGGCTGAAGCGGCGTTAAGCTATCTTGGTGTCGGCTCTCAACCCCCTGATCCCAGCTGGGGCCGGATGTTAAGCGAAAGCCAAAGTTATATTTTCCTCACCCCAATTATTGCCGTCTGGCCGGGCCTGGCCATTGTTCTTTCGGTGTTGGGCTTGAACCTGATCGGCGATGGCCTGCGGGATCTGATCGATCCCCGTCTGTCGCGGAAAAGGTAGCGCGTTATGGCTCTGCTGTCCGTCACCGATCTGAAGGTCGAATTGCAAACCACCCGGGGCCCGGCGGAGGCCGTCCGCGGCATCTCGTTTGAGCTGGAGGCAGGCGGCACCCTGGGTATCGTCGGGGAGTCGGGTTGTGGTAAGTCCATGACCGCCCTGGCCATGATGGGTCTGTTGCCCGATGGAGCGAAGACGACGGGCCGCATTGATTTGGATGGCACGGATCTGTTGGCCCTTGATGAAGGTGCCATGTGCGAGATTAGGGGCAATCGCATTGGTATGATTTTTCAGGAACCCATGACCTCCCTGAACCCGGTGCATCGCATTGGCCGGCAAATAGCCGAACCGTTGCGCCTGCATCGTGGTCTGACGGGGGCCAATGCCCGTGATGAAGTCCTGGCGTTGTTGGACCGTGTCGGCCTGCCGGATCCGGCCCGTCGCATTGATGCCTATCCGCATCAAATGTCCGGCGGACAGCGCCAGCGGGTAATGATCGCCATGGCGCTAAGCTGTGGGCCCGATATCCTGCTGGCTGATGAGCCGACAACGGCGTTGGACGTTACCATTCAGGGGCAAATTCTGGATCTGATCGACGAACTGGTGGACGATACGGGTATGGGTTTGATCCTGATCAGCCATGATCTGGGCGTGATAAGTGAAAGCGTGGACAACGTGGCTGTGATGTATGGCGGTGCCATGGTGGAAAAGGGTCCAACGGCCAGCCTTTTTGATCGATTGTGCCATCCTTACAGCCAGGGCCTGTTTGCAGCCGTTCCCCGGGTGGGGGAGGATCATACCGGCCCGCTGCACACTATTCCCGGCACGGTGCCGGAATTGTCCGATCTTCCCATGGGCTGCTCATTCGCGGATCGCTGCGCCAAAGCTACCGATGTTTGCTGGCAACAGGCACCGGGGATGGAGGCGGTTAGCCCGGATCATTATACCGCCTGCCATCATCATGACGGGGAGCAGGGATGAGCGAAACCGTATTGCGTGTCGAAGGGTTGCAGCGCCATTTTACCCTGCCCCGGGAAAGCCTGTTTCGCCCACCAGAAACCGTCTATGCCCTGAATGGTGTGGATCTGGCGGTGGAACGTGGCCGCAGCCTCGGCGTCGTGGGCGAATCCGGTTGCGGTAAATCCACCCTGGCCTGGCTTTGCATGGCGCTGGATACGCCGACGCAAGGCAAGGTTGAGGTGTTGGGTCAGGACCTGGCGCAGTTATCGACCCGGGAATTACGTTTGGCCCGGGCCCGGTTTCAGATGGTGTTCCAGGACCCCTATGGCTCCCTCGACCCCAGGCATACGGTGCGGCGTATCGTTGGTGAAACGTTGGAGGCGCTGCCACAGGCGGCGCGGGATACGACCGCCGAAATTGCCATAGGCCGGGCTATTGACGCTGTTGGCTTGCGCAGCAGCGACCTGGACAAATATCCCCATGAATTTTCCGGCGGTCAGCGGCAGCGGATTGCCATTGCCCGGGCCCTGGTCACCCGGCCCAGCCTGATCGTGGCCGATGAACCGGTATCGGCCCTTGATGTCTCTGTTCAGGCCCAGGTTTTGAACCTGATGCAGGATTTACAGCGGGACTTTGGCGTCACGTATATGTTGATCAGTCATGATCTGGGCGTGGTTGATTATGTCTGTGATGAGGTGGCGGTGATGTATCTGGGGCGGGTGGTGGAACATGCCCCGCGGGCCCAATTATTTGCCAAACCAAGCCATCCCTATACCCAGGCCTTGTTCGAGGCGGTGCCCCGGATCGGCACGGGGCGGCGTCGGCGGGCGACATTGCAGGGCAATGTAGGTAGCCAAACCAAGCAAGTTGGCGGTTGCGCCTTTGCTGATCGCTGCCCAAGGGCCGAAACGCGCTGTACCACGGAAACGCCGAAATTGCGAAAAATCGATCACGAACATATGGCGTCTTGCCATTTTGCATGACACTATGGTTGGATGAATTGCTTCACGAGGCCGGAGAATAATCACTGATGACTGAGGTTGTCACCTTCGAGCAGGCCCGCCGTCGACACCACCCCAAATCCGGCGGCGCTCATTCCCCCCATTCGAAACAGTCCAAGGGGAAAGCAGATTTTTTCAATCGCCGGGAATTGGGCGAGATTTTGCAATCATACTCACATGGCGTTATCGCGGGCGACTGGTTGGACTATGCCGTCGACTGGAATGAGACAGGTGCCATGTTCGCCATTTATGGCCAGGTATCGGCGGTGCCGATGTATTCCATCGTCAAGCGTTCCAAGGCCGGGCGTCGCCATGGCGTCTATCAATTGCTGGGACGGGGTGGTGTGCTGAAATCGGACCCAAGTCTGGGCCCGGTACTTCGCTTTCTCGACAGTCGGCGTACGGCCCTGGTTAAATCCTGATTTTTGGTGTCGGTGGTGTCTGTGGTGCCTGAAGAACGTATTTCGAAATGTGCCGACGTGCTGGCTGAATTGCGCTATAGCGGCGAACAACTGGAATGTTTGCCGCCTGATTTGATCCCCCGTAATGAGGCCGAGGCCTATCGCGTTCAATTTGCCCTCCATGACCGCCTCAGCGATATGGGTGGTGGCCCCCGCGTGGGCTGGAAGATTGGTTGCACGACCAAGGTTATGCAGGAATTTCTCAATATCCCATCGCCCTGCGCCGGCGGGATGTTCGCGGCGGGCGTGGTGCAAAGCCCCGCCAGCTATGATTTTGCCAGTCTGCGCCGTCCCGGCGTGGAGTGCGAGATTGCCGTTCGTTTGCGCGCCGATGTACCACAAAGCGGTGCGCCATATGACAGGCAGACCATAGCTCCCTTCGTGGCCTCGGTTATGAGCGCGATGGAAGTGGTGGAAGAACGGTTCGTCAATTTCCGTGATCCAAAGGTCGATGCGGCAACATTGATCGCGGATGATTTCTTTCATCTCGGTGCCGTTCTCGGCCCCGAAATGTCCTTGTCTGAAGGTCTGAATTTGGCTGCGTTGGGCGGGCGGACGTGGATCGGTGGTCAAGAACGCGGCGCCGGCCTTGGTGCCGATGTCATGGGACATCCCTTTGCGGCCCTGGCTTGGTTGGCCAATCATCTGGCTACCTACGACCTGAACCTGAAAGCCGGAGATATTGTTCTGACCGGCTCCATTGTTGCCTCGCAATATCCCGAAACACCCGCCAAGGCGATTACCGAAATCGCACAACTTGGCCGTGTTATCAGCGATTTCATGTAACGACCGGGGCGGTTTTTTGTAACAGGGCGGCAACTTTCTGTTCATTTCTTTCTGGCATCCTGGTACTGGAGGGCATAATCTAAACAGCTAATGTGCGAAGATGAGGTTGCTGTGTTCGCGGAAGACGACGAGATATCAGTTGAATTGCCTGTTATTGAGACAGGGAAGATAGATCAGGCGATCTATATCGCGTCGGCTGATGATGTAACCCAGTATTTCAGCGCCAATTTTGCCGAATTCTTGGGATTACCTGACAGCGTCGCCTTCATCGGGGCAAAACGCATCGATATGTTTCGGTTTATGGCCGAAAGGGGGGATTTTGGGCCTGGGGAGCCTAATCAATTAGCCGTCGAGCGCATGGCCCAAATCGACAAGAACGCAATGTCGGGCGTGCAACGGCAGTTCCCCAGTGGCCGGTTTCTGGAAATTCGACAACACACGACAGCCGATGGCGGCATCGTTACAACATTCACGGATATAACCGCGGCGCGCCGCCTGGAAACCGCAATCTCCACAATAGCCGAAGCGGTTTCCTATTCTGCGGGCCAAGGATTTCTGCAGAATTTGACCAATGCGTTATCCCGTGTCCTTGGCGTCGAATGGGCCGTTATCGGCACCCCGGATACAAAGCGTGATGGGGATGATGCGTCTTTCACGACAATCGTCGCCAGCCGCGACAGCAATCGCGTCGACAATTTTAGCTACAAATTGCAGGGTAGTCCCTGTGAGAAAGTCATTGATCAATCAATATTGGTTGTTCAGCGCGGCGTGCAGGAGCTGTTTCCTGATCACAAGGTTTTGGCTGAACTCGGAATTCAAAGCTATGCCGGCGCGCCGTTGTTTGATGCACATGGTAATCCGTTGGGTGTTTTGGCGATTTTCGATCCGATGCCGCTGGAAGACGATCTCATCGTTAAACCGGTACTGGAAATTTTTGCTTCCCGTGCCGCAGCTGAAATGGAACGGCTGAAAACCTTTGAGGTATTGGCCACCAGCGAACGGCGCTTTCGAAACTTTGCAGAATTGGGCTCCGATTGGCTTTGGGAATTGGATGCGGATTTACGGTTTAGCTGGATCGCTGATCAAGTAGAGGCCACGACAGGTTTGCCACCGAAATTTTATATCGGACGGAAACGATCAGAAATTCATGGGACGAAAAACGATCCCGAATTGTGGGCGCGTCTCGTAGCAGCATTAGAGAGCCATGAACCGTTTCAAGATATAGAATTACGCCACGAACTATCCGATGGCCGAATAATTTGGGTAAGAAGTAGCGGTGCGCCCAGATTTTCGGATGATGGCGAATTTCTAGGCTATGTCGCAGCTAGCTCTGACATAACCGCCGAAGTTGTCGCGCGGGATGAAGTGCGTTCCGGCGCAGAGCGTTTGGCGGAAGCTATTGGCGGTGCAGGCGATCCCGTAGCGCTATACGGCGCGGATGATCGCCTCGTGATCTGCAATGATGCCTACCTGGAATTGCATTCCGAATTCGCTGATAAACTGCAACCGGGAATCTCCTTTCGGGAGGTCGCCACGATTTTTGCAGAAATTGATCACGATCACCCCGCCTACGACCTTGAAGTCAGAATGCAACGTCATCGTGATGCCGACGGTGCTTTTGAGCTTGATCACCCGAACGGCCGCCGATATCTGGTCCAGGACAAGCGTCTGACTGACGGTAGTACGATCATTATTGCCGCCGATATTACGACCCGAAGGGATGTAGAGAACGAATTGCGCGAGGCCAAGGAATTGGCGGAGGAGGCCAATCGTTCCAAATCACGCTTTCTGGCCAGTGTCAGCCATGAACTTCGCACACCTTTGAACGCCATTATCGGGTTTTCCGAAATTATCGGTACCGAGATGTTCGGCGAGATCGAAAATAAGACCTACGTGGAGTATGGCCGGGACATTGGCATGAGCGGACAGCTGTTGCTGGGACTGATCAGCGATATCCTGGATGTCAGCCAAATCGATGCCGGCGAAATGTCGCTGAAGGAGGGTCCGGAAGATGTGCGCGATCTGGTGGATGAGTGCGTGCATTTATTCGAAAAGCGCGCGGCAGAGGCAAATATCGACATTTCGACCGAAGTCGCCAATACCATTCGGACCATAAGGGTTGATGGCCGGCGCTTGAAACAGATTCTGGTCAATCTGATCGGCAACGCGATCAAGTTTACGCCGTCAGGGGGCTGGATCAAGGTCTGGACAGGATTGGACCAGGATGGCCGCCTGGTGCTGGAAGTGGCAGACAGTGGTATCGGCATGGCGGCGGATGATATTGCGCGCGCCATGGAACCGTTCAGCCAAATTAAATCGAACCTCCATCAAGAGCAGGACGGCGTCGGGTTGGGTCTATCCATCGCCAATCGATTGGCGGCCCTGCATGGCGGTCAGTTGCAAATAAGCAGCGAGCTTGGCGTCGGCACCAAGGCACGGATTGTCCTGCCTGCCGACCGTATTCTCAGCCGGGACGAACAGCCTACATTATTTGGTCCATAGATTTAGAGCATCTTCGGAGTATTCCCCCGCCATCGCGAAATGTCTAAGCTGTCCGCGTGCTTTCATTTTCTTGAAATGGCGTTGATATGCAAACCAGCAATGACAGAATCCTGACCACCCATGCGGGCAGTCTGCCCAGGCCTTCCGATCTGCGCCGCCTTTTGTCGGAGGGAGATGCCGCTGATATGGCTGAACTGTCTGCGATTGTTGAAAGCGCGACGGCTGATGCCCTGGACAAACAGATCAAGGCAGGGCTGGATGTGGTCAACGATGGTGAAATGGGCCGGGAAAGCTTTTTCACCTATGTAAGTTATCGCATGACTGGCTTTGGCGGCCACAGCAACCGCCGTCTGATGGCCGATATGACCATGTATGAGGGCTATCGCAAAAAGCTGTTGGGCATGACCACGGAAGAACATCGTGTATCCTTGATGAAGGCACCAAAGGCGGTGGGCGACGTCAGCTATCGGGATACTGCGGCCATCGATCAGGAAATAGCCCGTTTGAAGGCGCAGCTGCCGGAACGAAAGTTGGTGGAGGCATTTATGACCGCGCCATCGCCCGGCATTATTGCAGCCGCCATGCAGAACGATCATTATCCCAACATCGAAAGTTATATCGATGCCCTGGCGACGGCCCTGTCAGTGGAATACCACGCCATCGTCGATGCTGGTCTGTTGTTGCAGATCGATGCGCCCGATTTGGCCATGGAACGCCACGCCTTGTTTCAGGGCCAGCCCGTGGAGGCGTTTTTGGCCTTCGCCAATTGCGTGATGGCGGCGATCAACACGGCCCTGGCTGACATTCCCCGTGACCGGGTGCGCTTGCATGTTTGTTGGGGCAACTATGAGGGTCCGCATGTTTTTGATGTGCCATTGGAAGATATTTGGCCGACCATTGCCCAGGCCAGGGCCCAGGGCCTGTTGCTCTCCATGGCCAATCCCCGACACGCCCACGAATACCATTGTTTTGAGGAATTCGATCTGCCCGATGAAGGTATTCTTATCGCTGGTGTGATCGATACCACGACCAATTATGTCGAGCATCCCCGTACGGTAGCGGATCGGATCTGTCGCATTGCGGGCGCGGTTGGGGATCCCAGCCGGATCATCGCGGGAACGGATTGCGGCTTTGAAACGGCGGCAGGCTTTGTCGCGGTGGAGGAGCAGATTACCTGGGACAAACTGGAAGCCCTGGCCGAAGGCGCGGCTTTGGCATCACAAACTTTGTACCGTTAGGCTAAATTGGAGAGATGACATGAGTTCCGAGAAAACGCCCACACGTCCAACGACCGTAAGATTGCAAAAAATGTCCTGGGCCTTTACCCAATCCGCCGTGCTGTTTGGCGCGATTGAGGTCGGCTTTTTCACCGCTGTATCAAACAGTGGCGGCAGCGACGAAACGATCGCAGAGGCGTTGGGTATGACCTTGCCCAATGCCCAGCGCATGATTGTCGCCCTGTTGACCCTTGATCTGATCGAGCGGGACGAGGATGGGGTGGGCTTTCACAATGCGCCTGATGTGGAGCGTTTTTTGGTGCAGGATCAACCCAGCTATGCCGGGGCCTGGGTGCATTGGTTCCATCACCAGTGGGGTGCCTGGGGAGAGTTGGGGGAAAGACTGGGGGCCAGCGGTGATGAAAAAAACCTGGGCTTTTATACCGAAGGCTTCACCGAGGCGCATGCCCGGCGCTATCACCAGGCAACGGCCTCCGTCGGGATGGGCGCGGCGCGGAAGTTCCTGCGTGAAGTTGATCTGACCGGCCGCCATAAAATCCTGGATCTGGGGGGCGGATCGGGTGCCTATTCGATCCAGGCCGCCAAGCAATATGCGGAGATTGAGGCCGTGGTGCTGGACTTGCCGGAAGTTGTCGTGATCTCCCGCGAGTTCATTGCCGAGAACGACTTGTCGGACCGGGTTACGGCGCAGCCGTGCGATTTCACCGCCGATCCGTTTCCCGGTGGGGCCGATGTGATCCTGATGAATTCCAACCTGCCGCAATATTCCGGTGCGGTCATCCAGGGCGTGGTGCAAAAGGCATTTGATGCCCTGGAACCTGGTGGCGAGATGCATATCTGCGGCGAGATGGTCAACGAGGACTGGAACGGCCCCCTTATTCCCGCTATGTGCGCCATGCACGGCGCATTGTTCCAATCGACGGCCCTGCCCCATACGCCAAGCGATTGTATCGGCTATTTTGAGGCGGCGGGCTTCCAGGATGTGGCGGTGCGGGAATTCATTCCCGATATTCTGCAGCATATTTCCGGTCGCAAGCCCAAATAGGGATGAAGACAGGATCACACAGATGACAAAGCTGCCCAGTCTTTTCATCAGCCACGGCAGCCCCCTGATGGCGCTGATGCAGACGCCTGCCCATAAATTTCTGTCCGGTTTAGCGGCGATGCTTGCAAAGCCGTCGGCAATCCTTTGTGTCTCGGCCCATTGGGAAAGCGCGGGCCCGTTGGTCAGTACCGTTGCCATACCTGAAACCATCCATGATTTCGGCGGGTTCCCGGATGCTTTGTACGAAATGCGCTATCCCGCACCTGGTGCCCCGGCATTGGCGGATAGGGTTGTCGAATTACTGACGGTCGCCGATCTGCCTTGTGACGGGGACACGGAGAGGGGCCTTGACCATGGTGCCTGGATCCCGCTGTTGTTGGGATATCCCAACGCGGATATCCCCGTCACCCAGCTCTCCATCCAACAGCATTTGGGCCCGGCCCATCAATTCGCCGTCGGTCAGGCCCTGGCACCATTGCGCGATGAAGGGGTGTTGATTTTCTGCAGTGGTGCCATTACCCATAATCTACGCGATGTTTTTCAGCGCCGCTCCGCCGGTGTTCCCGTCGATGGCCCCAGCCCGGATTGGGCCGTAGAGTTTGAAGCCTGGGTGGTGGAGCGGGTCGAGGGCGGGCACCTGCATGATGTTCTGAATTACGGCGTTCTCGCGCCCCATAGCGCCATGGCCCATCCCCGTGATGAACATTTTCTGCCTCTTCTGACAGCGGCCGGCGCAGGCGGCGGTGCCGGCCACGCCATCCACCGCAGCTTCGAATGGGGCAGCCTGGGCATGGCTGCATTCGCCTTTGACTAAAGCCGTTTTGACGCGGCATGCTCTGGGCGGTGGGGCCGTCATTCCTGGATAGTTACAACGTATTAAGTGGAACGTTGCGACAAGATATTTTGGCGCGATCATCATAACGCTTGTCTGTTGTCGCTCCTATTTTCTGTACTCAGGCACGTTGGTCAGTGCGGACCGACGGTGTTCTGTGAGGCCGAGATGGAGATGGCAAATGATAAATCTAAACGGCAAGGCAACCCGGGTCGAAAAGGTGTTGTATGATGTTTCATTGCTTGATTTTATCCGCGACCAGGCAATGCTTAAGGGCACAAAATTCGGTTGCGGCCAGGGTTTCTGCGGTGCCTGCACCGTTCATCTGGACGGCATCGCCCAGCGTGCTTGCCAGCTGAAAATGTCTGAAGTGCGCGGGCATAAGGTGACCACCATCGAGGGTTTGTCCGCGTTGACCGATGATGAAGGTCTGCACCCGGTGCAACGGGCTTGGATCGCCGAGGCGGTGCCCCAATGTGGCTATTGCCAGCCCGGTCAAATCATGACGGCGGCAGCACTTCTGGCAGCAAACCCCACACCCGGCGATGAGGAGATCCGCGCTGGTATGAGCGGGAACCTTTGCCGTTGCGGCACCTACAGTCGTATTCACCGTGCCGTGGCACGCGCCGCGCAGGAGAGATAGAATGGGCAAGATCACCGGGACGACATCTTTTAATCGCCGTAAATTCCTGCTCAACAGCGGCTGGCTGGCGACCGGGTTAACGGTGCTCACCGCCTGCAAGAGCGTTATTCCAGTTCTGCCGACAACAACCAACCCGGAGAATGAAGACGGCCTGGCATGGCTTCAAGTGCTTGTCGACGGGCGCGTCCGTTTCTTCTGTCCAAGAATGGAGATGGGCCAGGGCGCACCCATTGGATTAAGCCAGATTGTTGCCGAGGAACTCAACCTCGATCAGGCGCAAATCGAATGCGTGACCCCTGCCACCAACCAATCACCGCCTTTTAAAATGACCGTGGGCAGCGAAAGCATCGCCGTGTTTTCCGAGCCTGTATCCCTTGCTGCCGCGACCCTGCGCGAATATCTCAGAGAACGGGCCGCCGCGACGTCAGGACTGCCAGTTGGCCAACTGAAGGACGCGCCTGGTGGGTTCGAGGCGGCGGGCAGGCATTTTTTTGGCTATGGCGACCTGATATCCGAAGAGGCAATCGTGCTACACGCCGATGATTACAGTTCGGTCGAGCAGTATTTCAACGCCGGAAAAAATCCTTACAATGCTGTTGGGAAACGCTGGCCTAGCCCGGATATCGAGAACATCGTGACCGGAAAGGTGGTCTATAGCCGGGATGTATCCCTGCCCGGCATGCTTTTCGGCGATGTCGTCCGCCCGCCGCGCTTTGGCGCAACGTTGATCGATGCCAAGGTTAAGGCTGAAACGGCCTTGTCCAATGGCCAGGTATTGGTGATCGATGTCGTCAATAACCTGGTCGGCGTGGTATCGGATAACCCGTTCATGCTCGCCGATGCGTTGGAAAAAATTGAACCGGTTTGGGCGCTTCCCAAAGATGCACCGGGATTGGACAAGCTGGATATCGCCCGCTATCGGGGCAACGGAGATTTCGAACACACTCTGATCGACAACGGTAACGAAGCACTGGTTGGTGACGCCGGTGTGCAGAGCATAACTGCCAATTATACAACTTCCTACATGGCCCATGCCGCTATGGAGCCGGGGGCGGCGGTCGCTTCGGTTCGGAAGTCGGGCGTCGAGATATGGTGCGGCTGCCAGGACCCATATTTCATACGGGGCCGGGTTGCCGCCCTTTTGCAGCGGGATGAAGGCGATGTCATTATTCATCCCCTTCGCATGGGCGGCGGGTTTGGCGGTCGGGTCCTCTCTCAACCGGCGGAGGAAGCAGCGCTTTTATCGGCACATGTTGGACGGCCCGTGCGCGTTCAATGGAACCGGGAAGCAGAATTTCAACATAACTACTTCCAGCCGAAATTTTCCCACGCCATCGACAGCGGTTTGGATGAGACCGGAAAAATCGCCTATTGGCACCATGATTTTGTTTCATCGCCAATTATTTTCGGCTTGGTGCCAAAAGGCCTGGCCTCGATCCTTGATACCTTTGTGGCAGACAAGGGCACGGCCAGAGGTGCCAAGCCGCCCTATGCAATTGAACATCAACGGCTGCGCTATTCTGATATTCGAACAGACACCCCCACGGGTGCATGGCGCGGTCTGGGGGCGGCACCGAATACTTTCGCGATTGAGAGTATAATGGACGAATTGGCCTTTGCGGCGGGAAAAGATCCCCTGGCATTTCGATTAGCCCACCTCGTCGGCGACGGGCAACATATAGCGCAGTTATCCGGTGTATTGCGGCAGGTTGGCGATCTGTCGGGGTGGGGCCGCTCGGTTGCCAAGGATCGCGGCTTGGGCATTGCCTGTGCGACCTACAAGGATCAGACCCATGTTGCGGTCGTGGCAGATGTGGCAATTGATCATTCAGAACGCCAGGTCAATGTGGTCAAGCTCTGGTGTGCCCAGAATTCAGGTCTGGTCATCAATCCCGATCAGGTGGAAAACCAGGTTTTGGGAAACCTGGTTTGGGGCTGCGGAATGGCATTGAAAGAGAAATTGACCGTCAGCGACGGCATCGTCAACGAACGGAACTTCGACACCTACGAAATCTTGCGTCACGAAGAGGCGCCGGAGGTCGATATAAAGCTTGTCGACACCATGCAGGCAAAGCCGCTGGCCGTGGGTGAGGCAGCCTTTGCGCCCACTGTTGCTGCTATTGCCAACGCCGCCTTTGCCGCGTCTGGAAAGCGGCCCCGAAGCCTTCCATTTAATTACGATAGTCTTTACACCTGAGGGTGTTTTCAGAGCATGAGGAGATCAGGCATCCACGACTTCGCCCGTGCAAGCATTGTTAACCTGGTACGGAGGGAGATCGCCAAGACGCATCCCGCCCTACTGTCGGGTATGTCGAAACCTATCGATAATCTGCGTAATGTTGCTGTCCCTGCGAATGATAAACGCACCTTGCTCACGCGTATCCTAGACGAAGCTGGTGCCGAGGTTGTGCTTGCGATTGGTCAAGGCTTGCGCGACGGTGATTTCGACCCGATTTGGCGGGCGGCTGCACGGGCCCGTGACCCGCAGCAGCTTTTTCATGGCTGGCGTCGTTTGGAAGGCTATGCCCATTCGACAAACCGGCTGGAAATGTGCTGTGTGAAGGATCGTCAAGTCGATTGTCGGCGGTATAAGGTCAACGGCGCGGAAACGCCCAGCCCGGTCGAGAACCTGTTGATTTGCGGTGTTCTTATCGCACTCCTGGAAATAATTGGATGTCACGGGGTCTCCTGCAACATGGCGCTATTCGGTCATGGTTCAGTTGTGCTTTATGAAAACGGTCGTTTCAATGTGCCGGATCAGCGCGGCGATGGTTTGGAAACCACGTCCTGGACGATCCACTGGCGCGCTTTCGCACCAAAACATCAGGGACATCAGGGACATCAGGCGGATTTGCCAACCGATCCGGAGATCTCAATCCCGTTCCCATCCGGCTGCAACTCTGAAGCGCGCCGGGCGGTCTTTCAGGCCGCCACCTATTTATCAGCCGATTTCCTACGTCAGTGGAAGGTCAGTGAATTGGCGCGAGAACTGGGGATGTCTCAGCGATCATTGCAACGGCGTCTTGGCGAGGCGGAGCTTAATTATTCCAGCCTGGTTCGCGGTCTGCGCATTCAGGAAGCATGCCGCCTGCTTGAAGACAAGGACACCACGCTCGCCGCCATTGGCTTTTGTGCCGGCTTTTCAGACAGCGCCCATTTCAGTCGCGATTTCCGTGCGGCTACCGGTACAACACCAACGGCGTTCAGGGATGCGTTGAGCAGCCAGTAGCATCTGCCGTCCCCACGGCGACCGCATGGTATTTTTCAAAGGATTGGTAGTTCGGGGGATAAATCGAAAAGAAATCTATCGCGCGATCGTTCCCATTTTGCCTGATTGATAGTCATCAAAGGCCTGCACCAGTTCCTCTCTGGTGTTCATCACGAAAGGGCCATAGCGGGCGATGGGTTCACCGATTGGTTTGCCGCCGAATAATAGAAAACGTGCTGGTTCCGCGGCCCCGGCGTCAAGGGCCAGGTCTATTGCCTCACCGGCACTGAAAATGACCAATTGTCCATCGTTGACCATTTGACTGTTCGGGCCGGCCAACAAGGTCCCCTGGAACAGATACAATGCCATTTGTTGTTCACGGGGTGTTGTCGGCTGGGCCTGGCTGCCGGGTTGCATGGTCCAATCCTGCAGGGTGACGGGAACGTAGGTGTCGATCCCGGCAGCTACGCCAAAGGCCTCCCCCGCGATAACCTTGACCGTGACCAGGCTATCCTCGCTTTGACCCAAGGGCATAGCATCGTTGGCGATGAACTGATACCGCTGGCCATCCATCTTGTGTTTGGCCGGTAAATTGACCCAGATCTGAAATGAGTGGGCCCGGCCCCCCGCCGCGATCATCGCGGGAGAGGGCATTTCCGAATGGATTATGCCGGAGCCCGCCGTCATCCACTGCACATCGCCGGGGCGCATGATCTGATGATCGCCGTTAGAATCTTCGTGCAGCTTTTCCCCCGACAGCAAATAGCTGATGGTCTCAAAACCACGATGGGGGTGGTCCGGTGCGCCCTTGGCTTCCCCTGGTGGCCAATCAACCGGCCCCACTTCATCAAGCATCAAAAACGGATCCAGATTATCCAGCTGCGCGGTGGGGAAGGGGCGGCGGATGGGAAAGCCCGCACCTTCAGTGGCGCGCTGGGCGGTGATCACCTCAACGATCTCGCGGCTTGCCAAAATTTCGTTGTCTAAATTTGTCATCGCACTATTTCGTATCCACCTTGGTCCATTCAGGTTTGTAATAGGGCCAGACGTCGCCCCACATCTGTTGTCCGCCATCGACGGTCAGGACTTCACCGTTGACGAATTTGCCTGAGGGGGCGGAGATATAGATTACCGCCTCGGCAATATCCATGGCGTCGCCGGAATGCAGCATGGGGTTGGAAACTTCATAACGCACGGCGGCATCGGGTGGGTACAACGAAAACGCCTCCGTCTCGCAACAGCCTGGCGCGACGCAGTTGACCCGAATGTTCAAGGGGGCCCATTCCACGGCCACGGTCTTGGACATATAGATGACGCCTGCGCGGGCGGCACAGGTGTGCGCCATGTCCGGCAGGCCGCGCCAGATATCGGCGACGATGTTAACGACAGAGCCTGAGGTCTCCCGGTCCCGCCACTGCCTTGCCGCCGCCTGCATCATGTACCAGGTACCGTTCAGGTTGGTGTCGACCACGGCGTTCCAACCCTTGGGCGTGATGTCCAGGGCGGGCAGGGGGAATTGCCCGCCGGCGTTGTTGACCAGAACATCCAGATTGCCATGATCTTCGAAGATTTTTGCCATCATCTCGTTGACACTGTCGGGATCGCGGATGGTCATTTGATGGGTGTCGCAGCGCATACCAAGGTTTTCGATGTGACCCTTGGCAGTGGCCAGCCTTTCCGGATTGCGCCCACACAAAACCAGCGTCGCGCCCAGGCGTGCGAAGGCATAGGCGATGGCCTTGCCCAGGCCGCTGCCGCCACCAGAGACCAGGACGACTTTGCCGGCAAATAAATCCTCGCGATAAACCAATGGCTGGGCCAGCAGTTCCTCGTCCGTCCAACCAAACTTGGGTGCGTCATCCGCACCATTCTCCGCATCACTCATGACAGCCTCTTGTTTTATAGGGCGCTATAGACGTTTCGCCACTTCTTCCAACATGACTTCCGTGGCACCACCGCCGATGGGCAGCAGCCGGGCGTCGCGGGACATGCGCTCAATGGTGCTCTCTCGCATATAACCCATACCGCCATGGAATTGCAGGCAATCATAAACGGTCCGATTGGCCACTTCCGCCGACATCGCTTTTAACATGGAGACCTCGGCCACGCAGTCCTCTCCCTGTTCGTCCAGCCAGGCCACGTGATAGGCCAGCTGCCGGGCCGCCTCTACCTCCGCGGCCAACATGGAAAGACGCTGGCGAATGGCTTGCTTTTCCCACAGGGTGGCATCGAAGGCCTTGCGCTCCTTCAAATACGCCAAAGTGATTTCCAGGGCCTTGCTGGCTTCGCCCACCGCCATGCCGGAGAGCACCATGCGTTCGTTCTGGAAGTTATCCATGATCGCATAAAAGCCTTTGTTCTCCTCCCCCAAAAGATTGGCGGCGGGAACGCGGCAATCCTCGAACGCCAGCTCCGCCGTGTCGGAACAGCGCCAGCCGTGTTTGTCCAGTTTTCGCGAGACTGAGAACCCAGGCGTGCCCTTTTCGACAATGAAAATGGAAATGCCCCGGCTGCCTTTGACATCAGGGTCCGTGCGGGCGGCGACGAAGAACAGATCGCCATGGACGCCGTTGGTGATAAACGTCTTGGCCCCGTTCAGGATATAGTCGTCACCTTTCCGCACTGCCCGTGTTGATAACCCCGCCACATCAGAGCCCGCGCCCGGTTCGGTCACCGCAACGGCGGTGATGATCTCTCCGGCACAGATTTTCGGCAGGTATTTGGCTTTCTGCTCGTCATTGCCATAGCGCACAAGGTGTGGTGAGGCCATGTCCGTGTGGACCAGGACGGTGGCGGAAAAGCCGCCAAAGGTGGATCGGCCAAGTTCCTCCGACAGGACCAATGATGCCATGGCACCGAGGTTGGAGCCGCCATGTTCTTCGGGGTGGCGCATGGCGAGAAATCCCAGCTTGCCCATTTCCCGCAAAACCTCGCGGGGCACCTTGCCCTCCGCCTCCCAGGCTTCGCCGTTTGGCATCACTTCTTCTGTTACGAAGCGACGGATTTGATCGCGGATCAGTCGCATATCTTCGGTCATGTGGACGGGATCATGCATGGTTTTCACTCAACTTTCAGATTGGACAATTCTGACGCTCATTATTTTGGGACGACCGTCGCCTCCCGCTCCCCCCGGACATAGCGAATGACGTCCGCGATGTCGATAACCAGGGATAAACTGTTGCTGACCATGACAGCAATAATCCAATAAGAAAACCAGTTCAACGGTTGCTCCGGTGACCATGCCAGATCCAACCGGAACCACAGCCACGGCACTAATCCCAGCCATAGAACATGGCCCGCGCCCAGCAATCTGGTAAAGCCTGTAACGGCGTAGATGGCCGTCATCAGCACGGCACCCGCCAGGAAAACACCAAAGGTGACCTGCGCCTCCATATGGTCGAGCAGAAACAGCGGCGCGATCATATTGCCACCGACCAAAACCATAAGCCAGACCGGCCAGGGAAACGGCATCCCCATCAGGCCTTTATTGAAACCAATTATAATTTTGAGCATTGTTCATCCCCATGCAGCCATAGCAATTGGATACATATAGGAACGTGCGCGCAGGCCACGAAGTCAACTATCCGTCATGTCGCCCCTATAGCCTGGTCACATAGAAAAAGCCCTGGCTTGCGAAATAGGGCATCCATTCGATTGTATCGAGACAATATACGCATTGCACGGGACAGTGGCGCATGGGAAAAGCAAACTCAATTGAATGCCCGTTATGCGGCACAGCAAAAGGAACATAGACATGTCGGGGGAAGGCATCACAGGGGTGCAGCAGATGGTCCGTATGATGACGCACTACATGGCATGGGCAAACACGACAATGTTCAATTCCGTGTCGAGAATTCCAGAGTCGGAAATTGTCAAGGAACGCCAAACACTCTTTGGGAACATTGCACATACATTCAATCATATTCTCGTGGTGCATAAAATCTTCCAGGCGCATCTTGAGGGTAAGTCACACTCATACACAGCTAGAAACACCGAAACCTCACCGCCTTTTGCAGATGTGCGGGAACAGCTTGAAAAGCTCGACCAATACTATGTGGTTTTAGCAAGTCAGCTTAGTCAGCCTGAGTTAGATGAAGTGATCAAGTTTACTTTTGTTGGCGGAGGTGACGGTGAAATGACGCGTTCGGAAATTCTACTGCATCTGTCGAACCATTCGACCTATCATCGTGGATTCATAAGCGATCTGCTATATCAGGTGCCTTACAAAGGCGACAGCAATGATCTTCCCGTATTTTTGCGCGACATCTGGCCCGGCATTCAGGCCGACGGCCCGTAATATCCCAGAGTATCCCGGCAATGCTCTATGTTACCTGTAGAACTATTCGCCCTTGTGTTTTGCGATCCGCGATCAGCTGCATTGCTTCTGCCGCCTGTTCCAGGGGCATGATGCGGTCAATATGGGGGTTGATCTCACCGGCTGCCAACCATGCCATAATGGCATTGTTCGCTTGCCGACCTTCGTCGCGGAATTTTTCAAACCAGGCACCGGAAAACAGCCCGACGATGGAATAGTTCTTCACCAGGGGTAGGTTCATGGGTACGGTGGGGATGTCTCCACTGGTGAAGCCGATGGGCATCAAACGCCCGGCCCAGTTCATCAGACGGGTCATTTTCTGGAAGACCTCGCCGCCCACATTGTCGAAACAGACGTCAACGCCCTGGCCCCCCGTTAGTTCCTTTATGCGGGTCGACAGATCCTCGGTGTTGTAGTTCACCACAGCCTCCGCACCATAGCGTTTTACAATCGCGGCCTTGTCATCCGATCCGACGCCGGCAATGATCCGGCCGCCAAGCTTGCGCGCCAGATCCACAGTGGCCAGACCGACGCCGCCCGCCGCACCCGTGATAAAAATAGTTTCACCGGCTTTCAATTGGTCCCGCACGATCAAGGCGTAATAGGCGGTGCCGTAATTGTGCAACACGGTGGCCGCCGCTGCGGCTTCCACGCCATCGGGTACGTGGACGCATTTCCATTCTTTGGTGATCATCTGTTCGGCAAAGCCGCCATGCCAGTTGGCGCAAGTGACCCTGTCGCCCGGCGCGAATTGGGTCACGCCCTTGCCAATTGTGCGAATTATGCCACAGGCATCGGTCCCCGGCGCATAGGGCAGCTCGGGCCGCATTTGATAGCCGCCCGATGCCATCAGATAATCCATGAAGCTGACCGATGCCACCTCTACATCGATCAGGACTTCATCATCCGCCGGAACAGGCGGGGCAATCTCACCCATGGCAAGGCCATCAGGCCAGGTGAACTCATTACACAACATCGCGCGCATGGGGCGGTTCCCTCTCGATTTACCTATTGGGATCATGCCGGCGGCAATAAGGCAGAGGCTTCGGACGACAATTTCCAGACAATCAGCTGTCAGGCAATCAGCGTCCGCGCCATGCGGTCATGGTATTTATGATCCGTTGCGGGTGTGCAGCATCCTAAAGCGCCGGTACCAGTTTCGTCAAATGCGGCCCTGCGCGCGTTCCTTTCGCAACCGCCTATAGAGTCTGTTCAAAGTGAAAGGGCCGTCGAAACCTGACGAGCCTTCGGAGCTGCGCTTTGTGCCAACTTGCGATATTCGGATTGTCTTGTAATCAGGCATAGATTCCCCGAACCACTGCCGATAAACTCCTTTCATGTCAGAGGGAACTCAACGTAGACTGGCGGCGATCGTGTCCGCCGATGTGGTCGGTTACTCGCGTCTTATGGGGACGGATGAGGCCGGAACGCATGCGCGCTTGCAGGCTCGTTTCGCCGATCTCGTGCTGCCCACGATCAACCGAAACCGGGGACGGCTGGTCAAACTAATGGGCGACGGCCTATTGGCCGAATTTCCCAGTGTCGTCGATGCCGTCGATTGGGCAGTCAACGTACAAACCGAAGTCGCGCTGCTGAATGAAGCAGAAAGTGTTGCGGCAAGGATTGTGTACCGCGTCGGTGTTAATCTCGGCGACGTCATCGTTGAAGGGGACGATATCTTCGGCGACGGGGTAAATGTAGCCGCCTGATTGCAGGAAATCGCCGAACCCGGCGGAATTGCGATCTCAGACATCGTTCAGGGGCAAATTCGCGACAGGCTGGATGCTGTTTTTTCAGATGGCGGCGACGTCTCGATGAAAAACATCAAGCAACCCGTCCACGTGTGGCGCTGGCCGGCCCAGATAACACAAACCACGGCAGATCCTGTCGACGATGGTCGCACGACGTTGCCGCTGCCCGACAAACCCTCGATCGCGGTCCTGCCGTTCGACAATATGTCCGGCGACGCGGAGCAAGAATTTTTTGCCGACGGCATTGCCGAAGACATCATTACTGACCTCTCGCGAATTCACTGGCTGTTTGTCATTGCGCGAAATTCATCGTTCGTATTCAAAGGTCATTCCATCGACGTTCGCCAGGTGGCGCGGGAGCTTGGTGTTAGATATCTGCTCGAGGGTAGCGTACGCAAGGCGGCGAACCGGGTTCGCATTACTGTACAGCTGATCGACGCCGAAACCTCGAACCATTTGTGGGCGGAACGGTATGACCGCGAGCTCGACGACATCTTCGCCGTTCAGGATGAAATTACGGAGAAAGTCGCAGGCGCGATCGAACCGGCAATCATAGCGGCTGAAGGCCATCGCGCCCGCAACCGCTCCAGCCAAGATCTCGGTGCTTGGGAATTATTGATGCGGGCAGTCTCCGACTTCTGGCGACTGGCGGAGAAAGACGCCGTCGAGGCGATAGGCTACCTTGAGACTGCAACCGAAAGGTATCCGCAGTACGCTCCGGCTCACAGTATGCTGGCCTTCGTTCTGCTGTTTTCGGCCCAATCGGGTTGGCGCGATCTTGCGTCGGTCCGCGATGAGGCGGCTAAACTGGCAAATCAGGCCATCGACCTAGACGACCAGGATACCTGGGCGCATGTGGTCCTCGGTTATATGCATACCATGAACCGGGAAACGACGGCGGCAATAAAGCGCTTCACCCAGGCCATCGAATTGAACCCTAATTTTGCCTCAGCCTACGGCTGGCGTAGCTTTACCAAAGCCCACGCCGGTTTATCGAAGGAAGCAATTGAAGATGCCAATATCGCCTCGCGGCTAAGCCCGAAAGACCCACAAAATTCAATTTTTCATGCCGGCATCAGCCTTGCGCATTTTCTCGCCGGGCGTTACGAAGACTGCATAGAGGAGGCGCAGGAAATGGTGCGTCAGCGGCCTGGCTTCCCATCCGCGCTGCGGATGTTGTGCGTTGCACTTGCAAGATCAGGAAAGATCGACCAAGCGCGGGTTCATCTCGATATGTTAATGAGATTGCAGCCCAATATTTCTGCATCGCAACTCAGGCGCACTCTGCCCTATCCGTCGCGTGAACACCTAGAGCAATTTGTCGGCGGCCTTATAATCGCCGGGCTGCCCGAGGAATAGCACTACCATACCGATAGCGCCGGAGTTCCGCGGGACACCGCCATCACCGAGATTGCCGTGATACTAATGGATCTCCATTTGCACTGGTTTGGTGGATCAATCATGGCCGTACGGGTTCTGTACCAACACTGGTTACTAGGCAAATACGAGGGCCTGAATTTTCGATTGCCACTTCCGCAATGGGACCAGACACGGACTCTTTCGCACCCCTTCGTCGTGGTCTGGTTTTGCGCTATTCGGGGCTGTCTTCCCAGGTTATGCCACTGTGTGAGCATGACCTAAGCCGCCTGTTCTCCCGCGTTGTTCCGGCCTTTCTCGGGCAGCAGGGTTACCAGGACATTTTCGACGATGCGCAAACCGGCTTGATCATCCATCGACAGAATAGATTCGGGATGGAACTGCACAGCGGCCAGGGATAGGGTTTTGTGCCGAATGGCCATGACCATGTCATGTTCGTTGCGGGCGATGACCTCCAAGGTGTCGGGGATTTTGTCCGACACCGCCAGCAGGGAGTGATAGCCGCCCACCCGGCTGTTCGGTGCGATGCCTTCGAATAAG
>JABJKS010000002.1 GCA_018660265.1 Rhodospirillaceae bacterium | reverse complement strand
GGGGCATGGGGGGCATGGGGGACACGGGCGGCACAGGACGGCTGGGGGGGCGGCAACATAGTTTGGGCGAAACCCTGGCGGCCCTGGTCACCGGGTTTGAGGTGGGGGGGCGTATGGGAGAGTATCTGCGCATCCGCCCGGGCATGCATGTCGATGGTATCTGGGGCACTTTCGGTGCCACGGCGGGTGCGGCCCGTTTGCTGGGCCATTCGGCGGCGACCACTGTTTCAGCGCTGCAGGGTACGGCCTGTCAGCTGCCCTACAGCCTTTATCTGCCCATCACCCAGGGCGCCACTGTGCGCAATGCCTATGTGGGCGAGGCGGCCCGGCGCGGGATTTTTCAGGCCATGGCCGCGGCTGCAGGCATCACCACGCCAACTCAGGGTGCTGTTGAGGCGTTTGATCGTTCGGCGCTGGCCTATGACGGCCCGGCCAAAAAATTGGCCCCGCCAGGCGAATGGCTGATCAGCCAGGGTTATTTGAAACCCTATGCCGCCGTCCGCCATGTTCACTACGGTGCCCAGGCCGCGATCGATTGGCGCAGGCAGCAGGCAAATGTGGATACGCGCAAGATCGAGGCATTGCAGCTGTCCATCTATGGCGAGGCCATGACCTATTGCGGCAATCGCGCCCCCACAACGCCAATTCAGGCGCAATTTAGCTTAAGTTACGGCCTCGCCTGGGCTTTGACCGCCGGTGATTTGGGGCCGGATGCCTATCATGATGCCAGCCTGATGGATGGGGAGGTCCGCCGCCTGGAAGCTTTGGTCGTCCTTACAGAAGCAACGGATTATACCGCCCGCAACCAACGTGCCGCGCGCCTGACGATAACTTACGCCGATAGCAAGGAAACAGTGTTGGTGGATGCGGTGCCCGGCGAAGTGGACATGCCCCTGCCCGCCGACGAAGTTGAGGCCAAATTCATCCGTTATGTCACGCCGATCCTGGGACAGGCCTGCGCCAACAAAATGGCCCAAGGTATCCTCAATGCACCCTTGTCTTCGCCGTTGGTGGGTTTGCTGGCGATTTAGTCATTTTTGAGGTTGAACTACCCACCCGCTCCCCCTGCCCCCAGGGCGTACTTGGCACCCACAGGGTACCATTAATGGGTGGTCGGGCAGGGGGAGCGGGTGGCCCGGCTATTCGATGAATATCGAAAAGGCCTTAGTGCAGGCTGACGGCTTCCAGTTCGTGCTCGTAACAGGCCGCCAGGGCGCTGTTGCGGTTGTCGAAACCGGCCAGTTCCTTGCCGTTGGCCCCATGCACCACAAAGACCGTCTGTCCGTTGACATCGTGGGGCCGGATATAGGCCACCTGATCCGTGCCCAGAATGGCCAGACCTTCACTGGACAGACTGCGCAGGCCTTCTTCGCGAATATCGTTCTTGGGGGTTTCCATTTGTTTATCCCTCCTGCGCTTTGTTTGGGGTGGTGGAAACTGACAGCTTGCCATTGGCACTGGGACCGCCATTGGGTGGTCCGGCAGCGATTTCGATGTTGCGCGTCACCACTTCCGGCTGAGGCCGTATCAGATCAATGTGCAGTAAGCCGTTGTCTAGCGAGGCACCGGAAATTTCGATCCCTTCGGCCAGGACAAAACTGCGCTGAAACTGCCGTGCCGCGATGCCGCGATGCACGTAGACCCGTTCCGCCTCCTCAGCCTGCCGGCCGCGGATGATCAACTGGTTGTCTTCCGCCGAGATTTGCAAGTCATCGCGGGCAAATCCGGCCACTGCCAGGGTGATGCGCAGGCCGTTCGATTGGCCATTGGTCGCGACACGCTCAATATTATAGGGGGGATAACCGTCGTTGGCGGATTTCGCCACCCGGTCCAGTAATTGTTCAAAATGATCAAAGCCCAAAAGCAATGGGCTGCTAAAAGCGGATAATCTATTCATGGTGCCACCTCCTCCTGAATGAGCGGGCATGGCGGTCCTATGACAATAGGCCCAACACCAATTTGTATCAGTTCGGGCAAACCCCAGGGTCAAATCAAAGTTATGGCGCAACCCCACAGGCGTCTGCACGCGACCCGGAACGGCATCGCGCAACCAATATGTAGGGATGGATATATTGCAGTGCAAGGTATCTTACGCTGGCCGGGAACATATATCCCCTATATGTTCTATTTTTGTTCCTAGTATCGGATGATTGTAGATGGCAAACGAAGCCGGCCCCCGCCTGGAGGAGCTGTTGCGCCAGGGCGTTCCGGTAGCGGCATGGTGCTTCGATTGCGGCCATCACGCCGTTCTTGCCGTGGCATACCTGTGTGCGCGTATGGACGGGCGTACGGCTGTGGCGGCTGTGGCGCGACGTTTATCGTGCAGTGCATGCGGCAGCCGGGCCATTGAAACCCGGCCCCATTATACCGGCCTGGGCGTTGTTGCGGGGCACCGTTGGCATGGGGATTAGGGCAATTTTCAATCAACTGGATAAGCTTTTGCGATTCAAGTGATTGGTTCAATTGCTCTTTTCCTGAGAATCTCCGGGCCATGGGCATGTTTAAAGAAAACATGCGCTGGGCGCGACAAGATTCCCCATTGCTGGCGAGCCGCAAATGCCTATACTCCGCGCCGCAATCGAGCCACCTTTTAGACAGGACCCAGCACCATGACAGGCGATGTAAACAAGGTCGTATTGGCCTATTCCGGCGGACTGGACACCTCCGTCATTCTAAAATGGTTGCAGGAGGCCTATGACTGTGAGGTGGTGACCTTCACAGCCGACCTGGGCCAGGGTGAAGAGGTGGAGCCGGCACGGGCAAAAGCCGAGTTGATGGGCATCAAAGAGATTTATGTTGAGGATCTGCGCGAGGAATTTACCCGCGACTTCGTCTTCCCCATGTTCCGCGCCAATGCTTTGTACGAGGGGCTGTATCTGCTTGGTACCTCTATCGCCCGCCCGCTCATCTCCAAACGGCAGATCGAGATTGCCGCCCTGACAGGTGCCGATGCTGTCTCTCATGGTGCCACGGGCAAAGGCAACGACCAGGTCCGGTTTGAATTGGGCTATTACGCGCTGAACCCGGATATCAAGGTGATCGCGCCCTGGCGGGAGTGGGACTTGAACTCCCGCACCCAGCTAATCGAATTTGCCGAAAAACACCAGATACCTATTCCCAAAGACAAACGCGGGGAGGCACCGTTTTCCGTGGATGCCAACCTGTTGCATATCTCTGCTGAAGGCAAAGCCCTGGAAGATCCCTGGCACGAGCCGGGGGAGTTTGTCTATTCCCGCTCCGTCTCGCCGGAAAATGCCCCGGACACGCCCACCTATGTGGAAATCGAATTCAAAAACGGCGATGCGGTTGCCATCGACGGCGTGGCCATGACGCCCGCTGAATTGCTGACCAGGCTCAACGAACTTGGCGGGGCCAACGGCGTTGGCCGTCTGGATTTGGTTGAAGGGCGTTTCGTCGGCATGAAAAGCCGGGGCGTATACGAAACCCCGGGCGGCACGATCCTGTTGGCGGCTCATCGGGGTATCGAAAGCATCACCCTGGACCGTGGTGCCATGCATTTGAAGGACGAGATCATGCCCCGTTATGCGGAGCTGATCTACAACGGCTTCTGGTTCTCGCCGGAGCGGGAAATGCTCCAGGCCTTGATCGACAAAAGCCAGGAATGCGTCGAGGGCACCGTGCGGGTGAAATTGTACAAGGGCAGCGCCAGCGTGGTGGGCCGGAAATCACCGATGAGCCTATATTCCATGGAACACGTGACGTTCGAGGCAGATACCGTCTATGACCAGCGGGATGCGGCAGGCTTTATCAAGCTGAATGCCTTGCGCCTACGTTTGCTGCATCGGCAAAAGAACTAGGCTCCGGGTTCGGCAATGACCCGTGGACGACGCTGGTTCATATTCATGGTCGTTGTTGTCGCTATCATCGGGATTGCGGTTCTGTCGTTCCTGACCGGTTGCGCCTCCCTGGGCGGTGAGGTCGCGGGGGATCGATTGGCCCGGGTTGAGGCGTCCGCGCAATATCGAGACGGTGCGTTCTTCAATGACGTGCCACAGGCCAAACTGTCCATGGGTATTTATTGGGATTATATAGCGGAACAATTCGGCGGTGATCAGATCCGCGTGCCGCCGTTCCCTATTGCCGTACTGCCTGTTGTTATTGAAAATCCGGACGCCCCACCCCCCGATGGCTTACGCGCGATCTGGCTGGGTCATGCCAGTGTTTATGTGGAGATCGATGGTACGCGCCTGTTGGTGGACCCGGTATTTTCTGACCGTCCCTCGCCGGTGGAATTCCTGGGCCCGAAACGTTCACATGAACCGCCGATCAGCCTGCCAAATCTGCCGAAGGTCGATGCGGTGGTGATCTCCCACGATCACTACGACCACCTGGACATGCCGACCATTCAGCATCTATCAGCCAAGGGCAGTCGGTTTTTAGTGCCCCTGGGTATTGGTGCGCATTTGCAGGCATGGGGCGTGCCTGACACTCAAATCGTCGAACTGGAATGGTGGCAGTCAGGTAAAATCAACGGCCTGGAGATTTTCGCCACACCGTCGCGGCATTATTCCGGGCGCAGCATATCCGACTACAAGGCGACCCTGTGGTCCTCATGGTCCATCATCGGCCCGCGCCATCGCCTCTACTACAGCGGCGACACTGGATATTCCGACCATTTCAAAAAGATCGGCGATAAATTCGGGCCCTTCGATCTGAGCATCATCAAGGTCGGTGCCTATGGCCCCGGTGCATCCTGGATGGATAGTCACATGAATCCCGAACACGCCGTCCAGGCCAATGTCGACGTCCAGGCCCGCCGCATGCTGCCCGTCCACTGGGCCACCTTCAATCTGGCCTTCCACGATTGGGACGAACCGATCCAGCGTGCGGTCCAGGCAGCGAACAAGGCGAACGTGGACCTGGCCATCCCTCGCATAGGCGAGATTGTGGACGCGGATAGGCCTGCACCAAAGCTAGAATGGTGGCGCAAAGTTCAAGAAAAATAGGCTGTCGCTGAAACGCTTGGCTTGTCGACGTCTTTTCATTTTGAAGACTGCAAACAGTGTTGGAAGAAGACCATTACAACATTCATTATCAGCAGCGCATCGGAACTCGTCGCTTCTGATAATGCAGGTTTTGCGGTGCTGTTTTTTGCTCTTTCTGAAGATATAAAGCCTTGGAAAGCACTTATTATAGGCTCGGTAAAACGATCTATTGGAATAATTCCTGTTCGTTTACCTTCATTGAATAATTTTCCAATTTCCCCTTTTCCGCTTTTGCCCTCTTCGCCGACTAAGATTTGAAGAAATCTATGAACTGCACTGTGCGCTTTAGTGATGACTTCAGAATAATTTTCATCGCTATAATCCTCAAACATTAAATTTAAATCTACACTGACAGCTTTCCATTTTGGGTCTGAAAAAGCCGCTAATGTGGGAACGTAAATTTCATCTAGAATTTTTTGATCTTGTTTTGGGATAAATCCATTGCGAGTAATGCATAAGTTTACTGAAAATTGTTCGAAGATGTGATTGAGGCAACGTGCCAATCGATCAAATGTTTCAAACGCTCTCCTAATGTGTTCAATTTTTTCATCTTCATCGTCCGTATTTTCTGCGCTTTTGATAAAGGCGTTGTCGATGTGGCATTCAGCAAATTTAGACAACATGCGGACAACCATATCACCAGGACTATAGGTCAGAAATATAGTCTGAAAATCTTTCAAAGCTGCAGCCATCCCGCGAGAATCGTCAGCAGCTCCGCGATTGCCCCCAATAATATTGTGGAGATTCTTGCCAGGGCATAGCTGTAGATGACAATGGTTTAGGAAAGAAATTGTTCGGATGATTTCGTGGGAATAATCTCGAACCCAACGTAGATTAGTTAATTCCTGTAGAGCTATTTTTTTGTCTTCTGCCTGAAGGTCGTCCCATCCCCGCAGCGTCAATCGAGGTTGAATATTCCCTTCAATTTGAGGATCGCCATTCCCATATATTGTAAAACTTGGAATTTCTATCATAGCAGAATAATACACTATTTAGGGCAAAGCCGTAGTTTTTGAAATGAGTACGTTGGCCCAAATATTCAAATAATCGGACCCGGCCTTCGGCCGCATATGGTATTTAGTCAATCTGTTTCATCCCGAACCGCCGCCGCGCTTCGGCCTGCAGTTCATCGCGGGTCCAGGTGCTTGCCGGACCGCTCTCCTCGCCCTCGATCAAGGCTTGGATCAAGGTTTCGCGATAGTCTTTCCGGCTCTGATCCCGTCGCACCAAATCCCGGATATAGTCGCTCACCCCACTGAATTGACCGTTGCTGGCCTGGCCTTCGATCCAATCTTTCATGGGCTCAGGCAAAGAAATTGTGACGGTCGCCATGATCGCATCCTCATAAGTTCTGATACTGGCAGTTTAGCAATATTTCACGATATTTCCTAATATTTCATAGCTATCCCTGGGTCTCTATCGCTGAAAATTGGTATATGATCATAGTTGAAATTGTGAGAAGGGGAGGGCGGTGAAATGAAATTTGGTCTGCATGCGGGGACGCGGGGCGCGGCGATGGACCCTGACGGGCTTCTCACCATTGCCCGTCGGGCTGAGGAACTTGGTTATACCCACCTTGGTCTCAGCGATCATGTGGTCATCGCCACAGATGTGAACTCCCCCTATCCCTATACCAAATCCGGCAAATGGTTCGCCCATGATACAGGCGAATGCCTGGATCAGTTGACTGCCCTGGCCTTTGTTGCCGCTAGTACGACCACCTTGCGGCTGTTGACCTCCGTCATGGTGCTGCCGCACCGGCCCGTGGTGTTGACGGCAAAGATGCTGGGCACCATCGATCATCTGTCCCGGGGGCGGCTGACGGTGGGCGTTGGTGTTGGCTGGATGGAAGAAGAAATCATGGCCCTGGGCGCGCCCACATTCGCCGGCCGGGGCAAGTTGGCGGATGAATATATCGAAGGCTTCCGCGCCTTATGGACCCAGGCCAATCCGGTCTACGAGGGTGAATACGTCAACTTCAGCGGCATTCTGTTTGAGCCGAAACCGACCCAAAAGCCCTATCCGCCGATCTGGGTTGGTGGTGAGACGAGGCCCGCGCGCCGGCGGGCGGGTAAAATGGGTGACGGCTGGTACCCGGTCAACAACAACCCCGCCGCGCCCTATGACACCTTGGACCGTTATACCGCCGGGCTGGCCGATATGCGGGCCCAGGCGGAGGCCGTGGGCCGTGACCCTGACAAGATCGAAACCGGGTTGATCACCGTGGGTTACCGCATGGGGGAAGCTGACCAATTAGACGACGGTAGCCGGAAGCCTTTCACCGGCAGCGCCGATGACATCCTAAATGACGTCGGGGCCTTCCGTGATGGCGGCCTGGGCCACATGATCATCGGCTTTGAAAGCGACGATTTGCAACGCTCCCTCGATACCATTGAGAAGTTCGCGGAAGAGGTCATCACCAAACTGCGTTAATCCATTACCACGCCGCCGCCGACGTTGATGGTCTCGCCGGTGATTTCGCTGGCTTCGGGGGAGGCGAGGAAGACCGCTGTATTGGCGATGTCTTCAGCGCTTTGCAGGCGTTGAAGGGGGATGTTTTCGGCGGCGAAGCTGTTGCCGATGTCGCCGGCGCTGCCGCCCTCCGCCGCGACACGCTCTAGGCGCCAGTTCAACTGCCAGGGCCCGGTTCATGCCCAGAACGCCGGCCTTGGTGGCACCATAGACCGACAGCTCCGGCCAGCCGCGCTTGCCCGCCTGGGACGACATGTTGATCATCACGCTGTCACCTTGGTCGTACATAACCTAGGCAAAGGCCTGGGCGCACAGGAGCACACCCTTGAGGTTGACCGCCAATAAAGCATCAATACGTTCTTCGGGAATTTCCGTGATCAGGCCCCGGCCGCTCAGGCCCGCGTTGTTGACCAGCACATTCACCCCGCCCAGACGTTTGCCGGCCTCGGCTGCCAGGGCACGGGTCTGCTCCAGGCTGGTGACGTCACAGGCCATGGCGGAGATCGCGCCCATCGCGGCCAATTCGCCTGCCGTGCGTTCGGCGGCACGCCCATCTATATCGGCGATCATCACCTTTGCGCCTTCGCGTAAATAAGCCTCCGCGATGGCCCGACCGATACCCGCCGCGCTCCCCGTTATCACCGCCCGCCGGTCTGCCAAACGTCCCGCCATGTTGCATTCTCCCGGTTTTCATTTGTTGCTGGCCACGATAGCCTGGATGCCGCTGCCTGAACATAGGCGGCCATTGGTGAATTCAGGCGCGAAGCAGGGGAGAGATAATGGCGGATGATATTGAATTCGGGCTTGATGTGGGCGTCTATGGCCGCCTGGCGCAGCCCGATGAAGTTTCGAAATTGGCCTTGCTGGCCGAGGATGAGGGTTTTCATTCCGTCTGGCTGGCCGATCATGTGGTCTTCCCGTCCAAGGTCGCCTCGAAATATCCGTACAGCCCCGATGGTTCTTTTCCGGTACCGTTGGATGAGCCGTTGTTGGAACCCGTGGCCACCATGGGGGTTCTGGTGGGGGCTACAAAACGGGTGAAAATTGGCACGGCGGTGCTGGTCATGCCCTACCGCAATCCAATCCTGCTGGCCCGGATGCTGGCGACCTTGGATGTATTTTCCAATGGTCGCATCATTCTTGGGGCCGGGGTGGGGTGGTTGGCGGAGGAGTTTGCGGCCCTGGATACATATGATTTCGCCAAGCGGGGCAAAGTCACGGACGAATACCTGGAAATATTCAAGGCTATTTGCGCCGGCGGTGAGGTCTCCTATCAGGGGGAGACCTATCAGTTTGACCCGGTTTATTCCTATCCGCCTTCCAGCCAACGCCCGCATCCGCCCATTTTGGTCGGCGGCACATCAAAGGCGGCCCTGTCCCGTGTCGCCCGGTTGGCCGATGGCTGGCTGTCCGTCGGTTTGAGCGTGGATGACCTGGCCGAACGTCTGGCGGTTTTACGGCAGGCCTGTCAGACCCAGGGGCGCGCCTATGAGGATCTGACGCTCTATCACAAGCTGTTCATAAATATCGGCGCGGAGGTCGCGGGTAAAGACGGCGGGCGGGTGCCGGGCACGGGCCGTGTTGGACAGATTGTTGACGATTTCAGGCGTATTCGTGATCTGGGCTATCGGGGTTTTATCGTCCGTTACATCGGCCAGGATGGCGTGGAACAACAACAACAGATTGCGCGTTTTGCCGACGAAATTGCGCCAAAAATATAGCCACCTTGCAGGCGACTGCTGCCAGCTTGGCAGCAATGGCGTAACCGCGTAGGGTGTCAGCCTATTCAGAACATCACGTGGGGTATGTAATGTCGTATTTTAGAGTTTTTCGCCATATCTTCATCGTCTTTATCATGGCAGCATTTTCGGTCGGTTTTGCCTCGCAACAAGCCCTGGCGGCCGGACTGACGCCAGCCTCGCCGCAACCGGGTGCCGGTCAAATGGCCCAGGGATTGGCGGTGGAATATATGATGATAGATGCTTTCCACGTTGATGACCTGGAGTCTGCCGGCAAGGGTAAGCCTGGTAAACCGCTGATGATGCTGAACTGGTCCATGGGCAGCGGCCCGGTTCTGACCCACGCCGAAGATGAAGGCGTTGGGGCCCGTATCTCGGGCTTTATAAAGTTTGCCTCGGCAGGTACGTATCAGATGAAAATCAAATCCAACGATGGCGTGCGTCTTAGCATCAGTGGGCAGGTGGTTATTGATGATCCTGATGTGCATGCGGATAAATTCAGCGACGTGGCCAACGTCTCGGTGCCCTCACCAGGATGGTACCAGGTCTATCTGCTGTATTTTGAACGCCGCGGCACAGCGACGCTGGAGTTGCATTGGCAGTCCCCGGATGGGGGCAATTTCGAGTTGGTGCCCGCAGAAGCCTTCGCCCACACGCCTAAAGGCTAATACCGCACCTTGGTATAAGTCGCCTCGATTAAACGACAGGGCCGTCTGCTACAGTGAACCGCGCTGTAAGACATGCTTTGAGTGCTGTCCGCCTTCGGCTATCCGCCCCAAATCTCTGCAAACGCGCGTGCGAAATTGGCACCAAGGTATGCTTCGATATCCGCTTCCGGCCAGCCGCATGCCAGCAGCGCCTCGGTGATATTGGGCAGCTTGCCATGGTTATTGGCGCCCATCGCATAGCGGGCGGGGATGTCGTGGCCAAAGCAATCGCCGTAGTCCGAGATACCGGACCACAGACGCCGGTTGACATTGATCTGGGCCGTACGGCGGAGATCGTTGGAGACGGGCAAATCCGTGCCGAAACCGACATGATCCTTGCCCGCCAGTTCGGTGATGTATTCCAGGTGGCGAATGAAATCGTCGATGCTGGGGCGGCGGTTGCGGTCACCATCCCATAACATGGGCCCATAGACGCTGACCCCGATGACGCCGCCGCTGTCGGCAACGGCGCGCAGAATGCCATCGTCCTTGTTTCGGGGCAGCGGCGTCAGGGCGCGCGCATCAACATGGGTGGCCAGTATGGGCTGTGTAGACAGATCCAGTATATCGCGGGAGGTCTGGTCGCCGACATGGCTGATATCAATGGCGATGCCCAATTCGTTGAGCAATCTGACCGCATCCCGGCCCAGAATGGACAGGCCGGCGTCCTCCGTCTCCAAATTGCCGTCGCCCATGAAGTTGCGGTAGTTATAGGTGGGCTGCATCACACGTACACCCAGTTGATGAAACAGATGTATGCGATCCAGGTCATCGGCCACCGGGCGCATATTCTGCCAACCCATGATCAGGCCGATCTTGCCGGCGGCCTGGGCAGTGCTCAGATCTGCGGCCTTTCGGATCGGGGCCCATTCACTGTCAGGGGCCGCCATGGCAGCCAGCCAACCCGCGATCTGTTCACAGCTTTCGGTGAAATCCGCCTCAAAATGACCGACTGTGACGTTCAGGGCATTGATGCCGCCCGTGCGCAGGTCGCCCGTATAGCCGTCACTGTGATAGGATAGGCCATCGATCACCAAGGCCCTATCCTGAAGTTCATTTAACGTTACCACCTGGAATCTCCCCGCATCTAATATACTCTGTCGCTCAGACATATTACCCATGGAAGAGGAGTTAACGCCATGCGCGGCGAACCAGATATCGACCAGAGTTTCGATCCCGCCAAACACGAGTTGTGCGAACCAAGCTATTTTGAGGATTTAGCTATAGGTGATAAATTCCCGATCCCCTCACGCACTATCGGAGATGCCAATTTCGCCGCTTTTCAGTTGGCGTCGGGAGATAACCATCCCATCCACTATGATCTGCCTTATTGTCAGGCCCGTGGACATGACAATTTATTGGCCCATGGCTTTCAGGCCTTGATCCAGACCGCGCCGGGCGCGGGGCTGATGCCCCATATCCTTGGCGATGCCATGATCGCGTTCATTGAGCAGTCCAGCAAATTCCTCAAACCGCTTTACGCCGGGGATACAGTCTATCCCATGTTGGAAATCGTCGCCCTAAAGGAACAGCGCAGCACGGGTCTCCTCACTCTGCGATCCACCGTGCACAACCAGCGGCGCGAACTCATACTGGAAGGGGAGCAGAAATTTCTGGTCAAAAAGCGCGGTTAGGCAGGTTTGGTACCCACCGCGCAATGCAGCCAGCGGGCCAGTAGGATGGATTTGTCCGCGATGGCCTGACGCTTGGCGGCGTGCCATTCCGCGATCTCCTGCTTGTCCAGCATGGAAAACAAATACGGCTCGTAATATTTCCAGGTATAGCCGTCGGGGTCGTTCACGGTCATGGTCGTGGGGAACAGTTTCAGGTCAATCAGGCCGCTTTGCCCGAACCGGGTATAAAGCGAGGCATCGGCGCAGCCGCCCTCTCCCACAGATGGCACAGGTGCCTCCACCTTGTCCTTGATGGCGGCTGAAACCGGCAGGTTCCACAGGCTGCGCATATCAACGGCGCGTACCATGACCGCCACCTTGCCGCCCGGTTTGGCGACCCTGATCATTTCGGCCAGCATTTTTTCCGCGTTGCATTCCTCCATCACCGTGTGGGACATGACCACATCGAAGCTGGCATCGTCGAAGGGCAGATCCTCTGCGTTTCCGGGGCCGAAGGTAATGATATCGCCCACCCCCTCCGCCTTGGCAATCGCCGCTGCCTCGCGCAGGAAATAGCCGTTGATATCCACGGATGTAATCGGATTGGTGCCCTTGGTATAGCGGGCCAGCCAACGATCCAGGGAACCGGGACCGCAGCCGACATCCAGCACGGTCTGGCCCGGCTGGATACCGATCTCGTCCACATGCATGCGCACGCCACGCAGATAACCGGGGTCCGTGCCCCGGCCATCGATAAACCCGACGCCGCCCAGATGCCTGCCGCCCAGGGAGATGACACAATAACGCTCTGCCAAGCGTTCGATAATCGGCTCCCATTGGGACGGCGACAATAACATGGGCAACAACACCAGGGCAGGACCATTGCCTTGCAACCGGTAGGTTATGCCAGCGACCTCACCTTCCGTTTTGTCCGTATTGATCAAAGACGCAGGTGCCCGCGCCTCGGCCCGGTCAAGAAAATCGCGCCACCGGGGCACAATCTCGGCCCCCCGGTCTGCGGCCACGTCGGACCAGGTCAAAACCGTATAATCTTTGAAACAATGGCTTTCCGCCTCGGGCAATGCGGGCTGGTTGGTGGCCATGGCCTCGACCCCTGCGCCGCCATCGCCATACATCAGTATCAACCGATCCGCCACGGGGGCGACAACTTCCGCCTGCAGCCGGTTCAGGCCGATCAGGGCGAGGGAGGAAAACCGTTCCGGTTGCGCCGCGATGATGGGGTCAAGCTCAGCCGAATTCTGCACGCCGAAATGGGCCCGCTCTAATCCCAGATGTTCGAACAATGCCGCCAGGCGGGCTTCAACTTTCAACTTTTCAGGCATCTTCAGACCAGGTTAACCCGGACACCGCATAACATGATCTGATCATCTGGGCCCACCAGATCCAGTTTGTCGGCAACGCGCAAAATATTCTCCCTGTTGGCCGGCCGAACATCGATGGCGGAGATGCCTACGCCGCGGCCGTCTGTGTCGGCGACAAAGCGGATATGGGCGTTGTCCAGCTGTACAGCCGGTTTGCCGTCAATGCTTGCCACGGACATGTCCAATATTTCCGCCCAGCGCGCTGCCAGGGTATCGGGATCATCGGACTGGATTTCGACCGCAGTCAGGGCCTTGGTATCCTGTGTCTGGACGAATTCCTGCCAGTTGGGACCGGCCCATTTCCACCGGGACAGCTCCTCGTCCGGATTGCCTTCGGGGCCCATGTCATCGATGGACAGAATGGCACCGGGTACGTCCTTGGGGTGAAAATGCGTGGCGTGGCAGTCATCACCATCATGCCGCCAGATGTCCCGCACGCCCATGGCGGTAATCCGGTCTCGATGCGCCACCGCGTCATCGCATTCCAAAATGATCATATAGCCGCCGTCTCCTTGACGCCGTTCCAGCAGGCGCCCGGCGGTGGTACCCTCCTTGAACGGGGCTACGACCTCGATCAGATCGCCCCCGATGGGGAGGAGGGCGTTGACCAGGCCGAAGTTGGCCACATTGGGATCGTTGTAGCAAACGGCCAGGCCCAGGGTGGCACCAATATCGACCACCGCCTGCTTCAGATCCTCAGCTACGAACACAAATTGTCTCAACCGCATATTCTCTCTCCGACAAAATTAGGCAAGTCTACGCAGGGCCTTCAACGCCCCCGGCCCAACAGGCCGCCGTTACCGTGTTGACCATCAGACAGGCAATTGTCATGGGCCCGACGCCGCCCGGCACCGGGGTGATGGCCCCGGCGATTTCCTTGGCTGCCTCGAAATCCACATCTCCGGTCAGCTTGGTTTTGCCATTATCCAGATCGATGCGGTTCATGCCCACATCAATGACAACCGCGCCCGGTTTGATGCAATCGGCACCCAGCATTTCCGCCCGGCCCACGGCGGCGACCAGGATATCCGCCTCGCGGCAGACACCGGGCAGATCCCTGGTGCGGGAATGGGCGATGGTTACCGTGCAATGTTCCGCCAGCAACAACTGCGCCATGGGTTTGCCTACCAGGTTCGATCTGCCCACCATGACGGCCCGCAGGCCCGACATGCCCCCCTGTCCAAATCGATCCGCCAGCAACATGGAACAGCCCAACGGCGTGCACGGCACCAGGGCACTCTGTCCACTGGCCAGACGCCCCGCATTGATAGGGTGTAGACCGTCCACGTCCTTGTTGGGGTCAATCGTTAGAATGACCAAACCTTCGTCGATCTGTGGCGGCAGGGGCAGTTGCACCAAAATGCCATGCACCGCAGGATCGGCGTTCAAGCCTTCAACCACGGCCAGCAATTGTGCCTCGGTGGTGTCTTCCGGCATGCGAATGGTGTCCGAGAGGAAGCCCATTTCCGCCGCCACTTTGCCTTTGTTGCGGACATAGATCTGGCTGGCAGGATCTTCGCCCACGATCACAACGGTCAGGCCCGGTATCAGACCATGGCCTTCTTTCAGCTGTGCCGTCTGTTGGGCGACCATGCCCCGCAGGCCCTCGGCGAAGGCCTTGCCGTCAATAATATCCGCTGTCATGGACGTTCGTATCCGTCTGTTTGCTGATTGGGAGGCAGACTATACAGTCAATGATCTAACCTGTCAGTTAGGCCGTCAGGGCAGCCTTGATAAGGGGCATACGATCGTTGCCGAAATACATATCATCGCCGCCGACAAAGAAGGTCGGGCTGCCGTAACCGCCCCGTTTGGCGAGTTCTTCGGTATTCTCCCGCAGCTCTGTCTTGATATCGTCCGCGGCCATGGCGGCGGCCATCTGGTCGGGATCCAAGCCGGATGCAGCAGCGATTTCGGCCAGCACGTCTTCTTGAGTGATATCCCTGTCGTGGCCCCAATAGGCCTCGAACACCCGCGTCGCATAGGGCACCAGCTTACCCTGGCGACCGGCGGCGATGCAGCCGCGCATGGCCTTGACGCTGTTGATGGGAAAAATCGTCATGGGCCAGCGGATGGTAATGCCGGCATGGCGGGCCCAGTCTTGCAGGTCCTTATGCGTATAGCTTTGTTTGGCCGGCACCGGATTTTCCCGACCGGCATAAACGGAAGGATTGATGGTGTTGAACAATCCCCCGACCAGAATGGGTCGCCAACTAATCTCCACCCCGAATTCAGCTGCGAGGGGTTGAATATTGTGAAAGCCCAGATAGGTCCACGGGCTGGAACAATCAAAGAAGCATTCTAATTCCGGCGCTGTTTGCGACATGGCGATCATCCTTAAAAATCCGATGCCACACAGTCTGCCTGAAGAGGGCCGCTCTGAAAAGTCGTTGCCGCGACATGTTCTAGTGCAACAGGCATTCGCCCTCTAAATGCCGATAGTCCGAAGGCGTTACCAATTTGGCTGAGGCGACACGGACCGAATGCACGGGGCCATCCAGGTTTTGTTCCCAGAAATCCAGGAATTCGTGCAGGCGGGGAAAGCGTGGGGCGAGGTCGTATTCCTGCCACAGATAGGTTTGCAACAGGATCGGGCGGTCGGGCAGATGGTAAGTAATCTCTGCCGTGGTTAGACGATAGCCGTCCAATTGTGTTTTTAGCGTGGCCATGATGGTGTTCCTTTCATACTCATCCAACCACCTCCCCAGACATAAAAATTATCACAGATGAATCTTAACGGTCTATTGAAATGCTAGCTAAATCAATAACTTGGCACTCACTTGCATAGACTGCTGACAATTCCAGGTGCGACAAACCGCCACGGCGCGGGAAAGAAGTACTTGAACCTTTGTCCATCCTCGCCTAAATCACTGGCACTCGTCCGCATAGAGTGCTAGCAAGCGCCCTGGGCGGCTGAATTTTTTTAGTTGAACCCCAATTTCTGTAACCCCAGCGACTGTGAGGGCCTATGAAACTTCGTCCGCTGAACGACCGCGTGCTGATCAAGCGCGCGGATGAAGACACAAAAACCGCCGGCGGGATCATCATCCCCGATACGGCACAGGAAAAGCCCATGCAGGGCATCGTTATGGGCGTTGGCCCAGGCGCCCGTGATGAAAAGGGCGATCGCGTTGCCCCCGCCCTCAAGGACGGCGATCGGGTGCTATTCGGCAAATGGTCCGGTACTGAAGTCACTTTGAGTGGCGAGGAACTGCTGATCATGAATGAAAGCGACATCATGGCCATCCTTGATGCGAAGCCCGCAAAAGCAGCGAAGCCCGCAAAAAAGGCGCAAAAGGCCAAAAAGGGCAAGAAGTAAGTTTTTCCAGCCTTTATCAGACACCCTATTAAAAGGAGGCCAATAAATTATGGCTGCCAAAGAAATTAAATTTGATACTGATGCCCGTGACGCTATGTTACGCGGCGTCGATGTCCTTGCCAATGCGGTCAAGGTCACGTTGGGACCCAAGGGCCGCAACGTGGTTCTGGACAAATCATTCGGTGCCCCGCGCGTCACCAAAGACGGCGTGACCGTTGCCAAGGAAATCGAACTGAAAGACAAGTTCGAAAACATGGGCGCCCAGATGTTGCGCGAAGTCGCATCCCGGACCAACGATGTTGCCGGTGACGGCACCACCACAGCCACGGTACTGGCCCAGGCCATCGTGCGTGAAGGTGCGAAATCCGTTGCCGCCGGCATGAACCCGATGGATCTGCGCCGCGGCGTCGACTTGGCTGTTGTCGCTGTTGTCGCTGCCCTGCAGAAAAGCTCGAAAAAAGTCTCTGGCCGCAAGGAAGTTGCCCAGGTTGGTTCCATCTCCGCCAACGGCGAGACGGAAATTGGCGAGATGATTGCCACGGCCATGGAAAAGGTCGGCAATGAAGGCGTCATCACGGTGGAAGAGGCGCAAAGCCTGGATACCGAACTGGACGTGGTTGAAGGTATGCAGTTTGATCGCGGCTATCTCTCCCCCTACTTCATCACCAATGCCGAGAAAATGATCTCGGAACAGGAAAACCCCTACATCCTGTTGCACGAGAGCAAGCTGACATCATTGCAGCCCATGCTGCCAATCCTGGAAGCCGTTGTGCAATCCGGCCGGCCCATGCTGATCATTGCCGAGGATGTGGAGGGCGAGGCCCTGGCAACCCTGGTTGTGAACAAGCTGCGTGGCGGCCTGAAGATCGCCGCTGTCAAAGCCCCCGGCTTTGGTGATCGCCGTAAGGCGATGTTGGAAGACATCGCCATTCTGACCGGTGGTCAGGTGATTTCCGAAGATCTGGGCATCAAGCTGGAAAGCGTCACATTGGACATGCTGGGTACCGCCAAGCGGGTCAGCATGACCAAGGAAGAGACTGTGATCGTCAACGGTGCCGGTAAAAAGGCCGACATCGCCGCACGTTGCAGCCAAATCCGGGCCCAAGCTGATGAGTCCACTTCTGACTACGACACCGAAAAACTGCACGAGCGTCTGGCCAAGCTGGCCGGCGGCGTGGCCGTGATCAAGGTTGGCGGTGCCACCGAGGTCGAAGTGAAAGAGCGCAAGGACCGCGTCGATGACGCCCTGGCCTCAACACGGGCCGCTGTCGAAGAAGGCATCGTGCCGGGCGGCGGCGCTGCCCTGGTCTATGCCGGTCGTGCGTTGGACAAGCTGAAGGTCAAAAACCATGACCAGCAAGCTGGTATCGACATCATCCGTCGCGCCCTGCAGGCCCCGATCCGGCAAATCGCCGAGAACGCGGGTGTGGACGGTGCCGTTGTTGCCTCCAAAGTGATGGAGAGCAAAAACACCAACTGGGGCTTTAATGCCCAGACGGAAAAGTATGTTGACCTGGTCAAAGAAGGCATCGTCGATCCTACTAAGGTGGTGCGTACCGCTTTGCAGGATGCGGCCTCCGTCTCTGGTCTGTTGATCACGACCGAAGCCATGGTTGCTGACAAGCCCGCCAAAAAGGGTGCCGGTGGCGCTCCCGCAATGCCCGATATGGGTGGCATGGGCGGCATGGGTGGTATGGGCGGCATGGGTGGTATGGGCGACATGGGCTTCTAAGCCTCTTACCCCGACGACCAACGACCCAAAGATTATGGGGGCTGCACCAAACGGTGCGGCCCCCATTTTTCTGCCAGATTATATTAGGCGTGGCCGCGACATGCTCTATGGACCGCGTCAAAGACTGTAAAATTCCACCGCATTGTCGCAGGTAATTTTTTGGATCTGCGCCGCCGTCAGATCGGCAAACTGTTCGTCAATGTATTTGCTGGATTCCGGCCAGATACCATCGGTGTGCGGGTAGTCGGACCCCCACATGAGGGTATCTTCCGTCATCAGGTTTCTGGCGTTCAGCAAAATCGGCGCGATCGGATCATACTGGAAGGTGGCTTTACACTGGCGCTGCCAGTACTCGGACGGTTTCAGCTTCATAAGATCACGGAAGCGATCCTCAAACTCGAAATCCATGCGATCAAGCGCATAGGGAATCCAGCCGGCACCGCTCTCACCCAAGGATACCTTCATTTTCGGGTAACGCTCAAATACCCCTGCGCCCATAATTGCCGACAGGATATGGATCAAACCCATCTGGAATGCGGATACGCCGGTAAACATCGCCGCGCGACGCACATGGCTCGAGGTTATTTCACCGGCCCTTGGTGAGGTGGTCGGAAAGGTATGGAAATGCAGCGGCAACTGCACCTCGTTAACGGCCTCCCACAAGGGATCCCAGCAGGGATGCCACATCGGCTCCATATCCCAGGAGCAGGACAATTCCAGTCCCTTCAGGCCCATCTTGGCGCAACGATGGATTTCGGCCACCGCAGCGTCGATATCACCATAGGGCAGACAGGCAAGACCGATCTGCCGGTCCGGGTAGTGGCTACAGAAATCTTTCAGCCAATCATTATAAATCCGGAACATCTCGCTGGCGGCTTCGCTGTCCTGCATCTTGGAGGCCGAGCCAAGGATGCCGAAAATTACCTCGGCATCGACACCATCGCGGTCCATCTCCTTTAGGCGCATGTGCGGGTCGGACACCCGCTGGATACCTTTTTGGCCATCCTCAAACATCCCGGTTTTGGCCATGATATCAACGCGGATGTTCTGGCCTGGGACAAGCTTTGCGCCGCTGGGCCCGACGCCATTCAGCAAGCCAAAGTTAGCGCCTTTTTTGGTGACCCAATGCGGGCCGTCAGGGCCATCTTCCACAAAAGGCATTCGGTCTTTCAAGCCGTTGCTCGCTTCCGATGTGAACAGCGTCGGCGGCATCCAGGGCATGTCCAGATGACAGTCTGCCGAAATCCTTTGATATTTCATGGTGTTTCGATGCTCCTTGCTGTGGAGGACGTGCTGATGAAGGTCAGATTAGCCACTATACATCCTGTGGTCAATTTGGACACATCCCCTTTCTATTATGGTCCACTGCCGTTCCACGTATTGATCAACTTCGAAAATGTGTTGAATTGATCTTTATTTTACAATAATAATATGTATGATAATAATAAATATCGTTTATAATGTTATTCATTGAAATATCACGATACCGACTGTATATATTAACAATGAGCAAGGGAAAATTGATCGAAATCGATGCGCAAACCGTGCGCGACTGGCTTGAACGTGAGGAAGCGGTTCTCGTCGACGTGCGTGAGGCGGAGGAGTATGCCGAGGAGCGGATACCCGGTACTTTGCCGTTTCCCCTATCTGGATTTGATCCGGACAATTTTCCCAATGAAGCAGGTAAGAAGACGGTGTTGACCTGCTTTATCGGCCATCGCTCGTCCGAGGCGGCAGCACAGCTATTTGCGGCAGGGTACGACGAGGCTTTTCAACTCGACGGCGGCTTGTTCGCCTGGAAAGAGGCTGGATTTCCAACTGAGGCCTGACGGACACACGTTCGCTGCGCTATTGTATGAGACCATCCCGGACATCATGTAACAGGAGGTCTTTCCACAGGACATCATTCTGCAGGGCATCATGCTGCGGGGTATTCGCCTAACAACACTTTGCCCATGTATTCGCGGGCATCGATGGGGGAATAGGGCTGCATGAACGGGCCTGCTCTGACGTCCCGATATAGACGTGACAACGGGTTTCGTGCCGTGTATCCGCCGCCGCCGCACAAATCCATGGCCAGGCTGACGATGTCGATAGCATGGCGGTTGGCTACCCATTTAGCACTTTGATAATCCTTCATCAATTCGTGGCCTTGTTCGTATGTGGCAGTTGTGCCGCCGTTCGTCGCTGCCATGAAGTCGTCCAGGCGCGCGCCCATCCTTGCCAGGATGCTTTGTGCGGTGGCCAGCATAATCTCCATCTCCGCCACAGCGTGATGCACGCCGGATGGCGACTTGACGGTCAGGGCCGGAGATTGGGCCCGTGACTGGGCCGGTGACTGGGCCGGTGGCTTGCTCGTCGGCTGGGCATCAATGGCATATTGAAACGCCGTTTCGGCAATGCCCAGAAAAGCGCCGACCAGGGGCACATTTGCCAGTGTGCGATTGACCAGGATTGGCGTGCTCCATTGCCCCCAGGGGGCGAGCTTGCGCAAGGCATCGTGCGGGATCTCGCAGTCTTCAAACTGGATGGACTGGCTGCCCGAGGCGCGCATGCCCAGGGCATCCCAATCACCCAGCTGGACAACGCCCTCTGTGTTCATGGCAACAAGGACGTTGGCGATATGATCGCCCGTCTCATCACGCATGCGTACGTTGGCCGCGACATGGGTTGCCAGGGGCGACATGGTAACAAAGTTCTTGGTACCATTAAGACGCCAGCCGTCCTCATGCCGGACGGCTTCGCTCAGCGGATGCAAATTATCCGTGCCCCGCTCCGTGGTGGTGGAGCAGATTAGCATCTCACCGTTGGCAACCGCTTCCAGGAAGGCTTTCGCCCGTACATGCGGTGCGGTACCTGGTTCATTGGCGCGGTAAATCGCTGCCAGCCCGCGCGTCGCTGAAAGATGCATGCTGATGGCAATGGCGGCTGAACCATCACCCTTGGCCAGCGTCGCGATGGTCAAAATCCAGTCGTGCATGGAGCGCAGGCCCATGCCGCCCAGCTCCTCCGGCACGAACGCGGCCGCCACGCCCGTTCGTTGCATGTCCGCATAATTGTCGGTGCAAATTTCATTGGCCCGGTCCGCTGCATCGGCTCTGGCTTGAAACGGCTCAATCAGATCGGTCGCAGCGGCAATGACACGGGCACCTTCCGGCGTGGTTGGAAGAATACGATAGCTCATGGGCAAAAACTCATGCTGGGTTTGATCTTTTTTTGCATTTTATGTACCCCGGATAGGGCAGGGGCCTTCGCCAACACTATATTCGTGTTTCGGGGCCAAAGACAGTGCATGGCAATCCCAATGGGGCGCCTAAATCGATACACTTTCTTATAGGCTTGCCGGTAGGATGGATTTCATATGACTGGAAGCTGGAAATTGCGGGCAATCGAAACATGGCTTTGAACTCAACTGACTATGAATTTTTTTTACGACCACTCAAATCGCCTTGGCTCTATAGGTTGGGCTGTGTGGCACCTTCAACAGCGCGCAATTGCCTGGCGCGGCAGATATGATAAAATTTTTTCTTATTCTTACAGTATCCCTATCGCTTCTAGCCGGTTGCGGCGACGATGAGGCGGCGAACAAGGCGGCAGGCAAAGCAGCGGCGAAAACGCCGCCGATAAAGACGCCGGTGCCGGTCGCCGTCAAATTCGGCAGGAATTCCATCGACGATATTCTGAGAAATATTATGCTGCTGAAATTTGATGATCATGCAGGCATGCAACAGGTTGTTCGGAATAACGCAGCGGGTTATTGCACTGAAGGTACGTTGGGCACCGGCATCAATCAGTTGCCTGTGGAAACGACGGCATCAAAAAGCCGGCAGGAACAATCTAATTCGTTTGCCATGAAAGACGCCTTGCAGGACGCAATGGCTCCCTTGGAAGGCCGATACAAGGCGCGACAGGTGAAGCAGATTTATGCGGGGCTTTTGCGGCGGAATGATCAAGTTTATTTTCGAACCATCGTCATGGGATGTTTTTTGAAAGCACCAACCAATAAAAATTAGGCATAATCCAACCGATGCTCACCGGAAAGGTTCTGAATGCGCCCGTCCATAATGCAGATTTTCCTGTTGTTCCTGGCAGTAATATTTATCCCGGCTCAATCTCTGGCCAATCATGGTCATCGCGATGATGCGGTCGCGGGCGCAAGCCAGGTGGTTATCTTCGGCCCGCCGGAACAGGCGGCCAAGGCCCTGGCATTTCTGCGTCAACGAGGCAAAAAGGACGTGGTTCCGGGCCTTATTCTGGCCCTGCAGTTCACCAATCGCAGCGAAGGCCCGATCCTGGAGACATTGACGGCTCTGACCGGATTTAAGGCCGCGGGCTGGTTCCAATGGATGCTGTGGCTGGAAGCCAACAAGGACCTGCATGCCCATCCCAGTTTTGCCGCCCTGATGATTGATACCTTGCAACGGGTCGATCCGAAATTCTCCCTGTTCTTTCGCCCCGGGTGGGAGACCGGCCAGAACATGCGTGTCCGGATGGAGGAGATTATCTGGGGCGGTGTCGGTGCCATGACGGGTATTCCATCCCTCGACAACCCACACATGACCGGTGCGGAAAAGCCAGGGCCCGCCGACTATCTGGCGGATGACGATCTGGTGTTCGGTGTAGAGATTGGCGGCGATGCACGGGCCTATCCCTTGCGGATCATGGGCTGGCACGAAATGTTCAACGACACCATAGGCGGTGTGCCCGTGGCCCTGGCCTATTGCACCCTATGTGGTTCGGGAATTCTGTATGAAACCCTGTTGCCCGGCGCCAAGGATTTGCCGGGCCGGGGCAAGGCCTTTGTCTTTGGTTCATCCGGGCTGTTGTATCGATCCAATAAATTGATGTTCGATTGGGAAACATTAAGTCTGTGGAACCAATTTACCGGCGAACCAGTGGCCGGTCCCCTGGCACATAGCGGTATTCGCCTGAAAATCCGCCCCGTGGCGATCACCACCTGGGCTGAATGGCGCCGGTCGCATCCCCGGACAACGGTGTTGGCCTTGGAAACCGGCTTTCGCCGGGATTATGGCTCACAGGTGGTCTATAAAGATTATTTCGCCTCGCCCGATCTGATGTTTCCTGCCCTGCCACGACCGAAATCTCCCTTGCAGCAAAAATCCTATGTCTTTGGTATTCGTGCCTTTGGCGCTGCCAAGGCCTGGCCCCTGTCCGTATTCAAAGGGGGGGCGGTGATAAATGACCACCTGGCGGGCCGTAATTTGGTTCTGTTGGGGGATAGCGCCTCGCGCACGGTGCGTGCCTATGAACGGGGCGACCGGCAGTTTCTACCCCATGATGAGGCCGGCATTCTAAAAACATCGGACGGAGTCTGGCAGGTGGGGGAGGCCGAATTAACCGGGCCGAAGGGTGACCGCCTGCCGCGCGTGGCCGGGCACATCGCCTATTGGTTCGCCTGGGACAACTACCTTGGCCTCAAGAGCGAGCTGTATACGCCCGGCGACGCAGGCAAATAATGGACGTCAGGGGGCCGTGACGAAACCGCGCTAACTATGATTTTCCAGTTCCGCCCCCACGGACCACGGGCCTGAAAAAAATACCGTTACAGGCGTCCGTAGGCGTCCAATCCTTGGCGGGCCAGGGCGTCGGCGGCTTCGTTGCCGGGATTGCCCGCGTGGCCTTTGACCCAGTGCCAATTGACCTGATGGCGTTCTATGGCGTCTTCCAGGCGCATCCACAAATCGACATTCTTGACCGGCTTTTTGGCGGCGGTGCGCCAGCCGTTGCGCTTCCAATTGATGATCCATTTGGTGATGCCGTCGCGCAGATAGACGCTGTCGGTGTGCAGATTGACCAGGCAGGGCCGTTTCAATGCTTCCAAGGCCTCGATCGCGGCCAGCACTTCCATGCGGTTGTTGGTGGTATCAGGCTCCCCACCTTTTAGCTCTTTTTCATGGTCACCGAACTGCATCAGGACACCCCAGCCGCCGGGCCCTGGGTTGCCGGAGCAGGCACCGTCCGTATAGATCACCACTTCGTTCAGTTCATTGCCCATGGTTGTCAATCCAGACCGTAGGAACCAGGGCCACCGATACGGCGGTGAAAGCGCATTTTGTGCAGGTATTCCAAGGGGTCTTTGGGTTTGACCATGGCACCATCGACCTGGTTCAGCCAATCGTATAGGCGGGTTAGCAAAAAGCGCAAGGCGGCACCGCGCGCCAAAAGAGGCAGGGCGGCCAACTCCGCCTCGCTGACCGGGCGGACCTCCCGGTAGGCGGTCAGCAAACGTCGTGCCTTGGTAATATTGAACTCCGCGCCCCGTTCAAAACACCAGGCATTGAGGCAAATCGCCAGGTCATAGGCCAGGGCATCAGTACAGGCGAAATAGAAATCTATAAGGCCCGTCAGTTTATCGCCCATGAAAAAGACATTGTCGGGAAACAGATCCGCATGAATAACGCCCGTGGGCAAATCCAGCGGCCAATGGCTGGATATATCTTCAAACTCGGCGGTAATCTCGGCTCTTAATCCCGTGGCGACCTCATCGGCCCGATCCACGGTCGCCTCAACCAATTGGGCCCAGCCATCCAGGGACAAGGCATTGTGCCGGGTTTGGGCGAAATCCTGCCCGGCCAAATGCATCCGCGCCAGCGCGGCACCAACTTCGGCGCAGTGCGTGGCGTTGGGTCGTTTTGGCCATATGCCCTGCAAAAACGTTACCACGGCGGCAGGTTTACCCGCGACCTGGCGCAGGGCGATGCCGTCCCGGCCATGGATGGTCGGGGGGCAGGGCACGCCCCGATTGGCCAGATGATCCAGCAGGCCAAGAAAGAATGGCAGATCATTGGGATCCACGCGCTTTTCATAGATGGTCAGGATAAAGCTGCCCCGATCCGTCTGCAGCAGATAGTTGGTGTTCTCCACCCCCTCTGCAATGCCTTTGCAGCCCGTTACCGTACCAATGTCATATTCGGCGACGAAGCTGCGCAGCTCATCATCATCAATTTCCGTGTATACAGCCATGCCGCCCCGCCCCCTAGGGTCGCAGTTCCGCGGGAAGCTTGAACTCCATATCCTCAGTCGCCGTGGTAACCTGTTCAACGGTTACGTCATAGCGTTCGCGGAATGCTGCCAACACTTCCTCCACCAATATCTCGGGCGCGGAGGCCCCGGCGGAAATGCCGATGACATCATTTGGGCGGTCTTTCAGCTCGGCCCAATTAATGTCGTCGGCCCGCTGTATCAGGTGACTGTAGGTACAGCCTGCGCCTATGCCGACTTCAACCAAACGGCGGGAGTTCGACGAATTAGGCGCGCCAATGACGAACAGGCCGTCGCAGCGTCCGGCAATGGCCTTTACCGCTGCCTGGCGATTGGTGGTGGCATAACAGATGTCCCCCTTGCGCGGACCCGCCAGATCGGGAAATCGTTTGCTCAAGACATCGACGGCCGCGGCGGTATCATCCACGGATAAAGTTGTTTGGGTTATGTAGGCGATTTGGCCGTCGTTGGGGGCTGTGAAGGTCTCGGCCTCCGCCGCCGTTTGCAGCAGGGTAATTTCGCCGGCTGGCAATTGGCCCATGGTGCCTTCAGCTTCCGGATGGCCGGCATGCCCCAGCATGACCACATGGCGGCCCTTGGCGTGATGGTTTTCCGCCTCCCGGTGCACTTTTGTGACCAGGGGGCAGGTGGCATCGAGATATTTCAGGCCGCGACGGCGGGCATCCTCGGGCACGGATTTGGCAACGCCATGGGCCGAGAATATGACCATCCCGCCATCTGGCACTTGGTCCAATTCATCGACGAAAATCGCGCCCCGGCCTTCCAACCCCTCAACCACATAGCGGTTGTGAACGATCTCGTGCCGCACATAGATCGGCTTACCATAGCGTTCCAGGGCCAACTCAACAATCTGAATGGCCCGGTCAACCCCGGCGCAGAAGCCGCGTGGCGCGGCCAGTAGGAGAGTAATTGGTTCCATGTCGCCTATTTCGTTCAAATCGTGCAAATGCCGTCGAATGGCTCTATATAACCCGAAAGCGCTCTGGTACAAATGAGAGCTTGGAACGATTTTGAGCTACGGAGTGAGCCGCGTTTTGGCATGATGAATATTAAGACAATTCGCAGTACCGGAAGCAGTACCGGAAGCAGTACCGGAAGCAGTACCGGAAGAATGATCGGAAGACCATTTTTGCTCGCGGGTCTAGGCATCCTGTTGTTAACAAGTTGTGGTTTGCTGCAACCGGGCAGCCCTAAGATATGCCCCCGGGTTTCCCTGCTAAATGAAGCTGCCAAGATGACCGAATATCAGGCTGGTCCGGGCCGCGACCTAATTGATGTCCTGTATGAAGCGCGCGTCCACGACGTCAACTGGGCCTGCAAGTATGCGGATAATCGCCTTCGTATAGAGGCCAAGATCGACCTCATCGCCCAGCGGGGTCCCGCCTCCAAGGGGGACAATGCCCAGGTGCCGTTCTTTGTTGCCATAGTGGACAAAGATCAGAACATCATTGCCAAGGAGGAATTTGATAGCGAGATTGAATTCCGCGATGGTCGCCGCCGGGCCGGTGTGCGGGAAGAGGTTGAACAGATCATCTTCCTGAAAAAGGGTGAGGTGGGGGCCGACTATGAAATTATCGTTGGTCTGCAAATTTCCGAGCAGCAATTAAAACAGAATCGCGGTAAACGCTTTTAGACCCAGGCGCGTAGACCCCGGCGCGTAGACCCCGGCGCGTAGACCTTGGCACGAAATATTCCAAGCCAAGGCATTTTTTGCTGGGATTCCAGGTTTCCAATTTCTTTGTCGAGACTTAGAGCAATTCCGATCCAACGTGAATCGCGTAGCGATTCTTAGTGATTGGAAAAATTGCTCTATTCTTAAGAGTCTGAGCATTTCCTGATCGGAAATGCTATAGTTGACTCCTGGCCCCGTCCGCCTATCATTCCGCCACCACCTGATGTTGGTTTGTGATGCTAATCCAGGTGGCCAGACAGATGATCCCCGCGGGAGAGATCGGCCAGAAAATTTCACCAAGATAGCATGGGTGAATTTGGTGGTCGGCGCCGAAGGAGCAAGCACCCCGCAAACTCTCAGGCCCATGGACCGCGGGGGGATGTCACTCTGGAAAGCAGGTGCGATCACCTATGGATCGGGGCCACACGGGCCGGGTCTTTAAAGCGCACCTCACCGAAGGGGCTAAGTTTCGCCAGATGTGCGGCTGCAAAGCCGCATGGGGCGGGACGAACTCTCTCAGGTCCGACGACAGATTGGGGGCGGTGGAATCCACAGAAATTGACAGGTGGATGCCGCGCCGAATATTGTTGGAGGGCCGGATGAACAATCCGTCTGAAATAGCTACGCCTATACAAACCACCCCCTTGCATGCCTTGCAGGTGGAGTTGGGGGGCAAAATGGTGCCCTTTGCCGGCTATGAAATGGCCGTGAGTTTCCCTCTTGGTGTCATGGGAGAGCATAATCATACCCGCGCCAAGGCGGGCCTGTTCGATGTCTCGCATATGGGGCAGGTGCGCCTGCACGGGGCGGATGCGGCAACAGCCTTGGAAAGGCTGTTGCCGGGCGATATCCAGGGCCTGGCACCTGGTGCCATGCGCTATAGCCAACTGACCAACGATCGGGGCGGTATCATCGATGATCTGATGGTGACCAATACGGGCGATCACCTGTTCCTGGTGGTCAACGGTGCCAACAAGGCGGGCGATCTGGATCATATGCAGGCTGCCCTGCCAAGTACGACCATCCTGGAACATTGCACGGATGATGCCCTGATGGCCCTGCAGGGTCCAGCGGCTGTATCGGTCATGGCCCGGCTGGTGCCTGGTGTCGAGAAACTGGTATTCATGACGGCAATGGCCGCGACCATCGCGGGCGCGGAATGCTATGTCTCCCGCTCCGGCTACACGGGCGAAGACGGTTTCGAAATTTCCGTGCCCAATGGATCGGCGGACGCCCTGGCCCGCGCTCTGTTGGCCGAGGTTGAGGTTGAGGCCATTGGCCTCGGCGCCCGGGACAGTTTGCGGTTGGAGGCCGGTTTATGCCTGCATGGCCATGACATCGATACCACGACAACGCCTATAGAAGCGGCGCTGAACTGGTCAATTCCAAAACGCCGCCGGGTCGATGGCGGCTTCCCCGGTGCGGCTGTCATCCAGGCCCAATTGCGCGATGGCCCGGCCCGCAAACGGATTGGTATCCTGCCCGAAGGCCGCGCCCCGGCACGGGAGGGAACAGTTATTCACAGCGTCGATGGCGCTGAAATAGGCGCGGTGACGTCGGGGGGCTTTGGTCCCAGCCTGGGCGGACCCCTGGCCATGGGTTACGTCGCCACAGAACATGCTGCCACCGATAACCCCTTGGGCCTGGTGGTGCGCGGCAAGACTTTGCCGGCCCGCGTGGCCAAAATGCCTTTTGTACCTGCGGGATATTTCCGCGGCTAAGCGAGCACAGATAGATAGATTGAGGAGATTGAGACATGAGCGCGATTTACTTTTCCGAAGACCATGAATGGATCCAGGTTGAAGGTGATATTGGCACCTGCGGCATTACCGAATTCGCCCAGGAACAATTGGGCGATATCGTCTATGTGGAATTGCCGGATCCGGGCCGGGGGGTGGCTCAGAACGATGAAATCGCCGTGGTCGAGTCCGTTAAGGCGGCATCCGAAATCTACGCCCCCGTCAGCGGTGAGGTAACGGAAAGCAATGAAGACGTGGCGGATGATCCGGCCAAGGTGAACGCCGATGCCATGGGTGACGGCTGGTTCTTTAAGATCCGTTTATCCGATCCGCGCGAGCTGGAAAACCTTATGGAGAAGGCGGCCTATGACGCTCTGGTGGCGGGGCAGTCCTGATGCGCTATCTGCCCCATACCCCGGATGATCGCGCCGCCATGTTGTCGGCCATTGGTGCCGGTTCAATAGATGAGCTGTTCGTTGATGTGCCCAGCCAGGCGCTGTTGCCAGAGAACCTGGACCTGCCCATGCATATGGGTGAAATGGCGGTGGAAAGCCAACTATCCGCCATGGCCGGGCGCAACCTGTCTGCGGGTACCGCTGCCTCGTTCCTGGGCGCGGGGGCCTATCGCCATCATGTCCCTGCCGCTGTGGATCATCTGATCCAACGTTCGGAATTTCTGACCGCCTATACCCCCTATCAACCGGAGGTGAGCCAGGGCACCCTGCATTATCTATTCGAATTTCAGACCCAGGTGGCGATGTTGACCGGCATGGATGTGGCCAATGCCTCCATGTATGACGGTGCCTCGGCCTGTGGCGAAGCGGTCATGATGGCGCAGCGGGTGACAAAGCGAAACAAGGTCATTCTGTGTGGCGGTTTGCACCCGCACTATCGGGATGCGACCGAGACGGTGACGCAGTTTATGTCTTTGGAAATTGATGCCCGCCCCCCTTGTCCCCCGGGCAATCGGGATCAGGTGGCGGATATGGCCGGGTTGATCGCGGACGATACGGCGGCCATTGTGGTGCAAAACCCGGACATATTCGGACGCCTGCATGACCTGCGCCCGCTGGCTGATGCGGCCCATGACAAGGGCGCTTTGCTGATCGCCGTGGTGACGGAGGCGGTATCCCTGGGTGCCGTGACCTCCCCCGGTGAAATGGGTGCGGACATTGTGGTCGGCGAAGGGCAATCCATCGGCAATGCCCTGAATTTCGGCGGGCCGTACCTGGGCCTGTTTGCCACCCGGCAAAAATATGTCCGCCAGATGCCGGGCCGTCTGTGTGGCGAAACCGTCGATGAGACGGGCCGGCGTGGCTATGTTCTGACCCTGTCGACCCGGGAACAACATATCCGGCGGGAAAAGGCGACCTCGAACATCTGCACAAATTCCGGCCTGTGCAGCCTGGCCTTTTGTATTCATCTCTCCCTTCTGGGTGAAACCGGCCTGCGGCAGCTGGCCCAGATCAACCATGGCCGCGCGGTACAATTGGCGGATCGATTGGCGGACGTGGACGGTGTGGAAGTGTTGAATGACAGCTTTTTTAACGAATTCACCGTGCGCCTGCCCCGTGCGGCGGCCGATGTGGTGGCGGAACTGGTTGGCAGGAACGTTCTGGCCGGTGTGCCCTTAAGCCGCCTGTACCCTGATGATCCCTATATGGCCAACCTGTTGTTGGTGGCAACAACGGAAACCAACACGGATGCGGACGTCGCCGCCCTGGTCGATGGCCTGTCTGATATCTTGGCGGGGGTGCCGGCATGACCGATCCGAACACAATTGTAACTTCCAGCGGCCATCGTGGCCTGGACCTGGCTGAGCCGTTGATATTTGAGCTGGATAGCCCGGGCCGTTGCGGCGTCGATCTACCGCCCGCCCCTGCGGTAGAGAACCGTCTTGGCGGTTTGGAACGCCAGGCACCTATTGGCTTGCCGGGCTTGTCCGAACCGCAGGTCGTGCGCCACTTCGTCCGCCTGTCGCGTAATAACTTCGCCATTGATGCCGGGCTGTACCCCCTTGGTTCGTGTACCATGAAGCATAATCCCCGCCTGAATGAAAAGGTGGCCCGCCTGCCGGGCTTTGCCGATATTCATCCTATGCAGCCGATGGAAACCGTGCAGGGTGCCCTGGAATTGATCGACACTTTGGCGGATTGGCTGTTGACCCTGACCGGCATGCCGGCCATTGCCATGTCGCCTGCCGCCGGTGCCCATGGTGAATTGTGCGGCCTGATGACCATTCGTGCCGCGCTTGAAGCCCGTGGCGATGGGGGCGATGCGCGGGAGGTGGTGCTGGTGCCAACATCGGCCCATGGCACCAATCCCGCTACGGCTGCCATTTGCGGCTATCGCATCGAACAAATCCCCGCCGATGACCGGGGCCGGGTTGATCTGGCCGCCCTCAAGGAAAAGCTGGGCCCCCATGTGGCCGCCATCATGCTGACCAATCCCAACACCTGCGGCCTGTTTGAAAACGAGATCGTGGAAATAGCCGAGGCGGTGCATGCTGCGGGGGCCTATTTCTACTGCGATGGGGCCAATTTCAATGCCATCGTCGGCAAGGTGCGTCCAGGTGATCTGGGCATTGATTGTATGCATCTGAACCTGCACAAAACATTTTCCACCCCCCATGGCGGCGGCGGGCCGGGCAGTGGCCCCGTGGTCCTGGCCGAAGCCTTGGCCCCCTATGCGCCATTGCCGATGGTAGTGCGAAATGCGGACGGCTTGGAGCTGGTGGAAAATGCTTTCGAAAGCAGTATTGGCCGCCTGAAGGGGTTCCACGGCCAAATGGGCATGTTCGTCCGGGCCTTGTCGTTCATCCTCAGCCACGGCGCGGACGGCTTGCGTCAGGCATCCGAAGATGCGGTGCTGAACGCAAACTATATCATGGCGCAATTGCAGGATCTGTTCTCGCTGCCCTTTCCAGGCCCCTGCATGCATGAAGTGTTATTCGACGACAGCTTCCTGAAAGACAGCGGCGTGACGACCCTGGACTTCGCCAAGGCCATGATTGACGAGGGCTTCCACCCCATGACCATGTATTTCCCACTTGTGGTCTCGGGCGCGATGTTGATAGAGCCCACGGAATCCGAATCCAAGGCCAGCCTGGATCAATTCATCGCCTCCATGCGCCACCTTGGCGAACGCGCGGTGTCCGGTGATGCGGAATTCTTCGCCGGCGCGCCTTATCTGGCCCCCTACCGCCGCCTGGACGAAACCCAAGCCGCCCGCAAACCCGTGTTGCGCTGGCACGGCGGGGCAGGGGAGGCCGAGGCCGCAGAATAAGCGGCAGCAATTTATTTGCGGCCAGGGGCCAATTCACGCACGGATATCCTTGCGATAAACAATAAAACCCCCTAGTTTGCGCCCCGTAACGACATCCCCGCACTCCGGTGGGGACATGTCCGAACAAATAGGCACCCGTAGCTCAGCTGGATAGAGCGCTGCCCTCCGAAGGCAGAGGTCACACGTTCGAATCGTGTCGGGTGCACCATTTCTCTAGTAAAATCAGATAGTTAGGCGTCTCTCAAAAATTGAGAAATTGCTTGTTGCCAGCTATCCTTGGGTGTTGCCAAATTTGGGGTGGTTCGGCGTTAGATTGACAGGTCGCTGACGGCCTGCCGTTTTGCCTCGTCTGATGACGAAACATAGTAACGGTCCGTCACGGACGAGCCGGGTGCGTGTCCAAGGATGGACTGCAAAATCCGTTGCGGCACCCTATGATCAATGGCAAGCCATGTTGCCGTGGCCTTCCGCAGGGTGTGCGGCGTGATACGGATCGGCTTGCCGTAGCGGGTGATCTTGGCGGCTTCCACTGCCGTCTGAAACGCCCGCTTAATATTCTCGATAGGCTTGCCCGGTGACTTGCCTGGAAAAACAAACTCGCTTTCCCGTGGCAGTGCCGCCAGCTCGTCCGCCAGGTCGCGAGAGATCGGTACCTGGCGAATGGACGCCCGCGTCTTGGGTGTCCAGTTACCGTGCGGGCGAAAGGCCACCATGCAGGCGTCAAGATCAACGTGATCCCATGCCAGATGGAAGGCTTCACCGGACCGGCAAGCGGTTTGCGCGATCAACCTTACCAGCGGCTTCAGGCGGTCCGGCAAATGATCAATGATCCGCTGTACTTCGTCTTGGGTGGGCACAACGGTATCGCTGACATCTTCCGGCAACCATTCAAACTCCGGCAGGGCTGACAGGCGTCCCTTGCGATGCGCCCATCGCAACAGCTTCATCAATAACCGAACATCACTGTTGACCGTGGACGGTGAACGCCCCTGCTTCAGCCGCATGGCCTGTAACAGAGCAATGCGTTCCTCGTTGATCACGGCAAGGGATTGGTCGCCAAAGGTCTCCAGCAACACCCGCAGGCGGTAGCGGTCCACATCGAACGAGCTTTGCCGCTTGCGTCCGGTGGTGACGCGGAGTTCCTGAAAGGCTAGCCAGTCGGTGGCCAATTCGCGGAAGGTACCTTCCGCCGTGGCCTGAGTATGGCTAAGGCCCAGTTCGCCGCGTCGATAACGGCGGTCCAGTTCCCTTGCGAACCGTTTGGCGTCTTCACAGGTGTCAAAGAACTTCCGCTTCCGCTTGCCACCGGCAATCGAGGCGGGCACATCGACCAGCCATTTGGAGGTGGCTTTGCCGTTGCGTTGGTGTGGGGCGAGCCTGAACGGCCCAATGCGAAAACTTTCCATCATCGCGTTCTCCTATCGTTGAGAACGCCCCCGCACGTCATCCGCCAACAAGTCTATCACATCGCCAGTCAGAGGCGAGGGCGGCGCGCAGGCCGCGCCAGCGCGGCGGCGTACGAGGTTTTCGATATCGGCCATGAGATACAGGTTCTTACGGCCAATGCGGGCATGGGGCAGTTCGGCAAAGGGAATTCGGCGCACGGTATCGACGGAGCACCGAAGCAAACCGGCAACGGCTTCTATATCGAGAATCGTATGGGCAATGGCGTGTCCGGACATGATCGCGACCGGCCTTAGAATTTCAGCCGCGCGAAAATCTTCGTCAAGTTGACGGCGATAACGCTGGTGATATTGGCCGGATCGATGGTGCCATCTTTCGGATTGGCATTTTGCCTTTGCGCGTCATCAAGGTGGGTTTGCATGATGAGATCAGCTGCGCCAAAACTGAATTTCCCGACAATTGTACCTTCATCCCATGCTAACTCATACAGGATGGGCGGATCGGCCTCGGCGATGGTGTCCCAAAATTCCTCATCGGCATATTCGTCGAAGGTGAGGCGGACGCTTTCCATGATGGAAATGTTGACGCCGTACTTGGCGAGCTCCATCAGCCAAGCGGCGAAACGGATTTCGTCCTTCTCATAGCGGCGGCTACGCCCGGTACCGACGTATTTCTCGCCAGCGGTTTCAAGCAGGCCATTGATCGTCCAATGGCGGACCTGGCGGGAGGCACGGTTGAATTCATCCTGTTCCCCCGTAGGGCTGAGGATGGCCGCGACTTCCTTGAGTGTGTATGTCAGTTCCATGGTTATAAAATATAAGACGCGCCCCGTCTTATCAAGCTCAACATAACGTAAAGGGGCTATTTTCGATTTTACGTTTGTCTTATGGCGCTTGGCTGATCACGTATACGTAACTAATTGGTCTTCGACGTCCGTCCGACTAGCCGCCCTAATCAAATGGAACGATTATCATTCATCAAGGTTTTGCAATTGCTCATATTGCTATCCCGCTTTTCATACATGCGCGCATTAGGTATAATTTCTATAATGGAAGGAGATTCGGAATAGCACACATTCACCTTGGGTCTTGCCAATCGATGGCTGCCGTCGGTTTGCTATGTGGTATCCGGCTATTGGGCGGAGATATACTAGAATGATCGTTCCTGATAATCCGAAAATTTATCACATTTTTCATGTTAATAATCTGCCATCAATTCTCAAGGCCAATGGCCTCTATTCTGACTCTAAAATGATTGAAAACGGCACTATCACCACCGCAATCGGAATGGACAAAATCAAACGGCGGCGTCTGCATGAACTAACATTAGAAAGCCATCCAGGCCTTTATGTTGGACAGTGCGTTCCATTCTACTTTTGTCCTCGATCCGTAATGCTCTTTATTTTTGATCGGGCTAACCATCCAGATGTGACCTATAAAGGCGGACAAGGGCCAATCATCCACTTGGAATCCGATTTGCGCCGAACCGTTGAGTGGGCTGACCAAAACAATATTCGCTGGGCATACTCTTTAACGAATGCCGGCTCCAGGTATTTCGAAGACAGGTGTGATTTGGAGAATTTGGACGAGATAAACTGGCAGACCGTGAATTCCAATCAATGGGCGGGCAAAGGGGAGCAAAAACAAGCGGAATTTTTAATTGAAAATTTTTTCCACTGGAATCTAGTCGATCGCATAGGCGTGCATTCTCAAGGCATTGCAACCCAGGTTCTGAGGGATTTAGCCCATTCTGGTCATAAACCACGTGTAGAAATTCTTCGAAATTGGTACTATTAAATAGGGAGAGGCAGCAATGATTCAGTATAAATCTGGCAATATTCTTACCGAAGATGCTGAAGCGTTGGTTAATACTGTCAATTGTGTTGGAGTCATGGGCCGTGGGATTGCTCTGCAGTTTAAGAATGCTTTTCCGGAAAACTTCAAGGCTTATGCCGCCGCTTGCAAGCGAAAAGAAGTGCAGCCCGGCCAAATGTTTATCTTCGAGACCAACACTCTGACAAATCCGAAATTCATTGTGAACTTCCCAACCAAGCGCCATTGGCGCGGCAAAAGCCGTATCGACGATGTTCGATCTGGCATGGATGCTTTGGTGGCAGAACTGCAAAACAGGAAAATTCGATCCATCGCCATCCCACCGCTTGGTAGCGGACTTGGTGGTCTAAACTGGGCCGAGGTGCGCTCGCTGATCAAAGAGGCTTTGATTGGTTTGGATGATGTACAGGTGGTCATTTATGAACCCAAAGGGGCTCCTGAGGCGGATGCCATTTCAAACTCGCGTGAGGTCCCCACGATCACCAAAGGCAGGGCGTCACTTGTAGCATTGCTAGATCGCTACTTAGCGGGGCTTCTAGACCCATCAGTAACTTTGTTGGAATTGCACAAACTGATGTACTTCATGCAAGTTTCTGGCGAACCATTGCGCTTGAAATATCGACAGGCCCTATATGGGCCATATGCTGAAAACTTGCGCCATGTTTTAAATAAGATCGAAGGGCATATGGTTTCGGGTTATGCAGATGGCGGCGACGCGCCCGATAAAGAGCTAAAGCTTGTTCCGGGAGCAATTCGTGATGCGGATATCTTCCTTGAAGACAACCCTTCGACAAAAGCGAGAATTGCCAGAGTATCTGATCTTGTGGAGGGATTTGAAACACCATTCGGTTTGGAACTGCTGGCAACAATTCATTGGGCGGCCACAAAGATGGGCGCAGATTCAATTGATGATGTGATTGCAAAAACTTACTCATGGAATGAGCGCAAGAAAGGTTTCTCGGAACGTCAAATCTCCATTGCCTATGATGTTTTAAAGAAACAAGAATGGCTGAATTCCAGCATTTAATCTTTTCTTACTAAGAAATAGGTCAATCCAAGGTATATGAGCCGTGATCGTATGGCCTATACTACGTTTCTGGCCTCAATTGTTATAATCGATAATCGAAAAGCAGATAACGATATCCTTCATTTTGGTAGCTTGAATCCGGGAAACATCGGTGCCCTAGTCAGCTGGAGGCGGTCAGTGCTCTTTAATCGAGCGTCAGGACGCTTTAATTGGCCAGTTGGCGTTAGAATCTCGATATCCTTCTCACTGTGCAGGTTCAACAGAGCTGTTTCCATCTGACTAAGCGTTGCTGCTGTATCGTTCGCAATGTTACTTTGGAAAGCATCAAATGTAATCGGGCCAAAGCCATCCGACTCTTCTATCTTGTACGGAATTTGAGTTGCTAAGGCGGACGAAATTTCGCGGTCCGCATTGCCGTCAAATTGAAAATCCAGCGGCAAGGCGTCTTCCCAATTGGGATCAAACCCCAACATATTAAGTCCCGCAGGGCCCTGATGTATTGATGCGTTTTGAATCGTCCAATGACTTGACGTCATTACATTTCTAGCTGTCGGATGTTTTGACAGATGAATTAGCCAAAGGTCACGACCAGCTTCGTCTGATCGAATAAAGAATGGTGTGAAATACGGTGCTCTGGTGCTCAATTGCAGCTCCCTGATAATCAACCGCTGTGTCAAAAATCTACCGCCTTTGACACCCTTGTTTTCGATGAATCGTTTCACTTGTTGTTCGGAAATTTCAATTGGAGCCAATGCTTTTAGGAAAGCAGCATTTTGAGATAGATATGCAATAAGCCAGTCAATTGCGAAGGTCAGAATAATTTCGGATCGTGTCAGCGATTGAAAAATATCCCGACAAATACTCATCGGAACCTTGTTGTAGCCACATTGGTCTAATAGGAAAATTGATCTTCCAGCTCGCGCCCTACTTTGAATATTCTTGATGATGCTGTCGTAGTGATCTTCAAATCTGCCCCTCATTAAATGAACAGTCTGACCAATCTGGTCTGCGAAACCATGCTCAGACAGCTCATTGGTAAGGTAGTCGATTGCGGAATTTGATTTATCAACGAAGTAAAAGTGAGCGTCGATTTGAAGTTTTTTCAATCGCCCGGCATTTAGCTTTTTTTCCGCTTCCTCTATGGCATTTAGCATGACGATTGGAGACCCCGGCACCTTTGAGCTACCGGATAGGAATGCTCCACCTCCACAAAAACCATCTACCAATGATATTTGCAGTCTTTCGGAACGCGGGTTGGGTACGACTGTCTCAAAATATTGAGCTAACCTGAATTATTCACTCCAGCCTTTGAATTAGGCGGTGAACGTAGATTAACCTGTTGAAATATCGTAGTGTTTTGGATGTCTAGACCGAAACAACGACACCAGGAAAACCTACGGTTCACCATGAAAGAAACTATCCC
>JABJKS010000003.1 GCA_018660265.1 Rhodospirillaceae bacterium | reverse complement strand
TAATCGTTGGGTTGCGGGCCTGCGTCGTGTGAGTCCAACCAAGAGTAAAAAGCATTTTATTATTCCTCATTTTGTCCCCAAAGAGCCCGGATGGTAGTGCGGACAACTTCGGCTGGCAATAGCAGGCGCACGCCGCGCACCAGCCCCCAATCCCTTCATTACATTTATGAATTATCACCACCACGACAGCAATGGCTAGGCGAGTACCGTTCGCGTTATTCAGCCCGAAGGTACGGGCGTCACAACTTTAGTTTTGGAGAAGAATTAGGCAGTTACATCGTGACGATAACTTCGCCCTCAAGAACTGTGGGTGGGTCTATCTTAAATTCTGCTTGGCCTTCCGCCCGAAGTGCCGCCGCTTTTTCAGCAGCGGCGTCAGCCGCCGCCTTATCCGCGTATGTTGCAATTACAACAGTCGAATTGGGACCCGTCTGCACAACCTCGCAATCTAAGGCACCCATTGTTTTAACCGCAGGCATTTGGGTGTTTTTCATGAATTCGAGCACCTCATCGGTAACAGATGCTCCGGTCACGATTGTAACACGCTTATAACTCATAGGAATTGCCCCCCTTGGCACATTTAAGAAAACAGATACGGGACAATGTTGTCACGGCCCTGACCGGTTTGTCTACCCTTTACGCTGGATCGGGAGGCACTGAAGGCGGCGACGATCTGAAGGGCAAACCTAAGCCTCTGACGTTCGGAAAGGTCAACAACATCACGCCGGTTCGGGTGGACGTGGCCAACGCGATCTACCAAGTCCACGACGGCCAGATCGAAGCCATTGACGCCGTCTATGACAACGGCGTTGTGGTCGCCACGGCGGATTATACGAACGATCTGACGAACGGACGCTTCACGCTCGATAGCGTTTCGACAGGCTCGATCACAGCAGACGTTCAGGGGGCAAAACCAAGCGGCAGTTACAAATCAACGGCAGACCAGATCATCCGGTTGTTGGTGACGACCTACGGCGGCCTGACAGACCCCGGTGATTTGGATACGGCCAGTTTTACGGCCCTGAATACGGCTAACAGCAACGTGGTGGGTAACCATCTGCCTACTGCTGATCCGTATCGGCTTGGCGGTCAGGGAATGGCGACGAAACTAGGTTTTTACGAAAGCCATCGCAAAGGCGCTCATGCGGAGACCGGCACCATCGGCTACGATCCTGAAACGGGGATACCCCGCGAAGCATTTTTCAGCACCAGGGCCAAGGCGGGGACGCTTTTGGACGGTCTGCTCTATGACGCGGGCGTCCTATTGTCGTTGGCCCTTCAATACGGCACCCCGGCAACAGCGCTGGCCAAGTCCGTCGCCCGTCTCGAAGACGGCTCACCGGCCAGCCCAGTGGGGGAATTGATCGATGTCATCGTCAAGGAAGTCGAAACGGCGAACCAATCCAATAGCCAGGGCGCTGCGGACGCCGACGTTCAGGCAGAGGAAGATCAGGCCAAAGAAGGGGCGTGGGAGCTATTCACGGGTTAAGGTTGGTAGTTATATGCGGGCGTGATGATATTCGTACATCTTGTCGCCGCGCAACTTTGCGACACACAGCAATCTGGTAGTCTCACCACGAATTGTCGCTGAGTGGGTTCCCACTAGAACATCTTCACTTTCGAAAATGGTGCCTTCGTGAACACCATTCGTTACAGGTGCGATTTCAATAAACTCCAGTGTCCTGGCCCGATCCAGTCCGTCTGGGTCTGAGGCGTGGGTCGCCCACTTGAAATCATCCGTAAGAAAGGGGGCTAATTTATCAGGGGCGTGATCATTGAGTGCATCCATCCATGCACGCGATAAAGTTTCCCAGGTCAGCATAACCATCTCCCAAAGCCTCTAGCTTACTAATAATCAGCCTATCACAGGTTAGCGGAACTCCAAGGGCGGGTTACGCTTCTCGACGCGACTAAGGGCCGGATAGATAGCTCCACAGCCTCGGTTGCCTAGCGACGTCCTCTCTTCACAATCACTGGCAAGCAGCGCCAACAGGTCGGGCAGTACGGTGTCGCTGCCGTATTTTTCAATCAGCGTTGCCTTCCGATAACGCCCATTGCGGCCACACTTTTTACACTCCACCTCAATTGGATCGGTGGGGAAGTCTCTGATGGTTGGTGCGCCCATGCTCGATCACTTTTCCCGTTCGGAACTAGCCTGTCCGACGACAAACGAATTGCGCCTTGCTTCTGGCTTCGGCGAGGCCCTAGAGCGCCTGCGCGTCGAACTTGATGAACCAATATACCTCAACAGCGCCTGCCGGTCGCCTGAGCATAACGCCAAGGTCCGGGGCCACCCTCGTAGCCTTCACCTAACCGTCAATGACCATTGGGGCACTGGCGGCACCTGTGCAGTAGATGTCGCTGCAACGGACGGCCAGTACAGGGCCAAACTCATCGCACAGGCGCTGGATCAGGATTGGTCCGTCGGCGTCGCCTCAAACTTCATTCACCTGGACCGACGGTCCCGCTACTGCGGGTTGCCGCAGGTCCTCTATCACTACGGGAGATGACTATGCTGGAGATCGTTCCATGGTTTATTCAACGGGCCTCAGAGCCTTCGACCTGGGCCGGGTTCGCCGGCCTAGCTGTCGTCTTCGGCCTTAGCTAAGCCGAGTGGGCGGCAGTATCAAATACCGTTGCAGCGGTTGCCGCGGCGCTGGCGATGTTCGTCCGTGAACGTAGCTCTGACCGATGGATTGGCTCAGCGCCTTCAGTGCGCTGGCCCGTCTCTTTGGCTCTCTAAGCGGTCTCTATCGTGATTGGCGACTACGCAGGGCAATAGCACCAATTCAACTTCTACTTTTACCATGAGACGGCACATCTTGATGAAGCGCGGCCCACTCAGGCGCGCTATCGGTCCATATATTGGTTACTACGTGCATGTCCTTTTCTTCTGAAAATAGCGCTGCTTTGAATATTTTCAGTCCCGAATAGGAGGTTGTGGCCGAGTAGATGGGACTGCCACAGTCTCCACAAAAATGCCTCTCCAAATCTGCACCGCTATCAGCGGTCTCCTTAAAAATTTTTGTTACCCCTCTCGAAATTTCGCAGGCGTCGTCTTCCGTTATAATGTTGAAAGATGCAGCGCCACCAGACGCCTTCTGGCAGCTCATGCAGTAACAGGCGATGATTTCTTTAGGATCTTTATTGAGGGTTACCTCGATTGCGCCGCAAAGGCATTTCCCTGTTGTAGCCATATTTATTCTCCATTGTGCGGTTATCGGGTGGGCGATCAAATACTCGACCATTTCTCACGCTCGGAACTGGCCTGTCCGACGACAGGCGAAGTGCGTCTTGCCTCTGGCTTCGGCGAGGCCCTAGAGCGCCTGCGCGTCGAACTTGATGAACCAATATACCTCAACAGCGCCTGCCGGTCGCCTATTCATAACACCAAGGTGGGTGGGCACCCTCGCAGCCTACACCTAACCGGCAACGGGCACTGGGGGACTGGCGGTTGCTGCGCTATCGATGCCGTCGCCACCGACGGCCAGTACAGGGCCAAACTCATCGCACAGGCGCTGGATCAGGATTGGTCCGTCGGCGTCGCCTCAAACTTTATTCACCTGGACCGACGGTCCCGCTACTGCGGGTTGCCACAGGTCCTCTATCACTATGGGGGATAACTATGAATACAGCCATATTCTGGGCACTGGACCGCGCCAAGGAACCATCAACCTGGGCCGGGCTGGCTGGGCTGGCCGTTGTGTTTGGTGTCACAACCGAACAATGGTCGATGATCGGCAATGCGGTGGCGGCTGTTGCGGCTGTCATTGCGATGTTTGTTAGCGAGGCTAATGCCAAGTGAACTGGCTATCGGCCATCGCTGCCGTCAGCCGTCTGTTCAGTTCGTTGACGGGCCTGTTCCGTGACTGGCGACTGCGTAGGGCAGGGGCCAAGGAAGCCCGCTTGGCCGCCCTCGAAGCCGGGCAGGCTAGAGCCAAACGGGTGGCGGAAATCACGGCCCATCTGGACACTCTTGGTGACGATGACCTTGATCGCCGGTTGCGCCAATATCAACGCGCCAGCGGACGGGTGCGGATGGGTGAAACCAATCAGCCTGGCCGAGGAGGATAGGCTGACCACGGCAACCAAGCGGGGGCTGCTGGCCCACAACGAGGCGTGGTCTGAATTTGCAAATAGCCTGATTTGGGCTAAATCCGGCGGTTTCGGGCTGATGGGGCTATCTTTTGTTTGCAACGCCGGTAACGCCCCAATTATGAGAGCGCTGCCATATTCTTTGCAATTTAGCGCATGGCGTCCAAACCATACAATTCCTTGGCCTCTTCGTAGGAATGGGCCATGCCGTTATTGTTGAAGGCAAAGGTCGCGAGCGAGCTATGTCGCTGGCTATAGTCGAACTTGATATCGCCCGTGCCTTTGGCTGTACCCGAGGCGACCTGTGCCTCGTAAAAGACCCAGCCATTGGGCAGAACCGTGCGTACTTCCACCTCTTCATCCGTCACCGGATTGCGGATGGGTGCCGTGGTTGCCGTAACAATATCGGGAACATGGATCCGGCCCAGTCGCTTGTTGATGTTCCACTCAAACTCAATGGGTGCGAATTGTGGCTCATGGATGGTTTCGACGATAACTGAAAAGATCTGAAACATGGAACCCACGGGCTGTCCTTCACCGCCCATGATGGCGAATACCGCAGCTATCTGTTCTTCAGTCGTTTCCGGTCGAAGAATGGGCTGCATGTGGCCACCACCGTGATGAATCGCGCGTGGAAAGAAGTATGTCGCGGCGACCATGACGCCATCCATGTTGACATCGCCGTAATGGCCCTCGTCAATTTGAAAGCCGATGACACCATCACAATGCCCTTGTGTCGGGGGGGCCATATTTTCGCAAGGGCAGCCCACATCGCAGCTGCAATATTCGAGATAACGTCCCTTCCAGTACCATTCGGTATCGGCCATTTTTTTTGATCCCCTGTTTGTATGTTCAATGGTTATTTTAGAGATAGCACTAGATACCAGAAATTCGAGGTCCTAGAAAGCCCGTACAGCGGAAAGTGAAGGCGAGTTGATACCCTGGCCCCCCCCCCTATAAGGCCGCTCTGTAGCGGTCAAAGAAAAAGGGCTGCAGGTTTCCCCACCGCCCTGTTTGGCGAAACATTACTCGTCGTCGTAAAACTGCGAGATGGAAGGCACTGCATTCCGCGCGCGCCATCCTAAAAACCGTTGGCCCTGGTTCAGGGTAATTAATCACTGCGGCGAAGCCGCGCCCAATGTCGATACGCTTA
>JABJKS010000004.1 GCA_018660265.1 Rhodospirillaceae bacterium | reverse complement strand
TTCAATAGCGAGCTTTACAAGACCGATGCATTCCTGGCGGCGCACCCTTTTGGCACTGTGCCGGCGGCGTTTGGTCCGCAGGGCGAGGTGGGTATATTCGAATCCAATTCCATTGCCAGAGCAGTGGCGCGCTTGCGGCGTCATGGCCCGGCCCTGTATGGGAATGATCCTTATATGGCGTCACGGATTGACAGTTTCCTGGATGTCAGTTTGGTTTTTGCCTTGGCTGGGCAGAACTATCTGCTGGCCCTGAGCTCTAGCACCATATCAATAGACATTCATGGCCAAGCTAAGAAGGCTTTTGAGACATACATGGGCGGGATGGAGGCGGCGTTGTCGGCCGGACCGGGCTTTCTGGTGGGCGACGGCTTGACCCTGGCGGATATCGTTTTCGTAGCGGAGCTTTGTTCGTTTGCCAGAGAGGCAGCGCATCTGGATCGCCTGGCGGAACATGGCCTCGATGTCGTCTATAGGCCCGATGCGGCAGGGGACTATCCCATTGCCATGGCCCATTATTCGGCGCTGTGTCAGCACCCGCAGTTCGAACCGGACATCGCACCCTTCATGGTGAAGCTGGAGGCCCGGCGGGCCGCGCACCAAGGTTGAGGTTAGTTTAGTTCAGCCTAGTGTCGGGACGGCGTCGGCGGCGCCTCTTCAACCAAATCCAGATCGTCCTCTGCCGACATAGCACCGGTGGAAGCGGCGGCCAGGATTTCGCCTGCGGTAGAACCTGCTGAGGTCGCCGCATATGCGGCAAATTCCAACAAAGTCAGGGCCAGGCATTTTGGGCAGATATTCTGCTGCGCCATGGCACTCATCAGTCCATCACCAACAGCGGCATCAATTAGGTTGCGAATTTCATCTTCAAATTCGTCGGCATGTTTGAAATCATCGTCCATGTGGGCACCACCCTCCTGACCCAGGCCAGATTAAAGACCAGGCGAGATGTCGCTGTTCTGATGATCCCAACCAAGTTGCCTAGAATTGAACCAGAATTTCCGCCCGTGCGCCTGAGCCGTTATCGCGACTTTCCAGATAGGAAACAAACCCGTCTAGCTGCAATTGCACGTGCTGACCGATGGCTTGTTGAAACTGCACGGACAAAGCAGCGGCGTCCCGACCGTCGCCATCAGTAGAGAACAAGTTCCTGGTATTGTCCTTTACACCGGCCAGTTCGATGACCAGGTTACGTCGGTGATTATCCCAAAATGCCTGATAGCCTATGGCGATACCAGCGACCCTGGTGTTGAAGCTACTTAACTCCGAGAGATGGTTGCCCAGGCTGGGAGATGCGAAGGAGATGCCTAAAGGTGCCAGCGGACCGCCAACAATCGTTTCCCGGCCGACTTGCGTATAGCCACCAAAGCCGTAGAAAGGGTTCACGTAAACCACGTCGTCCGAGCTATGGGGAGTCCACGAAACCTCTGCCGAGACAAGGACGCCATCGCCGGCCCGATATAATTCCGGAACGTCATTTTCTGCAAAAGACGCATTGATCCGGTATGCCGTGTTGAAACTGGCAAGTCTGCTCCACGGAGTCCAGGCCCGTTGCGAGGCAGAGAGGCCGATATTGAACAAATCCCCACCGGTTTCATTGTCATCATCGTCGACCGAGATCATGTCCAAGCCCCAGGTCGTTGTTGGATCATCCGCTTGGATAAATAGACCGTACAGACCGCCCGGTTGGTTCAAACGTTGCCGCGTAGATGGAGAACCCCGGTCGAGGCCGCCCCAGGCGTATACGCCCGTGACGCGGATGTTTGAAATTCCCGGTGCATGCAGAGTATTCCGAACGACGCCGATGGAGTCCAGGACATCATTGATCATGATGCCTTCTTGGTAATGGATGCGTTGACGACCGACGGCATAGCCGAAATCGATCAAATGCTGGCCTTCCGGATCCAGATTTGGGAACAACGAGCCGAAATCACCGTCACAAAATGCTGTTCGTACGAAAACGCCAGCTTCCGATCGGCCACCTTCTTCGCCTTGATGGGATTCCCAGCTATAGCGAGTGAAGTTGGTGAAGCGGTTCTTGTCCAAGGGCGAGACGCCGATAATGCATTTATCCGAAGTGGTCAAATTCAGGTTGGCGAACAGATCCAGGCGGGTCACCAATTCCGTGTTCCGCCCTACGGGGCCTACGGATTCGTATGTCTGCATCGCAGTACGCCAAGTGCCGAAGCCCCACAAACAGGGTGTCCACACAGCTCCTGTCGGCAGCCTCACACCTTGGGGCAGGTTGCCGCTACCAAGGAATTTACAGCCCATCTCGATAAAAAGTTCCGGACGTTCGGGCGGAATAACATAGGGTACCGGCTTATCCGAAAGCAGGGGTACCGGCGTGGTTTCACCCAAAGGATACAGACCGAAGAATTTCTTTTCGGCCTGTGCTTCCATTGCCCCACCCATGGCTACGGCAAAGGCCGCAGTCAGGAAAATGGCCTTTACACCATTCCGGACCCAGTCGGTACGGAGCCAGCCGTCCCGTTTCGATTTATCGCCGACCCATTGGTGCCGTTCTTGTCGTTCTGTTTGCATCGGTGCCATCTTTAGCTTGCCTCTCCGATTCGCCGAACAATACTCTGTATTTTCGATTGTTCTGCTCATTCATGGTCTTCGGAGTCTGCGGCCATCGACATTTTCTAGATCGTCTTTGTCGATTGCCGCTTTCCCCGTAAGGTCACTTATTTGACGTTGATCGTCAGATTTTCCTCATAAAGCACTTCCCGGCCAGCAACCACCGCATTCGCCGCCGCGCGGGGGCTGATGCCATAGTCGAAACCAACTACTTGAATAGTGCTGATCAGGTTGATGGGGAACATTTGCGCCAGCAATTCGACCTTGGCTTGGTAGGGTCCTTTGCCGGTCAACATATCGCCATCAATTTCGTATTTCGCAATCCGGTGGCCCAGGGGCTCGATACCTTTACGATGGTTTCGCTCAACCGTGGATTCTCCCGTCAAAACCAGGGATAGCCGGGTTGGCCGCAAGAACGGCAGCGAAGTGGTCGAATAAGGAATGGTCACTGTCCGCTCCCGCTCGCCACCACGGACGCTTTGTACCAGGAAACGGGATTGCAGGTTAAACAGCTGCTCATCCAAGGGCAGCTCACCGGCATGAACGAAGGCCGATTCGTTATCTCGCACATCGCCGTTGGCATCCGTGTCTCCGGATTGGAAGACCACCTTGCCGTCCGCATCCGTTACCGTAATACGGACCCAGACCAAACGCTCGCCGGTAAACCCGGTCGGTGTGTTGTGCCCGGTTGTGATATTGGAAACCTTGGCCTGGATATTGATGCCATTGCGATCTGCCTTGGTCGTCTTCAAATCACTCAAGAAATACCCGTTGCGCAGAACTTCCAGGCGCAAGGTGCGGACATAGGCCAGACGCTTGAGCTGATAGTCGATGATCTCTCGCGCATCATAGCGGGCATCGACCGATGCCCAGGCCTTTGGAAAGGCCATGCCACTGGGGATATTATCTTCGAATTTATCGGTGCCCCAACCGG
>JABJKS010000005.1 GCA_018660265.1 Rhodospirillaceae bacterium | reverse complement strand
CCTGGGACTTGCTCCGAAATCCGCGCCCAGGTATCGTCGCTAATGACAAATCGATCCGTGTTCATGAAAACTCCCCTCAAAAGGAAGTTTGAATCACATTTCAGAGTCTGTGGGAATCCCTTAAATGTCCACGGACCCTAGAAGGGCATAACCTGCCCATGCGGATTCCATCGTTGAGAATACTACTTAAATTTGCAATCCCAGGGGAGGGGAAACAATGAGGCACATCACACTTGGCGTAAACTTCGCAATGGCCGCCGCCCCCGGACCTGGTGGCGTCCATGGATACTTTGAAGAACATGGGCTTCAATCCGAATTGTATCGTACTGCTGCCAAAGTGGAATGATCTGGCTGGCCACTAACCGGCGAAGCTGAGATTTATCCAGGGGCGCGTGCAGGTGATTGGGCCTGTATGCGCCCCTTTTTTTGAATTTTATAAAGCGCTGGCATTTGACCTTATTTTTTGATATTTTGCTTTAATATTAAGCATATCAGGATATTGGCAATAATTGCCTAAATAATAAGCATGCACCTTGGTTCCGCAACATACGAGACACCAGTCTTCCTGGCACCGATGTCGGGGATCACGGATCAGCCGTTTCGCCGCGTGGTCTGTCAATACGGCGTTGATGTTGTGGTCAGCGAGATGATCGCCTCCGCCGGGGTGGTTGATGATCATCGTCTCTCGCGGGAGCGGGCGATGTGGAGCGGTGAAGAGGGCCTGCGTGTCGTCCAGCTGGCAGGATGTAGGGCGGATATCATGGCCAGGGCCGCAGCCATGAACCAGGATGATGGTGCCGATGTCATCGATATCAACATGGGCTGTCCGGTCAAAAAAGTGGTTGGTGGCAGCGCCGGTTCGGCCCTGATGCGGGATGAGGAATTGGCGTTAAGCCTTATTCGCGCGGTTGTTGACGCCGTCGACATCCCTGTGACCCTGAAGATGCGTACGGGGTGGGATCTTGACCAACGCAATGCGCCGACCTTGGCCGCCCGGGCTGAGGCAGCGGGCGTTGCCATGATCACCGTGCACGGGCGTACCCGTTGCCAATTCTATGACGGCCATGCGGATTGGGATTTCATTGCCCAGGTCAAAGATGCGGTCGATATTCCGGTCATTGCGAATGGTGATGTGATTGATCCCGACGACGGTAAAACCATGCTGGCGCAATCCGGTGCCGATGGGGTCATGATCGGCCGTGGTGCCTTTGGCCGGCCTTGGTTTCCGGCCCAGGTGCGGCACTATCTGGCAACCGGCGAAAGATTGCCTGACCCAGGTTTGACCCAGCAACGCGATACCGTCCTTGCCCACTATCAGGCCATATTGGACCACTATGGTCCCGGCCGCGGCCTACGGATCGCGCGCAAACACATCAATCGCTATTTGGAGCGTCTGGGTGTTGCGCGGGAAGATCGCCGGGGGGTGTTGCGCCTGGGCGATAGCAGTGCCGTTGTTGACCGGATCACGGAACTTTATGATCTGGCTATTTCCAGTAAGGCTGCATGATGGTCGATGCAGCGGGAAGCGAGAAGGGCCCATTGGACGAAGGTGCCCTGTCGGATCTGGGCGCACCCGTCACGACCGAGACAATCTTGAACACATTTCCCCATCCAATATTGCTGTTGGATGAGGCTGATGGCGTCATATATGCCAATCCCGGTGCCGAACAGTTCTTTGCCACCGGTGCGACACAGCTTTGCCGTGGCCGGTTGAGCGATCTGTTGCCCTTTGGCAGCCCAGCCCTGGGCCTGGTTCACGAGGCCCGGCAAAAACGTGCCGTTATGTCCGAATACGGCCTGGATATCGGCACGCCCCGTTTGGGCCAGCGCTTGGTTGATATCACTGCCTCGTCGGTGGTGGAGCGCCCGGATTGCATTTTGTTTACACTGCGGGAAAACTCCATCGCCTCAAAGATGGATCGACAGTTGACCCACCGAGGTGCGGCCCGCTCCGTCACCGGGATGGCGGCCATGCTCGCCCACGAGGTTAAGAATCCGTTGAGCGGCATTCGTGGTGCAGCCCAATTGCTGGAGCAGAATGCCGATACGGACGATCGGGTGCTGACCCGTCTGATCTGCGACGAGACGGATCGGATTGTCGGAATTGTTGAGCGCATGGAAATGTTCTCGGATAAACCAATGGATCCTCAACCGGTCAACATCCACCGCGTGCTGGAACGGGTCCGGCACGTGGCGCAAAGCGGCTTCGCCAGGCATATCAACTTTCAGGAAAACTATGACCCGTCTATCCCGGCTGTTCTGGGGAATTTTGACCAACTGGTGCAGGTTTTCCTGAATTTGGTCAAAAACGCCGCTGAAGCCGCACCTGCCTTGGCTGGCGAAATCACCATCAGCACGGCATTTCGCCATGGCCTGCGAATGGCGGTGCCGGGCAGTCAGGAACGCATGAGATTGCCGATTGAGATCTGCGTGCATGATAACGGTTCCGGCGTAGCCGAAGACATCCGCCCCTATCTTTTTGATGCGTTTGTTACCACCAAAAGCCAGGGTTCGGGTCTGGGCCTGGCCCTGGTTGCCAAGCTGGTGGACGACCATGGCGGCATTGTGGAATGCGCCGACGTGGCCAAGGGCACGCTGTTCCGGGTCATGTTGCCCATGGACGAAAGCTGACGAAAGCCGATGATCGCGGAAGAATGAGACGATAATTATGAAAGCCAGAATATGAGTAAGGGCACCATTCTAATTGCTGATGATGACGGTGCCATCCGGACTGTGCTGGATCAGGCATTGGGCCGGGCCGGTTACGAAGTCCGCTCTACTGCCAATGCGGCGACTTTGTGGCGTTGGATTGGCGATGGTCAGGGGGATCTGGTGATCACGGATGTGGTCATGCCGGATGAAAATGGCCTGGATCTGTTGCCGCGCATCAAGAAACTGCGTCCGGATATGCCGGTTATCGTGATGAGCGCACAGTCAACCATCCTGACGGCGATCAAAGCAGCAGAACGCGGTGCCCATGAATATCTGCCAAAGCCGTTTGATCTGAAGGAACTGATCAACGTCGTCCAGCGCGCCATGGTCAGCGCCCAAGGCACCGCAACCGGCAACACCGTGCCGGATATGGCCGAGGGGGATGAGGGCTTGCCCGTCGTCGGTCGCTCTGCCGCGATGCAGGAGATTTATCGAACTCTGGCGCGGCTGATGCAGACCGATCTGACAGTGATGATTTCAGGCGAATCAGGTACCGGCAAAGAATTGGTTGCCCGTGCCCTGCACGATTACGGCAAACGACGCAACGGACCCTTTGTAGCCATCAATATGGCGGCGATCCCACGGGACCTGATCGAAAGTGAATTGTTTGGTCACGAGAAAGGGGCATTTACAGGTGCCGTTACCCGCCAGGCCGGTCATTTTGAACTGGCCGAAGGCGGTACGCTGTTTCTGGACGAAATTGGTGATATGCCAGCCGATGCACAAACCCGTTTGCTGCGTGTTCTGCAACAGGGAGAATATAGCTCGGTCGGTGGACGTACGCCGATCAAGACAAATGTAAGGATCGTCGCCGCCACCAACCAGGATTTACAGCAACTAATTCGCCAAGGCCTGTTCCGGGAAGATCTGTATTACCGCCTGAACGTCGTGCCTATGCGGATGCCGCCGCTGCGCGAAAGGACCGAGGACGTCCCCGATCTGGCCCGCCACTTCCTCACCCAGGCGGAGGCAGCGGGCCTGCCCGCCAAGCGGATCAGCGGGGAAGCGTTGGATCAGCTTCGCACCTATGACTGGCCCGGAAATGTGCGGGAACTGGAAAATCTTATCCAGCGTCTGATCGCCCTTTATCCCGAAGATGTCATTGAAGGACACGTTGTGGCGGCTGAACTGGCGGCAATATCCAGTGCACCGGTTTCTGACGGCCAAGGTGGTGGTGGGGATGAAGTCGGTGGCGACAACATTAGTGCCTCGGTCCATCAACATCTTAGGCGCTATTTCCAGGCCCATGGCGACAGTCTGCCGCCGGTCGGACTATATGACCGCGTCTTGCACGAGGTTGAGCGCCCGATGATTGAAATTTGCCTCGCGGCAACCCGGGGCAATCAAATTCGTGCCGCGGAATTGCTGGGTCTGAACCGGAACACTTTGAGAAAAAAGATCAAGGAGTTGAATATTCAGGTGGTACGCGGCTTGAACTGATGCATAATTGCCACAGATTCGTATGTGATGTAACATCAAAGCCGCATGGTCGATACAACTGAACGCAGCCGCCTGGAAACCGTAATCTCCGACAGCTTCGCCCCCTGGGCGCGGCAAGTCGGATTAAGCGGAAAGCTGGCTGTTGCACTGGCTTTGGCTGCCCTGGCGTCGAGCATCGCGACTTATACGGCATGGACCGGTTCAGCACCGCAAACGCCAAATCCCCGTGTTGTTCTTTTTCTGCTGATCATTGATCTGGTTCTGGTCCTATCCCTTGGTGCGCTGATTGCCCGGCATCTGGTCCGCCTTTGGGTGGCGCGCCGGGCTGGCTCTGCGGGCTCGCGACTGCATATGCGTTTCGTGGCCATGTTCAGTCTGGTGGCGGTGACCCCGGCAATTATCGTGGCATTGTTTTCCGCTGTTTTCTTCCATCTTGGTGTGCAATCCTGGTTCAGTGAGCGGGTTCGCACCGTCGTCGGCGGCTCTTTGGCGGTAGCGGAGGCCTATGTCGCCGAACATCGCCACACCATTCGCGCCGATATCCTGGCCATGGCAAATGACATTGATCGCATGGCGCCTCGATTGCGGGGCAAAGAACAGCAATTTTCCCGCTTTCTCGCGATCCAGGCTTCCCGCCGGGCCTTGAGCGAGGCAACGGTTTTCAATAGCAACGGCGACGTTCTGGGCCGTACCTTTTTGAGTATAAGCGCTGCCCTGGATGAATTACCCTTGAACCGGATCGAGGCTGCATCCAGCAGCGATCCGGTGATATTTGAAAGTGATCGGGATGATCAGGTCCGTGCCCTGGTCCGCCTGGACGGCTTTCTTGATGCCTATTTGTTCGTTGCCCGATTTGTCGATCCGGTGGTTTTGAACCATGTCCAAACGACCCGCGACGTTGTGCGGGAGTACGAGGCCCTGGAAGGTGCCCGGACGGATATTCAATTGACCTCCGCCTTGATCTTCATCGTGGTTGCATTGATGCTTTTGATGGCCGCGATCTGGCTGGGTCTGACCTTTGCCAATCGCCTTGTCGGGCCGGTGCGTGGCCTCATGGGGGCGGCTGAAAGGATCCGGGATGGTGATCTGTCGGCCCGGGTTGAAGAGGGCGATAGCGATGACGAAATCGCCTCTCTAAGCCGAGCGTTTAACCGCATGGCGGGGCAATTGGCGGAACAGCGCCAGGAATTGGTTGCTGCTAATCAGCGGATGGATCGTCGTCGCCGCTTCACCGAGGCCGTGTTAAGCGGTGTTTCCGCCGGTGTTGTCGGGCTGGACGGTGATGGTGCCATCAACCTGCCGAATTCGTCCGCCGCCACATTATTGGAGACCAATATCGAGGCGTTGACAGGCAAAGCCTTCACCGATGCGGTGCCCGAAATGACAGCTTTGTTGGAACAGGCCCGCAGTGCGCCAGGCCGTATTGTGGAGGGCGAAGTTTCCCTGATCCGGAAAGGCCATCGCCGCACCTTTACCGTTCGTATTCGTAGCGACAGGACATCTGATCCGCGCTTTGGTGCCATTGTGACCTTTGATGATGTAACCGAACTGGTCACCGCCCAGCGCACTGCGGCCTGGGCTGATGTTGCCCGGCGCATTGCCCATGAAATAAAAAACCCGCTGACACCCATACAATTGTCCGCAGAACGCCTGCAACGAAAATACCTCAAGCAGATCACGGCGGAACCTGACATCTTCACCCAATGCACGGACACCATCATCCGGCAAGTCGGCGACATCGGGCGCATGGTGGATGAATTCTCGGCCTTTGCGCGAATGCCCGCAGCCGAGATGAAGACGGAGAATTTGTGCCAGATCGTCCGCCAGGCAATCTTTGCCGAGGAATTTGCCCACAAGGACATCTCCTACCAGGTCGAATGCCCTGAGGACACGATTTTCGTTCGTTGCGATGCCGGGCATATGAGCCGCCTGCTGACCAACCTTTTGCAGAATGCCGAGGAAGCAATTGAGGGACGACTATCCGCGGATGATGGCGCTCATAAACCCGGTGTTATCGCCGTCGCAGTCTGGGGCGATGAGCATGGGGTGACATTGACGATCCGCGACAACGGCATTGGCTTACCTGCCGATGGGCGTGAGCGGTTGACCGAGCCTTATGTGACCAATCGGGAAAAAGGAACCGGTTTGGGATTGGCCATCGTGAAGAAGATTATGGAAGAGCACGGTGGTCGCATGTACCTCGATGATGCACCCGATGGCGGCGCAGAAATCAGGCTGAGCTTCCCGCCCCTCAATGACGATGTACAGAACAACGATGAAGACGTGAAGATGAGTGGAATTGACTATGGCGCGTGACATTTTAGTTGTCGATGACGAGGCGGACATTCGCGAACTGATCGCGGGAATTTTATCCGACGAAGGCTACGAGACACGCCTGGCGGCAACGGATAAGCAAGCCCTGGCGGCAGTGGCTGCGCGCCGGCCTTCATTGGTGATCCTTGATATCTGGCTGCGCGGCAGCAAACTTGATGGCATCGAAATATTGCAGCAAATCCGGGCCCGTCACGGTGATGTGCCTGTCGTCATGATTTCGGGTCACGGCAATATCGAAACAGCGGTGCATGCGATCAAATTTGGGGCTTATGATTTTATTGAAAAGCCATTTGAAACCGATCGTCTTTTGTTGATTGTTCAGCGCGCGATTGAGGCGGATAGATTAACCCGGGAAAACCACGAACTACGCAAACGCGCCGGGCCGGAGACAGAGATCGTCGGCAATAGCCCCGTGATTGGTGCCATGCGGCTCGCCATCGAAAAGGCGGCCCCGACCGGTAGCCGGGTCATGATTAATGGACCCGCCGGCGCTGGTAAGGAAGTGGTCGCCCGCGCCCTGCACGCCCAATCAAACCGGGACAAGGGCCGCTTTGTGGTTTTGAACGCCGCGACCATGGCACCAGAAAGGTTGGAGATCGAATTGTTCGGCGTGGATGGTCAGAGCTCATCCGCAGATCAAACCGATGGTCAGAATGAGGATCGCGATGGCGACGAGGGCAGCCTCTCGGATCAAGAGCAAAACCGGGTCGGCGTTCGGGACGGTAATCGGGTTGGTGTTTTCGAACAGGCCCACGGTGGAACATTATTCCTAGATGAAATTGCCGATATGCCGCTTGAAAGTCAGGCTAAAATCCTGCGCGTTCTGGTGGATCAAAGATTTCAACGGGTGGGCGGATCTGCCTTTGTTGAGGTCGATGTACGGGTCATATGTTCCACCACCCGTGACTTGCGCGATGAGATCGACCGGGGAAATTTTCGCGAGGATCTTTATCATCGCCTCAACGTGGTGCCGTTAAGCGTACCGCCGTTGCGGGACCGCGCATCAGATATCCCTTTGTTAATCGCCCATTTCATGAACCGTTCCGCCGAGACATTGGGCCTGTCTCCCCGGGAAGTTTCCGCTGATGCCATGGCGGCGCTGCAGCGCCACGACTGGCCCGGCAATGTGCGCCAACTACGCAATATCGTTGAAAACCTGATCATCATGGCCCAGGGCGATGAGCTTCGCGAAGATACGGTGATCTCTGTCGACATGCTGCCCAAGGATATTGCAGCCCCAACCCCAAGCGCCATGCGCGATGGCGGCGAGACGGAGGTGATGGCGCTGCCGTTACGTGATGCCCGGGAAATTTTCGAACGGGAATACCTGATAGCGCAAATAGGCCGCTTTGGTGGTAATATTTCCCGCACTGCCGAATTCGTCGGTATGGAACGATCGGCGCTGCATCGAAAATTGAAATCGCTGGGCGTGCCGACGCGTGCGTAACAGGACCTCGGGGAGAGTAATCGTGGGTACAGGGTCATGAAGGTGATCGTATGCGGGGCCGGCCAGGTCGGCTTTAATATCGCGCGACATCTGTCCGGTGAGCATAATGATGTCACCGTGATCGACCAGTCCCCCGAGCTGGTCAAACGTATAAACGACAACCTGGATGTCCATGGCTTGGTTGGCTTTGCCTCACAACCGGACGTCCTGGAAGCGGCAGGGGCGGAAGATGCGGATATGATCATTGCCGTAACTTTCGCGGATGAAGTCAATATGGTGGCCTGCCAGGTGGCTCATTCCCTGTTCAATGTCCCGACGAAAATTGCCCGGGTCCGGGCGCAAAGCTATCTGCGGCCCATGTGGCGGGACCTGTTCAGCCGCGACAATATGCCGATCGATGTCATTATCTCGCCCGAGATGGAAGTCGCCCGTTCCGCCAAGCGGCGATTAGAGGTGCCCGGTGCCTTTGATATGATCCCCTTTGGCGACGATAAGATGCGCCTGATCGGTGTGCGCCTGAGCGATGAATGTCCCATCGTCGATACCCCATTGCGGCAACTGACGGAACTTTTTCCCGATCTGAATATTGTCGTCGTGGGGATTGATCGCGGCGGCCAGTTGCTGGTGCCAACCGGCGATGACCAGATGCTGGTGGGCGATGAAATCTTTTTCGTCTCTGAAAAAAGCCATGTCTCCCGTGCCCTGAGCCTGTTTGGCCATGAGGAAAAAGAGGCCCGACGTATTATTATTGTTGGCGGTGGCAATATCGGCCTGTTCCTGGCTGAAAGTTTGGAACGGGAAAACCCGGCGGTCCGGGTCAAGGTGGTTGAGTTGAACCGGGAGCGGGCGGAATACGTGGCCGAACGTTTGGAGCGGGCCGTGGTCATCAACGGCGATGCCTTGGATAGCGAGATCCTGATAGAGGCCAATGCGGCCAACACCGAGACCGTGGTTGCCGTAGCAGACGATGATGAAGTCAATATCCTGGCCTCGTTATTGGCCAAGCGATATGGCTGTCAGCGCGCCGTCACTTTGATCAACAACGCTGGCTACGGCCCGCTGCTGGCCTCATTGGGGATCGACGCAGTGGTCAATCCCCGCGCCTCAACCGTTTCCACTATTTTGCAGCATGTCCGGCGCGGCCGTATCCGCGCGGTTCACAGCCTGCGCGATGGCGTGGCGGAAGTGATCGAGGCGGAGGCGCTGGAAACATCGCCCTTGGTTGGCGTACCTTTGCGTGATGTGAAGCTGCCCGCAGGCGTCATCATTGGTGGCGTTCTGCGCGACGACATTGTCATCATTCCCCGTGGCGATACCGTCGTTCAGGTAAAGGACCGGGTGGTGATCTTTGCCTTGGCGGATGTGGTGAAGAAGGTTGAAAAAATGTTCTCTGTCCGCCTCGATTTTTTCTGAAACGCGACCGATAGGAAAGAGGGCGCGGCACAGACATGTCCTATACTTCCGTCTTTCATTGTCTTGGCTGGGCCGTGCTGTTGTTGGCATCGCTGATGGTTCTGCCTGCCATGACCGCTCTTTTAGACGGCAATACAGCCCTGGCCTGGACTTTCGCGGCTTCGGCAATTCTGTCAGGGTTCTGTGGGGCGGGTTTCGCCATTGCCACATGGCGGGGCGCAGGTGATTTCGGGAAGCGCGAAGGCTTCATGTTTTTGGTCCTGGTGTGGATCGTCCTGGCCCTGTTTGGTGCCCTGCCATTACATTTTTCCGGCCTGCCCGGGCGTCCCATCGATGCGTTTTTCGAGGCGATCTCCGGGCTGACGACCACCGGGGCCACTGTATTCAGCGGCTTGGAAGATATCCCGCCGGCTATCCTGTTATGGCGCTCATTGTTGCAATGGGGCGGGGGCCTGTTGAGCATCGTTCTTGCCATCAGTTTGGTCGCCCCGTTGGGCATCGGTGGGATGGAGGCATTCCAGAGCGCCCTGCCACGGGGGGAGGGGGCCTCGATGCCGGCGCGCATGCTACAGGTGGCCCAGGATCTGTTCTGGATCTATGTGCTTTTGACCCTGTTGGCGGCCTTTTCGTTATGGCTGGCGGGAATGTCGGCCTTTGACGGTCTGTGTCATGCCTTTTCGGCTATTTCGACAGGTGGCTTCAGCACCCGCGAAGGCGGTATCGCCAGCTATCATAGTTCGATGATCGAATTGGTGTTGATGGCGGTGATGTTGGTGGGGGCAATGAATTTCACCCTCCATTGGGCTGTTTTCAACGGTCGTATACGGGCCTTTCGGGAAAATGCCGAAGTCTATTATCTGACAATCGCCATGACGCTTTTGGTTTTTGCCGTCATCGTTTTGTTCATGATCGGTGAAAGTGAAATGGATTTTGTCAGCTATTTTCGCAGCGGAATATTCACCGCCATTTCGGCCCTGACAACGACCGGGTTTACAAATAGTGAGGTGGGGGCGGGTGCCCTGGCCGTCGGCGCGTTGGCACCAATCCTGATCATCGGGTTGGTCCTGGTTGGAGGTGCCACAGGTTCGACCAGCGGCGGTATGCGTTTGTTGCGGGTTGCGGTTCTGTCAAAACAGGCTCAGCGGGAGCTGCTGCGCCTGACCCATCCGCATGGTGTCCGGCCTATACGGTTGGGCAAAATTCGAATTCAGAACCCGGTTATCTGGAGTGTCTGGAGCTTCTTTTTCATCCTGATCCTGGTTTTGGCGGCGACCGCATTGGCATTGGCTTTTTTCGGCTTGGACACGGAAGCGGCAATTACGGCTGCGGTGGTATCAGTCAGCAATGCGGGGCCATTTTTGCATACGATTACACCGTCGGCACCCGGATATGATGAAATGTCCGATGGTGCAAAAATTGTCCTGGCCATGGCTATGATGGCGGGGCGGGTTGAATTACTGGCGCTTTTGAGTCTTATCAATCCCAGTTTTTGGCGTCGCTGAAGGAACGAAAATATGAGCCGAATTGCCTATGTGAACGGACGTTATCTGCCCCATGGTGCAGCAACGGTCCATATTGAGGACCGGGGTTATCAATTCGCTGATGGGGTCTATGAGGTGATCGCGGTTCGCGACGGTGTCCTTATTGATGGGGATTGGCATATGGAACGCCTGCAGCGTTCCCTTTCGGAGTTGCGGATTGCCATGCCGATGTCCGTTGCGGCCCTGAATATCGTGTTGTCCGAGACGGTGCGACGCAACCGGTTCTCCGTTGGGATCGTCTATCTCCAGGTCAGCCGGGGTGTGGCCCGGCGTGACCATCCCTTTCCCAAAGACGGCACGCCGCCCGCCCTTGTCGTGACAGCCCGGCGCACACCACCTACACCGGCCAAGATTATCGATGAAGGAATTGCGGTGATCTCACAGCCAGATATCCGCTGGGACCGTTGCGATATTAAAGCCATCGCCCTGCTGCCGAATGTATTGGTGAAACAGGCAGCCAGGGAACAGGGCGCCTATGAGGCCTGGCAAGTCGATGCTGATGGATTTGTCACCGAGGGCGGCTCCACCAATGCCTGGATCATCAACAAGGAAGGGCACCTGGTCACCCGGGGGGTGGAGAACGCCATATTGAACGGCATCACCCGCCGGCGTCTGATCGCCTTGGCCCAAGCACAAGGTATCACGGTGGAGGAACGCGCTTTCACATTGGCAGAGGCGAAAACTGCGCGTGAAGCATTTCTTACATCCACGACCTCCTTTGTTACACCAGTCGTCCGAATTGATGATACGACAATTGCTAATGGACGGCCCGGTAGTCAAACCCTGGAATTGCGTCAGGCTTATACGGATTTTATGGCTGATGCGTCAGCGAAAACGGCTTAATCACGTGTTCGCGAGCATTCAATGACTTGTTCATTCGCCCATCGACCCCATTTGAGTTAAGGGGTAGTCTGGCAGATCCTACTTAGATGCCTTAAGTATGGGGGCAGAACTTAGTAGCTTAGCCACCGGATGCTGTCGGGGCAGAAACAACCGTAAATTCGATCAGGCATCCCAATAATCAATTGCCGCGCCATCCGCGTTAACGGGATATGGCGGCAGAACAATAAATGGAGCCAAACATGGCGAACGAAAAACAAAATGTGCAGGATGTATTTCTCAATCACGTCCGAAAAGCAAAAACTCCAGTCACCGTGTTCTTGGTAAACGGCGTAAAATTGCAGGGGTTCATCTCTGGATTTGATAATTTCTGCGTCCTGTTACGACGGGATGGGCATATTCAGTTGGTCTACAAACATGCTATTTCCACGGTCATGCCGGCCCAGCCAGTTCAGTTGTATGACGCATCAGAGGTTGAAGAATAAGCGTGGGCGGACAAGATAGCGGCCAGGATAACGGACAGGGCTTCGATACATACGGCGGGGCAAGCTCTGGCCGGGCCTTGATTATTCATCCACAGTTGAAATCCACCGGACCGGATAGTGGTCGTCTGCCCCAGGGGCAACTTGACGAAGCTGAGGGATTGGCGATTGCCATCGATCTGGATGTGATCGCGGCCAATATTATCGTCGTCAACAAACCCCGTCCGGCCACATTGTTCGGCACCGGTAAAGTCCAGGAAGTCGCTGCTCTGATTGCGGCGGAGGATATCGAGGTTGCAGTGCTGGATACCGCCCTGACCCCCATTCAACAGCGTAATTTGGAACGGGCCTGGAAATGCAAGGTTATAGACCGTACCGGTCTGATCCTGGAAATTTTCGCCGATCGGGCCCGCACCAAGGAAGGCCGCCTGCAGGTGGAGCTGGCGCAATTGACCTATCAACGCAGCCGTCTGGTCCGTTCCTGGACCCATTTGGAACGCCAGCGCGGCGGTATTGGTACGGTAGGCGGCCCTGGTGAAACCCAGATTGAGGCGGATCGGCGGCAAATTGATGATCGCGTGGTCAGCCTGCGCAAACAGCTGGAGAGCGTGGTCCGGACACGGGAATTGCATCGCAAAACCCGGCGCGAGGTTCCTTACCCGGTTGTGGCCCTGGTTGGGTACACCAACGCCGGCAAATCAACCCTGTTTAATCGCCTGACCGGGGCGGAGGTGATGGCGGAGGATCAATTATTCGCCACCCTGGATCCAACCATGCGGGCGGTGGATATTCCGGGCCGCGGCGGGCGCATTATTCTGTCCGACACGGTGGGATTTATTTCCGCCCTGCCGACCCAATTGGTGGCCGCTTTTCGGGCCACCCTGGAAGAGGTTTTAGGAGCCGATATTATCATCCATGTGCGCGATGCCGTGCATCCCGATACAGAGGCGCAACGACACGATGTGCTCTCCGTACTCTCTGATCTCGGCGTGCCGGATGACAAACGTGACGGCATGATCGAAGTTTTCAACAAAATCGATCTGGCGGACCAGGATACCCGCGAACGCATAACAAATCTGGTCGCGCGGACGCCGCTTTCGGCTGCCGTGTCCGCCATCAGCGGCGAGGGGACGGAAGATCTGTTGACCTTAATCGGACAACAGGCCGGACGCCATGAGCGCACGGTGCGCCTGTCCTTGCCACATGAAGACGGCGCGACCCTGGCCTGGCTCTATCAGGTGGGGGAGGTCATGGAACGCCGGGACGATGAAAGCAATGCCTGGCTGGTGGTCAGGCTGGATGCGGCCAATATCGGTCGCCTGGAAAAGCGCCTGGGGCGTGCAATAGCCCCGTCGGAAGATTTGGCTAAAGACCTAATCGAAGACCGGTCCGAAGATTTGGCCGAAGATCTGGCCAATGAGGGCGATGTCGATAAAACCATCAAGGCAGCCGAATAATCCTCGCACGGCAAACCGGCCAAAACCGTTCAGCTAAAACACTCGTCTATAGGGCGTCGTCGTCGGTTTCCCCGGTTCGAATGCGCATGGCCTGTTCCAGATCCAGGACAAAAATTTTGCCATCACCGATTTGGTCATTGTTGGCGGCGACGCGTATGGCCTCTACCACGCGCTCAGCCAATTCGTTCGGTACCGCAATTTCCATTTTTAGTTTTGGTACAAAATTGACCTGATATTCCGCGCCACGATAGATTTCCGTATGGCCACCCTGGCGGCCATAACCACGGACTTCCGATACGGTTAGCCCGAGCACACCGATCTCGGTGAGGGCATCGCGGACCTGATCCAGGCGATGGGGCTTAATTACGGCAACAATCATCTTCATTTGTTCGCTCCCCGTCGGTTTAACTTACAGGTCATAGCCACGTTCTCCATGTGATACCAGATCGAGACCTTCAATCTCGTCCTCTTCCGCTATACGCAGACCAACCGTGGCGCTGACAATTTTGATGATGATATAGCTGACCACCACGGACCAGACCAGGACGGCTAAAACGCCAATGACCTGCACGCCGAATTGAGAGCCCATTGTGGTGCCCTCCGCCAGGCCCATGCCACCGAGGGAGGCAGCAGCGAAAAAGGCTGTTAACAAAGTGCCTAAGGCACCGCCGACGCCATGCACGGCGAAAACATCCAGGGAATCGTCGATCTGTATCTTCTGCTTTATCCATTCAACACAGAAATGGCAGAGAACGCCGGCCATGAGGCCGATGAAAAACGCCCCCACAGGCCCCACGAAGCCGGATGCGGGCGTGATCGTTGCCAGACCGGCGACCATGCCTGTGACAATGCCCACCAGCGAAGCTTTGCCAAAGCGACGCCATTCCAAAAAGGCCCAGGTGATCGATGCCGTTGCCGCCGATATATGGGTCACCAACATGGCCATTGTGGCACTGCCGTCGGCTGCCAGGGCGCTGCCTGCATTGAAGCCGAACCAGCCCACCCACAACATGGAGGCACCGATCATGGTCATGCCTGGATTATGGGGTGGGCGCAAAGTCTGTGGAAAACCACGCCGGCCACCCAGCATTTTCGCCAGCAGCAAGGCGGATGAACCCGCGGTGACATGAACCACGATGCCGCCCGCAAAGTCCATGACGCCCATATCTGCCAGCCAACCGCCGCCCCAGACCCAATGGCAAACGGGCGCATATACAAAGACCAGCCACAGACCGGAAAACACCATCACGGCGGAAAACTTGATCCGTTCTACATAGGCACCGACGATCAAGGCCGGGGTGATGATGGCAAAGGTCATCTGAAACATCACGAACAGGGTTTCAGGAATGCTGCCCGACAAAGTGTCTGGCCCAATGCCAAGAAGGAACCATTTTTCAGTCCCGCCAATCCACGGTTGGGCAGCCCCGCCGTCGCCGAATGCCAGGGCATAAACACCAATAAACCAAAGGACAGACGCCAGACAGGCAATTGCAAAGCAATGCATCAACACGGACAGCACGTTATTGGCGCGGACCAGTCCACCATAAAACAGGGCCAGGCCGGGTAGTGTCATGAACAACACCAGGGCTGTGGACGTCAGTATCCAGGCCGTGTCACCGCCACTTAATTCGGCGTCCGCCGCCATTGCCGGAAAGCTCCATACCATCACAATGGATAGCATCGCAACAATTGCCAGTGTCGTGTCAATTAGCCGTTTGGTCATTTTCATCCCCCCTGTTCGTCACCCCAGTTCCCCACCTTGGGCCCCTAAGATCATCGTTCGAATATTTTCTTATTTGAATTAAAACGCATCATAGGGGTTTTTTCGCGCCGTGGCAGAAATTTAGGCCACCCGGGCATTCATTTCGCTAAATCGCTCGACAAAATCCAACGCCGCGTCCTTTGCCCGGGGTGCGACCAGCACCAGGCGGTCAATATCCAGGTCGTTGTAGCGCAATATGGTGTCGCCATCCGCACCATCGAAAGCGAACATGGTAATATCAATGGATTTCGGCTCACGGCCCGCAATCTCGGCCCGTCGGTGCAGGTCGGCGATGGCGTCGGGCAGATCATCCAACAACACATCAATAGGCATCCAGCCATCACAGAAATCCGCCACCCGTTGCCGGGCCAGCGGCGTGGCACCGCCAAAAATGATCGGTGGATTAGGTTGCTGCACAGGCTTTGGGTAGGAAATGATGTTGTCGAAATTAACGAAATCACCGTGGTAACTGGCCTGTTCGTCGGCCCAAATGGCCTTCATGGCCTCCACCCGTTCGCGCATCACCTTGAAACGCGTCTTGAATTCCGTGCCATGATTTTCCATTTCCTCGGCATTCCAACCAGCACCAATGCCAAAGAGGAAACGGCCGTCCGAGATCATATCCAGGGTTGCGACCTGTTTCGCCAAAGTAATGGGATCATGCTCCACCACCAGGCAGATACCGGTAGCCAGTTTCAACCGCGTTGTCACGGCGGCGGCCGCACCAAGGGATACAAACGGATCGGACATATGGTAGTAGGGCCGGGGCAGATCCCCACCGCCCGGATAGGGGGAGCGTCTGTCGGCGGGGATATGGGTATGTTCGGGCACCCAAAAGGATTCGTAGCCCGCATCCTCCAGCAACCGGGCCATATGATCGGCCCGAATGCCGTATTCAGTATTGAACGTCATAATCCCGATATCCATGACCGCGCCCACCTTTTTGCTTTAATGCATCGGGTACATTGAAGCCTGTTAAAATGGCTGGGTCCAGTTTCTTAAGCGGAAGCCCTGGTCGTAAGAAGCAGGCTTAGAATATATGGGTGATGGCCACGTCCGCGTTCACTCTGACAAGGCCGGCGAGGAGGATTATGGCCGTTAGGGCGATCGCATTGATAATTTTTTGCATCTGCATTTTTTAGATCCCTAAGTTCTGGTTCAGCTCTTGTGTCTTCACTCGCAATTTCCATGCCAACGATGTTGGTATTAAATATCAATAGGTTAGCGACTGATAAATGTTGTGCATGGCGCAAAATTCTCCATTTGGGCTCTCAAGCGTCCCATATGGGGATTGTCGGAATGGTCTGATCCCCGTATTTTGGCCAGGGCGTCATGCCATATGAGGGCTGATGTATTGACAGCCTAATTCAGCCTCCCTATATACTTGGCACTCACATAGTTAGAGTGCTAACAATTCCCAAGAAACCCTGATAAACCAAGGTTTATAGAAAATAATTGGAGGTATCTGATGCAGATCAGACCATTGCATGACCGCGTGCTTGTCCGTCGTTTGGGCAGCGAAGAAAAAACTGCAGGCGGCATCATCATCCCCGACACGGCACAGGAAAAGCCCATGGAGGGAGAAATTCTGGCAGCAGGCGAAGGCGCCCGCGGTGAGAACGGTGCAATTCATCCCCTTGACGTCAAAGCCGGTGACCGGGTTCTGTTCGGCAAATGGGCCGGGACGGAAGTGACCCTTGATGGTGAAGAGCTGATCATCATGAAAGAGTCCGACATCATGGGCGTGATTGGATAATCTGGGAATATCCTGGATTTTCGCTGATTTCCCAAAAGTTATTGAATAAAGGAGCCCCAACAAATGGCGGCAAAAGAAGTACGTTTTGACACAGACGCCCGCGCGCGCATGCTGCGTGGCGTCGACACTCTCGCCGATGCGGTGAAAGTGACCCTCGGCCCCAAAGGCCGTAATGTTGTGCTGGACAAATCCTTTGGCGCACCGCGCATCACCAAGGACGGTGTCACGGTTGCCAAGGAAATTGAGTTGAGCGACAAGTTCGAAAACATGGGCGCCCAGATGGTCCGTGAAGTCGCCTCGAAAACCAACGATGTTGCCGGTGACGGCACCACCACCGCTACCGTGCTGGCCCAGGCCATCGTACGTGAAGGTTGCAAGTCCGTTGCTGCCGGCATGAACCCCATGGATCTGCGTCGTGGCATTGATTTGGGTGTATCGGCTGTTGTCGCCCACCTGGCCAAGCAGTCCAAGCCCATCTCTACCGAAGCTGAAGTGCGCCAGGTCGGCACCATTTCCGCCAACGGCGAGAGCGAGATTGGCGACATGATCGCCAAAGCCATGCAGAAAGTCGGCAAAGAAGGCGTTATCACGGTTGAAGAGGCCAAGGGCCTGGAGACCGAGTTGGACGTTGTCGAAGGCATGCAGTTCGATCGCGGCTATCTTTCCCCGTATTTCATCACCAATGCGGACAAGATGACCACGGAACTGGAAGATCCTTACATCCTGCTTCACGAGAGCAAGCTTTCCTCCCTGCAGCCCATGCTGCCGGTGTTGGAAACTGTGGCTCAATCCGGTCGTCCCCTGATGATCATTGCCGAGGATGTTGAGGGCGAAGCCCTGGCTACCCTGGTTGTGAACAAACTGCGTGGCGGCCTTAAGGTTGCTGCCGTCAAGGCACCGGGTTTTGGTGACCGTCGGAAAGCCATGCTGGAAGATATCGCCATTCTGACCGGTGGTCAGGTCATCTCCGAGGATTTGGGCATCAAGCTGGAAAGCGTGACGCCCGAGATGCTGGGCCGTGCCAAGCGAATTTCCATCACCAAGGAAGAGACCACAATCGTCGACGGCAACGGCAAAAAAGCCGATGTTGAAGGCCGTTGCAGCCAAATCCGGGCTCAGGTTGATGAAACATCATCCGAATACGACCGCGAGAAACTGCAGGAACGTCTGGCCAAACTGGCCGGCGGTGTTGCCGTGATCAAGGTTGGCGGCGCTACCGAAGTTGAGGTGAAAGAGCGTAAAGACCGCGTCGATGACGCCCTGAACGCTACCCGCGCCGCGGTTGAAGAAGGTGTTGTCATGGGCGGCGGTTGCGCTCTGTTGCGTTCGGTTTCTGCCTTGAAAAAGGTCAAAACCAGCAATGACGACCAGAATGTTGGCGTCGATATTGTTCGCCGTTCCCTGCAGTCCCCGATCCGTCAGATTGTTGAGAACGCCGGCGTCGATGGTGCCGTTGTTGCCGGCAAACTGCTGGAAAGCAAGGATGCCAATCTCGGCTTTGATGCTCAGGCAGAGAAGTACGTGGACATGTTCAAGGCCGGTATCGTTGATCCGACCAAGGTCGTGCGTGCGGCGCTTCAAGATGCGGCCTCCGTGGCCGGTCTGTTGATCACCACCGAAGTCATGGTGGCTGATGCTGCCGACGATGACGCCGGTGGCATGCCCGCCATGCCCGACATGGGCGGCATGATGTAAAAACCTGCGTTAAAACAGGTTGTTACACAGATTACAGTGTTGCAAAGGGGTCGCCATTTGGCGGCCCCTTTTTTTGACCCAAATGGGCGAAATGTGATTGCTTTATTACATACAATCGAGTACTAATAAACAAAGCGTTAACCATCTATGCGATTTGAATAGGGCGCTCATCGCAAAAGATCTGATTTTCGTGATTTTAATAGGAAGAGGTTCGCGCCATGATTACCCGCCATTTCGCATCGGCCCTCGTCGTCGCAGTTTCCGCCGCAGCTTTTGTCGCCGCGCCCGCAAATGCGTCGTTCGTAACATATGATTTCGTTAATTATATTGATAATCCAAGTGGTACCGGCATCGATAATAGTGGCGGCGAGCATGGGGTTACGGAAAAATTCAGAATAACCGGTAATGGTGGCACCGAACAACTCACTGTTACTGCGCATGGGACAGGGTCAATAGCGGTAAGCCGACCAACTCGGCACCGAGTGTACCGTCATTCGGTATGTTTGCCTGAAGGAGATACTGGTCAAAGTCACTGATATCCAGGTTGGCCATTCCATCACTCGTTGCAATCAACACATGCTTGTT
>JABJKS010000006.1 GCA_018660265.1 Rhodospirillaceae bacterium | reverse complement strand
CGGTGATAACAAGGCGGTCTCCGGACGAGGCAATGCCCCGATCAGCGGCCACCCGGCAGGCCCTGTCGACCATGTCCGTAAAACCAGAGGCATCCGCACTGTGCACACAACTAAGGCCCCAGGCCACAGCCAGACGCCGGGCCGTAATCAGACTGGGGGTCAGAACCAGGGTTGGCACGGGTGGCCTTTCCCGCGCCGCACGAAGTGCGGTTGAGCCTGAAGTGGTGTAGGTGACGATGGCCGAAGCGGAAAGGGTTTCGGCAACCTGGCGCGCGGCGGCTGTGATCGCGTCCGCCGATGTCGCCTCCGGGTCGGCGTGCTCGGCATCCATGATACTGTGATAGCCTGGGTCGCGCTCTCCCTTGGCGGCGACCCGGTCCATAACTTCCACCGCAGCCAGGGGAAATTGGCCGGATGCGGTCTCTCCCGATAACATCACCGCATCGGCGCCATCATAAACAGCGGCGGCCACGTCCGATACTTCGGCCCGTGTGGGAACGGGTGCCGAGATCATGCTTTCCAGCATCTGAGTTGCCACCACCACGGGCTTGCCCGCCCGCCTAGCCCGGCGTACCAGGTCTTTTTGCAGGGCCGGTACCTCTTCCACCGGCAGCTCCACCCCTAAATCGCCCCGGGCCACCATGATTGCGTCGGCCATTTCGATTATTTCATCTATCTGATGCAGCGCGGCAGGTTTTTCGATCTTTGCCATAACAGCGGCGCGGCCCGCGATCAGACGCCGGGCTTCGGCGATGTCGTCGGGCCGCTGCACGAATGACAGCGCAACCCAATCCACCCCGGCATCCAGGGCAAAGCGTAGATCCCGCTGGTCCTTGACCGTCATGGCCCCCATGGGCAACAGGGCCTGGGGCAGGTTCACGCCTTTGCGGTCGGTCAGACGGCCCCCAGTGATCACCGTGCAATCCGCCCAATCCTTGTTGAGTTTTCGGACCGTCAGGCGTAAACGGCCGTCATCGATCAATAGATCCATGCCCTTTTTCAGGGCGGCAAAGACTTCCGGGTGGGGTAGGGGTGCGCGTTTCTCGTCGCCGGGAATGTCTTTCAGATCGAAGCGATAGGTGCTGCCTTCAACAAGGTCGATGCCACCGCCGCCGATCGTACCGATGCGGATTTTAGGGCCTTGCAGGTCGGCCATGACGCCGATGGGCATGCCGACCGATTGCTCCACTTCCCGAATTGCGGTCAATCTTGCCAGATGGTCGGCATGATCCCCATGACTGAAATTCAGACGGAACAGGTCCGCGCCAGCGGCATGCAGCCCGGCAATGGTCTCCAGGTCCGAACTGGCCGGTCCCAAAGTGGCGATTATTTTCGTTGATCTGTTTCTTTGCATCCGCGCAGTTTACACGGGATCACCAGCGCATGTCCTTTTTAAACAACCGCTTGAGGACTCGCATCTAAATGGCATCGACCAAGATTGCCCGAAAATCATTTACATTCGTCAAAGTCGGGCCGCTGATCACTAAATCCCCCAATGCCTGGAACAATTGATAGGCATCATTGTTCGCCAACAAGGTTCCCGGATCCAGGCCCAGGGCGGCGGCGCGGGCCAGGCTGTCGGGCAGGACCACGGCACCTGCGTTGTCTTCCGTACCGTCGATACCGTCCGTATCACAGGCGATGGCGCTGATGCCCGCAGCCCCGCCTAAACTCAAGGCGAGGCCGGCCAAATATTCCACGTTGCGTCCGCCGCGACCGTTGCCACGCACCGTGACTGTCGTCTCGCCGCCTGACAATAACGCTACTGCCCGGCCTTGCTGTTGTTTTTCCAGGGCCAGTTCCCCATGTTGAGCACCAAGTTCCCGGGCCTCCCCCTCCAGGTCATCGCCCAGCAGAACCACGTCATAGCCCGCTGTCTGGGCGACCTTTGCCGCCGCTGCGATGGATTGGGCCGGTGTGGCGACCAAAAATGTTTCGCATTTGGCCAGGGCCGGATCACCGGGCTTTGGTGTTTCCATTTCACCCTGTTCCAGGTGCCGCTGCACGGCTTCGGGCGGCGTGATATTGTAATGCGCCAGGATCGCCTGGGCTTGGGCAAATGTGGATGGATCCGCCACCGTGGGGCCGGATGCGATGATCGCGGGGTCATCGCCAGGCACATCGGAGATGAGCAAGCTGACCACCCGTGCTGGGGCAGCGGCGGCTGCCAACCTGCCCCCCTTGATGGCAGAGAGATGCTTGCGCACCACGTTCATTGCATCAATCGGTGCGCCGCTTCGCAACAAGGCCTGATTGACCGCTTGCTTATCGGCCAGTGAAAGGCCGGGGCTGGGCAGGGTCAAAAGAGACGACCCGCCGCCGGAAATCAGTACGACAGCCAGATCACCCTCCCCCAAATCCTCCGCCATCGCCAGCATACGCGCCGCAGCTGCCGCACCGGCAGCATCGGGTACCGGGTGGGCCGCCTGAACAACTTCAATTTTCCGGGTTGGTACCGCATGACCATAACGGGTCACCACGAGGCCGCAAAAATCGGCCTCTTGCCCCGTTTTCTGGGCCGATTCCTGCCAGGTATCCTCTACCGCTTTGGCCATACTGGCGGCTGCCTTGCCGGCACCCAGCACTAACGTTTGTCCATGTCCATTGCCACGGACATTCTTGGGGAGGGGGGGCAGATGGGGGGGCAGGCATTTACCGGGATCGGCTGCTGCAACAGCTGCCTGGAACAGTTCCAGCAACAGATCGCGTCCGTATTTCATTACGCGACCTCCCATAAATGGTTTTGATTACGCGGATTTTTCCGCTTTTAGCTCTTTTTTGGTTGCCACGGCAACCCTTTCCACCAGGCGATCTTTCGGGAACGTAAGATCGATCGTCGTGCCTTGTGGGGCATTGCTGTCTATGGATAACTCACCGTCATGGAGGTGCATAAATGATCGTACCAGGGGCAGGCCCAATCCGGTGCCTTGATGCTGGCGGCGCATGGGCCCTTCAATTTGGCCAAACGGGCTGAGCACCTTGGCGATATTTTCCGGCGCGATACCTACGCCCGTATCCGCGATCTGAATGACCAGTCCGCCGCCCGAGGTGTCATCCTGGCGCTCCGCCGTGACGGTGATGCTGCCGCCACTTGGTGTGAACTTAACCGAATTCGAAACCAGATTGATCAACATCTGCTGCACAGTACGCAGGTCACCGCGCAGACCAGGCAGGTCGGGGTCGCATTCCAGGCTAAGGGTAAGACCGGCATCCTCGGCCAGTCGTGCCATCATGGCTTGTACGTTGTTGAACGGGATCTCCAGCTCAAACTCTTCTTCCGTCAATTCGAATTTCCCCGCCTCTATCTTCGAAAGATCAAGGATATCCGTAATAATCCGGAGCAGATGGCTGCCGCTGTCATGGATATTGCCGGCGTATTCAAGATACCGGGGGTCGCTGTGATTACCAAAGCTCTGATCTTTTAGAATATCGGAAAATCCCAGAATTGAATTCAGGGGTGTGCGCAGTTCGTGGCTCATCAAGGCCAGGAATTCCGATTTTGCGCGGCTGGCGGATAGGGCTTCATCGCGGGCTGTAGCCAACTCCCCTTCGTGCTGCTTCATATCCGTTATATCCACATGTACATTCACATAGCCCCCCTGGCGGGTGTGCCGGTCCGTTGTCAGCGTCCAAGTGCCATTTGTGTGCTGTTGTTGGAAACTGCCCGCCCCCTCCAAATGATGCCGTAGACGCCACTCCCGAAAAGCATCGCCTTGCAAATCACAGCCTTCGCATTGCAGGGGGGTGCTAATGATGCGGGTAATTTCGGCAAAACTGATACCCGGTACGATTTTGTCCTTCCAGGTGCCAAACATGTTCAGATATGTATTATTGTAATACAGCAAACGGTCTTCTTCATCGAAGATGGCAAATCCTTCGGATGTGCTTTCTATGGCATCCAACAGATTGTTCTGCATGCTGCCCAGGTCCCGCACCAGGCGGTCATTGGCGACCTTGGTGTGGATGGCATCAATGAAGATGTCATGTACCGTTCGTGACAAAACCAACAGAAAAACCAGAAAAACCGCTGCCATAAGAAACATGACGAGATGCGTGCCGCTGCCTTCAATTAGAAGACGGGCCAGAAATGGCAATACCAGAGCAAGAGAATAACCATTGGCGGCACGGGGAATTGCGGCCATGCCGGCGGCGGTGCCAGCGCCCAGGCCCGCTAGAATTGCGGCCAGGAACATTTGCGGCAACAATGCGTTGGCAGGGTATATCCAGGCGACCCCAATACCCCAAACCAGACCTAGAATTATTGTGCCTCTGGTAATACGGGTGATGACTTTGGGGTTGATATTTTCCGGCCTGGTCCTGTGTCGATTGCGTCGCCAGGCGAGAAAATTGAGGCAAGGCGGAATGGTGGCCAGAATGGCCCATGGCAAAAGGAATTCCACACGGGCATAATCCCACATGACCGCTACAATCAACATTCCCGTAATTAGGGAGATGACCGCAAACACCGGCGCCATTTTGGAGACGGACAGCAATTGGGCCACACGGACGGCACAATCTTCCGCCGAATAAGATGTAGCTGGTTTGACCCATATTTTGCTAAGGAATGGCATTGGCGAAAATTTTGTCTTGGGATCTTTCTTTTTATAGCTGGTGAAAAGCTTATATGGTTGTTTCTATTTGTTGTATTTACGCAACGCTGGTTGCGGTTTTCGGCAGTTAACCCAATCGCGATAAACGCAGTAAGGTATTGAAATAAATGATTTATTATAGAATCAGACAATGAACCTGTCGTCTGATATGGAGCGAATTACTATCCCGCATAATCCTTTCACGGTCGTTAACGGCACCGGCCAGGCAGACGTGGTAATTATCTGCGACCATGCCTCTGCCCATGTGCCGCAGCGTTTCGACGGCCTGGGCTTGCCCAAACAGCAATTGTCCCGGCATATTGCCTGGGATATTGGTGCCGGTGATGTCGCCCGGCATCTTGCGCCATTATTGGATGCCCCGGCTGTATTGTGTGGCACCTCGCGTCTGGTGATCGATTGTAACCGTCCCTTCGCGGTGGATAGTTCAATTCCTGAATACAGCGACGGTGTCGAAATTCCCGCCAACGCAAACCTCGACCAGTTGGAGCGGACGCGGCGGATCGACGACTATTTTCACCCTTATCACAACGAAATCAGCGGCCGTATTGATGCCCATCAAATCCAAGGTCGGGCCCCGGCCTTGGTCTCGATACACTCCTTCACCCCGGTGATGGACGGCTTTCAGCGCCCCTGGCATGTGGGCATGTTGTGGGACCAAGATCACCGTCTTGCCACCCCCGTGGTGCGGGAACTACGCCGCGACCCGGAATTGGTGGTGGGCGAGAACGAACCTTATGACGGCTCCAACCCGCCGGGCTATGCCCTGCAAGCCCATGCGGCCGAGAACGATCTGCCTATTGCAGTATTTGAAATTCGCCAGGATCTGATTGCGACAGAGCCGGACGCGGAACGCTGGGCCCATATCCTGGCCAAGGCTCTGCGCCCGGCATTGGCGGCCTATGGAGAGCATGAAATATCCAGTTAGGGGAAGGCGATGCCAATATCAAAGCCAAGTTTCACCATGGGGGTGGAAGAGGAATATTTGCTGGTGGATCTGGCGACCCGGGATCTGGCCGCCAATCCACCCGGCGAATTGCTGCGTGATTGCGAGGCCCGCCTGGGCACGAGAGTCACGGCGGAATTCATGCGATCACAAATCGAAGTTGGGACCAGGGTCTGTGCCAATTCGAACGAGGCCCGGTCTGAGTTGCAGGAACTGCGCGGCACCGTGGCGGAGGTGGCCGCACAATACGGCCTCGCACCCATCGCTGCTTCAACCCATCCTTTTGCCGATTGGAGCCAGCAAAGCCATACGGACAAGGAGCGCTATGACGATCTGGCCCAGGCGTTGCAGGCAAATGCGCGGCGGCTACTGATCTCGGGTATGCATGTGCATGTGGCGGTGGAAGAAGAGGACATGCGCATCGATTTGATGAACCAGGTGACCTATTTTTTACCCCATCTTTTGGCCCTGAGCACTTCTTCGCCGTTCTGGGATGGTGAAAATACGGGGCTGATGTCCTATCGTCTGACCATCTTTGATGCTTTGCCCCGGACTGGGGTGCCGGAACGTTTCGATAGTTTTGGTGAGTATGAGCGCATGGTCGCCCGCCTTGTTGATGCGGGCGTGATAGAGGACGGCACCAAGATCTGGTGGGATATGCGCCCTTCCGCCCGCTACCCGACCCTGGAGATGCGCATATCGGATATCTGCACCTCACTCGATGATACCCTGACCATCGCGGCGCTTTACCAATGCATCCTCTCCATGCTGTATCGATTGCGTACGTCGAACCAGCGCTGGCGCATCTATCCGCGTATATGTGTGGAAGAAAACCGTTGGCGGGCCCAACGTTACGGTGTTACGGACACGATGGTGGATTTCGGTTTGGGCGAACAGGTGCCTTATGATGAATTGCTGGCCGAGATAATGGATATGGTCGCCCCGGATGCCGAGGCCCTTGGCTGCGGCGAAGATGTCCGCCATGCCCGGGAAATCCTTGCCCGGGGAACCTCGGCCCAGAACCAAATTCGCATCTTTGATGCAGCCATTGCCTCTGGGGCAACACGGGAAGCCGCCTTGCGGGATGTCGTGGATTGGTTAATCGCAGAAACCGTGCGGGATCTGTAGTATAATTATTGGAAGACTTACTGTGGGGACTAGAAACATGACTGATCAAAACATCGACGCCCAAACCCAGTTGGAGTTGGAGGCCGCCGCCTATCGCCGCCTGCGGGATCATCTTCAGACGCGCACGGATGTCCAGAATATCGATATGATGAACCTGACCGGCTTTTGCCGCAATTGTCTTTCGCGCTGGTATATGGAAGAGGCCAACGACAAAGGTCTGGACCTGGACAAAGAGGGCGCGCGGAAAATCGTCTATGGCATGCCATACGGTGAATGGCGCGATAAATTTCAGACCGAAGCCTCAGACGACAAGAAAGCCACCTTTGACAAAATCATGGACAGCGGCGAACACGGCTAGGTCGATTTTCAATTAACCGGCAACAGCGGATAGCCGTCTTTCTTTTTTCGCCTTGCCATGGGCGATGACGCGTTCCTCGGCCAACTGATCTGCGACTTCGTTGGTGGGGCGCTGTTCGTTGCCGGCGCGTTGGAATATTTCAGATAATGTATCACCGATGCGGGCACAGTGGGCCATGGCCTCGTCCCGGTTGTAGGCCCGGCCTTCGTGGGAGATGCTGATGATGCCGCCCGCGTTGATGACATAGTCGGGCGCATACAGGATGCCGCGATCCGCCAGACTGGTGCCATGGCGATCCTCGGCCAATTGGTTGTTGGCGGAGCCTGCCACCACACAGGCGTTTAGGCGCGGGATGGTGTCATCGTTCAAAATTGCACCCATGGCGTTGGGGGCGAAAACATCTGCCGCTACGCCATAGATGGCATCGGCAGCGACGACGTCGGCCCCTAAAGTATCCCTGGCCCAGGCCAGACGGTCCGCGTCCAGATCAGCCACGGTCAGCCGGGCGCCTGCATCGCCGAGATATTGAGCCAGATAGCCGCCTACGTGGCCCAGGCCCTGCACGGCTACATGGACGCCGGTTAGATCGTTGCGTCCCATCCGTGCCCTGACCGCGGCCTGCAAGCCATGGAATACCCCATAGGCGGTGGCGGGGGAGGGGTCGCCGTCACCTGCGCCGCCATCAGCAATCCCGGCCACATATGGCGTGTTTCCATGGACGATTTCCATATCGTCCGGGCAGGTCCCCACATCCTCCGCCGTGATGTATTGCCCGTTCAGGCTATGGACGAAGCGGCCAAAGGCCTGCAATAGTTCCGGGGACTTTTTTGCATCTTTCGAACTGTCCTTGGGTGCCATGATTACCGCTTTGCCGCCGCCAAAGGACAGACCCGCCAGCGCCGCCTTGTAGGTCATGCCCCTGGAGAGGCGCAAGACATCGTCAAGAGCGTCCTCATCGCTGTCATAGGACCAGTATCGACAGCCCCCCAGCGCCGGGCCCAAGGCCGTGCTGTGGATGGCGATAATCGCCGAGAGACCGCTATCGGGATCCTGGTGGAAAGCTACCAGTTCATGATTACGGAAACTTTTAGCGGCGAACACAGACATGACGAAATCCTCTGAATTGACACTATAGACAGACTATATTTCAACAGAAATTTATTAAATTTCAATTAGTTAAAGGTGAACGGGCAATCTTCGCCAGATTCTGTCCCAGGCCATTTCAAAGCCGGTTCTATATTTCACACTGTATAGATTATGTGAAATTTATTGTCGTCGCCAACAGACGCCGGTTTCAATCGAATTCAATATTCGGTTCCAAAAACCCATCAGTCCTATAATCGGCAAGACTTAAGGACTTATTTACCTGGGCTTCGATAATATGGATTTGTGACTGTTTTATTCGGAATTCCGACAAACCGGCCCCAATCCCGCGCGGAAACGGGGCAGGATGGGACGCTGAGTTGGACGACGTCGAATATTGCTTGAATCCCTTTAGCGCATGTCTTTTTAAAACATGCGCAGGGCATTGGGACACTTAAGTATCGGCAATTGAAGCAATCACTTGGATCGCGCAAGCGATTCTAATTAGTTAAAAATTGCTCTAAATAGAGGTCGCCCTAATAATGCCCAGAATGCAGCCTGAATTCAACGATCTGCCCCAAGGCAGCCACAAGGACTGTGAAATCATTCAAGTTCGCAACAAACTGCGTGAAATTGTCGGGCCCGGCAACGGCATGGACCCGGCTGCGTTGGCGCGGGCAGAAAAAGTGGTCGAAAAAATGAGGGTGGCCTACGAAGACCGCCTGGCGTTGGAGATCGAAAACCTGTTGACCGCCTATCGGGAGATGCAGGCCTCCGGTAAACATGATCTGGATGTGTTGTACGACCGGGTTCACGAGATCCGTGGCGAGGCGGGCACCTTCGGCTATGATCTGGTTTCCGATATTGGCCGTCTGCTGTGCGAATTGCTGTCACCGATGAAACAAGTTGCTGCCAACGATAATAGAGCCATCGAAGGTCACTTAAAGGCTATGGAAACAGTGGTCACCCAGAAGGTCAAAGGCGCGGGGCCGGAGGTTGGCAAACAAATCGTTCAGGCCTTAACCGTCGTCGTCGAAAAGTCCCGCAATTAGAGCGTTTCCGAGATATTCTGATCCATTTGATGGCGTCCATAAGTCATTCGGGTAGGCGCGTCGCGCAGCGCGATGTGGTTCATCCGAAAAGGGGGGCCCCAGATCCTGTGCATCCGAATGGCTTAGGGTCGCCACCGAAGGCCGTCCACCATGGCCCCGTGGCGGCGTTACGGTTCTTGGAAGATGTGCCGCATCGCCCAGCGAACCGCGCCTACCCACGGGGCCTTGGTGGACGGTCAAATGGTTCACAATATCTCGGAAGCGCTCTCGCCTCGACGCGCTCTCGCCGTCGTTGCGACTACAGGATGCGGCTTTTTCTGTCTGCCCAATAGCGGTCACGCAGCACACGTTTGTAAAGTTTGCCGGTCGGCAGGCGTGGCAGTTCATCTTCGAAATCAATGGACCGCGGGCATTTCTGGCGGGATAGATGTTCGAGGCAGTATGCCATCAGTTCTTCGGCCAGTTCATCTCCCGCTGGGTGCTCGGGCATAGGCTGGATCACCGCCTTGACCTCTTCGCCAAAATCCTCGTTCGGCACACCGAATACGGCGGCATCCGCCACCTTTGCGTGGACAATCAAAAGGTTCTCGCATTCCTGGGGATAGATATTCACCCCGCCTGAAATGATCATGAAAGTGGCCCGGTCGGTCAGGTATAGATAGTTATCCTCGTCCACATAGCCCATGTCCCCAACCGTACTCAGGCTGCCGTCCGCGGAACTCGCCTCCGCCGTGCGCGCGGGATCGTTGAAATATTCAAACTCTGTCGCGTTCGTGAACCAGATCGTGCCCGGGGTCCCCGTTGGGCAGGGCTGCATATTGTCGTCGAATATATACATTTCCCCCAGCACCACGCGGCCTACGGTGCCGCGATGGGCCAGCCACTCCTCACTGTCACAGGCTGTAAGGCCCTGGGCCTCGGTCGCGCCATAATATTCAAGGATGATCGGCCCCCACCATTCGATCATCTGTTCCTTCACTTGCGCCGGGCAGGGGGCGGCGGCATGAATGGCGATTTCCAACGACGATAGGTCGTATTTGTTCCGCACATCATCGGGCAGTTTCAACATGCGGGAAAACATCGTCGGTACCAATTGGCTGTGGGTGATCCGATACTTGCTGATCAGGGCAAGATAGTTTTCCGGGTCGAAGTGTTCCATGATGATGGCGGTGCCGCCAAATCGGAGGGTGAAATTTACCGCCACGTGGGGCGCTGAATGGTAAAGCGGGGCCGGCGACAGATAGACCATCCCTTCGCGATAGCGCCAAAGATTTTGCAGGAATTCAAACAACAAGGTGTTGTGGTCCGGCTTTTCGTCCGGCATGGGACGTAAAATGCCCTTGGGCTGGCCGGTTGTGCCGGATGAATAAAGCATGGCCATACCCAAAGTTTCGTCGGCAATCGGGCCTGTCGGGAAGCGGGCCACGGCATCGTCCAGATTGACGACGGCCCTGTCGCCACTCAAGTCTCCACGGGGACCGTCCACCACCAGGCATAGCCGCAAATTCGGGCATTGCGCCATGGCGGCAAGGGCTGTTTCCCGGCAAGCCTGGGAGGTTATCAGGATCTGACTTTCGCTGTTGTTGACGATATAGGCCAATTCATCGGCGGTCAGGTATGAATTGACGCATGTATAATACAGCCCCGCACGCTCTCCCGCGCCGCAGCATTCCAGATAACGCACACTGTTTTCCATGAAGATGGCGTAGTGATCGAGCCGTTGCAGCCCCTGATCACGCAACAGATGGGCCAGCCGATTGCAGCGCGCCTCATAGTCGCCATAGGTCACAACCTCGCCGCTTTCCGCCATAATGAAAGCCGGCTTGTCAGGATGCTGAACTGCGTACTTGCCCGGATACATGACTGTCCCTCGCGTTTGATGTACGACCTTAGAATTGTATCCGTGCCGGCGGATGTGAATAAAGCAAAACTTTTCCCGGCAACCAGATTGCATCGCGGCTATTCTTACTCATTTGGTGGCATGGCCAAGCCATCGGGGTAGGCGCGACATGAGCTAGATGTGAGTTTTCACAATGTTATTCATTCGGTCTTCTTCTGAAAACCTGCTACCGCGGGTAGTGCGCTGGCCACGACGAGACCCGCAAGGCTGAAACCCAACAATAGCCCGAATGCGCCACCGTAACTTCCCATCATATCGAACAGGCTGCCGGCGACGATGGGACCGAGTGTAGCACCGAGAGTGCCGCAGGTCACCACAAGACCGAAAATCGTGCCGTGGGCGCGTGTGCCGAAAAATTCTGCCACTGACGGCGAAGTGATGGTGAAGAAGCCGCCATGCGCCGGCCCGTAGATCATGGCGAAAAGGAATAGTGACCATGCCGATTCCACGAACTGCAATAGAACCAGGCTTGCGGTTAGAATGGCAAAGCAGGTCAGCAGCGACCGCCGTGCGCCAATACGGTCGAAGGCACCGCCCAAGACGATGCGGCCAATGATGCTCATGCCGCCAATGGTAGACAATATGCCAGCCGCCAAGGTGGGTTCCATGCCGCGATCCATGGCAAATGGCACTATGTGGACGATAACGGTGAACAGACAGAACAGGTCGCAGAACTTGGCGATGCAGAGAACCCATAGGGCCCTCGAGCGGATAGCCTCCCTAAAAGTGCTGCCGCCCTCCTGTTGGGCCCGATTGGGGGAGGCATCGGGCACTTCCCCGTCAGGCTTTAGCCCGAGAGACGCAGGATTACGACGCAGCACTTGTGCCGCGCTGACAATCACCACAATGGAGGTGATGCCAAATAGCAGGCAGGCAACCCGCCAGCCCGGCCCGGCTATCAGTGCCGCTACGGCGATCGGAACAACCACCTGACCAACGCCGCCGCCGGCTTTGACGAAGCCGCTCATCAGGCCGCGGCGGCGTACGAACCATCTTGCGATGGTTGAGAGGGTGCTAACGTCGTGGGCCGCCAACCCGGTGCCCACCAGCAGGCCGAGATAGAGGTAGAGCTCCCAAGCTGCCTCCATACGGAAGAGCAGCGCATAGCCAAGACCGAACACGATGCCGGCCACAGTGAGAACGGCGCGGGGACCGAAACGGTCTCCGGCCCGACCCATGAATATCGCACCGCCCCCCACCATAAGAAAGGCAAACGAGATAGCCCCGGAGATCGTCGCGCGGGACCAGCCAAATTCACGCTCAAGCTCGGGAAAAAGCACACCGAATGTGAAGATGCCGCCAAGATTAATGGCCTGAACAACGCTGCACGCAGCGACAATACGATAGCCGTAAAAAATACCTTTATCAGATGTCATCGAACGACTTTTGGACAAACCTTCGGCCTTCTCACTAATATTCGCAAACATTACGACATGGTGCGGGGACGCTCGTCGCTTGGTCCAACGTCTGCCGTTAAAGTCTATGCGGCCAATACCGTTCTGTCGCACCTATTCTTTTGGCCGGGATAAAGGCAGATGATGCCCACGCACCGCGATTCTAGCGGATGGGAATCATCCGTTAGAATCGGACCGCTAGGTGCGGGCCTGGGCTGATATGGCGTCCTGCATGACATCCTCGGGGATATCATCGAAAGATGCGTAGTTGAGCGCATAAAGCCGGGCATAGAGGCCGCCCTCTGCGACCAAGGCGTCGTGAGTGCCGGTTTCGACGATATGGCCTTCCTGCAGGACGATGATGCGGTCGGCACCGCGCACCGTGGCCAACCGATGGGCGATAACGATGCCGGTGCGCCCTTCCAGCAGGCGCGCCAGGCCGATCTGGATTTGCCGCTCGGTATAGCTGTCGATACTCGCCGTCGCCTCGTCCAGCACCAGGATTTTCGCATCGGCGACCAGGGCGCGGGCGAAACTGAGAAGTTGGCGTTGGCCCAGCGACAGATTGCGCCCCTGCTGGATCAGTTCCGTATCGTAGCCGTCAGGCAGCGCGGTGATGAAGTCATGGGCACCGACCACCCTGGCCGCCTGCTCCACGTCATCTCGACTGGCACCTTTGGTCCGATAGCGGATATTCTCCAGAATGCTGCCGGTAAAGAGGAACGGATCCTGCAACACCATGGCGATATGTCGACCCAGCGCGGCCTTGGTATAGTCGCGCACGTCACGGCCATCAATAGTCACGCCGCCGTCCCAGACTTCATAAAACCGATGCAGTAACGAGGTGATGGAGGTCTTGCCGGAACCGGTGGGGCCGACCAGGGCCACCGTCTCGCCCCGCTTGACGGCGAAGCTTATGTCCTTCAGCACTGGCAGATCGCGGGTATAGCCGAAGGTGACGTTGTTGAAGGCGATATCGCCTTCTATTTCCACCGGGTCGGCGGCGTCGGGTTTGTCGGCGATGGCTATGGGTACTTCGAGGACCTCAAAGATGCGCTGGCCCGAAGCCATGGCGCGCTGCATGACGCTGTATTGAATGGTCAACGAGCGGATTGGATCAAAGAACCGCTGTATGTAAAACAAAAACGCCACCATGACGCCCACATCCAAGGCATCGTCCAGCACCAGGGCCCCGCCGACCACCACGACGATGCCCATGGCGGCCCCGGTCAGAGTATCGACGACGGGCACCATGGCCTGGGCGAATTTGGCCGAGCGTAAATGCGCCGCCAGATTTTCCCGCGCCTTGTCGCCGTACAGAGCGAAATTGACCGCCTCCCGCCCCATGCCCTGGACGGTGCGGACGGCGTGGATGCCTTCCGCCAGGGCGCCGTTGGTGATCGAATTGGTCTCCCGCGCCCGGCGAAAAGCGAGGCGTGCGCGCGGCAGCCAGATAAGGCGCACAATCAGCAGCGTGGGAACGACAGACAGGGTTAACAGACCCAGTTTAAAATCGAGCAGCAACATGATGGCGACGATGCCGAACAACAGCACCACGTCGCCCGCCACGGTGATGGAGTTCTCTAAAAACTCCTGCAGTGAATTCACATCGCCCTGAAGGCGGGACATCATGCGGCCGATCTCGGTCTTGTCCATGAAGGCCATGGCGACATGTTGCAGATGCATGAACATGGCCCGGCGCAGATCGAAAATCACATGCTCACCCGTCAACCCGACCAGGCGGTCCTGCAAATAGCTGGCCCCATAGTTGATGACGATGACAATGGCGAAGGCGGCGATGGCCATGGACAGCAGGTTGCCGTCGGCGTTCTCGATGACCAGGGCTTCGTCGATGGCATAGCGGATGATCAGGGGGATCGCCAATTGCGCGGCGGTAAAGACCAACACAGCGGCCAGCGCAACATAAATACGCCGGCGGTAGGGCCGGACATAGGTGCGGAAACGGCGGATTACCTGGCCATCGAACGCAGCGCCGAACATCTCCTCATCCTGGCTGATCTGGGAGCCGACGACGGCGCGTGGCGGCCGCCCCGCATTATTGTCGGGCAGGGTGGTCATTCCGCCGCCCCCTGTATGTCCGGCGTTGCAAGGTCATCCTCGTTACGGCTTTGCAAATTGAAGAGCGCGGCGTATCGGCCTTTTGCTGCGACCAGGCTGTCGTGATCGCCGCGTTCGACAATGCGGCCACCCTCCAGAAAAATAATTTCATCGGCATGGCGCAGGGCACCCAGACGGTGGGAAATGATGATTGTGGCGCAATTCTGCATGGGTGTCTTCAGGGCCTCGCGGATGCGCTGTTCGGTTTCGGCATCGATGGCGGCGGTGGAGTCATCGAATATCAGCACGCTGGAACGCAGCATGGCGGCCCGGGCGATGGCGATGCGTTGTTTCTGCCCGCCCGACAAAGAGACGCCCCGTTCGCCCACCAGGGTGCCATAACCTTCGGGCAGGCCGCCGACAAAGCCATCGATCTGCGCCGTCGATGCGGCATCCTGGATCATGCCGTCATCGGCCCAGGGGTCACCATAGGCGATGTTGTTTTCCAGTGAAGCAGTAAACAAAAACGCATCCTGCTGCACCACGCGAACGGCCTGGCGCAGGGAGGCGAGGGTGGCATGGCGAATATCCTGACCGTCGATGGTGATGCGCCCGGAACTGGGGTCGTAATAGCGCGGCAGCAGATTGGCGATGGTGGATTTACCGCTGCCGGGCGGGCCGACAATACCCACGGTACGGCCGCGCGCCACGGTGAAGGAGACATCATGCAATACGGGCGGTCCGCCGACGCCGCTATAGGCGAAGGACACCTCTTCGAAAGACAGCGCGCCTTTGCTCACGCTCAGCGGTTTTGCGCCGGGCTGGTCCCTGATGCCGGGTTCAAGGTCGAGGAGGTCAAACAAACGCCCACCGCAGGTTGAGGCCCGGGCCAGGGAATTGACCAGCAGGCCAAGTTGGCGCACCGGCGTTTGCAGAATGGTGATGAAGGTCAGGAAAACCGTTAGGGTGCCGACCGTCATGGTGCCGTCCAGCACGCGCAGACCGCCGACCCAGAGGACCAGGCCCATGGCGATGAAATAGGCGAACGTCATCACGGAGGTGGACGAGGCCCGGGTCTTGATCCGTTCATCCGCGATCAACCGGGCATCGTCGGCGGCAACATCATATTTGCCGACCTCGTACCGTTCGGCACCAAAGGCACGAACGACGCGGATGCCGCTTAGGTTTTCGTCCATGATCTGACCCAGTGTGCCCATGCGTTGCTGTAACGCCAGCCACAATGCCCGCAGGCGCAATCGCGCCACTGATGAGCGCCAGGCCACGAACGGGACAAAGGAAAAGCTCAACAGTCCCAGCAACAGATCCGTCGACAGCAGCAAATATCCGCCGGCCCCGATCAGGCAGGTCAACAGCACAAGCCGCAATACACCGGTGTTGACGAACATACGGACGCCCTCAAGATCCAGCATACCCCGGGTGATCAATTCGCCGCTGTGGATGCCGTCGTGAAAGGAAAAGCTCAACTCCTGCAATTTTGCGTAAAAGGCCAAGCGCAGATCGTAGGCGATAAGATGGCCAATCGCTTCGCCGCCATAGTTGTGCAACAGCGTAAAGGCTCCGCGCAAGATCGAAACACCAAGCAGCAGCAGGGCGGCGTCCAACAGGGCCTCGCGGGCCAGTGCCGGTGCAATCGACGTCCCGCTCAACATCCCCATGGCATTATCAACCGCATCGCCCAGAAAACGTGGGATCATAAGCTGAAATGCCGACGCCGCGATGGTCGCGCCAACGGCCACGGCGAAGCGGAACTTGTACCGCAGAGCCAGCCCGATAATACGCCACAAAACAGCCGCGTCCGTACCGTTGCGGTGATCCGTGGTCTGCGACATGCCTATGTAGGCCTGTTGCCGTAAGGTAATGCCATCGCCAGGCGGTTTGCCTGCGGTCTTTGGATTACCTGTCGCCATAGTGCCTATCACCTGTCCGGCATCATCAACGGGACCGTGCCGTGTCTCGCGACAGCGGGGTCGTCGTTTTGGGAATGTTTATTGCAGCGAGTCGCCATCAGAATAAACCATGCCTTGGATGGGGACAAACATCGCTGGGGATTTATGGCATCTTTCGTGGCGGGCCGGCAGCCAAAATGCGCCCGCAATAACCGACATCCCCCAGATACACGGCCTGACCGCTAGCTGGGTGGTCCACGGTAGACGGGTAGCGCTGCCGGGATGGCTATCCGGACGGCCCGCGACACGCTTTAGGCCTCAACAGTGGTGTCTTCATGCTCCACATAGGCCAATACCATATCGCGCAGGGTAACAATACCGACCAGCTCACGCTGGTGATTGACAACCAGCCCACGCGACAAACTGAAATTGCTCAACAGCCGCACCGCGTAGCGGATATCCATGTCCTTGTCCAAGGTGATCACCGGCTTGGCCATGATCTCATAGACGTCCACCCGGTCGGGGGAACGGTTCTTGGCGATGACCTGTTGGGCAATATCGGAAACGACGACAATGCCCATTTCGTCGCGCTCATCACGCCGGGGGATCACCAGGGAACTGACCTCGTGCTGACGCATTAAGCGCATGGCTTCGCGCACGGGCTTCATTGGGTCGATCATGTGCACCTCAGTACCCATGACATCGGCAACTTTGATATGCGGGGTGGACATCATATCTGATCCTCAATTTCGTCGGAGAGGGCTTGCAATTGACTTTTCAGGCCCACGGCATCCTCAATTGCTACCTGGAAGGCAATGCCGGCACCGTGTTCCTCGTTGAAGCGGCCGGCAATGGCTATTCGTTCCAGTATGTCCCGGGCCAACTGCTCGGCAACCAGAAACAGGATGAGATCCCGCTGACCGGAGAGGTTAAGGCCTAGAAAAGTCCTTTCCGGCACCAGACCTTCGCCGCGCGCGGATGTGATAACAGTAGAGCCCGTTGCACCGGCTTCCCGCGCGGCGTCAAGGATAGTGTCGGTGTGATTGTCATCAACCAAGGCCATGATCAGTTTAAACTTCATTTGCGTCTCCTCTAATTCGGCGGCGTTTGCGCAGCCATTCGCCAAAATTTGAATAGGCCATGACGGTGATAACCGGAAACAGGCTGGCAAAGGCAATCAGCCCGAAGCCGTCGAGCAACGAGCTCCGGCCCGGTATTGTCGTGGCCAACCCAAGGCCCAGGGCCGTGACCAGCGGCACTGTAACGGTCGAAGTCGTGACACCGCCCGAGTCATAGGCCAGGGGAATGACAGCCCGGTTGGCCCGGATAGTTTGTACGATCACGATGGCATAGCCTACGATTATGTAATAGTGCAACGGCGTGCCGGTGATAATGCGGTAGGTGCCCAGCGCCACGCCAAAGGCGACGCCAACGGCGACGGCAAGACGCAATCCCCAAATGCTGACGGTGCCGCCCGATACACGATTGGCCTTGATCGCAATGGCCATCAGTGACGGCTCGGCGATTGTGGTGGCAAAGCCGATGGCGGCGGCGAACAGATAGACCATGTAGTAGTCCTGCCAGTTTACTCCCTCAACGACGACGCCGACGCCGTGGATGAAGGCCGGATCTGTCAATTGCGCGGCCATCAGCTTTCCGAGTGGGAACAGCGCCTTTTCAAGGCCGATCAGGAAGAAGCTGAGGCCAACGACGACGTAAATGAAGCCAATAATGATACTGCGCAGATTGGGCAAAGGTTGGCGGATTACCAGGTACTGAAATCCGAACAGCACGACGGCAATGGGAAGCACGTCGCGAGAGGTTGCGACAAGGCTCCAGAATAGGTTGATTAGGGTTTCCATCGCCGTTCGCTAACCTAACGCCGACCACAGCATGCCGAATATCAAGACGAAGATCATCGGTGTCAGGCTGGCAAAGGCGATCAGGCCAAAGCCATCGACCATTGGGTTGCGTCCCTTGATGGCGGTGGCCAGGCCGACACCCAACGCCGTGACCAAGGGTACGGTAACGGTTGAGGTTGTCACCCCGCCTGAATCGTATGCGATGCCGATGATATTGGCCGGCGCGAAGATGGTCAGGACAACGACCGTCATATAGCCGCCGATGATCAAGTACTGGATCGGCCAGCCTTTAAGAATGCGGAAGACGCCAATCATCAGTGCCACGCCGACCGAAAACGCTACGGTACCACGCAGATATAAGGCATAGTCGGCCTGCGCTGCGGCGGATCCATCCAACACACCGCCCGCGGCGGCAACCCTGGCCGCCTCTGCCGCGACCGCGATTAGTGCCGGTTCGGCAGCCGTCGTGCCAAAGCCGAGCGCAAACGCGAACGCGAGTAGCCAAAACAGGCTGCCCTTGCGGGCGAAGGCATTGGCCATCGACTCGCCGATCGGGAAAAGGCCAATTTCCAGGCCTTGAATGAAAACGGTTAGACCGATTAACACGAAGAACAGGCCGAGCAATATGCCGCCAAAATCAGGAATTGGTTGCTGTAAGACGATCAGTTGAAAAAAGCTGATGACGACAATGATAGGCACCAGATCGCGGAATGAGGAGGTCAACAAGCGAAAGAACCGAACTAAGCCTGTTCGCATATCATGGCCCATTTCGTACCATGGCGTCAGTAGAAACGATAACCGTCTGTCGGCGTATGGTTTTTCCCGTCATGTCAGCGAGTATAGCGGTGCCTGTTGGCGGAATCCACGGACCATCTCTCCACGGACCATCACAATTGCCCGGAAGCGCGGTAACTTATCAACGTCAGGGGCGCTTTTTGCCGGTGCGCCCGATCATCCACGCGGGCCCGACAGCCAGGAACGCGACGATGGCAATGGCGAGGAAGGTATCCTTGAAGGCCAGGGTGCTGGCTTGGGCCAGAACCATTTCCGAGAGGTAATTCAGCGCGCCCGCTTTCTGTGTGCTTTCCGGCAGGCCCGAAATTGCCAGCAGTTGCTGGACATCGTTCAACAGCCCCATGGTTGTTGCATTGGACCAGGTCTGGGTGTCGGTAAAGGCCTCTGCGTGGTACTTGGCACGTTGCAGAAAGAATGCGGTCAGCAGGGTAATGCCCAGGCCGCCGCCAAAGTTGCGGAAAAAGGTCGCGTTGGAGGCGGCCCGGGCCAGCTTGTCCGCCGGCACCGCCCGCAGGGCGGCGATGCTAAGGGACGGCACGGTCAGGCTAAGGCCCAGACGGGTCACGGCAGCATAGGCGACCATGGCCCAAAATGTCGTATTCACATCGACGACCCTGATCATGTAAAAGCCAATGCCGAATATTAACAATCCGGTCGAAATTGGGATATGGGCCGGAATGGAATCGGAAATGCGCCCCGAAAGCGGAAAGAATATCATCATCACCAAACCCCCCGTAGCCAACAGCAGGCCGGCACGGGTGGCGCTGTAATTCTGGATCGTCTGGACGAAAATCGGGATAAAATAGCCGGAGGCAAAAAGCCCGGCACCAAAGACAAATCCCGCCAGCATGGTCAGGGCGAACTGAGGATTTCGAAACAGACTGAGGTCGAGCAAGGGGTAGGGCGCGCGCAATTCCCAAAGAATAAAAATCACGAGAGCGGCCAGACTGGCGCACAATCGGTAGACCACCGTATCCGAATCCCAGCCGGCGCGCGGGCCGTTGGAAATGGCGTTAAAGGCCGTGAAAACGATGAACAGGATCAAGATCAGGCCGACCCAATCGAAGGCGGGGAGGTGTTTCGCCAGTTTCTTGGTTGGCATGAACACCATGCCCATCATCATTGCCGGGACGCAGAATGGCAGGGGCAGGAAGAACAGATAGCGCCACGAGATGCTATCGATGGCGATGCCGCCCACAATGGGGCCGAAGGTTGGGGCCAGGACACTGACCAGGCCTTGAATGCCAATCGCCATGCCGCGCCGCTCGGGCGGAAAGACGCTGAACATTGTGTACATGGCCAGGGGCTGTCCCACGCCATTTGCCGCGCCCTGAAGAATGCGACCGACGATCAGCATATCCATATTCGGTGCCGTCGCACACAGGACCGAACCGATCCCGAACACTGTCAGGATCGCCATGAAAGTGATGCGTTGGCCCAACACTTCGATTAACCAGGAACTGACCAGCATGGAGGCGGACATGGTGGCGAGAAAACCGGTCGCCATCCATTGCGCCTGATCCAGGCCCACGCCGAACGCGCCGGTCACGGACGGCACGGCGACGTTGACCATGGATGAGGCCAGGCCCATGGCGATGCCCCCCGACATCACTGTCAAAGTTACCAGCCAGACATAAAGCGGCCCGAAGCGTTTTGATAGCGCGACCCCGTCCATGTCGGCGGTTGCGCTCATGACGCCTCCAATCTGGGTTTGGAATGTTTGAGATTTACCGGGACGATCATACCTCTACGGACCGAAATACCTCAACCCGTTCATGAACGCTCATTTTTTCGTATTAGCTCCGACTGTCGGTGCCGCTGTTGGGCTGATAGTCCTGGTTCTTTTGCACGAGTTGGGTGATATAATCGCCTGCGTTTACGGGTGGATAAAGCGCCGGTCTTTCCGGGCTCTGGCAGGATGCAATGCATTCAACAGGCGCATGATGATCGGGATTAAAGAAAAACGGTATCGAATATCTGTCTTGCGAGCGTCGATTGACAACCCGGTGCAGCGCCGCGCGATAGACATCGTTTGTCCACCGGGCCATCAGCTGCCCAAGGTTGACGACCAAGGTGTCCGCGATGAAGGGGGCCGATATCCAGCTCCCGTCAGGCAATTGCAACTCAAGCCCGCCGGACGGGTCCTGATACAGAACCGTTGCCAAACCAAAATCCGCATGCGGGGTGGCGCCGATAGAGCCTTCGTCCAATGCCTGGTCTTGCGGCGGGTAATGCATCAACCGCATTAGGATGGTTGGCTTTTTATAGTGGCGTGTAAAGAAATCGGGTGCCAGTTCTAAGCTGAGGGCCAGGGCCTCAAGCAGGCGCATGCCAAATCCCTGCACCGCAGAAAAGTATTCTTCGGCAGGTTCGCGAAAATCCGCCAAGTCCGGCCACTGATTTGGCCCGTGCAACGGCAAACCGGAGATCACGTCGGGATCGTCCAGCGGCAGATCCACGCTGATATCGAAACTGTCTTTCAAGTCAGGGCTCTGCCCCGGATACCGGGTCGTTCCAATGGGCAGGTAGCCACGGTGGAATTGATCTTTCACGGTTTTCATGCGTGTCTCCAGCGGTTGCTCGAAGAACCGTCGCGATGCATCTATTGCCGCCGTTATTGTGGCCGCCGGAATGCCGTGGTTCTTGACGTAGAAGAAACCGACCTGTTCGCAGGCCGTACGGATTTCCTGCACCAGATCGGCAGCGTCGCCATTTTGTAAAAGCGGTGCCATGTCGATGACCGGCACATTTTTTGCCCTGGGCGGTACCGCGTGGATATCTGACATGCTGACAGTTGCCTTTCCCTATTTCGTCGTATTGGCCGCCATCTCCGGCGCCCGTCTCATCGAATAATCCCGAGCGACGATATAGCAACACTGCCGGGTGGTATAAGTTGCGTCGCCGCCGATATGGAGCAGAGTGTAGCTGGCACGGTTGGGAGAATCTACGCTGATAGAAAAACTGCCCAACGGCAGCCTCTGGCACTTATCGAGTTTCAACCGACGTCAGACTGATGTCCGCTATTGCCCTAGTAGCGGTCGGCATATTAGAGAAGCAAAACAGATCACTGTTGACCCATAGTGCGCATTGTCACCTGATCTGAATGGTCCAAAGAATGGGCGGCCTTTCGCCGATCACTCTTATTCTGATAGGCTGGTTGCTGAAGGGAGCAAGCGCCGATGGTGGACGATATTCGCAAATGGTTGGAGGAACTTGGGCTGGACAAGTATGGCGATCTATTTGTCGAGAACGAGATCGACCTCGATGCGGCCCGGCATCTCGAAGACGGCGATCTGAAAGAGCTGGAACTACCCATGGGTCCGCGGAAGAAATTGGTAGCGGCGATTGCCGATCTACTGGCGCAGTCCCAGCCAACTAGCGACACTCCTGATGCCGCGCCGGAACCGGCGACGGGTCAGCAAGCCGAACGTCGCCAATTGACCGTCATGTTCTGCGATCTTGTTGGCTCAACGGCCCTGTCGCAGCAGCTTGATCCTGAGGATTTGCGTGATGTCATGCGAAGTTATCAGGATGTTGTGGCCGGTGCCGTAACACGCTTTGGCGGGTATGTGGCTAAGTATCTGGGCGATGGTGTCTTGATCTATTTCGGCTGGCCGCGAGCCTACGAAGACCAGGCGGAGCGAGCCGTCCGCGCCGGCCTCGACGCGATACTCGCCGTTTCCAGCGTGGAGATGGCTGGCGTTGCCGCCTTGGCGGCGCGCGTCGGCATCGCCACCGGTCAGGTCGTGGTTGGCGACCTGGCGGGAGAAGCCGGTGCCATAACGGGCGAGACACCCAATCTGGCCGCCCGGTTGCAGGGCATCGCCAAACCAGGCCAGGTTGTGATCTCCCAAGATACCAAAACGCTGGTTTCCGGCTTCTTTGAGCTAGCAGTCTGTCGGATTAGCACTGCATTTATGTTATACTCTCTGCATGGCAAATTTCATTCCCTACGACCGCAGCCAAGCTTTTCTGTTACCGCCCGATCTTCGCGACTGGATCGGTGATGATGACCTTGTGCATTTCAT
>JABJKS010000007.1 GCA_018660265.1 Rhodospirillaceae bacterium | reverse complement strand
TAGTTTCTTTCATGGTGAACCGTAGGTTTTCCTGGTGTCGTTGTTTCGGTCTAGACATCCAAAACACTACGATATTTCAACAGGTTAATCTACGTTCACCGCCTAATTCAAAGGCTGGAGTGAATAATTCAGGCTAGAGGCTGCAGAAGAGGCAATTGCTGCACTGGATAAATACCAAGAATACTTCATGGAAAGTCAGGCGCATCGCATCCATGGCGAAGTTCTGTTTTCTATGGGGCAGATAGAAGAAGCCGAAGAAGCCTTTGCCGAAGCGATCAATGTTGCCGATCGCCAGGGTGCTAAACCATTGCATTTACGCGCTGTCATGGCGCAATCGCGCCTGCTGGTCGTACAGGACCAGAATGATGCGGCGCTAAAATTGCTTCAGTCGAGCTATTCGCAATTTACTGAGGGTTTCGACATGCCAGATTTGATAAAAGCAAAGGAGTTGCTGGACGAAATTTCCTGATTTTTGCTTCGAATGCCGCGGACGGTTTCCACCCGCCGATATTTTGATCCTATCCATTAGAAATTCCTAACAGGCCGCTTCTGGCACTTTTCGAGCATCAAGCGGCCTCAGGTTGATGTCCGCTTAGGCCCCAGCAGCGGGCCTCATATTAGAGAATCCAAACAGATTGAGAATGACCCCTAGCCGACATTTCGACACCACTAAGGCAACGGCTTCTTTTGCATTGGCCTATTCGATCTGATCGTCGATCCGAATATTGTCGGTCTCATAGTGCACTTGGCTGGATGTCGGGGTACAATCATCGTCGGCATCCACGGCTCCCGCCTGGGCCAAACAGCCATCATCCCGGAAGGACTGTCTCATGAAATTGTGCACTTTCGCCGTTCCGACATCGCTGGGCCCGCAAACCAGAATTGGCGTCGCCGCAGCTGGAGGTATCGTCGATGCGACCTCGGCCGTGATAACACATCTGGAAAGGACCTACTCGCCGGAAGGGGCTGCGCGGATAGGCCATGCCCGGGCGCCGACCGACATGATCGCATTAATTGGCAACGGCGGCGACACGCTCGACTTGGTGGGTGAGAGCGTTGAGGCAGTTTCAGCGTCGGGCCAAGCGCAAACGGCAATGGGCGAGAAAACATTCTACCAAGTCGGCGACGTAGAATTGCGTGCACCTATTCTCACACCGCCCGGCATCTCCTGTTTCATTACATGGCCTGCCCACATCGAGGATAGCCGTGAAAAGGGGTTTGCAATGCTCAACTTTCCGGAGAAAGACGGTGACCTGCGCGCCTATTACAAGGGGCATACCGGCAGCATCGGCCATCCCGGGCAGACGATACCCATGCCCCCCTACGCAACGGACATGGACATTGAATGCGAAATGGCGGCGGTCATCGGGGTCGGCGGCAAGGACCTGTCTCGGGAACAGGCAAAACAGGCAATCGTCGGTTATACGATCTTCAATGATGTGAGCTATCGCGAGATCCAGGCGCGCGAGATGGCATTCGGCCTTGGCCCCACAAAGGGCAAGGATGCTGATTTCTCCAATGTCATGGGGCCGTGGTTGGTGACCGCCGACGAGGTCGGCGATCCACAGAAATTGCGCATGTCGATCGACATAAATGGCGAGGAGAAGTCCTCCTATAACACGTCCGGCATGGTCTGGGGCTTCGATGACCTCGCATCCTACCTCTCGCGCGGTCAGACCCTGCGTCCAGGTCATGTCCTCACATCGGGCAACTATCCGGGAGGTTCCGCCCTTGACCTCGGCATCAAGCTCGGCTCTGGCGACAAGGTTACACTCAAAATCGAAAAACTTGGCGCGCAATCGAACACGATCGGGTGAGAATTCACAACTAGAGCGCTAGCAAAATACCTCGCGGCCTGTTTCCCACGCCGCGATCCTGTCCCAGTCGTAGGTCACGCCTAACCCCGGACCGTCGGGCACCGGCACGCAGCCATCTGCCCCGACACAATCGACGCGGTCTCCGTAGTCGTCGGCATAGATCGGCGGCTGCATCAGGTTCCACGGGCCATCCGGACGAACCAGCCCGAGTTCGTAGAACAGCGTGTTAGGAATAGCGGCCATCAGGTGACGATGCATCGGCCCTGCGGTGTGCAGCTGCACCTCCATGCCGATCGCGTCGCAGAAGTGAGCCAGCTTCATGGTGCCGGTGATGCCGCCGTCCAGCTCCGGGTCGATATGCATGATGTCGGTGCCACCGGCCAGTACGAAGTCCGCCTTCTGCTCGAAGCCGCGAATGTGCTCGGCAATCAGCATCGGCGTTTTGATGAAATCGCGCAGGCGCTTGTGAGCAACCGCGCTTGACGATGCGTCGCGGTAGGGGTCTTCATACCAGTAGAAGCCAAGATCGTCGCACGCGCGACCGACCTCGATCGCATCCATGAAAGAGCCCAATGTCGACGCGGGGTCCGTCATAAGCTTCATGTCTGCGCCGACTTGCTCCCGCACGGCTGTCATGATCGCTATCTCTTTCTTCGCGTCGCCATCGAAGAACCCATGGATCTTGAAGGCAGAGATACCTTGCTCCCAACAGGTCTGGGCAAACTCGGCATACTTGCCGATGCTGTCGAGGCCGCCGGGCGAGCTCTGACCCGGTGTGGTGCTGGCATAGACCGGCAGGCGCTGCCGGTAGCCGCCAAGGAGCTTTGCTACGGGGGCGTCGTATTTCTTGCCTGCCAGATCCCACAGCGCGGCATCCAGGGCGGCAATGCCGGATTTATCATAGTGCCGGTGGGACTGCTTCAGACGCTCGAAGATGCGTTCGCGCTGCTCGGCATCATGCCCGATCAAGCCGCGGGCCATGTCCTTCACCTGCGCGAGTGCCTGTGGGGACGCACCGAAATGCGGGGCGTAGCTGCCCACCAGTCCGTCATCCGTGGTAATTGAAACGATGAACTTCTCGAGCCGCAACTTGCCGCCGCGCTGGTAGGTTCCGCCCGGGCCAAAATCTTCCAGATCGTAGGCATAGGTCTGAACCGTGATGTTTGTGATTGTACTCACTTGTTACCTCCTGATGTTCTACCGCACCTACAAGACGTGAGAAGCCAACAATGTCTGCGGCGACAATGACCGTTTGTCTGCGTTGGGTCCCGTCGGCATGGAGAAAGTGTATCGGCAGGCGTTCCGCTAATCCATGCGTAATTGTCGGGGCGGCGAATGTTGATGATGCGGACGACCCCGCTCGGGCGCATCAAGGCGTTATGCATTGGCAAATCCTAACAGGCCGTCTCTATCGGTGGTTGGAACCTCACCTTATCGCTCGCATGTTTTGGGCGCGGGCCGGGTCTTCGAAATTCGTGATCACGACTTCCTCGCTGACCGTATCCAAAACGGCGCAACTCAATTGCCGGTCGTTGCTGTGGTCGCGCCCGTCCCCGGTAGAACCCGGATTGATGACGAGACTCCCGCCGATCCGCTGCACGACCTGTTGATGGGTGTGGCCATAAAGCACGAAGTCCGCCTCGGCCTCGCCGAAGCGGGCGAATTGCGGGCTATGGGGGTAGACATAGGTTCCCCGCGGCTCCCATGGCGTCGAATGCACCATCAAAACCTTTTTACCACCGATATCGAGTTCGATACGCGCCGGTTGGTCCGCCAGCCATTGCAGCAAGGCGTGATCGATTGTGTCGCGCCCGCGCGCCTGAACGCCTTGCGGTCCCAGGAATACTTCTTCGTGGTTACCATGGATAACGTACGCGTCGCGCGCCTTCAGCAATCCAACGACCTCGTTGGAAAAGCGGTACTCGAAGATGCTGTCGCCGAGACACAGCAGTTCATCGATCTGCCCCATGATGTCCAAAGCACGGGTCAAGCCGCCAAAATTGCAATGCAGATCGGAGACGATGCCGAGCTTCACGAATGTATTCCTTCCATCACGATGAACCCCGCGCCTGTAGCGAAAAGCGGCAGCTTTCATAACGTTCAGGAGAAATTACAATGCCGCCCATAACGTTATAGCCCCGGCGGCAAATCGTCAGATAGCAGGGTGTTGGAGATGCCAATCCGTTTCCCGTTGGTAGGCATGACCAGCCCTGACGAGGATATCTTCCTCAAAGTGCCGTCCGACAAGCTGAATTGCGACCGGCATGCCAGCTTTGGTGAACCCGGCGGGCATGGTCAAAGCTGGACTTCCCGTTAGATCGGTTGGTGCCGTAAATCGCAGCAGGGAAGACAATTGGCCGGGGTCTTCGCCCAGCGTCTCCATTTGCTGCAATGTCGGCGACGCCGCGGATTGGGCCGGGATGACGAGAACATCAATATCATCAAAAAGGGCCCGCACATTGCCGCAGAAGTCATGCCGATGCAGCAGGATCTCCTGGTAGTCCGTGGCCGACAGGGAATGCCCGAGATCGATCAAGCCTGATAATGCAGGCCCATAGCGATCCTTGTGTTTCGGATAGGTATCGCGGTGAGCATAGGCGGTCTCGATACCACAGTGTGCCGTCCACTCATCCACCACCCCATCGGTATTCGGAAATGTCACCTCCCGCACATCCGCGCCCATCGCCCGAAACACGGCCAATGCGGATTTGACCGCCGCCATCATGGTATCATCCACACCACGCCGGTTGTATGTGGGATCAATGCCAATGCGAAGGCCGTTCAAACCACGCTCCAACCCCGCAAGATAGTTCGGAACAGGCAAAGATGACGCCGTCGGGTCGTTCCCATCGGCACCGGCTATCACACCAAGAACCGCCCCGGCATCCGCTGCTGTCCGACACATTGGCCCGACATGATCAAGCGTGGGGGCTAGATCAAAGACGCCGTGGCGCGAGACCCGACCCCAAGTTGGTTTTAGTCCGGTCACGCCGTTCGCCGCCGATGGAAAGCGGATTGAACCGCCTGTATCGGAGCCAAGCGAAGCAAAGCACAGACCAGCTGCCGTCGCGACACCGGAACCAGAGGAAGAGGCCCCCGGCCAGTAGTCCCGATGCCAAGGGTTTACAGGCGGCGCAATATCGGGATGGTGGTCAGCGAAAGCACCCTCTGTCATTTGTAATTTACCCAGCAGTACAGCGCCCGCATCGGCAAACCGTTTTACCACCGTCGCATCGAATTTTGGCCTAAACCCCTTGTGGATCGTCATACCCGCTGCCGTGTTGATGCCTTTGGTATAACAAAGATCCTTTACCGCGATGGGTACGCCATGGAGCGGTCCCCGTGAGCGTCCACCCAGAATTTCCTTTTCCGCCTTTTTCGCCTGCTTCATGGCCAGGTCGGCGGTGACCGTCGCATAGGATTTGAGCCGCTTGTCCTTGGTCGAGATACGTTTCAGCATGTATTCGGTCAATTCGACCGGCGAAATCTCCTTGGCGCGAAGTCTTTGCGCGACATCCAATAGACTCCCGTAATGCGCATTTCTAACCACCATCTTGTGCTCCTTGAACGGCTAATTCCGTGGCAACGACGGCTTCCAATCTGCGTCGCCTTCAATCCGATATGAGGCAAATTGTAGTGACCCGCGTCCAGAAAATCCAGGGGCACTGTCGATATAGCCGTATGTCCGCTGTTGATGTTGTAGACGGCTCCCGCTTGCCGCCGTCCAGATAGCAAGTATCAGAAATACCTAACAATCGGCGTTGCGATCTGTCCGACTATGGCCTTTGTACCCTGCTATCACCGCGTAAGAATTCCCCTGGCAATGACTGATCGACATTGACGGTGTCATGGCCGCTTTCGCGGATCAGGGCACCGTTTACGATGACCGCCTCAATCCCCAGTGCCTGGGAGATCAGGCGGTCCTGGCCGGCGGGCTGATCGTAGACCCGGGAAAGACCCGACGCATTCACCGTGGCAGGGTCGAAAATGACCACATCCGCCGGTAGGCCCTGGGCCAGGCGGCCGCGGTCCTTGAGGCCCATGAGATCGGCAGGTTTCTGAGTTAATTCATGGACGCCCTGTTCCATCTCCATCATGCCCTCATCGCGGACCCAATGGCCTAAAAAATCAGTTGAATAACAGGCGTCACAAAGCTGCGAGGCATGGGCGCCTGCGTCCGAAAGCGAAACCACGGTATTGTCATCGACCAATAGTTCCCCGACCTCGTGGAGATCGTAATTGAGGAAGGGCAGGCGGAAGCGGGCCGCAAAATCACTTGCGATGGAGAGCTCCAATGCCAGGTCAATGGCGTCTTCTCCCCGCTGGGCCGCGATGTCAGACAGCAACACCTCCTCAAGTTCGGGCGCCGATGGAAGCATGGAGACCCGCGTCCGCCCGACCCAATCCGCCAACAACATTTTGACCCCGGGCGCGGTTTTAGCCTTGAATTTATCGCGAAAACTGTCGTCATTGTAGACGGCCTTTTTGGCATCGCCGTCGAGGGTCATGATCTCGCGGAACAGGGGCAGCATCTCAAACGGAAACGGATCACCAAAGTTAAAATCGAACATAACCGGCCGGCATGCCACTTGCGGCACAATGTTGAGACCTTCGGCGCGCTGTTGGGCGGTCAGGTCCAGATGCTTTTGATGCGATCCCGGGCCGGACATACCCGACACCAACGCCGTCCATGTTACGGGTACGTTGTGACGCCGCGCCAAATCAGTCAGTTCGTCGTGAAAGAAATTCTTGCCGATGCTGCATTGCAGAATGCCCCGGCCCGAGGCCGCCATGGCACCGACCAAGGCATCTATTTCGCTGAATGCCGCAAGACGGCTGGGCACGGGCCGGCCATCATAGGCGTTTTGCGTGGCGGCATGGCCGGTGGAAAAACCGATGGCACCCGCAGCCATGGCCTCGCGCACGATGGCTGCCATAGCCTCGACCTCCCCGCCTGTGGCCTCACGTTCCATGGCATCATCACCCATGACATAAAGGCGCAACGGCGTATGCCCGATATAACTCGCCAGATTAATGACGGAGCCACTTCCCGTTACCGCATTCAGGTATTCGGGGAAACTTTCAAACGGCCAATCCAGGCCAAGGCCGGCTTCCAGGGTTTCATAGCTCATGCCTTCGACCTTTTCCAAGGTCTTCATAATGAGGACGCGATCCGCCGGGCGAACCGGCGCGACACCAAAACCACAATTCCCCATGACGGCGGTGGTAACACCGTGCCAGGGCGAAATCGTCAACATCTTGTCCCACAGAACTTGGGCATCATAATGGGTGTGAATATCGACAAAGCCGGGACATACCATTAAGCCGCCGGCGTCTATTGTCTTTGTCGCCTCACCCTTTGCTTCGCCAAGAGCTATGATTTTACCGTCGCGAATACCCGCGTCGCCGCGATAGCCTTCGTTGCCGCTACCGTCAACAATCGTGCCGCCAACGATTTTCAAATCAAATTCCATGCGCCCCTGCCTTCATCCAAAACGAAATTCAGACGTCATTCTAGTGGGAATCAAGGAATAACAAAGGATCTTCTGGGGGGCGGCAGACGGGAAAAAACCGGTCGATCCGACCGACTGTCGAGAATTTGCATTCTCCTGGCAGCGCAATTCGGCTAGCGTCAGCACAAATTTGCCAGTTATATATGAATTACTAATTTTGGGGATTGAAAGCTATGCGCGTGTGGGAAATGCAGTCTGGTGATGGGGTTGATGGCCTGGTTCTGGCGGACCGAGAGGAACGGGAACCGGGGCCGGGTGAAGTTGCCGTGGCCATGGCCGCCAATTCGATCAATTATCGCGACCTCTCCACCATCGAAAACGCTGGTGCACGGGGCATCCGGTTCCCACTTGCGCCGAACTCCGATGGTGCCGGCGAGGTCACGGCGGTTGGACCGGGGGTTAGGTCGGTGCGGCCAGGAGATCGGGTTGCCAGTTGCTTTTTCGCCGATTGGACCGCTGGCCCGATCTCGGAAGCTGCCATGGCGACGGCCTTGGGCGGTGCCCTGGATGGTGTTCTTGGCGAACAGGTCATACTCAAGGAAACCGGGATTATTCCCGTGCCGGCGCATTTGAATTATGCCGAGGCCTCGACCCTGCCCTGTGCCGGTCTGACGGCCTGGAATTGTTTACTGGAACAGGGCGAAATGCAGGCCGGCAGCACCGTCTTACTGCTCGGCACCGGCGGCGTATCGATCTTTGGCCTGCAATTTGCCGCCATGACCGGGGCGCGTGCGATCGTCACGTCTTCGTCCGATGAAAAGTTGCTCAGGGCCAAAGAGCTGGGTGCCTGGGAGACCATAAATTACCGCAAGAACCCTGATTGGGAACAGGCGGTGCTGGATCTGACTGGCGGCCTGGGCGTTGATGTCACCCTCGAAGTGGGCGGCGGTGGCACTTTGACAAAATCGGTGACTGCGACAAAGGTCGGCGGCACCGTATCACTGGTCGGGGTCCTGGCCGGTGGTGCCATCGATCCGACTCTGGTCATGCGCAGATCAATCCGTTTGCAGGGCGTCTATGTGGGCAGCCGCCGGATGTTCTCGGATATGAACGCCGCCATTTCAGCTAATGGCATGCATCCGGTCATTGACCAGAGCTTCGCTTTTGACGACGCGCCCGCTGCCTATCATGCCATGCGCGCGGCCGGCCATTTTGGCAAGTTGGTAATCGATATTTAGTTTCGCAAAAATTCCCTGAAATTCAGAGGTCGTCATGCAGACACGTATCCGAGATAGACTTGGCTTCGACACGCCGATTTTCGCTTTTTCACATTGCCGCGACGTGATTGTTGAGGTTACCAAAGCGGGTGGCTATGGCGTTCTCGGTGCCTCAACCTATTCGCCGGAGCAGTTGGAAATTGAACTCGCCTGGATCGACGCCCATGTCGGCGACCGCCCTTATGGCGTCGATGTCATCATCCCGGTTAAGTACGACAGGGAAGCGGAAGCCGAATTCGGCAAAATTGATCTGCATGATTTGATCCCGACAGCACATAAGACTTTCATGGAGGGACTTCTGGCAGCCGAAGGCGTACCCGAACTGCCCGACGACGAGCGCCAGCGCATCAATCACGAGATCATCGTCGGACGCGGTGCCATGACACCTGACGGCGCCCGCCGTCTGCTTGATGTTGTGCTTAAGCATCCCAAGATACGTTTGGTGGTGAGCGCGTTGGGTGCGCCGCCCGCCGATGTCGTTGAAACATTAAAGGCGAAAGACATCATGGTCGGTGCCCTTTGCGGCAAACCAAAACACGCAGTACGGCAAAGAGACGCCGGTGTGGAATTCGTCGTTGCACAAGGGACGGAGGCCGGTGGCCACACCGGCGACATCTCTACATTGGTTTTGGTGCCCCAGGTGATAGATGCCGTCAACGACGAAATTCCCGTGCTGGCAGCTGGTGGTTTCGCGCGCGGCAAACAAATCGCGGCTGCCTTGGCGTTGGGGGCCGAGGGCGTATGGTGCGGTACGGTTTGGCTCGGCACCCAGGAAAGCGAGCTGACGCAGTTCGAAAAAGAGGCATATTTTAGTGCCCGGACAGAGGACGCGGTACGCCGACGTTGCCGCACGGGAAAGACCGTTCGCATGCTCAAAAGCAAGCTATCGGAAGCCTGGGAGCAACCAGACGCGCCGGACTATTTGGACCCGCCGCTGCAAGGAATTTTGTTTAACGAAATGACGGCGCGTGTCGTCCGCGCCGAACGCCCTGACCTCTATTCGTTTCCAGCCGGTCAGGTTGTCGGCACCATGACGGCTGAAACCACGGTCCGGCAGGTCATGTACGACATGCAGCTCGAACTCGTTGAAACTTTGGAAGGGCTGTCCCCAAGCATCCTGCAAGGGAACTGAACGGTGTTCTATGGAGGATGGCAATGGATCTTTCGTTAAGTGATTTTGAACTCGAATTCAGAGATGAAGTACGGCAATTCCTGAAGGACAAGCTAACGCCCCAATTGCGGGAGGCCGGGCGTAAACGGGCATCCTATATTCAAGAGTTTGAGACCAGTATGGCATGGCAAAAAATCCTCCATGCGCAGGGTTGGGCGGCACCTTCATGGCCGGTTGAATATGGCGGTCCGGGTTGGACGGCCATGCAGTGGTTCATATTTGAGAATGAGTGCGCCCGTGAGAACACGCCTATTTTAACGCCGTTGAGTTTGCGCATGCTGGGCCCGATGTTGATCGGCAAAGGCAGCCAGGCGCAGAAGGACCGTTTCCTGCCCCGCATTCTGTCGGGGGAAGAGTTTTGGTGTCAGGGATATTCCGAACCGGGCGCTGGCTCGGACCTTGCATCACTGCAAACCAGGGCCGTGGCCGACGGCGATGACTATATTGTTAACGGTGCAAAGATCTGGACCACGTTTGCCCACCATGCCGATTGGATGTTTAGCCTGGTGCGAACCTCCACCGAGGGCAAACCACAACAGGGCATAAGTTTCCTGCTTATCGACATGGCTTCGCCGGGCATCGAAATCCGGCCGATCGTAAACATTGCCGGCGAGCATGAATTCAATCAGGTCACGTTTACCGATCTTCGCGTGCCACGGAAAAATCTAGTTGGGGCGGAAAACAATGGCTGGGACGTGGCAAAATACTTACTTGAGTTTGAGCGTTTCCGGGTCGCCTCACCGGAGGCGCGACGATTGCTCAAAAACGTGCGGGATTTTGTCGACCATGAAGCGACCTATTGCGCGGCACCCATCATTCCAGAGCTATCACGTAAATTGGCGGCAGCGGAATGCCTCATCGATGCTTTGGAGATTAGTGAAATGCGGAATGTGGCGGTCCTGACGGCGGGGCAAAACCCAGGCCCTGAAGCATCTCTTATCATGGCGCGTCAGGCCGATATTATCCAGCAGGTGACGGAACTTGGAGCCGAGGCTTCGGGCTATTATGGTGCCGTATTCCAACCTGACGCCGTTGATGTGGGTAAGAACGCCCCTGCCATCGGGCCGGATCAATCGCTGACTTTGATGCCGGCTTACCTAAGTTATCGGATGCGCACCATCGGCGGCGGCACGGCAGAGATACAACGGAACATCGTCGCCAAGACCGTTCTGCGTCTATGAGCGACCTCGCGAGAACTCATATCTAGCGGCGTGGACCGAGCCCTGGACTTTAGGGCCGCCTTCGCATTCTCCTGAGGAAGGGTGGCGAAGATGACCGCTCTCACATAAAGCCCGTGGATCCGATCCACGCCTATGAGAATGGTAGCTTCGCAAACATTAACAATTCATAAACCTTTTGTTTGTAATAATTTTATTACTAATTCGTCGGCTGTTAAGAAGCGGTTCGGAGGACTGACACCGACATCATGTGGGCCCATATTGCGGCGATGATTTTGCACAACAATGCCCTCAGCCACTTGAGGATGAGGCGGAAGTTGTAGCCGACGGCGCTCATGACGGCGTTGATCTGGTCACCCAGGCGGCCTTTCAGGTAGTTGCGGTCCATGTGGCCGTCACTTTTGCAATGGCCGATCACCGGCTCGATGGCTGAGCGACGGCGGAGTTCCTTTTTGATCTGGTCATAGACGCCGCGTTTCTGCCCGGAGCGAAAGACCCGCATGGGCTTTGGTGCTTTGTGGCCGATATAGCCCTTGTCCACATAGACCCGCTCGATCTCGCGCCCGGTCAATGCCTGGGTCTCTTCCAAGACCTCCGCCAAAGTGTGGCCGTCATAGGGATTTCCTGGCAGAGCCTTGGCGTGCAGGATGAACTGGCCACCCTTGCAGCGCTTATTGGTGGTCGTCAGGGAGACTTTGACGCCAAACTCATATGGCTTATGCGCCCATCGCCTTGGTCACTCGGACCAATGGCATGACGCAAGGCTCTACCTTGGCGATACATTCGGTCTCCGGCGCGTGCCAGGAATAGAGCTTCCGGCCGCGCTGGCGTTGTTTCTGGCCCCTGATCTGCCTGGCCTTGATCAGGGGCACGGCGAAGATGGCGCCCAATTCCTCGTCACCTTCAATATTGCGTCCGATATCCCTGATCACGCGGCCCAGACGGGTGCGCAGGAATTTGATCCGACCGTTCATGCGCTTGAACTGTTTGGCGTGGGCGTAGCGCCCGGCCATCATAGCGGCGGTCTTGGCAACCCGGGCATAGGACTGGCGCAGCTCCACATCGTGCTCCTTCGCCAGTTTGCCGAGCTTCTGGATCGCTACCAACAACAGCTTGGCATCGGTCGGGAAGGTGATGTTCTTCGGCTGCACCGTGGTGTCCACGGTGACGCGGGCCAGGTCGCTCTTCTTCAGTGCGCCTGTGTCATGGGCAATGCGCAAGCTTTCGGCCAACAGCATCTCCAATGTCTCACCGATACGGTTGCGCCAATGGCTCATGCCGGAGCGTTCATGGGGCAGGTCGTGCTGGAAGAATTCCTCGCCGGTAAAGTATTGAAAATATGGGCTCTCGACCCACCGATCCCAGACCTGCTCATCCGATAGGGCATATGTGTGCTTCAGAATGAACATGCCGATGATGAACCGCACCGGCTCCCCTGGCCGTCCGTGCTCGGAAAAATAGGGCGCGATCTGCTCATCCAGCCAGGCCCAATCGATTTTGCCGGCAAGGATGACAAGCTCGTGCTTCATGTTGATGATTTGATCAAGACGGGCCTTAAACAGGTCGTCGTGATCGGCTTTTTCCGGCTGTTTCGGTCGCATCAGAACCCCCAAAAAGACATGTCCTCAGGGAATCATAAATGGCCCGAAAAGTGAATCAAAATCGCAAGGAAAAGGCCATCAAAACCCAACTTTCTTGCAATTACGATTACTTCAAATCGCCGAAAACCGTAGGGCAGGCCAAGGTTGTCGGAGTTTTTCACAGACGACTAATTGGGGTGTCTTTCTGTCAAATTGGGGACCGATGCCATCGATGGCGGTAAAGATTTTCGATACAGGGTATATGGGACCAACATCGCAGCGCGTTCCGGCTTCGACATGACCAGCAGGCTCACCTCGGAAATCCAAACAAGTGGATACGTTAGTAAGTTTTTCCTCGCTGTCTATCGGGCTGTCTTGGCGCGACGCCAATATATCTACACCGAGCATAATCCACCAACTGAGATATCAGCCGAGACGTGGGGCCGACTTGTTCTGCCATTGACCAATGAAAATGGAGATTTTTGCCGAATACTGGTGGGAAATGTTGCCGGACCTTGGCGGTCAACCTTGGCGCTTCCAAGCTCGAATGCGGATCACTAAAGCGTATCGCGGCGTCGATGATGCAATGGCCCTTTTCATGGCCTTGGTCAATCCGAAGGAATTGAGTATCCCGGACGTTACTGTTATGGGCGGCCAAGTTGCGCCGGAATTATTTTGAATAAATATGCCTTATGACCGCACCATTACTACACTTGGGCATTAGCCGGATATTCTCACGTCGTCGTCTTGGGAAACCAGTTCCTGCAACAGGCCGATAATCAATCGTGCCTCGTCACCGTAGAGCGAATAAAAAACATTCTGGGAAGAGCGTCGCGGGACGACAAGGCCGTCCTTGCGCAGACGCGCCAGATGCTGCGACAACGCTGATTGACTAATTCCAATGAGTTCCTCTAGCTCCCCAACACTGCGTTCCCCTTCGCTTAAATAGCACAAAATAATCAAGCGACGTTCGTTGGCCATAGCCTTCAAAATGCGGCTCGCGCTTTTCGCATTTTCCTGAACTGCTACAAAGTTCATGTTCCTATCATCCTGTTCAATATGTCCCCAATCGCGATGCTCGAAGTCGCGACACAATCTATCCTACAGTTAATCCCCAAAAAACCGCAGCCTCCACACAGCTCGTTGTTACGTTGCAAAGGCTATTATAACAATGAAAAAAAATGAAACGTTTTTTTTAAGAAGTCAATTATCCTATATTTCCAAGAACTGGCATTAATTCGATAAGAAAAAATCCGAGTAATTCAAAAGAATTAAATATAAACAACAATCCTGTTACAATCAAGAGTGTCCCGGTTGCAATTTCAATACGTCGCATTTGGTGGCGCATGCGCTTCATCCATCGCAGGAACGGCGCTGCCAGAAATGCCGCAAGTAAAAAGGGTACACCCAAACCCGCAGCGTAAACAGATAGCAGAGAAGTGCCATACCACATACTGTCGCTACGGGCCGCGATTGACAAAACCGTTGCGAGAATTGGGCCGATGCAGGGCGTCCAGCCAAAAGCAAACGCCAATCCCAATATATAAGCCCCGGCATAGCCGGTGGGACGGTTTTGCAAATGCAAACGCACCTCTCTATTCAGGAAGGGCAACTTGAACAGCCCCATTATATGCAAGCCAAATATGACAATTATGACACCAGCGATCTGACCTAAAATGAGTTTGTTCTGCAATAAAATCCCGCTGACTGCAGAAGCCGAAGCGCCCAGGGCGATGAAGACGCTTGAGAAACCGAATATAAAAAACAATGCGGACACGACAACACGCCGCGATGCACCGGCTTCTGCCTCGTGCTCTCCCGACAGCTGCTCTAACGATGTGCCGCCCAAGAAACACAAATAGGCGGGCACCAAGGGCAAGACGCAAGGTGAGACAAAGCTTAAGACGCCGCCACCCAGAGCCCCGGCATAGCTGATATCGAAGCCATCCATGTACAGATCCTAACCAATTGCGGCCATGCTTTTACCGCCTTATCTAATTATGGTCTTCTTGACCGTCTCTCGCCAGCGTCCAGTGACGCCAAAATCATCTTATCACGACGATTTTACGCAGCCGTTAACTGCGCTACAGTGGTTGAATGAGCCATGTAAGTGAGAAAAATACGGTCGATCTGGATGTTCGGGGCATGATATGCCCACTGCCGGTATTGCGGGCCCGCAAAGCGTTGGCATCACTACAGCCGGGAGAGCTGTTGCGGGTATATTGTACGGACCCGGCCGCAGCGGCTGATTTTCCTGCATTCTGTCAGGCGGCGGGCCATAGTTTGGTGGAAACAACCCGCGTGAATACGGCCGCTGAAGCAGATCTGCCGGATGCCCCAGATACCCCAAATACACATACAACAGTTGAACTGACGTTTCTGATTTGCCGGGGCACGTAGCCAATCGGATCTGGCAATATGCATATAGTCGTATGACATGTATAAATACTTAGGTAATATATCGAAATTATAGAATCAACACCATACTGCAAATATATATAAGTTGTTGTTTCGAGCAATGGCGCGATTTATTTTAAATTATCTGTGATCTTTACTATAAATAAACAATTCTCCCTCATTTTAGTCCTAAGAATTCGATGAAAAGTGTTGTCAGCTGGATCAAACCATCTGGTGCACAGGGGATTTCTAGAGATTTTTTGATAGGGGACAAAAACTATGAGCATCGCACTATTTAGCCGCAAAAGCGGCCCAGCAGCCGGTTTTAAGGTCAATCTGGCATTTGAGGAGATGATCGACGCATTGCCGACCGCCGTTATGGCCTGCGATCCCGCAGATTTGCGCGTCATCTACATGAATAAGCAATCCCGCGAAACGTTGCTGGAAATTGAGCATCTGCTGCCCATTAAGGCGGAAGATATACTTGGGCAGTGCATTGATATTTTTCACAAACACCCTGAGCATCAACGAAAAATGTTGGGTGATCCTGCCAATTTGCCGCATCGCGCAAAGATCCAACTTGGCACCGAGTGGCTGGATCTGCATGTTTCAGCCGTACACGACAAACACGGCAACTATATCGCCGCCACGGTTGCCTGGTCGGTTATCACCAAGCAAGTGGAGCACGAAGCCGAAACCGCCAAATTGATGCAAATGCTGGATCAGATGCCCATCAACGTTATGCTGGCGGATAAAGATACCTTTGAAATTACCTATATCAACGAAACGTCGATTAAAACGCTGACGCCATTGAACGATCTGCTGCCGGTGCCAGCCGACAAATTGCAGGGAACCTGCATTGATGCGTTCCACAAGAACCCGGAACATCAACGCCGCATGTTGGCAGACCCTTCCAATCTACCCCATCGGGCCTTGATCAAATTGGGCGAGGAGACGCTGGATCTGAATGTAGCCGCTTTAAACGATGCAAACGGCAACTATATGGGGCCGATGTTGTCGTGGAGCTTGGTGACGCAGAATATCAACCTGGCAAACCAGGTCACCTCAGTGGCGGAGGCTGTTGCAGCTGCGGCCGAGGAAATGTCCGCATCTTCCAAGGCCATGCAGGAATCCGTGAGCCTGGCGAATTCACGCGCCGGCACCGTTGCCTCGGCGGCGGAGGAATTGTCATCTTCGGTGGATGAAATTTCCCGTCAAGTGAGCCATTCCGCAGACATCGCCAACGGTGCCGTGGAAGAAGCCCAGCGCACATCGGAAATGATCGACGGCTTGAACCAAGCGGCGGAAAAAATCGGCGACGTGGTTGGCATCATTCAGGACATTGCCGGTCAAACCAATCTACTGGCCCTGAACGCGACCATCGAGGCCGCCCGTGCTGGTGATGCAGGTAAAGGCTTTGCTGTCGTTGCCTCCGAAGTGAAGTCCCTGGCGAACCAGACCGCCGGTGCGACGGAGGAGATTTCGGCGCAAATCTCCGAGATCCAAGGCGCGACAAAAGCTGCGGTGGATGCCAACGGCGTGATTGCCAAAACCATCAACGAGATCCACGAAGTCGCGACTGCCATCGCCTCGGCGGTGGAAGAGCAGGGTGCGGCAACCCAGGAAGTCTCTTCCAACATCGTTCAGGTATCGGAAGCATCCGATGCGACAGGTCAGGCGGCAAGCGAGGTTTTGAGCGCTTCCTCCGAGTTGGCGGAGAAATCTTCGGAACTACAAAGTCACTTGAAGGAATTCATGAAGTCCATGGGCGCCAGCTAGCGGCAATTCGCGAACTGTTAGAACGATCGGACATAGGGGGGGGCGCTGTCATGGCGCCTCCCTTTTTCGTTGTCGGCTTTTCGTTATTGGTGCGATGTAGCGTTCACCGAAAGTACGCTAAGATGCGGCAATGACAACACAGGACAAACAAGGCTTATTCGCCCTGGGCGGCAATCTGGACCGCCTTATCTGGCAAACCGATCTGGCGGGGCTACCGGCCTGGCGTTCTGGGCCCCTTGTTGCCCTGCGCATGGCCGCTGCCATCGCGCGCGACCTGACCAAGGGGCAATTGACCCTCTGGGCCATGAGCCTGGTTTACACCACTCTATTGTCCCTGGTGCCTTTGTTGGCCATCAGCTTTTCCATTCTCAAAGGTTTTGGCGTTCACAATCAGATCGAACCCATGTTGTTAAGCCTGCTGGAACCCATGGGCGAAAAAGGCGTCGAGATCTCTGAACGGATTGTCGAATTCGTCGATAACGTCAAAGTAGGCGTATTGGGATCCCTCGGCTTTGCCATGTTGTTCTATACCGTGATCTCGTTGATGCAGAAGATAGAGCGCGCCTTCAACACTGTTTGGCATGTCAGCCAGGCGCGCTCCATCGGGCAACGCTTTCGCGATTATCTTTCCGTCCTGGTCATTGGCCCGGCTTTGGTATTCGCCGCCGTAGGGATTGGCGCCTCCATCGCATCCCTGTCTATCGTTGGCACCCTGTCGGCAATCGAACCCCTGGGCAGCCTGATTAATTTCGCCGGTAAATTGATCCCGTTCTTGATGATTTCAGCTGCCTTCAGCTTCATGTACGCCTTTATCCCCAACACAAATGTGGAACCACGCGCGGCCATAAGCGGCGGTTTGGCAGCGGGCTTGATGTGGAATTTGCTGGGCTGGATATTCGCCTCCTTTGTCGTTGGGTCAGCCAAATACACAGCGATCTATTCCACATTCGCGACCCTGATGTTTTTTATGATCTGGTTGTATGTCGGTTGGCTGATCTTGTTGATAGGCGCCAACATCGCGTTTTATGTGCAGCATCCGGCCTATTTACGTGGCCAGGGTGGTCGACAGCGATTGAGCCACCGGGCCCGTGAAAAACTGGCGCTAACCCTGATTACGCTGATCGCCCAGCACCATTATCGCGATCTCAACCCCTGGTCAGCCGAGGCATTGTCCCAGGAATTACGGATCCGAAATGACCCAGTGCGAGATGTGCTTGATGTCCTGGAACAAGGCAAACTGATCAAGGCAACGGCTGATCGCCCGCCGACATATTTACCGGCCCGGCCGTTTGAGATTGCAACCGCGGACGACGTGCTGGCGGCTATCCGTCATGGCGGCAATGGTGGTGATCTATCCTACGACCGTATTCCAGGCCCCGCCGGCATAGACCAAGTCCTGCACGAATTTGAGGCTGCGATCAGCGCTGCCCTGGCGAGGAAAACCGTCAAACAAATGGCGCTGACCCACGGCAAGGACGGCCCCCCCGATGTTTGAACAACAGGTTACCTTTCTCTACAGCACGGACCTGGCCCACAGCACGGCGTTCTACCGCGAAACAATGGCGTTGCCCCTGGTTCTTGATCAGGGCGGCTGTCAGATATTCCGCGTCAGTCGCGACAGCTTTCTCGGCATCTGCCAATGTGCTGACGGCGCGTCCGCAAGCACGGACGGCATTATCGTTACCCTAGAGCATGTCTACTCTAGACATGCTCGGATTCTTAAGAAAAGAGCAATTGAACCAATCACTTGGATCACAAGAGTGAATCCAATTGATTGAAAATTGCTCTGGTCAGTCAAGACGTAGATGGCTGGTATGAACGGCTCAAGGCAAAGGGCCTCAGCCTTGAAGCCCCGCCCAAGAAGAACGAAAAATTCAACATCTATCATTTCTTCTTGCGTGACCCGGACGGCTATCTGCTGGAAATCCAGCAGTTCCTGGACCCTGCCTGGCCACAACCAGATTAGATAAGCGCTAAGCTTCATCCTCGTCCGGGATCCGCGCCTGTACAGCGGCCCGCATGGCGGCAACAGCGGCTAACAACTCATCCACTTCCTTCAATAGACCCGGTGCCTCGACCGCATCGATCTCACCATCATCGGCCAGATATTCACCGGCCCGATGGAAAACATCCCCCGCCTCCTTGCCGATTGTCGTGAGGTGATCCATCCAACCGCCCACCGCCTCAACTGAAGGCAAATGCAGCAACAGCGCATCGTGTTCAGCGGCAAGATGTTCGGTCACCGGCATTTCCCCTGCCGCCCGTTCCAACGCCAGCACCACATCCAACGGCATGTGCCGCTCGTCATAGCGGGGGTTGCCATATTCCGACAGGGTGGATTTCGAAACCCGGCAGGCAGCCGCTGCCTTGGCCTCACCACCGATGGCATGCAACAGGGCCCGTACCGCCGATTTTACATCGCCGTAGCGTTCGGGATGGAAGGCGTGAATTCTACTGGTATTGCTCATACTGTATCCCTCATGTCCGGATTTTACCCCGCCATTTCCGCCCCGCAATCATCAGTGATCCCAGTTAACATGGATGCTCTTCATACAAAACTGTACAATAGTAACGCCGCCGCAAACCATGGCCAAAGGACATTAACATGTATTTCAACATAGACGGATCAACCATCTTTGTTTTCGTATTGGTATTGCTGGCCGTGATTTTAGTCATTGCGGGTGTCAAAGCGGTACCCCAAGGCATGGAATTCACCGTCGAGCGATTCGGCCGCTATACCCGAACCCTGTCACCCGGTTTGCATCTGATTATACCCATCGTCGATCGCCTTGGGGCAAAGATGAACATGATGGAACAGGTCCTTGACGTTCCCACCCAGGAAGTCATCACCAAGGACAATGCCATGGTCGCCGTCGATGGGGTGGTGTTCTTTCAAGTTCTCGATGCTGCGTCCGCCGCCTACGAGGTCAGCCAGTTGGAGCGGGCGGTCCTGAATCTGACCATGACCAATATCCGCACGGTCATGGGCAGCATGGATCTGGACGAATTGCTGTCAAAGCGGGACGAAATCAACGCCCGCCTGCTCACAGTGGTTGATGGCGCGACCTCTCCGTGGGGCATCAAGGTCACCCGGATCGAGATCAAGGATATCGCCCCGCCGCGGGATTTGGTGGACGCCATGGCCCGGCAGATGAAAGCAGAGCGGGAAAAGCGCGCCAATATTCTGGAAGCCGAGGGTTTTCGGGCGGCGGAGATCCTGCGTGCCGAAGGCGAAAAGCAGGGGGCCATCTTGGAAGCGGAGGGGCGGCGCGAATCGGCCTTCCGCGATGCCGAGGCCCGGGAACGCGAAGCGGAAGCAGAGGCGACAGCGACGGCCTTGGTCTCGGAAGCGATTGCCAAGGGCGATGTGCAGGCGATCAACTATTTCGTGGCGCAAAGTTATATAGAGGCATTGGGTAAGATCGCCTCCTCTCGCAACCAAAAAATCCTTATGCTGCCGCTGGAAGCCACGTCCGTCATCGGCTCCATCTCGGGCATCGCGGAAATCGCCCGCGAGACATTTTCCAACCGAGACGACAATAATAACAGTGGTAACGGTGGGGGCGGCAACGGTAGGGGCGGTAACAGTGGGGGCGGTAGTGGCGCCTCGCCCATCCCGCGTAGCGGAGGGTAGATCGCGTGCAGGTCCTTCTCTATCTGGAGACCCTGGCCTATTGGGATTGGTTCATCGCCGCGCTGGCCTTGGTTATTCTGGAAATTTTTGCCCCTGGCGCCGTATTCATGTGGCTGGGCATGGCCGCTGGCGTGGTCGGTGCCATCGTGTTTTTCGCCCCGGAGATGGATTGGAAATGGCAATTCACCCTGTTTGCCTTGCTATCCGTCGCCTCAATCGTTGTTTCACGGCGATATCTTAAACGCCGGTCCCTGGCCACGGACCATCCGGAATTGAACCGGCGCGGGGCGCAATATGTGGGCCGAATGTTCATTCTGGATGAGGCAATTGTGGGCGGACGCGGTCGTATGCGGGTGGATGACAGCACCTGGCAAATTGAAGGCCCGGATCTGCCCGTAGGCGCAAAGGTCACGGTCACCGCGCTGGCGGGTGCGACATTGCGGGTGGAAATATCGCCAGCAGAGGGCGCTTGACCCCAGCGTAAGCAAATGCTGTTGTCCCGCCGCAAATTGTTGATCGGGCCATGTCGTATGGAGTGTATGGATTATGTCAGGTGTATTGGTGGTCACGGGTTCAAGCCGTGGCATCGGCGCGGCCTGCGCCATAATGGGCGCAGCAAAAGGTTTCAAAGTTTGCGTCAACTATAACAACAGCCCCGACCGGGCCGAACAGGTCATGGAGCAAATCAGAGAGAATGGCGGTACCGCCATTGCCGTTGCCGGTGACATGGGGCGGGAGGCCGACATCATCGCCTTGTTCAGGGAGGTCGATGCTCAATTGGGGCCCGTCACCGCGCTGATTAACAATGCGGGCATCACGGGCACCGTCAGCCGCTTGGAAGACATGGCCGCCGACGATATGGCGGAGGTTTTTCGCCTTAATATGACGGGGCCGTTTCTCTGCGCCAAAGAAGCCGTCCGACGCATGTCAACCAAACATGGCGGCAAGGGCGGAGTCATCGTCAATATATCATCGGCCGCCGCACGCTTGGGCGGGGCGAACCAATACCTCCATTACGCCGCATCCAAAGGCGGGTTGGAGACTTTCACCCACGGCCTGGGCCTGGAAGTTGCCGGCGAGGGTATTCGTGTGACGGGCGTGCAGCCCGGCGTTATCGATACGGAAATTCACGCCCGCATGGGCATGCCGGAACGGGTCGCCGATTTAGGCAGTGCCTCTCCCCTGGGCCGCGCGGGCACAGCAGAGGAAATGGCGCAAACCGCCCTGTGGTTGATCTCTGATCAGGCCTCCTACATCAATGCGACCACAATTCAAGCCACAGGAGGGCGTTGAACCATGGCCCACAATGACGAAAACCCTCGTGATGGAGACCCTCGTGATGGAGACTCTGGTGATAAAGATTTAGCTGCCGCCATCGAAGCGATTGCGCTGCAGGCCGGCGCGGTCATCATGGAAATTTATGGCCGGGATTTCGCCGTCGAAACCAAGGCCGATGAAAGTCCGGTGACCGAGGCGGACGAGGCAGCAGAAGCGGTCATCGTTGCCGCCCTGCGGGCGCTGACACCAGACATTCCCGTGGTGGCGGAGGAAGAGGTCGCCGCCGGACAGGCACCGGATGTGGGGGCAGGTCCGTTCTGGCTGGTTGATCCCCTGGACGGTACCCGGGAGTTCATTTCCCGCAATGGCGATTTCACGGTCAATATTGCCCTGATCAGGGACGGCGACCCGGTGCTGGGCACCGTGCATGTGCCTGCCAGGGATGAAACCTATACCGCCGCCGGGCCGGGGCAGGTCACCTGCCGCCGGGGCGGGGGCAAGGCCCAATCCATCAGTGCCCGGGTCCCCGCCGATGATGGCCTGGTGGCGATGGTCTCGCGCTCCCACGCCTCACCGGAAACCGATGATTTTCTAACCAGTTTCCAGATAAAGCAGCGGGTTGATGCAGGCAGCAGTCTAAAATTCTGCCGCCTTGCCGAAGGTATGGCCGATTTGTACCCGCGCCTGGGACGGACGATGGAATGGGATACAGCAGCCGGCCACGCGGTTCTGGCCTGCGCCGGCGGCAGCGTCCGGCAAATCGACGACACGCCATTACGCTATGGCAAAGATGGCTTCGAAAACCCACATTTTGTGGCCCGCGGGCGGCACAATCAAGGTTGAAAGCCTCTTGGGCACAGGTTTGAGCTTTCGTTTCTCCGTTCCGAAAATATCACCGCACTAGGGTCCGTGGACATTTAAGGGATTCCCACAGACTCTGAAATGTGATTCAAACTTCCTTTTGAGGGGAGTTTTCATGAACACGGATCGATTTGTCATTAGCGACGATACCTGGGCGCGGATTTCGGAGCAAGTCCCAGG
>JABJKS010000111.1 GCA_018660265.1 Rhodospirillaceae bacterium | reverse complement strand
TGTTTCGGTCTAGACATCCAAAACACTACGATATTTCAACAGGTTAATCTACGTTCACCGCCTAATTCAAAGGCTGGAGTGAATAATTCAGGCTAGTGGAGGACGGAACATTGCAGAACCCAGCAGCGGTGAGCAGTTTGAATTCCAGCAATCCCGCGCGGGACGCAAGGCTTGCGATCCGCAGTGGCGAACATAACACTCATACGGGCGGCGTGGCGCCAGGCCACGTGCAGGCAAACATGGTGATCCTGCCAAAAGAATACGCGCAGGAATTCCAAACCTATTGCATGCTTAACCCCAAACCCTGCCCGCTTCTCGCTGTCGGTGATGCGGGCGATCCCTCGTTGCCGACCCTGGGCGAAGACATTGATGTGCGTACCGATCTGTCCGGTTACCGGGTATTCGAGAATGGCAAGGAAATTGAAGTCGCATCCGACATCACGTCCTATTGGCGGGATGATCTGGTCTCGTTCCCCTTGGGTTGTTCGCTCTCCTTCGAAGAGGCGCTGGTACAGCACGGGGTACCGCTTTATCATCGCCAACGTAACGGACGCCCCGCCACCTATGTCACCAATATAGATACCGCAGCGGCGGGCCGCTTCAACGGCAAGATGGTCGTCTCCATGCGCGCCATGAGCGCGGCCGATGCCATCCGCGCGATCCAGATCACCACGCGTTTTCCCAACGTACACGGCGCGCCGGTGCATATCGGCGATCCGGAGGCGATCGGCATCGAAGACCTCGACTATCAACAATTCGGCGGCACGCCACCGCAAATGCGGCCCTATGACGTCCCTGTCTTTTGGGCCTGCGGCATCACGCCGCAAATCGTTGTGGAAACCGTCAAACCCAGCTTTTGCATCACGCATTTGGCCGGGCGCATGCTGGTAACGGATCTGTTGAATACGGACCTTGCGATTTTATAGTTTAATCAACGCCAACGACTGACGCGTGGTATCGCAACGAAGCGGCGGATGCTGAATTGTCGTACATTTGGCAAAAAAGCCAGCTGATCCGAGATCTCTCTAATCAGACCTCGTCGGGATATTGCGCCAGGATACGCCTGACCTCTCGATAAACACTCAAGCGATAGAAATCGCCCTGCTCCTGCGCCTCCAACACGCCACCCAGAACCACCTGGCGGGCGCCGTTCAGGCCGTGTTCCCTGATCAACCAGTTAGCGATTTCGTGCGGGTCGTCCTGGACCTCCCCTGTTTGAGGCTTCGATGACATGCCATGCCTTTCATTTGCTGAACTAAGCTGCGTTATATCCGGATCATTACAGGTGCAGTATGGCAATTATAAGGCGGGCGTACCGAGCCCTTAGAAAATCTCCACATTCGAGCGACATTCAGGATTGTGTGCACTCACCTCGAATGTTTAAATTCGTTCTCATTCTAAAAACACATGGAAGTGGATCGATGTTCGCACCATCGGACGTGCGGATTGGTGGCAAAAGGAGTTCGGCTTGTGTTGTTGAGCACTGAACAGATCGCGACATACGAGCGAGAGGGTTTTCTGGAAATCCCATCGCTGTTCAGCGAGACGGAAACGGCGGTGTTGCGGGCGGATTTGGCGCGAATATTCTCTCTCGACCGACCGGAAGTTCCGCGCAGCGCATCCGGTGTGCCGTTGCTGGCCCATCGCCTGGAGCGTTATAGCGAGGCGTTTGCGTTGTTACTGCGGCATCCCCGCATGGTGGAGCCGGCGATGCAGTTACTGGACGGCCCCGTCTATTCACACCAATTCAAAGTCGTCACCAAGCCGCCCTTTGGCAAGCTCGACCTGCCCTGGCACCAGGACTATGGCACCTGGCATGCCATCGATGAAATGCCCGAATGCCGGGCCATGAACTTCGCCCTGTTTCTGCATGATGTGAATGAATTCAATGGCCCGATGATCCTCATCCCCCGCTCCCACCAGGAAGGCGTATTGGATGCGCCGGTGGAGCCGCTGGATGGTTCCTCCGCCTTTGCCAAGCTTTCAGATGTTACGGTCACGCGGCTGGCAGACGCCCACGGCATGGTCGCGCCAAAGGGCGTGGCGGGCACAGGATTGTTTTTCCATGGTTGCCTGGCGCACGCCTCGGTTCCCAATATCTCCCCCTGGCCGCGTGACAACGTCTATTCAAGCCTGAACCACGTTGAAAACGGTATTCGCAACCATGGCCGCCCGGAATTCTATGCCAACCACAAAATCGACGAGTTGATCCCCCTGCCCGACGATTGCCTAAAACGTTTCGCCCAAGAACAGCACGGTGTAAGGCAGCAGTGATTTTTCAGGAGCAAGCATGAGCGATCAGAAACCCCGTTTCGCCTGGGGCCATATCAATGTCAACGTCACCAACCTGGAGCGCTCCATTGCGTTTTATGAGAAGCTGGGCTTTGAGTTATTCAGGCCGGGCATTCCCTATCTCGGCCTGACGGTGGAGGGGGGCCACAACACAATGCCTCAGACAAGTGCCCGCGCCCTGGGTCTGGATACCGAGATCGAGGGCCGAGCCTGTATCATGCAATTGGGCACGGGCTATCCCAAACTCGATCTGACGGAATTCGCCGCTACTGATGCGGCGCGGGCGAAGCCGTTATTGAACGACGACCTGGGCCTGGTTCGAATATGCCTCGCCTCCCGCGACCTCGTGAAAGACCATGCCGAATTAAGCGCCCAGGGCGTGGCATTCCTCTCCCCACCTCAGCCGTGCAAAGACGGTATGGCGGACATTGCCATCTGTATGGACCCGGACGGCAGCCTGATTGAACTGATACAGATTCACCCTGAGAATTGGGCCTCACCGCCGAAGATATGATAATGGTCCGGATTAATCTGGCCTCCATTCATTAGACCAGGTTTTGCGCTTTGCGCCGTACGCGCCTTCGGTTAAACCTCTCTCATGCAGGAATTTGACGTCATTATCATCGGCGCGGGGGCAGCCGGCCTTATGTGCGCGGGACAAGCGCATGGGCGGGGGCGGCAGGTATTACTGCTGGACCATGCCGCGAAGGTGGGGCAGAAAATTCGCATTTCGGGCGGCGGGCGCGCCAATTTTACGAATTTACATGCCTCCCCCAGTGATTATCTATCGGCCAATCCGCGCTTTTGTGTCTCAGCCCTGAAACGCTACACCCAGCATGATTTCATTGCCTTGGTGGAAAAGCACAATATTGCCTACCACGAACGTGACCATGGTCAGCTGTTCTGCGACGGATCGGCGCAACAGATTATCGACATGCTGATGGCGGAAGCCGACGGCATCCAGGTACGGACCGGGGCCAAGGTGAACCGGATCGCCAGGCACGATGCCGGGGACAGGTTTCGCTTTACCCTGGAAACTGATCATGGGTTGTTCAGGACGGAAGCACTTGTCATTGCCACCGGCGCGCCCTCGATACCAAAGATGGGATCCAGCGGCTTTGCCTATGATATTGCCCGGCAGTTTGGCCTGCCTATCATCGAACCACGCCCCGGCCTGGTGCCCTTGGTTTATGCAGCGGACACCTTTGGCAAACTCGATGGCCTGGCGGGCGTCTCCCTGGAAGCAAAGGTAAAGGTGGGCAAGACAAGTTTCACCGAAGCCCTGTTGTTTACCCACCGGGGTCTTAGCGGGCCGGTCATTCTGCAAATATCCTCCTACTGGCACCTGGGTGATGGGATCACCATCGATCTGCTGCCCGGCAAAGATCTGTTTCAGTATTTGAAAGACGCCAAGGCCAGCCAGGCAAAAAAGGATGTCCGCACAGTGCTGGCCACCCTGTTGCCCAAACGCCTGGCACAACGGCTGGCCGAGTGGGCGGATTGCGACGGCCGGTTGGCCGAGATCACGGATAAAGCCCTGCGCCGTTTGGCCGAACAGATCAATGCGTGGCGCATTATTCCAAGTGGGTCGGAGGGAATGCGCACGGCGGAGGTCACGGTGGGCGGTGTGGACACCAAAGCACTGTCGTCAAAGACCATGGAAGTCACATCAATTCCGGGCCTCTATTTCATTGGCGAAGCGGTTGATGTCACAGGCCATTTAGGCGGCTTCAACTTCCAATGGGCCTGGGCCTCGGGCCATGCCTGTGGCCAGGTCGTGTAATCGCGCACCACAATATCCACGTTAAAATGGAGCCGTATTTTCACCGCACTTCCCATCGTTGACAGTTCAATGACGTCGGGCGCAAACTTTGGCTCGGCCTTACTATGAGAGTTGGCATTTATGCTCGAAGCGGACGTCCTTAAATTCACGCCGGAAACGATGACGACGGCACAGCGGCAGCAGTTCTTTGCGGACGGCTTCCTGGTGCTGGAAGATGTCATCGATGAAGATTGGTTGAAACGCCTGCGCACCGCGACAACGGAGTTGGTCGAGGCAAGCCGTGAGGTGCCCGAGAGTGATGAGCGCTTCGTCCTGGAAAATGGCCATAGTGCGGCCACCCCGCGCCTGCGCCGGTTGACCAGCCCGGTCTCCCACCACCCCACGTTTTGGGATTTTGCCGCCAGTCAGCCAATCGTTGATGTCGCGGCAGATGTCTGTGGCCCGGATGTAAAATTCTATCATTCAAAACTGAATTTCAAATGGCCCGAGGGCGGACAGAAATTCGCCTGGCATCATGATATCCCGGCCTGGCCCCACACGGATTACAGCCCCGTTACCATCGGGCTGTATATGGAGGATTGCGGCGTCGAACAGGGGCCGCTGTTGGCGATCAAGGGCAGCCATAAGCAACCCCTGCACAGTATGTACGACAGGGACGGCAATTGGACCCTGCGTATTCCGGATGACGATATGCCGCCCGATTGGCAGGCGAACAGAACTGCACTGACGGGGCCTGCGGGGTCATTGGTTTTGCTGAACTGCCGGGTGATCCATGGCTCGCAAGCCAATATGTCGCCGCATATGCGGCCCCTGCTGTTGAATGTCTATTCCTCAGCGGATTCCATGCCCTATGTTTTCAACCCCATTCCCAGCCCCTATGACGGCACAGTCGTGCGGGGCAAAAAAGCTGATCGGTCATGCCACGACCCCCGTGGTTGCGAACTGCCGCCCGATTGGTCAAAAGGCTATGTGGGACCCTGGCAACACCAAAGCGCGGGCCAGGGTCGCGAACAGTAAGACATGCGCTCTGTAAAGGAGTTGCGGCGACAGTTTACTAAATAGTCGACCGGTTCGGACTAGTGCCCAAAAGCCACGGCGAGAATTTAGTTAAGTAAACTGTCACCGTAATTGGATTGTTCCAATCAAGGTGCAGGTCCGACAACTCAGACTTGAGGCTTTCAAGCCGCCTATCGACTGTGGCAACGCCTTTTACCAGCCGCTCCAAACCCTGTCTTGAGTCGGGCAATCCGTGTTTACGCAATCGCCTGGGAACGATTTCCTTGTAGGTTTCTAACACCGATTTCATCACTTTGGCATTCAATCTATTCAGACCGGCATAGAAGTCGCCGATAAATCCCCGATGCGGCAGTTCATGAGGCCATTGGCTGACGTCCTGAGGCAGTCGGGGGCATCTCACCCAATATTTTCCGTCCATTGTACGGGATATCACTCTGAACTCCGGGACATAGAAACTTCCTGCCGTGGTCCCACCATTCCAATTCTGATAACTAGACCAGACATGTACATCTCCGTTTTCCACCACTTTGAGAACCGGCCATTCTTTTGTGACAAAATCCGCAGTTACATACTTGGACGAAAACCCATGCTCTGTCTTGTATGGAACCACGATCAACGATTTATGAGAACGCGACATTGCGCAGATACTGCTCAGATTGAGCAGCCAGCCGATTTGCGGCTTACCGATCCGCCACCAATCGACACGCTCTGGCGGCGTATCGCGGCAGCCGATAAACGTACCGCTATCAAGCGTGCGCGGATA
>JABJKS010000008.1 GCA_018660265.1 Rhodospirillaceae bacterium | reverse complement strand
TAAAGCGCTACACGAAGCAGCGCGGGGCCCTCCTATGGACTACCGGGACAACCCGCAACACCGGGTATTGCTTTATAGGAGGTGGTGTATTTTTACTCCGGCCACTGGTGTGTTTTTACTCCGGCGTTGACATACGAACGGTCACGATTAAACAGGAACTTGTCATGCAATGGACCCAAAAATACTCTGCCTACGTACCCGATGCAACCCGTGCCGGGATAATTTCCCTGGCAATATGGGTGGATAAACATTCGCGCAAAGTTCTTAAACGGGAAGCTGATTTGCAGCCCATGATCGAAGTCAATCGCAATATTATGGAGGGTCTGTCCGTTCGATGACGGAATAAGCGTCTCTGCCGGTTTGTCGTGCGTGGCCGGCTTGGCGTAAGAGATCCGGCAAAACCGCCGGTGTAGCGTGGGAGAATGATATGGCTGCTATATCCATGTCGAACCCACTACCTCCACCTTCTGTTTCGAAGGTGGCTCGACGCGAAGTCGAAAAGGTGGCCGAAACTTCGGCGATCAAAGTAACTTCCGTCGAGAGTAACGCGCCTGAGAAGCAGAAGCTGGAAGGCGTTTCTAGTTCCAAGTTGAACGAACTCCAGCAACTGACAGAACAGGCGTTTGCTAGCGATGACCTTAGGCTGTCGATAAGTTTTGAGAAATCGATTGGCCGGTTCGTCTACCGAGGCGTCGATCGGGAGACGGGAGAGGTGGTCCGTGAATATCCTTCTGAAGAGGTTATTAAACGGATTGCTAAATTTAGGGAAATCGCCGGCATTGCTATCGACCGGAGAACGTAACTCTTCGGAGTGGTGACGACACGCACATTTCGGGTCCAGAATCGGCTTCTGCCAGTAACGGCCCTGAAAATAGAGAGGCGGCCGGAAGTTAGGAATTTGCGTTCCAACCTTCCGGCCGTCGCCGTTTTGGCCGTGCGTCGAACAGCAGCCAAATTTGCGGTGACCGTATTCCGCCGGTCACCTGGTGACGTAGGGCGGTATTAGACGACCTGGTTCAGGGCCAGGGAAACAGGCCTTGAGTTTCGATTGAACGGCGTGCGCATTGTCGCAGTCTGATCGTAGCCTTCCACTGGCCGCTGCTTGGCCGAGACTTCATCCGTGATGGCTTTCAACATCCGGTCCGTTACGGACTTGGTGGTCTGGACAAGGCGGCGATGTTCCTCCAAGACCTGTTGAAAGCGTTTTGTTGCAGACTTCAGGCGGCTGATCTCCTCCGGCTCGGCGTGATCAAGCAGGCTTGGATTTGCATGCAGCTCCGCCATCTCCCTTTCATAGGCCGTGGCAAGGTCTTGTTTCTCGGCCGCATATCCCGCCAGCTCATGAGGCCGGCGATGCAGTAGTATCTGGTTTTCCTTCGCCATGACGTCGTCCAGGCGTGAGGTGATGTCGGTCAAAGTGTCGACGGCTTTACGCGTTCGCATCGGAATTGCCTTCCTGTAACTTGATCATTTCACGATAGACGGCATCGGCAATACCGACGCCGCCGCTGTCGGCAATAATTTTGCCGTACTCTTCGTTCAGCAGTGCGCGGAACATCGTTTCTCCCTGACCGCCGCCAGTGGGACCGTCGGTTTTGATGCCGGCAAACATGTCGTCCATCATGCGGGAGATAAAGAAGGATTCGAAACCTTGTGCGGTTTTCCAGGCACCTTTCTCGGCGTCCGTTCCATTCCCGACAGGTACCTGCGGTTTGGGGATTGCGCCACCAGGTATGAAAGGCGTGATTGACATACTCATTGGACCAAAATCTCCGCCTGTAAGGCACCCGCGGCCTTAATGGTTTGTAGGATCGCGATCAGATCACGGGGGCCGACCCCCAGGGCATTCAGGCCATCGACCAGATCACGCAGGCTGACACCCGGTTTCAACATGGTCAGGCGCTTGTCGCTGCCATCATCAATTTCAATATCCGTGCGGTCGACTTTTTCAGTGTTGCCGGCCTGGGCCAATGCACCCGGCTGGGAAACCTGCTCTGCCTCGGTCACGCGCACTGTCAAGTTGCCTTGCGCAACGGCGACTTCGTTGACCCGGACACTACCGCCCATGACGATGATGCCCGACGCCTCGTCGATCACCACGCGGGCGGTCTGATCAGGTTCGACCACCAGCTGTTCAATCTCAACCAACAGATCAAATATCCGGCCCTTATAGTCGGCGCTGGGAACCAGATCGATTGTCGTGGAGTCCATGGCGCGGGCGACGGGCTGGCCAAAATGTGCGTTGACGGCCTGGGCGACGCGGCGAGCGGTGGTCAAATCGGGATTGCGCAGGGATATAGACGATGTTTCCAATGAGGCCAGGTCAAAAGGCACCTCGCGTTCAATGATGGCTCCGTTGGAGATACGGCCGCCCGTGGGCACGCCCTGGGTGACCGTGCCGCCCTCGCCCTTGGCGACAAAGCCGCCGATGGCTACCGGTCCCTGGGCTACGGCATAAACTTCGCCATCTGCACCTAACATCGGGGTCACCAGCAGCATGCCACCCTGCAGGTTAGAGCTGTCACCCATGGTGGAGACGACCACATCCATGCGTGTGCCGACGCGGGCAAAGGGACGCAAGGCCGCTGTGACCATGACGGCGGCAACATTCTTGGTGTTCAGACTTGAATCCCGGGTATTGACGCCCATGCGTTCCAGCATGGCTTCCAGGCTCTGCTTGGTAAAAGGGGCATTGCGCAAGCTGTCGCCTGTGCCATTCAGGCCGACGACCAGGCCATAACCGATCAGTAAGTTGTCGCGAATACCTTGAAAGTCTGCGATGTCTTTAATTCGGGAAGCGGCTGTGGCGGGCGCGATGCCGGCAATGAGCATTGAGCCCACAAGTGCCAAAGTGGCGCCGATCCGGATTTTGAGCCGAAGAACACCACCGAGCCGTTGCATCTTTTCTGTGGATTGGGTTTTCATTTTCGCCGCGACCTGCATGCTTTTTACTCTGACAAATTTGATGATGCGATCCCTGCCGCATCCACCCTCTTTAATGCTAGAAACATGCCAACTAGGGCTAATTAAAAAATGGCTTATTATCAGTATGTTAGGTCAATTATTGTGGCTGGCTTTCGCATTCGCCGGTAAAAACTGCCTACTGTAGCAGCCATTCTTGCCGTGAATAATTTGCCGCATGTGAAGACCTTCAGGCAGGTCTGCCGTGAGGCGCGGGAGTTGCCAGTGGGCCCGGCGATTTCGTTGTTGGCCCAGGCTTAACGAAGTATTAATGACAATTGATCATGGTAAAGGTGACTGGTTGGCGTTTTGCTGGCCGGGAGGGTTAATCGCACTATGAAAATTTCAGGATCGCGATCCATTCGCTCTGGCGCAGCGCGTCGTACAGAAGGCAAGGGTGGTGCTGGCAGTGGCGCAAAATTCAGCGTTGACAGCGGCGTTGCCACAGAGACCAGCGCCGCGGCGAGCGGCGTATCGGGCGTGTCGAGCGTTGGCGCATTGTTGGGTCTGCAGGAAATACCGGATGCCGGTGAACAACGCCGCCAGGCCTTGCACAGAAGCACCGACATCCTGGACGAACTGGATCAATTGCGGCTTGGTTTGCTAACAGGCAGCGTCCCACGACAGCGCTTGCAACGTTTGATGAAGTTGCTGCGTGAGCGGCCCGGCGGCTACGCTGATCCTCATCTTGACGTCATTATTGGTGATATTGAGGTGCGGGCGGCTGTGGAATTGGCCAAAATGGAAGTGACTGACGCCGCGCGAAAGTAGCAATCCGGCTGGTTCTCGATTTGGGAAAGCTCTAATTTATCTAATAAAAACATATAATTAGAACAGTTTGTCTTGGACGTCTCGCCGATATCGGCGCATTGGGCAAACTTTGCAGCGATCTTATTGAAACCCTGAATGATTTTTTTTTGGTAAGGTTTCTTGATGCAGAGGGCCGAGATAGTTATATTCCGCGCTGTTTCGGCTTGGATCCAAACCGTAGATGGCCTGGATCCAAATTTGTAACACGTTTCAATAGATTTTGAGGTTGCTTCATGTCGGAAGTGCAAATTCCCAATAACTATCGACCTACGGATAAAGAAAAGTTCATGAGTTCGCGGCAGCAGGAGTTTTTCAGACGCCGTCTGATCGGCTGGCGAGATGAATTGGTGCAGGACGCCCGGGGGACTATCCAGAACCTACAAGATGATGACGGGCAGGCCCCTGATATAGCTGACCGGGCCACGACGGAGTCGGAACGGTCCATCGAATTGCGCGCCCGCGACCGACAGCGTAAATTGGTGGCTAAAATTGACGCCGCCCTGAACCGGATCGAAGAAGGGTCCTATGGCTTTTGCAGTGATACCGGAGAGCCCATTGGCTTGAAACGGTTGGAGGCACGGCCCATCGCCACCCTGTCGATCGAAGCCCAGGAACGTCATGAGCGACGGGAGCGGGTGTACCGCGACGAATAATCGGCACGATTTTTGTCGTTTACTGTACAAAAAGAAGGGGCCGATCAAATGATCGGCCCCTATTGTTTTCTAGCAGTCTGTCGGATTTAGGTTTCGGTGTTTCATTGTAAGCCTGTTGTTTTGTCCTATGCGGCTTTGAGATTGCAGAGGCGCTTGCAATTGTATGCCAGGGTGACGAGGAGCCATTCTGCTTTGACCTTTTCGATGCC
>JABJKS010000035.1 GCA_018660265.1 Rhodospirillaceae bacterium | reverse complement strand
CTTATTCGAAGGCATCGCACCGAACAGCCGGGTGGGCGGCTATCACTCCCTGCTGGCGGTGTCGGACAAAATCCCCGACACCTTGGAGGTCATCGCCCGCAACGAACATGACATGGTCATGGCCATTCGGCACAAAACCCTGCCGCTGGCCGCTGTGCAGTTCCATCCCGAATCCATCCTGTCCATGGATGATCAAGCCGGCCTGCGCATCGTCGAAAATGTCCTGGCAACACTGTTGCCCGAGAAAGGCCGTAACAATGCGGGGGAACAGACGGCGGCGTAGGGCAAGCTCATATAATGACATAACCTGAACAGACAGCCGCTTATGGCACAAAACCAGACCACGACGGAGGGGTGTTCGAAGGAGTCTGACCCTGACCCACAGCTACCATCATTCGTCTGTGTGAGCTATGCCAATGGCGGCCTCATTCTGGCTCGTCAGCGCTGCTTGTGGACACCACGCTTTCATTGCCCAGTTCTGACAGTGGCATTCTTCGCTCACCGTTCACGACAAGACCGAGGACATCGGGGCGGCTGTAGTGACCGCCGATATCGCAGATCGCCTTCACTTCGAGAACGCTATTCAAATCCGCTTCCACAACAAGCATGGCAGGTTCTTGATGGGGTGCTGTGTCCAAGATTGCGCCGCCGGGAGCAATGATGCAACTACCCCCCGAAGGGAGCCGGGCCAATCCTTCCGCAGCCTTGCGATAAGGCTCATCGACATTGTCTGGATTGATGATCGAGCCGACGGCGATGACGTAGCACCCCGCTTGGGCCGCAAAGGCCTGGGACAACAATAGACCCTTGCCCCTCTCCAAAGCCAGACTGCCCGAGGTCGGCCAGGCCGCGACATGGACCTGTGTGCCCTGCGCCGCGAGGGCATAGCCTGGAAGCATCATCATGTGTTCCCAGCAGTTCAAGCCGCTGATACGGGCATAGGGCCGCTCAAACACTTGCAACCCTTCAGCGTCGCCCTCGCCCCACATCAGGCGTTCGTAAAGGGTGGGCTTCAGCTTGCGATGTTTCCCGAGAATGCCCCCTTCGCGGCCGATGAATAGTAGAGTGGCGTAGACCGTGCCGTGGGTTTCAGGATTGAGCTCGACAATACCGATGACCACGTCAATGCCGGCACGCAATGCCGCTTGGCATAAGAGATCGGTCGTCCGACTGGGTACTTTCACTGCGTTCGAAAGATAGCGCGACGCAGCTCCTGCAACGGGCGAGGTTCTGATGAAGAAGGGGTAGCCCGGCAACCAAGTCTCGCTGAAAGCAGCCAAGGTCACTCCGCTTGCGCCAGCCTCCTCTATCAGCTTGCACGCTTTCGCGGTGGAAGCATCTCGGTCAAACCACACCGGCTCCGCTTGGATCGCAGCGAGTTTGAATTTCCCCTGGTTCGTCTGCATCGTGCGCGCTCCATTGTGATAGTACACTTGCCAAGATAGGACGTGCCTGAGGAACCAGAAATGTTAAGGCTTGCGGCCCGTTGCGATATTGACCATAGATGGAATGCGGATACCTTCCGGCGCTTGATATTTCTCTGCGCCTTGGATTATTGCCCGTTCGACCGCCGGACGATTTTCATCCGATTGCTTCGCGATCATCGGACCCAGCCGTGCCCCACTGGTATGAAGCTCGTTTAGAAATGTTTGCCCCGATGCCGATGGCCAATGCAAGGGACATTCGGTGACTGATATGTCTTCAAAGCCGGCATTCCCAAGAATATTTTCGCATTCTGCCGGATCGCCAAAACGGAACAATGGAGGTCCAGCAGGTAAATCAATTTCCATGGTACCGTGGGCTGCAATCGAACCTACCACTAACCCCATCAAGGGATTTGAATCCGGCGGTGTCCAACAGCTAAAAGCGTAGTGACCGCCGGGCTTAAGAACACGGAACACTTCGTCGACGGCCACCTCTGGATTCGGGAAATGCAATATTCCGAGAGAGCAGACAACGGCATCGAAGCGACCGACGTCAAAGGGTAGATCTTCTGCGTCGCCTTCTTGAACGTCTGCATCCGGACATCGAGAACGCGCTGCCGCCACCATATTAGGTGCAAAATCAAGGCTAGAGACCGTTGCGCCCCTTTCGATAGCACCGGCAGAAAGAAGGCCAGGCCCACATGCAATATCTAACAATTCCACGCCAGTTTTGGCGTTGACCGCATTCAGTATTGCGTCATTTGTCTGTGCCGATACCAGGGCAATCTTTTTCGCATAACCTTCTGCTACGCCCGAATAGCCGTCTCGTTCGAACTGTCTAAACGCCTGCTGGTCAAAATCCGTTGACATGGTGCTATGCCCCCAAGGCCACTATGGATTCAAACATGTACCGATACTAAGCGAAGCATATATTTACCATAATCAATGGCAATTTCAATAGCAGGAATGGACGAAAATGGTACGGGTGCTCTAGGATGCTGGATACACGCACCGGATCATAAATTCCATGACCGCACGGCGCGAACGCTGATTGCCGAGAAATTATCGTCCGAAGCCTCTGCCTTTTTACCGCCCTGTCGGACAAACCGGACCCGGTCATTCATTCACCGGGCCCGGGTCAACCAAAAGAGTTCGGCGTCCCTGATTTGGTGCGCCAAGTGGCGGACATGGGCATCCCACAATTCGGCGTTTGCCTGGGCCTGCAGGGTATGGTTGAGGCATTCGGCGGCGAACTAACGGTCATGGATGTCCCCCGCCACGGCAAATACTGGCAGCTACACCACGATGGCAGCGGCTTATTCGAAGGCATCGCACCGAACAGCCGGGTGGGCGGCTATCACTCCCTGCTGGCGGTGTCGGACAAAATCCCCGACACCTTG
>JABJKS010000009.1 GCA_018660265.1 Rhodospirillaceae bacterium | reverse complement strand
GGATAGTTTCTTTCATGGTGAACCGTAGGTTTTCCTGGTGTCGTTGTTTCGGTCTAGACATCCAAAACACTACGATATTTCAACAGGTTAATCTACGTTCACCGCCTAATTCAAAGGCTGGAGTGAATAATTCAGGCTAGTAGACGTTTCATTTAAGTTCGCCTTAGAAAAAATTCGTAATGAGCCAATCAGACAGGAACCTTTTCCGCACATCTACATTCGAGACATTTTTCCAGAAACATTCTACGCGCTACTTCTTGAGCATATTGAAAACGCGTGTCAGTTCGAGGCATCTCTCTATCCTGGAGTCGCCGTCGATGTCAGGGCTGATAATTTCCATGACTACGGGCTGACTTGCAAAAATTTCGGCGGGGATCCGTTGCTGGCTGCGTTTTTACTTGAAATGGAATCGGGCCGCTTTTCAAAAGCACTCATTGAAAAATTCGCAGCGCCGAATTCATGGACCGGAAAGGGTAGCGCAATCCCCAAGGAGAAATTCCGGTTTACCGAAAATGAGGATTACAACACTGTATTCGATCTACACAAGGATTTGCCGGGTTACGAGATCACGCCCCACCCGGACGTTGCATCAAAGATTGTAACCTTTCTTTTTTATTTCACGACTGATTCGTCAATTGCCAAGCACGGAACCGCACTGTGCAAACCAAAAGATCCTGATTGGGTGGACGACCGCTCAGTGCCAAAGTCGCTGCCGCTGCGTGCGTTGCTGGATCGATTTTTAATCAACGGTTACGGACCCTATCAGAAAGATGCTTGGCATCCTTGGGAGGATTTCGACATCGTGAAAGTTGCGGAAGCACACCCCAACTCGTTTTTGTCTTTTGCGCCTAACTTTTCCTCCTATCACGGGGTACGGTTGGATATCCGCAAAGACAATCCAATCCAGGAGCGGCTCACATTGCGCGGATTCATACGCGCCGGATCGAACTCGACGAACTACATGCACGACTACGGAAATGGGATAATGCGACGAGCGTTTTTTCGATTCTCGCGTTTTGTAACTGGTCGTAATAAATCCGCCCTCAATTCGATGCGAGGCACTCATGATTGAAACAGCAATGCACGAAAATCTAATCTTAACTGAAGAAGCAGAATGGAAATTTATTGGACCTCGAACGACGTTTCTGTCGCGAGATGCAATACTGCGCGCTGTCGTCCCGCTAGCCTACCAAATTCCGGGAGAGATTATCGAATTCGGGGTCGCGGACGGCGGTTCTACCCGCGTCATCCGGGGCACCGCCAACAAAATGGAGAGATTTTATGGCGTTGGATTGAAGAAGCGCATCTTCGCCTGCGATTCGTTTGAAGGATTGTCCGAAAAATATGAGAACGCAGAAATTGGCGCTTTCGCGTGCGAGCCTCCCAGGATCTCGGGCGTTGAAATCATCAAGGGTTATTTCGATGACTCCCTAACCGAAGAACTAGCAGATCGAGTTGGCCAGGTCGCCTTCGCGTCTCTCGACGCAGACCTCTATAGCTCCACTCTGTGCGCATTGAATTGGCTCACGCCGTTGTTGAGAAGTGGTAGCCTTCTTCTTTTCGATGAATTTCTCGGAGAACAACAGTCAGAAAAGCGGGCTTTCGAAGACTGGTCGAAGCAGACAGGAATCAAAACGATACAGATCGGGTATTTCCTCAGAGATCCGAGTGGATGGGGCAACGACATCGACGCTCGCGCTCTTTACCAAGTGGTGAGCGACGAACCATTGCACCGACAAATAGCCAGATGGAACCTAACCGCGCGGCTCAAGAAACGTTTGAGGCATGATCCGGAACTCTATGAAAAAGTCCGAACAATATACCGACGAATTCAAAATATTTGGCGGGGATAATATTTCTGACGAAGGGCCACATCATTAAAATTTCACTTACAATGCAAGGGCTATTCACACATCACACATCCGGATGAAAATACCGGCGGTCGGCAACAGTAGCTGATTTGCCAGCCGCTGGACCACACCGTCGCTTTATGCCCTGGTCACTTGCTCGTCGGGGTCGTGACGACGGGGCGGATGCCCAAGTGGCTGGCTGGACGGTCGGTGGGCTGGGCGGCGTGATCACCGGGCGCATGGCCGGGCGGCGTCATCTGATCCTGTTGTAATTCCGCACCGGATGCCGTCAGCGGTGAGGGACCTGCGAGCGAGGGTATTTGCAGCAAATCGAAGGTCATGACACTGGCATTTCCAGCGTCGCAGTCAGCCCGGATGGCAAGGCGGTGTTGACCGGATCCTGGGACAAGAACGCACGGTTGTGGCCAAACCTACCCCTGTTCGTCGAGGCAGTGGCGCGCGCAAGCAAAATTGTCGGCCATTTGCAGCCCCTGTCCGCCGCGGAATGCGCCGGCTTCGGCATCGCCGACCCAATCGCCTGCCGGGCCGATTGACGCATTTTCAAGCCAATTCGGAAAAGCGACAGTCAGGCCGCCATATGTGTACGTCGCGCGAGCATCACTTAGAGTTAGATGGTGCAGAAGTGCAGGTATGATCCCCGTCCGGAACTTCGATATCGAGCGCAATATCTGTTAGTCTGGGCGGTGTGTACATGGGCAGGAGGCGACCATGCGTATAATTTTTTTGACGATATTGTTGGCGGCCCTGTCAGGCGCGGCGAACGCGGAAAGAAGCCGTGACAACGACAATGGCTATACGCTTGAAAAATATTGTATTGTCGGCAAGGGTGCGTGGGCCGAAAGCTATTGTTCACGCTATATCATTGGCATCATCGAAGCGAAGAGCAGCGATGGTCGTCGGCCATGGGCCGCCCGTGTCTGCACACCGAAAGGTACGACAAAAGGGCAGTTGGTTGATTCCGTGAAAGACTGGCTGGCACGGCATCCGGAACAACGCCACTTATCAGCGGAAAGCCTTGTTGCGACGGCCCTGTCAGAGGCCTGGCCCTGTAACTAGAACATGTTGCCATTAATCATGCGCTAGGCACCTGCCAGAAGCTGGATAGCGTTAAAGCTTAGCAGCGCCAGGACCACCAAAATTGTGAAAAAGATAAAACTGCGGTGCTCAAACCTGGCCCCCCGGCGCACCTCTACAAAAGTAAGGGCGCGATCGGAAACGATATAGAGCACAATGGCGACAATTGTGAAAAGTACGATTTCCATAGTTTCGACCTTAACAGACGGTGCCGGCAGCGCCTTGATGTGTATCAAGGGTCAGGGCGCGCCGATCCGAAGACGACGCAGAATGGTCACGCATATGCTCAATAGCCAGCATCGCGAGATCCGGGCTGTCACCAACCGCACCGCAATATTTGGCAGGACAGACGGCCTGGGCAAAGGCCTCTGCGATATCGTCTTTGCCGTGCCGTCCCTGCCCAACGAGCAGGCTAAGGGCTAATAGGGGACCATCATGGCCATTCATTACCTGCCGCAAAAAAGGCGCTTGATCGAGAAAGGCAATGCTAACCCCCGCGAACCGTTGCAGGGCCGCAATCCGTTGTTGATGCATTTGCGCTGTGCTGGCCGATGCCGGGCACCGGCAGGAGCCGTGGGCGACCAGCAATAGATGACAATCCCCTGGCCGCCAGGCAGCCTCAACCGCCACGGCTTCGGCCCGCCTGGCCAATAATTCTGAAAGACCAGGGTTCAGGCCCAGGGGCGGGTATAATACCGGTGCCTGCTGCCAGGGTATATTTGCGATTGCGTCCCCGAGGCGATGTTGAAAGACGACGCCGTCGCTCATCAAATAGGGCAGCACATCGACGGGACCTGGGGCCTCTATTTTTGCCAAGACATCCCCCAGGCTTGGCACCCCATGCAGGACTGCCCCATACACCTCCCCATAGATCTCCTGGGCGGCAATATCGGCGACCAATTGATGCAGGGCACCATCGCCCGCCCGGGCACCCGTGCCATGGCCGATAACAATCAGCGCGCCCCTATGGGGCCCTCTCCTAGTGGGAGGTGCCGTCTGAGAATGTAATCTTGTTAAAGACATTATATTTTCCCGAAGGTTTAACCATGGGCAGGCGTTTAACCTCCTCCAATGTTTTGGCGTCATAGACCACCAAGGCACCATCCATATCCCAGATTGAGACCAGGGCGTGGCTGCCGTTCTTGGTAAATTCCACATGGGCGGCGGTTTTGCCCGGTGCCGGTTGCAGGGTTTTGACAATCTCCAGGCTGCGTTTATCAATGATGTGGAGGAGGTCCCGGTTCGGACCAAAGAACACATCGACCCAGGCATAGGGGCTGTTTTCATGGCTACGCATGAAAAAACCAGGGCCCTTGGTGGTGATGCTTTTGACCACCTTCCATTCTTCCATATCGATCACCGAGACCCGGCCGCCACGCAGGTGGGGTGTCGCCATGACCGCCCGTCCCTGCCATTGCCAGGTAATGCCAGAGCCCAGATGAGGCAGGCCCGGCAACCCGACAGTGCGGATCGGCCGGCCCACATTCAGGTTGACGACGACACCGCTTTTGCCATCACGGGAAGAGCCCATGAGGTTGCGATACGGTGGATCAAAAAAGAAATCATCCAGGGGTTCATCCACCATAATCCGGCGCAACGCGAATAACCCGCTGTTGCCGTTGCCAAGGGTTTCTTCATGCCCCTCTTCATTGCTATGGGCCAGGCCGGTGATCACCGGCGGGGCGTTCGGGTCTGTCGAGATTTCCCAAATTTCCGGCACGTCCTTGAGGGCGGCGATGAAGGAATTCCGCGGCCGGGCCTGATAGATGGCGGACACGCGGGAGGTGTTCTTCTTGCGCCAGTCCCAGACTTCGATGATTTTCATCAGAGACAGATCACGGGCATCAAACAGGGCGATGGAATGAGGCAAATAGTTCGCTGCGGCGAGGTACTTGCCGTCCGCCGATATGGCAATATTACGCATGTTAATGCCGGCGCGAACCTCCGCCACCAGGCGGAAATGGTACAGATCATATTTGGAGATCCAGCCGTCGCGGGAGCCGAAATAGACGAACCGGCCATCTGGCGTAAATTTCGGCCCCCCATGCAATGCAAAACGAGATGGGAAGCGATGCAGACGCTCAAACCGGTCACCGTCCAGGATGCTGACGTGATGATCGCCGGCCTCAACCACAACAAACAGGTTCATGGGATCGGCGGTAAAGATTGGCGTTGGGGGTAGATCCAAGGCGTCGGTCTTCAGCACATGACTGGCCCTGATCTTCGCCTCGTCCCAAACCGGCAGTTCGGGCAAGGGGGTGTAAATCAATTTCACCAGGGCAGCGATTTCATCATCTTTCAACAGATGGCCAAAACCAGGCATCTGGGTGGCGATAGAGCCTTTGGCGATGACCTTGGCCGCCTTCGGCTGGCCCAGGCGGCGCAGGTTCTGGGGCAACAGGGCCGGGCCGCTGTGGCCCAGACGGTCAGCACCATGACATTTCGCACAATGTTTGACGTAAAGAGGCATGCTTTCCGCTGCCAATGCCCTGGCGAAGGATGGCGCCAATAATCCGCCTATTATAATCGCTGCCAGGGCCGCAGCTTTATAGACCCAGGGCATGTGCCTGCTCCCTGGAATAGGGCGTCACAGCCAGGCGCTCACCACCCTCCGTTATGCCGATCTCCGCATCACTCAGATAACAGGCGGGATCCTCAGCCCAGGGATCACCCGTCAATTGCAAAGCACGGACGCGGGTATTGCCACCACATATATCGAAGTGCTGGCAGGCCCCACAACGGCCTTTGATCTGGCGGGGAACCTGTTTCAGGCCGGCCATGATGGGATCCGAAGTGTCGGGCCAAATCTCAGAGAACGGGCGTTGACGGACGTTGCCCAGGTTGTAGTGCCACCACATGGTATCGGGATGCACGTTGCCAAGATTGTCGATATTGGCAACGTTGACGCCGGAAGAGTTACCGCCCCATTGGGCCAGCTTTGCCTGCATATGGGCATGCAGATCCGTTTGTTCCGGGTACCGATTTGTCAGCCAGTGCAAAAGATAGACGCCATCGGCATCGTTATTACCGCTGACGAATTCGGTCTCCAGACCCCGTTGGGCATGATCAATGGCCGTTTCAAACAGCAGGTCCATGGCTTTGCGTGTGGTCGCATGCTGAGCATCGTCGGCACGGTTACGGTTACCCCGCCCGGCGTAATTCAGGTGGGAGAGATAGAATTTATCCACCCCCTCGGCCTCAACCAGAGCCAAAAGCTTCGGCAGCTCGTGGGCATTGTCCAAGGTCATGGTAAAACGCAGACCGACCTTTATCCCTGCTTCGCGACACAGACGCAGGCCTTTTAATGAGGCCTCGTATGCCCCTTCATGGCGGCGAAAAGCATCATGAGTTGCCCCGATCCCATCCAGGGATATGCCGACATAGTTGTAGTCTGCCGACCGAATGGCATCGATATTGTCTTCGTTGATCAAGGTACCGTTGGTGGAAAGGCCGATGTAGAAACCCATCTCCTTGGCCTTGGCGGAGACCTGAAAGATGTCCGGGCGCAGCAATGGCTCCCCGCCGGACAGGATCAGCACGGGTACGTGGAAAGCACGCAGATCCGACATCACCGAAAAAACCTCCGCCGTGTTCAATTCACCGGCGAAATCCGTATCAGCGGAGATGGAATAGCAATGTTTGCAGTTCAAATTACAACGGCGAACCAAATTCCAGATAACCACCGGACCAGCGGGTTGGCGGGCCGGTGTAATCGGCGTAGGTGAGAGGACCTCACGGGCATATTGGCTAATTCGAAACATTACTTTTCCCCATATTTCGCGGGGGTCGGTCAGCCTGTGAGACGCAACCCCGTCTTCTTCAAGATACGATGAGAATATAAAATCTCGTGCCCCCGATCCTTGACCCCCATCAACTCTGCGATAAGTGCCACTTTCGCCGAAACTTCGTCACGATCCCGGCCATGCACCATGGCAAAGAGGTTGTAACGCCAATAAGGCAGGTGCCGGGGCCGGTGATAGCAATGGGAGACGAAATCCAAGCCGCCAACCATTTCGCCCATTTCAAGGATATCATCGTCGGGCACATCCCAGACGGACATGCCGTTGGCGCGAAACCCCAAGGCGTAATGGTTAGGCACGGCACCGATCCGGCGGATCAGTCCGCGTTCCTGCATTGCCTGCATACGGGACATGACCTCATCAACCGGCAGGCCCAATTCATCGGCGATGGCCTGGTAAGGTTCCGCGACCAGAGGCAGCCCGCCCTGGCTGGCGACGATGATGCGGCGATCTATTTCGTCGGGATGCTTCATACTTCAAACCGGAGGCCTATGAAGAACTCCTCCTTTTTCGGCATGTTGAAAACCGTCAAACCGGTCTCCGCCTCAATCTCCGCGATTACTTCGGCGATCCGTTCGGGTTCCTCCGTCGCCAATACGAACCACATATTCAATTCATGTTCGCGGGCATAATTATGGGCCACCTCGCCATGGCCATTGACCTGCCCGGCGACAGCATCGAACCGGTCTTCGGGCACCGCCATGGCCGCCAGGGTCAATGCCCCGCCAAGGCGCTCGGCATGATACATAGGCCCAAAACGGCTGAGCAGGCCATCCGCCAGCAAGCGTTGCAGGCGGATTAAAAGGGTCGCCTCGTCAATGCCGATATCCTTGGCAGCCGCAGCATAGGGCGCGGGACAAATAGGAAAACCGCCCTGCAGGCCATTGATAATGCGACGGTCAATCTCGTCCAAAGTTTTCATGAGCCCGTCCTGTCCAGGCCGGATTGGAAACGGGCCGCACTCTGTTTATAGCGCTTATTGGAAAACAACACTTTGTGCGGCAGATCCGACAGGCGCGCCTGCTCGTTGATCTGCCCGATTTGATCCAGGACCTCGCCCCGCGCCTTACCATGCACCATGGCGAACAGATTGTAGGGCCATTGTGGCAATTGCCGACGTCGGCGATAGCACAAGGTGACGAACGGAAATGCCGCCAGTTTCGCGCCCAGCCCATCAACCTGATCGTCGGGGCAATCCCAAACCGCCATGGCGTTGTGGCGATAGCCCAATTCATGGTGGCGAACAATCAGGCCAAACCGACGGATAACGCCCATTTCCCGCAGGTTCCCCAACCGCTCAATCACCTCGCCTTCAGAGATATTCAGCTTTTCGCCAAGTTCCTCATAGGGCCGCGCAACCAATGGCAAACCATCTGCCAGACGGGCCAGCAGCTGATGATCCATGTCTGAAATCTCCATCATACCGGAAACCCCAGATCGATATGATATTCCGCCTCAAGGGGTAATTTTAGGGGGTTTAGTCCGGTTTCCGACGCAATCTCCTGCAAGGCCAGATCAATGCCCACTTCGTCCGCCGCGCTCAGCACGAACCATAAATTGTACTCATGCTCCCGGGCATAGTTGTGATTGACCGCTGCCATCGCACTGATTTGTTCAGCCACTGCATCCAGATGTTCTGCTGGCACCGCAAGGGCCGCGAGCGTGGAAGTCCCGGCGCTATTTGGCCGCACCGTGGCACCGACCCGCCCCAAAATCCCCCGGTCGGATAAATCCGCCAGCATTTGAAGGACCTGATCTTCACGCAAACCAATAGCCTCCCCCATCTCGGCATAGGGCCTTGGCTGCAATGGAAAATTCCGTTGATAGCGGTTGATCAGATCGCGTTCCTGGACCGACAAAGTCATCTCTACAACCCTATCCGGTTGGCCCGGGCGGTCAGGAATATGCCCGAAGGCTTTTGCGCAGGCAGGGATTTCAGCAGGGCAAAGGTTTCCGTGTCATAAACATCGACCCGGTCGGCATCGCGGACGGATATCCAGACCTGCTCCCCCCGTGGTGTAAACTCCAGATGCAGGACCGCTTTGCCTGGCTTGAATTCATGAATGATCTTACGGCTGGGAACATCGACGACCTGTACCGTATCGTTGCGTGGATGGGCGAAGTTTACCCAGACCTGACGACCGTCGGGACGAGCCACGGCAAAGATGGGTTGGCCATGCACGGCAATGCGGCCCACTTCGCGCCAACTACCCGGTTCCACCATCAACACTTCATGACGGCCCACGGCGGGAAGGAAGATAACATCACCGGCCCGGGCCCAGCCTTCCAAATGAGGCATCTTGTAGACCGGTAGCTTTTCTTCCCCCCGGCCATAATTATCAAGAATACGGCGCACGCCTTTTTCCGGTTGCCATAGATCCAGCATCGCCATGCCGTCCTCACCAAACAGGCCGGCGATGTAATATCGGCCATCGTCGGTAATCAGGCCGTCGTAGGGCAACTCACCAATACTGCTATGTTTTGTCAGCGTAAATTTTGGGCCCTTGGAAAAATCGGCAATCCAGATTTCGCCGGCGTCATAAAGCGAAAATATGAAACGTTGCCCCGGCGCATCCACCAGTCCAACGACTTTTGACAGACCGCTTCCATCGCTGGCCTGGGCCGGGATATTGGCGATTAGTTCCAGGCTGGCCGCGCTAAAAACCTTAACCCCGCCGGGTTTGTAATTGGAGACTGCGACAAGGCTGCCGTCCTGCGAGATCGCGCCACCGATGCTGTTGCCGGATTGCACCACACGATTGACCATGCGTTGTTCCAGCAGATCAATCTTACTCAACCCGCCGTCGCGGCCAAATATAAACGCATAACGCCCATCCCGCGCATAAACGGCGGAGGCATGGCTTAGGTCACCCAGGCCATCGACCCGGCCCAGGACTGTGCGGTTGGTCGTCTCAATGATCTGGATGCTACCCTGGGCCCGTTCAATGATCAGGCCCAGATCGCCGGTACCCCGTGTTACGCCTTGCGCCCCAGCGGCGGACGAGAAAAGCATGAGTACAAAGGCTAGAAATCTCATTGTTCATTCCCCATAGTTTGTCCGGTCTTCATGGCGCGAACCAAAAACGCAGCCTCCGCCTCCCTCAACAAAAAGCGCCAGGGGGGCATGGGTGTGCCCGGTAATCCGTGCATGATGACTTCCACCAACGCGGCATCAGGCTTATCAGCCAGATTTGCCGGCAGGAGGGGGGAGCCGAGGCCGCCCTTCAGGGTCAGACCATGGCAGGAACCACAGTCCTGTTGCAGCAGGTACAGCAACTCCTTTTGACGGGATGGCGAAACATCCTCCCCGGCCCAAGCAGGCACCGCCGACGCGATCAGAATGGCAAGGCAAAAAGCAGCCCTAGCTGCCCACAGCTGCGTTCTGCTGTTCATTGTTCTGCTGTACATTGTCCTGCTCCCCATGAGCGTTTCCCCCCAGAATGGCCTGCAATGCCACGACCCGCCCGACAATGAACAGGACCGGCCCGGTAAACCGCGCCGCTTTGGCATCAACGGCCAGCTCAGCCAATGTGGACACGATCTGCCGTTGTTCGGGCGTTGTGCCGTTGTTGATGGCCGCTGCGGGCAGCATTGGATCCGCACCGTGTTGGATCAACCTCGCCGTGATCTGCTCCACATTGGCCAGGCCCATATAGATGACCAACGTCGTCGTCGGATCCGCCAGGCCCTGCCAGTCGAAATCCAGCTCGCTGTCCTGTTGGCAATGGCCGGTCAAATACCGCACGGATGTGGCAACGCCGCGATGGGTTAGGGGCATGCCAACTGCTGCCGAACAGGCGGAGGCGGAGGTGATGCCGGGCACCACTTCGAACGCCACGTCGCTGTCGACCAAAGCCATGGCCTCTTCAGAGCCACGGCCAAAGACAAACGGATCGCCGCCTTTCAGGCGCACCACCTTGCGACCGGCCTTTGCCAGGCGGACCAGCAATTGATTAATCTCCGGCTGCGGAACGGGATGATTATTTGGTTGTTTACCAACGCTGATGCGGGCTGTGCCATTCGGGATCAGGTCCAGAATTTCGGCAGAGACCAAGCGGTCATAAACCACGACGTCGGCGCTTTGCAAAAGGCGATGGGCCTTCATGGTCAACAATTCCGGGTCCCCCGGTCCCGCGCCAACGAGAAATACTTTGCTTGTTTTTGACACTGTTAACGTCCCCCGCGTTTGCATTCTATTTCAGAATTGTTTTGGTTGAGACGGTTGGCGGGGCCGGAATATCTTTCGGCCCCGCCTGGCGTCTTAGTAGACGTCTTTCCGCGTGTTGTAGAAGTTGAACTTGCCGGTCGGTGTGACCAGGCGTTTGTCGCGAATGACATGTTTCAACTTCCGGGTTTTATCATCGACGATGACGATGGCGGATTCCTGACTGGCAGAGTTCCAGACAGAGAACCAAACTTCATCACCTGTCTTGTTGTACTCACCTTGCACAACCCGGCGGACGCCTTCGGTGATGCCCGACCATTCGCCGATGGGCAGCACTTCATACTCCTTATCCAGATCGTTCAGGTCGAACACGGCGATTGAGGACGATACCTCCGCCTCCGGGTTCAAAGGCGTATCCACATAGAAGTTCTTGGATGTGGGATGGGTCTTCACGAACAGTGACCCGCCGCCCTGGCCTTCCAATTTCTGCACGACCTTCCAGGCATATTGCGGATGCATTTTCGGGTCCGTGCCGATCAGGGCAATTGTTTCATCGCCCAGGTGAGAGGTGGCCCAAACCGGTCCATACTTCGGATGGATGAAGTTCGCACCGCGTCCCGGATGAGGCTTGTTACCGGTCTCCACGATCTTGACCAACTTACGGCGCTTGGTGTCGATAATCGCCACCTTGTTGCGCGCGTTGGCCGCGACCAGGAAATACCGACCCGTGGAATCCATGCCGCCGTCATGCAGGAAACGTTCTGCATCGATGGTGGTTACGTTCAAGGCCTTCAGGTTGGAATAATCAACCATCAGAACCTTGCCGGTTTCCTTGACGTTGATGATGAAATCCGGGTGATAGTGGGAGGCGACGATGGCCGCGACACGGGGTTCGGGGTGGAACTCCTGTGTATCGACAGTCATACCACGGGTGGAGACAACTTTTCGTGGCTTCAAGGTATCGCCGTCCATGATGACAAATTGCGGCGGCCAATAGGCACCAGCCACGGCATATTTATCTTCCCAGCCTTTCATCTTGGAGGTTTCGACGGAACGGGCCTCACTGCCGACTTTGATTTCCGCCACTGTTGCGGGCGGGTCCATATACATGTCGATCAGGTTGACCTTGGCGTCCCGGCCAATCACGAATAGATATCGGCCCGAAGCTGACATGCGCGAGATATGTACTGCGTAGCCGGTATCAATGATGGAGACAATTTTTTTCGATGCACCGGCGATCAAGGCGATTTGGCCGGTATCACGCAAGGTGACAGAGAACAGATTGTCCAGATCCAGATCGTTCATCTTCGTTTTCGGACGATCTGATACCGGCACATGCACTTTCCATGACGCCGTGATTTCCTTCATACCGAATTCGGGCGGTTGCGCCGGATCCATCAGCAGGTAAGAAGCCATGTTGTCGATTTCGACCTTGCTCAATCCACCACCTTCGCCCCAATTCGGCATACCGCCGGGGGAGCCGTAGGTGATGAAGTCGCGCAGATATTCAAAACCGTTTTCACGGGTAACCTTGGTTGTCAAAGGCTTACCCGTGGCGCCCTTGCGTAGGACGCCATGGCAACCGGCGCAGCGTTCAAAGTAAATCTGATTGGTCTTTTGATAATCTGCCGCCGACAGATTAGGCACACCTGGTTGACGGCCTGGTTGCTCGACCTGTTGATCGCGCAGGACGTCCAGTTTGGGCGTGTATTGAGCGCCTGGTGAAGTTTGATGTTTTTTTAGATCCGTCTTGGCCGGCGCATCGGCCGAGAAGGCAGTAACGGGGCTGAAGGCCAGCGCAAACGCGACCAACGCTCCAGTCGAATAGTCCTTCATGGAAATTGTCATCTCGATTTCTCCCGAGATTAGGTGGATGAATGAGGATGAGTTTAGAAACCTCAATGGCAAAATCCTTGACCATGGTCATGTCGGTGCGGAAAAAATCGCGGCATCCTTCCGGCACGCTGATGAGGGAACGGAAATGTCATGTGGACGTGGCATCACAGCAAACAAAATTGCCTGTGTCGGAGCCTGAGAGCCCTACTGGTTCTGGGCTTTGTCCTTATTGCTTTGCCCGCTTCGCTTGCCCTGGCAGAACCGGGCGGGCGGATAGGTCCTGAAACCCTGGCTGAAATTTTCCCCGGTGCGGAACGTGCCGGTGCTTTATCCGGCAAACCGCTGGCGGCTTCCGTATTTCGACGCGGTGCCCGGGTCGGCTTTGTTTTCTCTACGCGGGACGTTGTCGCCTCAGTTGGATTTTCCGGCAAGCCAATTGATATCCTGGTTGGGATAACGGAATACGGCATAGTGACTGGCGCCAAAGTTCGTAGCCATAACGAACCAATCCTGGTGATCGGCATTCCGGATCAGGCCTTGCGGCAGTTTGTTGCCGGCTATGCCGGGGTCGATATCCGACGACCGGGGGAATTGCGGGAGGGGGAAAAGTCAGGCCGCCTGCCTGACGCCATTTCAGGTGCGACGATCTCCAGCGCGGTCATCGGGGATTCCATAATTCGCGCCGCCCGCGCCGTGGCACGTAGTCGCGGCCTGTTACAGACTGAGACCAGCAATGTGCGTCTGGATCGGGAAAGCTACGAACCGGCGGACTGGCCGGAATTGCGCGCTGATGGCTCTATCGCGCACTTGCTGTTGAGCCGAGGCAAGATAGAGCAGGCCTATCGAGACCGGGTGACCATTCCAGGCGCGGAGTTTGATGGCAATCGGTCCCCAGACGAATTGTATTCCGAACTTTACGCCGCCTTAGTCACGCCGCCGCGTATTGGCCAGAATCTCGTCGGCAGCCTGGCATTCAACGAGTTGCTGGCAGATATGGGGCCGGATGATCAGGCGATCTTTATCGGCGGCAATGGAATTTATTCCTTCAAAGGGACGCGCTATCGCCGATCTGGCCTTTTTGACCGTATTCAACTGGTCCAGGGCGACAAGATTATTCGCTTGGTCAAACGACACTATCACTTCGTTAACGGCCTCAAGATCTCCGGTGCGCCGCCGCTTCGCGAAATGGGGGTTTTCGTTTTGCCCGCCGATACGGGCTTTGACCCTCTGACCGAATGGCGATTGGAGCTATTGGTCAGCAGGAAAACACGGCAAGGCGGGCTGGTGCATTTGGATTTCCCCTTACCTTATATACTGCCGCCTCAATACCGCCTTGGCCAAGTGGTGGAGCGCCCACAGCCGACGGGTCAAATGGACCGGGTCGTCGCCTATCTGGAACAACAGCTGAATGCGGGGGAGCCGGCCCTTTGGCTGCGCAATTGGCGGGAGCGTACTGGCCGGGTCACGATCCTTCTGGGGCTGCTGTTCATTCTGACTGGTATCTTGGTATTTCAGGATAACCTTGTGCGTCATCAACGGCTCTATCGTCCGGTACGGCTGATATATCTGGCAATCACCCTGGTCTGGCTCGGCTGGTATGCAGGTGCCCAGCTGTCCGTGATCAATGTTCTGACCTTCGCGCAGTCTTTGTTGAGTGGCTTTCGCTGGGAATTCTTCCTGCTTGATCCGCTGATTTTTATTCTCTGGTGCTATGTGGCCATTACCCTTTTGTTCTGGGGGCGGGGGGTGTTTTGCGGTTGGCTTTGTCCTTTTGGGGCACTACAGGAGCTGTTGAACGAGGCCGCGCGGTTCCTGCGCATTCCCCAGATCACAGTGCCATTTGCCTTGCATGAACGCTTATGGCCGATCAAACACATCATCTTCCTTGGTCTGTTCGCGGTCTCGCTGCATTCAACTGTCATGGCCATTGCGGGCTCGGAAATGGAGCCGTTCAAGACCGCCATCTCCATGCATTTCATCCGCCATTGGCCGTTCGTGGCCTATGTGGGCGGGCTGTTGTTCCTGGGCCTGTTTATCGAACGGTTCTTCTGTCGCTACCTCTGCCCCTTGGGCGCGGCGCTGGCGATCCCGGCCCGCCTGCGCATGTTCGAATGGTTGAAGCGGCGCTTTCAGTGCGGCCACGATTGCAAACTTTGCGCAACCCGCTGCACGGTGCAGGCCATTCATCCCAATGGTTCGATCAACCCCAACGAATGCATCTACTGCCTAGCCTGCCAGGCGAACTTTTTTGACAACCGGGTTTGTCCGCCCTTGGTCGCGAAGCGCAAGCGCCGGGAAATGCGGGCACGTAATAGCGCGCCCCTACAAAAAAAGGCTGGGTCATGAGAGATATGCTTTCACCTTCCCTTTCGCGCCGGCGTTTCCTGAGCATTGCCGCAGTCGCCAGTGCTGCCTTGATGCCGGGCGCTGCCGGGTCACGAGCGAACCGATTCGAATGGCGGGGCGGGGCCCTGGGCGCCCAAGCGGCCATTGTTCTCTATCATCATGACCAGGCCGAAGCTGAAGCCGCCATTGCCGCGTCTTTGGCAGAGATCAGACGCCTCGAAGGCGAATTTAGCTTGTATCAAGCCGGTTCGGCATTGCTGCGACTAAATGCCGCCGGGCGGATATCCTGGCCGTCCCACGACATGCGGCGGCTGTTGCAGCTGTCAAAGAGCTATAGCGATCTGAGCGAGGGCGCTTTTGATCCGACCATTCAGCCCCTTTGGCAGCTCTATGCAGAGCATTTTTCTACCCATGCCAGCGCACCATCGCCTGAAGCCATCAAGGCCGCACTGCAATTGGTCGACTATCGCCGTATCAGTATCAAGGCATCGGAAATCCGTCTGCAGCCGGGTATGTCACTGACCCTGAACGGTATCGCGCAGGGCTATATTACGGATCGGGTGGCAGCCCTGCTGCGCGCCCGTGGCTGGGATGATGTGTTGTTGAATTTGGGTGAAATCCGCGCCTTGCCGGGCAGGTCCTGGTCTATAGGTTTACCAGGCAGCCACAACAGATTGGAACTGAACAACGCCGCGATCGCAACCTCGTCGGGGCCCAGCAGTCCCTTTGGCGCAGCCGGTGAGGTCCATCATCTACTGCATCCCGCAACCGGGCGCAGCGGCGGGCGCTATAACACCGTCAGCGTTTTGGCCGGCACCGCCGTGGCCGCCGACGCCCTATCGACGGCGCTGTTCCTGGCCCCGCCCGAACAGGCGATGGATCTGCTCCGCCAGGGTGGTGGACAGCAGGCCTGGCTGCGACCGTTTGGCCGCAAGACGCTGCACTTGACGGCGGTCAATTAAACTTCTGGCCCACCGACGTAGCATCATTCATCGGCCTGAATAGGCATTGGTTTTCCAAACGGTCCTTTGAAGGGGATGGTGATGAGCAATCAAAATACAGAAGCCGGCACCACGCCGGAAGAACGGGTGCCCGCCATGCAACGGTTACTCGATAACCCATTTCTGCTGCTCTTTATGGGCGTGGCCACACCGGCCGCGTTTTACCTGCTCTGGGGGGTGATGGAATTGTCTCAGATCCCTCTGGCGCCGCAATAGATCAATAGGGAGGTAGAGAAAATGGCAATTACCCCTCCAACAAATCGTCTGTGGTGGAAGGAACCGCTGTCGGGCGTGGAAATAACCTGGATCGGCATCGCCTTTATATGGGGCCTTGTCATGTTTGGCACCATGGTGGGCTGGCATTTCGTCGGCAAACAGAATCTTTCGAACGAGACCTATCGCATCGATCCAAATGTCTTCGGTGAGAAAGTCGAAGCCATGGTCGAACGGTATCAGGTTCGGGAAGAAGGTGACACGGGCGTTCCCGTGGTCCGCCCCCCACCAGGCTCGGACGTTTATATGCTGTCGCGGCTGTGGGAATGGTGGCCGGTGCTGGAGCTGGAAAAAGACCAGACCTATCGCCTGCATCTGTCGTCCATGGACTGGCAGCATGGTTTCTCATTGCAACCGCAGAACATCAATATCCAGGTGCATCCCGGATATGACTTTGTATTGACGATAACGCCGGATAAGAGCGGCGAATATGCGGTCGTCTGTAACGAATTCTGTGGCATCGGCCATCACACGATGGTCGGCAAAATTCACGTCGTCGATAAATAAAAGGGGCTGATGATGGCTGTTGATACACAAGCACCATCGCGCGGGTTCATAGGCGCTAGCTATAGAACCTGCCCGGAAACCGGGTTGAAGGTCTGTTCCCAGGCCGAAGCCTTAATCAAGGTGAACGCCGTCGTGGCGGTTGTTTTCCTCGCCGTTGGTGGCCTGTTCGGCCTTTTGGTGGCGTTAACCCGTTGGCCGGCGGTGCATCTGCTGCCTGCCGATTGGTTCTATCTGCTGCTTACTGCCCATGGTGCCGATGTTCTGTTGTTCTGGATCATCTTTTTTGAAGTCGCGGTGTTGTATTTTGCCTCCGCCATCATATTGAACTGTCGATTGGCGGCACCAAAATTCGCCTGGCTGGCCTTTGTGTTGATGGTAGTTGGTGCCATCCTGGCCAATGTGGCGGTGTTGCAGGGCGAATCAAGCGTCATGTTCACCTCTTATGTGCCCATGCAGGCGGCACCCCATTTCTATCTGGGGCTGATCGTTTTTGCGGTAGGTACATTGATTGCCGTGTTCTGTTTCTTTGGCACCCTTGTTATCGCCAAGGAGGAAGGCAGTTATGAAGGCTCCGTCCCCTTGGTTACCTTTGGTGCCATCACGGCGGCAATTATTGCGGTCTTCACCATTGCCTCGGGCGCGATCATCCTGATCCCCACATTTCTGTGGTCGGTCGGCTACATCAGCCACATTGATCCCCTGATGTACAAGGTGATCTGGTGGGGCATGGGACATGCCTCGCAACAGATCAATGTCTCGGCCCAAGTAGCGATCTGGTATGCGATTGCAGCCATGTTGCTGGGTGCCAAGCCGTTGTCCGAGAAGGTCTCCCGCATGGCTTTCCTGATGTATATTCTATTCCTGCAATTGGCCTCTGCCCATCATCTGTTGGTGGAACCGGGCGTCAGTTCCGAATGGAAGATCTTCAACACCTCATACGCCCTGTATCTCGCTGTCCTGGGCAGCATGATCCACGGCATGAGCATTCCCGGTGCCATGGAGGCCGCGCAACGGCGCAATGGCTTCAACAACGGCATCTTTGAATGGCTGCGTAAGGCACCGTGGGGCAACCCGGCCTTTTCAGGCACCATGTTGTCGATCGTGATCTTCGGCTTTCTGGGCGGCATCACCGGTGTCATCATGGGTACGGAACAGTTGAACCTGATCATGCACAACACTTTGTATGTACCGGGTCACTTCCATGCCACGGTGGTCGGCGGCACGACGCTTGCCTTCATGGCGATCACCTATCTGCTGGTGCCGCTGATCTTCCGCAAAGAGATCATGTTCAAGACCATCGCCCGTTGGCAGCCGTATGTATTCGGCGGCGGCATTGCGGGGATCTCGTTGTTCATGATGGGCGCGGGCACTCTTGGTGTCGCGCGGCGGCACTGGGACATCGGCTTTTCCGATGCGGCGATGAGCTTTGATTATCCGGCAACGGCCTTCCTGATGATGGGCCTGAACGGTATCTCCGCCATTTGTGCCGCAGTGGGCGGGGTGATGTTCGTGGTCGTGATCGTGTCTTCGGTCTTTTTCGGCAAAGAACGGACGCCGGAATCCATTGCTGCGTTCCCCACTCTGCCGAAAACCGGCAGCGCGGAGACCGTCACGACATATGGCAGCGAAACACACGCGAAATTGCCGGGCACCATCGTCCTGGTCAGCGTCTTCTTCGTAGCTTTCGTCCTCTACTACTACGTCAACTGGAAGTACCTATCAGAGGTCTGGCCACTTAGCTGATCTCTGTTCTTTGGGGAGCGGACCTTATGGTTCCCTCCAGGCCCTCCTGGTCCGCTCCCAACTTTCTGGAATTCACATTTGCCGCGTTAAGGGGAGACGACAAAATGGCCGGCACATTCAGCCAACTACACAACGTCTTCAAGCTGCGCATTGGCTTTGCCATCATGCTGACCGCATTGGCCGGCCTGGCGATGACACCGAACGCGGATTTATCCCTATTCGAAGTAACCTCCCTGGCCCTCGCGGTGTTGGTCTCAGCTGCCGCCGCGGGGGCCCTTAATCAATATTTGGAACGGGATTTGGACGGTGCCATGGCGCGCACGGCCAATCGTCCCTTTGTCACCGGGTTCTATAAGCCCGGGCCGAAATGGGTCATCGCGATCACGCTGTTGTTGGCGGGCGCTGTCATCCTGGCCTGGTCGGTGTTGAATTTCGCCACGGCGCTGTATGTCTTTCTGGGCGCGTTCTTTTACGGCGTGGTCTATACGGTCTGGCTGAAACGTCGGACCTGGATGAATATTGTTGTTGGCGGCCTGTCGGGCAGTTTCGCGGTTCTGGCGGGTGTCGCCGCGGCCGATCCCGATCTGGCGACCGCGCCGGTCCTCCTCGCCGTAGTGCTGTTCCTGTGGACCCCACCGCATTTTTGGAGCTTGGCCATGGCCCTGCACAAGGACTATGCCGCCGCGAAGGTCCCCATGCTGCCCGTGGTTATTGGTGACGGGCCCGCCGCGCGGGTCATCCTGGCCCATACGGTCGCCCTGGTAGCACTGTCTTTGTTGCCGTTTTTCTTTGGCATGGGTTGGCTATATCTGGCAGGCGCCGCACTGGGTGGCGGCTATTTCATCTGGCGTGCGATCCAGTTGGTTGGAAATCCCGGCCCGGCCCTTGCCATGAAGACATTCTTTGCCTCGCTTATCCAGTTGACCATGCTGTTGGTCGTTGCAGGCGCCGACCCTTGGGTCATGAGGCTGCTATGATCAAAGAGGGCATATGGGGCATTGGCGCGGCTTTGTTGACGACTGTCACGGCCATGGCCCCTTCCCTATCTTGGGCAGTTGCACCGCCGCTGTTGGACGAGCAAGGTGCCCTGGCCACAAGCCAGGCCGCGATTGGCGGACAGCTAGATAATTTTCGCTTCGTCGATAGCGATGGACAAACCGTGCATCTAAGCGATTACGCCGGCAAACCATTGGTTATCAATCTGATTTATACCGCCTGCATTCGCAGCTGCCCCGTCATCGTACAGACCCTGGCTGACGCCGTCGTGGATGCCCAAGGTGCCCTGGATGCGGACAACTTTAACATTATCACTGTTGGCTTCGATGCAGGCTCCGACACGCCGGACCGTATGCGTTCCTTTGCCCGCAGCCAGGGAATTGATTTGCCCAACTGGCGTTTTCTATCCAGTGACGGGCGGACCATTGAAAAGCTGGCTAAGCAACTGGGGTTTGTCTATTACGCCTCCACCCAGGGGTTCCAGCACCTGGCCCAGGTCAGTGTACTGGACAGCGAAAGCCGTCTGTATAGACAGGTTTATGGCGAATATTTTGACAGCCCGTTTCTTGTTGAGCCCCTGAAGGACCTGGTTTTTGGCCGGGGTCGGACGGTGACCGACCTGACCGGATTAATCAATCGATTGCGTTTGTTCTGCACCCTTTATGACCCGGCGGCACAACGTTATCGCTTTGACTATTCCGTTTTTATCGGCCTCGGCATCGGACTTGCCGCATTAACCGCCGTGGGCAGTATTCTGGTGCGCAATCTATGGCGCAGGCGATCCGGCTTCCGGGGCCCCGAGCCCCGGGCCGAGCAGAGTTGACCGGGGCGGAACGGGGCTAAGTGGGATTAGGGGAAAGGGGATACAGGTGTTAGCACTACAATCGCCATTGCGGGCCATTTTTAGCCCTCTCGAATCCGGGCTGGACGAGATATTCGGGCCCGACTGGAACCCGATGTACCATCTTGGTGCCTTGGGGTTTTTCTATTTCTGGGTCGTCGCGGTCAGCGGCATCTATGTCTATATTTTCTTCGACACAGGCATCTCGGAAGCCTACGCCTCGGTCGAATACCTGACGCACGACCAGTGGTACTTGGGCGGCGTCATGCGCTCTTTGCATCGCTATGCTTCTGACGGCATGGTGGCCATGATGATGTTGCACATGGTGCGGGAATTCTCCCTCGACCGGCATCGAGGTGCCCGCTGGTTTACCTGGTTCACTGGTGTGCCGATCCTCTGGCTTGTGGTGATCAGTGGCATTACGGGCTATTGGCTGGTCTGGGATACCCTGGCCCAATATGTCGCTACGGCAACCACGGAATGGCTGGATTGGATGCCGATTTTCGGCGAATCCATAGCCCGTAATTTCCTTTCCCCAGAACTATTGGATGATCGGTTTTTTACCTTGATGGTGTTTCTGCACATCGCCGTACCGTTGATCCTGCTGCTTGTCCTGTGGATCCATCTGCAACGTGTTGCCAAGCCGGAAATTTTTCCCGCCCGTGGACTGGCCCTGGGCACATTCGGTATGCTGTTGGGGTTATCCCTCGCCTGGCCGGCCCTAAGCCAGGGGCCTGCCGATCTGGCCCGTGTCCCGGCGCAGGTCGGACTTGATTGGTTTTATCTGATTGCCTACCCGGTAGTGGAGATCTGGGGTGCGGGACCGGCCTGGGCCCTGACTTTTGGTGGCAGCATCCTGATTTCAGTGCTGCCCTGGCTGCCGCCCCTGCGGCAACGGCCCATAGCAAAGGTTGACCTGGCCAACTGCAATGGCTGTACCCGTTGCCAGGTTGACTGCCCTTTCTCGGCCATCACCATGGTGCCGCGCAGCGACGGCAGGCCATTTGAACGAGAGGCAGAGGTTGACCCAGACTTGTGCACCGCCTGCGGCATATGTGCCGGGGCCTGTCCCACATCGACGCCTTTCAGACGCGCCACCGACATGGTGCCGGGCATTGATCTGGTTGACCGGCCCCTGCATCAACTGCGTGACGACGTTCACGCGGCGGCGGCAAAGTTAAGCGGCGGCAATCGGGTTCTGGTGTTTGGCTGCGACCATGGCCTGGCGAAAACGCTTGCGACCATGGAAGGGGTTGCACCGGTTACCTTGCCGTGCATCGGCAACCTGCCGCCATCATTCATTGATTATATTCTAAGCCGCGACCTGGCTGATGGGGTCTTCCTCTCCGGCTGTGGCGGCGGCGATTGTCATGCACGGTTCGGCCTGCGTTGGACGGAACAAAGACTTGCCGGTGTTCGTGATCCCCACTTACGGGCCCGCGTACCCCGTGAACGCATTGGCCAACTTTGGGCCACCGGTCGCTCCAGCAAAGAACTGCGTGGTATCGTCGCTGAATTTCAGAGCGGGCTGCCGCCGCAGCCCCTTAAAGCCGAAAAGCCAACGGCACGCGTGGGGGAAACAGTATGAGAAAGCCTCTTCCCACCGCCGTGCGCTATCTGGGTCAGACCGTGGTCTATCTGTTGTTCGCAGGCTTCATTGGCTATTTCGCCTCTGCGCCCAGCTATACGCATTTCCCCCCCGATATGGCACTCATCAAACTCAGCCTGGCGCATGGCGCCAAGCGGGTCGGCGGCTGCCGCCGCTTTACCCAGGCCGAGCTGCAGAAAATGGCCCCGAACATGCGCCGACCCATGGACTGTCCGCGCCAGCGTTTGCCGGTCTATATCGAATTGGAGATCGATGGTGAAACCCGCTATCGCGATACAGTGGCACCCACCGGCATTTCCGGCGATGGACCCAGCCGCATCTATCAACGCGTCATGGTCAGCCCGGGGCCGCATGCGGTTGTTGCCCGCCTGCGTGACAGCGACCGCAGGGACGGCTTTGACTATGTGAAGACTGCGACTATCAACCTGGTGGCCCGGCAAAGTCTGGCCATCGACTTCCGCTCTGAGATGGGTGGCTTTTTGTTTCGCGAATAAGTTTGGGGAGGGGTGAATATGACATTGGTTGCTTGGCAGACTGAATTCGAAACCGGGGTTCGGTCTGTGGATTTCGAACATCAGGAAATGGTGGCGCTGCTAAATCGATTGCATGGAGAATTATGCCGTGACCCTGACAGCGATAGCCTGGAAGGTTTCTTGGGCGAAGTCTTCGCCAATATCTCGGCGCACTTTGCGTTGGAGGAGAAAATCATGCGCGATATCGCCTATGACGACTACCAGCCCCACAAGGATAACCACGAACAATTGCTGGATGGTATTCGCGATATAATGGATCATCATTATGGCGGCGACTATGTGGGCGCACCGCAGTTACTGGCCGATTTGCTGAAAGACTGGTTCGAGGAGCATTTTCGAGGCTACGACGCGCGCCTGGGCCATTTGACTGAGTAATAAGCCAGCTGCGGGCAGTAGCAACGATTTCTGATTGCCTATTTTCGGGCCTTGGCAGCGTCATCCCAGGGCAGACCAGGCGCGATTTCCCGTTTCCCCGCACGCCATTCCCATGGCGGTAAAAGATTGCCCTTGAACAGACCTTCCTTGGTTGCCCGCGCCGCCAACTCGCCCCGGCGATAGTCCGCCCCGGTATCGGGATCCGCCAGAGCCCAACCGGCGGTGGCCATTTGCGCCGATAGATCATTGCGCCCGGCATAACAATTGGCCAGGACCATGCCGTTCTGCAACTGTCTGCGTATCTTGCAATGGACATCCGCGCCACTTAGAAAAAGCCGCAGGGCCCGCGTCGCCAGTCGGCCGCAATGGAATGCCTTATCGTGCTTGGTGGCGCAATATTGATCGGTTTCGGGTGCGTCTATGCCGTACAGGCGGACCTTCTTGCCCCCGACCAGCAAAGTGTCGCCGTCGACGACTTCGACCTTTCCGACAAGATCTACCCCACCGACCCCATCGACTGGGGTCGACGCCGCCATCGCAGGTCCACTCTGTTGGTAGAGCAAAAACCCAAATGTCAGAATGATAAATATGCGTCCCATTACACCATGTTAATAGGAATAGAGCCTACAACGCCAGGGGGGAGGATGCGGCATTTCAGCCTGGGACACGGGTCGATGAAATACCTTGCCATAGTCAGCTGATTTCCCTGCGGACGATTGCCGCGCCGTCCACCATGGCTTTGATTTTGCCAAAAGCGACTTCCCGGGGCAGGTATTTCATGCCGCAATCGGGGGCGGCAATCAGGCGGTCGGGGCTGATGTGGCGCAGGGCACAGCGCAGGCGTTCGGCAATCATCTCCGGCGTCTCCACCTCTTCATCCCCAAGGTCGATGACCCCGAACATGATTTTCTTGCTGGGCAGTTTTTCCAAAATGACCGGATCAAGGCCGGGCTGTGCCGCCTCAATTGAAATCGTCGTGGCGGAACATTTATCCAACTCGGGCAGAAAAGAATAACCCGACGGCTTGTCAGCAACTACATAGGCATATCCGAAACATAGATGCACCACCGTCGTACCCTCGATACCTTTCAGGGCGCGGTCAATCGCGGCGATGCCGTAGCGGTTGGATTCGATAGGGTGGGCCTGCATGTGGGGTTCATCGATCTGAATGACATCCGCCCCCGCCGCCTTCATTTCGCGTACTTCCTCGTTCAGGACATCCGCATAGGCCATGATCAGGGCCTCCTGATCGCCGTAGTATTCATCCGCAGCCATCTTGGCCATGGTGAATGCGCCGGGAATAGTGATCTTGATGGCCTTGTCCGTATGGCCACGAAGGAAAGCCACATCGCGCACCTGCACCGATGTTTTGCGGCGGATGGGGCCAACCACGCGGGGCACCAAGGTCGGCACACCCGTGCGGCCCGGAACAGTCGCCGGATTGTCCACATCAATGCCGTCCAGAGCATTGGCAAAGTGATTAAAATAACTCTCCCGTCGAACCTCCCCATCCGAGACGATGTCGATCCCGGCCCGAACCTGGTCGTGCAGCGCGGTCAAGGTGGCGTCATCCTGGGCTTCCTCCAGCAATTCCATGGGCGGCCGCCAGACATCACGCATGCGGATGCGGGGCGGACCTTTACTCAGCAGAATATCCTTGTGTACCAGCCAGGCCGGTTGCGGGTAGCTGCCCACCAATGTCGTTGGTATTAGTTGCTCACTCACGGTTTCCCACTCCCGATGTCTTTTCTACATCCGCACCCGTCTATTGTTAGCTCGACGCCCATCCGGTGCAAGGGCTACAATTCCGGAAACACTATTCCGTTGGGCATAGAAGACCATGACAGACGAAGATGGCATTTTGGAGGATAGGCAGACATGAGTACCGCACTGAACGGCATCCGCGTCATGGACATGACCCACAATCAGGCAGGACCCGCATGCGGACAGGTCCTGGGCTTCCTTGGTGCCGATGTGATTAAGGTGGAGGAACCGACGGGCGGCGATGTGGCCCGGCGAAATATGGCGGATGAACATGGCGACAGCCTGTTTTTCCTGATCCTGAATGCCAACAAACGCAGCCTGACCCTGAATTTGAAATCCGACGAGGGCAAGCAGTTGTTCAAACAGCTGATCGCGGAGTCGGATGTGTTGGTGGAGAATTTTGCCCCCGGCGCCCTCGATCGCCTTGGCCTCGGCTATGATGTGCTGAAGGAAATCAACCCCGGCCTGATCTATGCCACAATCAAGGGCTTCGGCACCTATGGCACCTATGGCCCCTATGCGGACTATAAAAGCTTTGAGCCCATCGCCCAGGCCATGGGCGGGGCCATGAGTGTGACGGGGGAGCCTGATGGACCGCCCACCTATATTTGGCCGTCGATTGGCGATTCCGGTACCGGCATGCATATGGTGATCGGCATTCTGGCCGCACTGCAACAACGCCATAGCACCGGCCTTGGCCAGCATGTGGAAGTCTCCATGCAGGATGCCGTGGTCAACCTGTGCCGGGTCAGCCTGCGCGACCATCAACGCCAGGGCTATACCATGGCGCGCACGGGCAACCAGCTGGGCCGCAATGTTCCCGGCACCACCTATCCCTGCCATCCGGGCGGGCCGAACGACTATGTCTTTATTTTTGCCCAACCGCAGATGTGGGCCGCGTTTTTGGGCGTGCTCGGTATGCCGGAGCTGACAGAGGACCCCCGTTTTGTCTCATTAGAGGATCGTTGGGATAATCGGGAGGCTCTGGACAGCATCATCACGGAATGGACGATGACACGAGGCAAGCATGACATCATGCAAGCCATGGGAGATGCGGGCGTGCCATGCGGGGCCTGTCAGGATACGGGCGAGGTATTGGCTGACCCCCACCTGAAGGCGCGTGAGATGATCGTTGATTTGGAATACGGACGCCGGGGTGGTTATCAGACCGTGGGCAATCCCATCAAACTGTCCGCCTCACCAACAGAGATTACCCGCCCACCGGAACTTGGCGAACATACCGATGATGTGCTGCGCGATGTTTTGCAGATTGGAGAAGACGACATCGCCCGCCTGCATAATGACAAAGTCGTTTAAGGTTGGAGATGATCTGATGCGACGCAGCATAGCCCGCATTTTCCCGGTCCTGGTCCTGGCCCTGGCCCTGGCCTGCCCGATCTTGATCCCGGGCATGGCGCAGGCCGATCAGATCGACGGCGAATGGTGCCACAAGGATGGCCGCGGCTTGTCCATCAATGGACCGGAAATCGTCACACCGGAGGGTAACACGCTACGCGGCGAATATGACCGCCATGGCTTCGCTTATGTGGTACCAAAGGACGAGGCTGGAGCGGGGCAAAGGGTGATGATGTTGCAGCAGAACGACAACACCATGCATGTCTGGCACAATAGGGCTGCGTCCTCCGAACCCGGAGAGGCCGAAACCTGGCACCGTTGTGAACGGCGCACGAGCTAATCCGTCTACGCTTTTGGGGAATGAATGTTTTGAAAATTGAAGCAATTAATGATGACTTCGCCGCCAGGATTACGGACATTGATCTGGCCCAGGAATTAGGCGAAGACGCGATAGGGGCGATCGGACAGGCCATTGCCCAGTACGCCGTATTGGTTTTCCCAAATCAGCCCCTGACGGACGATCAACACAGTGACTTTACCCGTCGTTTCGGATCCATCGACAAGGGGCTATTGCTCAACACAAAACGCAAACGCCGATTGGAAAATGTCGATGTCATGGATTTGGCCAATGTGGATATGGAGGGCAATGTTCTGCCCGCCACAAATATTCGAAACGTCTCATTGATCGCAAACCAATATTGGCACGCCGACAGCTCGTTCAAAAATCCGGCTGGTAAGTATTCCATACTGTGCGGTATTAACCTGCCCGCCACAGGTGGCCAGACAGAGTTCGCCGATCAGCGGGCCGCCTATGACGCCTTGGACGAAGATATGAAAGCCCGCCTGGAAGGGTTGATCGCCGAACACTGGGCCTATCATTCCCGCAATATGCTTGGCGGCGGTGGATATTCACAGGAAGAGTTGGACAATTTGCCCCCCGTACATTGGCCCATGGTGCATACCATTGCGGAATCGAACCGAAAATCACTGTACATCGGCATTCATGCGCGGGAGATCCAAGGCATCTGGACACCAGAGGCCCGCATGCTGCTGCATGATCTGTTGGAGCATGCAACACAGCGGCAGTTCGTCTATCGCCACGAATGGACCAACCATGATGTTGTCATGTGGGACAACCAATGCACCCTGCATCGGGGCCGCGCCTATGAACTGGGCCAGTTGCGGCAACTACGGCGCTGCACGACGGAAGCTGCCTAAAACATCACCGGATAAATCCAAATTCATCGAACCTGAAGGAAAAGATACGTATGCCCATTACAGTGGCCATTTTTGATCGAACGCTGGAGCTGATCCACGAACGCCTCGACGCATTGGATTTGGACATCATTATCCGTCCCTTCAACGAGGACGGTTGGCACGCAATAGATGGCATCGCGGTCGACCCTTCTGAAATGGAGATCGATTTTTTCTGGTTGAGCGCCAATCTATCCATTGGCGGCACATTGGCGGCGGCCTTCGAATTGGTCCTGGCGTGCAAATCCGTCGGCCTGGTTCAAACTTTCAACGCCGGCCTTGATAATCCCTATTACAAAAAGATCGCCGACAAGGGCATCCCTATCCACAACAGCAGCGCCCAGGCAATTGCCATTTCCGAATATGTTATGGCCCAGGTCTTAAGTCTGGTGCAGCCGGTGGACCTGCAAAAAGAGCAACAGGGCAAAAAATTGTGGCAGCGGACACCATTCCGTGAACTCTCCGGCATGAATTGGCTGATTATCGGTTACGGGCCCATCGGCCAACAGATCGCCAAGCGGGTCAAGGCCTTTGGCGCAACAACGGCGGTGGTGCGCCGAACGCCGGAAACCTCTGATCTGGTCGATGCCGCAGGCACCATGGCTGACCTGCCCAAATTCCTGCCACAAGCGGATGTGATCGTCCTGGCCTGTTCCCTAAACAATGACACGCGGGATTTCGCCGATGAGGCCTTCTTCGGGGCCATCAAGGAAGGGGCTTTGCTGGTCAACATTGCACGAGGCGCACTGATTGTTGACAGCGCCTTAATCAAGGCCCTGGATGAAGATCGCCTGGCCACTGCCGTTCTGGATGTCTTCCGCCAGGAACCCCTTCCCGCGGACGACCCTCTGTGGTCTCACCCGAACATTCGCCTCACACCGCACACTTCCTTTTCCGGTGATGGGGTTAACGATCGGTGGCAGCAATTGTTTTTCGACAATCTCACCCGGCTAGCAAATGGCGAGGCCCTGCAGGGCCTGGTCAAGCCAAGCGACATTACCTAAACATTTGAAGGAGACATACGATGAGTGAAAACGGCGCACGCATTATTGCCCTGGACAAAGAACGCATGCAGGCCATGGCGGACAAGGATATCGCCAAACTGAACAATCTACTGTGCAAGGATTTGATCTATACCCATTCATCCGCCCGCCTCGACACCAAGGAAAGCCTGATTGGAGCCATGGAGTCGGGTGCGACGGTCTATACGGCGGTCGAGGCGTCAGACGTTGTGGCGCAGGATTTGGGCGAAGTGGTCATCTTGACCGGGGCCGCCCAAATCGGCGTGCTTGTGGCTGGCGATCCGAAAAAATTCGGCGTCCGGTTTACAGACGTATACCAGAACCAGAACGGCACCTGGCGCATGGTTGCCTGGCAATCAACCAAAATTCCCGACTAGGTGCTTATTGGCCGGAATAGTCGGCGTCGCTAACCTGACGAACACCGCGACGACGACCATAGCTTCTACGAGGCCCATCAACGGTCAACTATACCGGATGCCGGTATTGCTCTGTCCCATCTCAATGCAGCCTTAAACCTGCATTCCCAGAGCGGCTCCAGGTGTTCGTGACCCTATGGGCATGTCTGCTTACCCCTCAACTTCGAGCATTATAAAAGGGAAACTTTATGTCGCAGTTTGGCCCGGAGCGGACCTTGAGGTGGGTGGGAACAGTCAAACGGTAGAAACTTTCAAGTCGTACCATAGGCCAAGCTGGCCTGCGCTCCACGCACGCCGCCCGACTGAAGCCAATCTGAATGGCTCGAAAGTATGTGGCAAAGTTTTGCCGGCGGCGACTGTCAGGTTTGATTGGAGCGCGCTGGCGCACCGGTTCCTCAGATTGACGGGTTATCGATTGCGATAGCACCTGCTTTGCTCAGCGCAATTAGTTCCTCGTTGCCGTATCCTAACCCGGCCAGAACCTCTTTTGTGTCTGTGCCAGAGGCTCGCGAAGCGGACTGAATTTTCCCAGGCGTGCGGCTGAAACGTGGGCTCGGGGCAGCCTGGATGAAACCGTCGTGTTTGATAAATGTCGCCCGGGGGACATTGTGGGGGGTGATTGGGCGCTTCCGCCAAACTCAGCACCGGCGCGAAACAGACGTCGCTGCCTTCTAGGATATCGCACCATTCATCTCGGGTTTTCGACAGGAAAACTATCGCCAGTTCTGCGGCATATTCGGGCCAGCGATGTCTGTTCATCTGGTCCGAGAAATGCTCCTTGTCCAGTGAGAGCTTGTCCAGCAGCAGGCTGTAAAACTGCGGCTCCATGGCGACGATGCCGCTATTTTTTCAGGTGCCTGGCCAGGAAGATTTTTGTTGCCTCCCGCGCTTTGTCCGTTGCCGCGGTGTCGTACAACATCTGATTGCCCCATGAATCGATTCTACCGCTGCTTCTAATATCGTCGAACGAGTGGTAGGCTCCCATCAGCAGCAGATATTCCATGTCAGTCCTCTTGCCAGCCATGATGCATGTGCTGGCACGTTGCACGTCCAGTTCCGGAATGATTTGCAGCAAAGGCATGTCATCCTTGCTGTAAGAAAGCATATTGTTGCACCTGCCATAAAACGAGATTGCGGCTTTGAATTGAAGCTCTTCTTTGCGATCAAGTTCGAACGCAATTATTCTTTGATTTATTGCATTTGCGCCCTCGGAAAACCCGATCACCGCGACCCGGTTGCCATCCACATACGGTAGCTTCGCAAGTGCCTCCAGCGCTCCGTATGCGTCCTTGACCATGTTCGTCCGGGTTTGGAAGTAGTTTTTTCGGGTGCACCGTTGAACCCCTCGCGACCCGTAGCTGTCGATGGTCAACACGACGTAACCCAGGCTTGATAAATAGCTTGGCCAGTCCTCTGTAACCAGTCCTGTCATGCCGCCACAGTGATGAAGCAATACGACCGCAGGAGAAGAGGGGCCGGGATTGTCCGGTTTGAAAAGAAGGCCATGGATATTCTTTGTGTCGGTATCGCTTGGATATATCTTGGCACTTGGAAATCTCAAGCCAGCGCTCACGCACGCCGCCACGGCAAGTATTGTCGCCGCAAGAAATACAACCCTAATACCCCGGCGCATTGTATTCCTCCTTGCGGTATATTCCGTCGATCTCTTCTCGTCGCCGTTGGGCTTGTGGATATGTGGTTAAGGTACCGGCCTTGTCCATCATATCCACGGGTCACTCACGCCAGTAGGCCTCGTGCGGTGCTTGAAAGTCAAAGGATAAATGCGGGTGTTCGGTGTCGCAAAAGTAGACCCATTCGCCAATCACCCGTTCCGCGGCGAAGTCGTGCGTTAGCTATTCGCCAGGATTGGAGACGCTTACAATTAGAATACAGCATTGATCTTACAAGGGGGCATAGGCCAATACTTCCAGCCATTCCAATACGATGCGAACCCGCCGCCAATTTTTCGAGCCTGTCGCCGGCGGCCTTTGCCTTGTGCTCCAAATAATTTACCAGCCTGCAACGCATTATTTCTTGCGATATCCCTGACACCAACTAGGGCACTTTGATTTTGGCCGCCTAAGGTCGCGTTTTGATGCTATGGACGGCCTCTGCCCGCCGGCATCTAGGTGCAATGCATTAGGAAACTCTAACAGTCCGTTCGTGGCACATAGCGGACTCATTTGCCTTTTCATCGAATGTCTGCTTGCGGATGAAGTGCGGACTCTGAATTAGAACGGTGCCCGGCGCATGGTGGCCTGGCAATCAACGAAGCTTCCGGATTAATCGGAATAATTATTACGAATAGTCGGCGTCGCTGACTTTTTCGAACCATTCCGTGCCGCCGCCGTCTTCGCCAATTTCCGACATGGCGAGATGGGTAAAAATCCTGTCCGGTGCCGCGCCATGCCAATGGCGGGCGTTGGGCGGGATGATCGCCGTGTCGCCGGGGCGCAGCTCCTGCACAGCGCCGCCTTCAACCTGAACACGCCCGACGCCCGCCACCGCCCACAGGGTCTGACCCACAGGATGCTGATGCCAGGCCGTCCGCGCGCCTGGATTGAAGGTGACGTTGGTGGCCCGCATGCGCGAGGGGGCCTCCCCCACCAGAACTGCATCCTGAAAAACATCGCCGGTAAACATATCCGCCGATGCCTTTTTCGTCGGTCGGTCTTCAGCCCGATGAATTTTTAGCATTTCAATTCCCCTCAATTCAGACGATAGGCACACGTTTGGCAGCGATTGCGGCAGGCGATATGACGTCCATATCCACGGGCACACGCCAGCGTTCGGTCAGGCGATACTTTGGTTCCTCGTCACTGTTTTTAGTGCCGTCGAGGACAAAGCCTTCAAAACCCTTGGTCATGACCTGATTGCATTTGTCCACATAGATGGGAAAGCCGCCAATATAGGGCATAAAGACCCGTGGCCGGCCTGGCATATTGGCACCAAGATACCAGGAGGAGGAAGTGGACCGCAGGGAGATTTTCGCCACCTCGTTCACATGCTCCACCCAATCGTCTTCATAGTTCACCTTCGCCTCGATGGTCTGGGCCCCAATATCACGCATATGACCGATGCAATCGGCCATCCAGTCCACATGCTGCTCAATCGCCTGGATCATACTGGCCAGGACGGAGGGGCTGCCAGGCCCGGTGATCATGAACAGATTGGGAAAGCCCGCTGACGACAGGCCCAGATAGGTCCGGGGCCCGGCTTCCCACTTCTTGGTTAAGGCCAGGCCGTCCCGGCCCGAAATCTTGATATTGTCGAATGACCCGGTCATAGCCGCAAAACCCGTGGCACAGACCACCGCATCAACAGGATATTCGGTGCCGTTGGCCACGATGCCCTGTTTGGTGAAGCGTTCAATAGGCTTTTCCGAGACATCGACCAACGAAACATGCGGCAGATTATAAGTCTCAAAATAGCCACTATCGACACACAGACGCTTGCCGCCAAAAATATCACTGGGGCATAACAACTCCGCCGTCGCGGGGTCTTTCACGATCTCGCGAATTTTACGGCGTCCGAATTCAGCGATGGTGTCGTTGGCGTCTCTCTCAAACAACAGATCACCGTAGGAGCCAAGAAACGGCAGACCGCCCCTGGCCCAAAATGTCTCGTACTGGGCCTCCCGCTCTTCCTCTGTTGCTTCCAAAGCCGGTTGTGCGTTGAATTCAAAATAGAACCCGGTCGGGCGCGCCCGCATTTTTTTCCGCAACTCCGGATACCCGGCCTTGATCTCCCGCTCCACCTCCGGGTCCATTTTCTCGTTCCAGGCGGGGACGGAATAGTTCGGCGTACGCTGGAAGACAGTCAATTCCGAGGCCTGTTCCGCGATAACGGGAATGGATTGAATGGCCGAGGAACCGGTACCAATGACGGCAACCCGTTTGCCGGTAAAATCCACATCTTCATGGGGCCAATGGCCGGTGTGATAGACCGGACCATGGAAATCATCCAGGCCTTCAAAAGGCGGCAGGTTCGCGGTCGACAGACAACCCACCGCCATAATGCAGAACTGGGCGCTGATCTGATCCCCCTGGTCCGTTTCGACCAGCCAACGCTTGGCTGTTTCATCAAAGGTCGCCGCCGTCACTCGGGTTTCAAACTGGATATCCTTGCGCAGATCAAAGCGATCAGCCACATGGTTTGCATAATCCAGAATATCAGGTTGCGGCGAATATTTTTCCGTCCAATTCCATTCCTGATCCAATTCCTCTGAGAAGGAATAGGAATATTGCATGCTCATAATGTCGCAGCGTGCGCCGGGATAGCGGTTCCAGTACCAGGTACCACCAACACCGTCGCCCGCTTCATAGACCCGCGCCGTCAGGCCCATACCACGCAGGCGGTGCAGCATATACATGCCGGCAAACCCTGCGCCGACAACCACGGCGTCAAAGGCGACATCCACGTCTGGGGTGCGATTATTTTCGGATTTTGAATTGGCGGACATGCTGGCAACCTCACTAGGAACTTTTGACATTGGAAGGTGAACCTATAACCTGGGTTCACAGGGGATGCGTCATTCTGTCGAAAAATGACCATTTTCGCAAGATTCTACTCATTTAGGGTTTCGGGGACAGTTCTACGGAGAATTAAAATGACAACGTTCGTACTCTTACATGGCTCTTATCAGGGTGGTTGGATCTGGCAGCCGGTCGCCGAGCGCCTGCGCGCGCAGGGCCATCTGGTCTATGCCCCGAGCCTGGATGGCTGTGCCGATCGTGCCGGTAGCCTGCGCGCAGGCATTACGGTCGAAACCCAGGCGGCTGAAGTCGTGCAACTGTTGTTCTACGAAAACCTCAACGATGTTGTTCTCGTCGCCACATCAAGCGGCGGCATGGTCATGGCGAAGGTGGCGGAGAGCGCGCGGGAGCGGATCAGCCGATTGGTCTTTGCCGATGCCTTGGCCCTGCAGAACGGCGAAAAAGTCTCGGATATCGTTACCCGACCATCATCGATCATCACCGATCTGGCTTTGGGGCCATCCCGCGAAGATGCAGAGGGGCGATTGTTTGCCAGTTTGGGCCCGGAAATGCGGGCCTGGGCAGTGGAACGCTGCAGCTTGCACCCCATTGCGGTTCACAAATCGCCAGTCGCACTTGATAGCTTCTGGTCGCAAGACTGGAAAGCCACCGTCATCTATTGCCGCCAGGCCCCCAACCCCGGCGAGGCCCATCAGCGGCGCTGTGCCGAAACCTTAGGTGCCAGCTGGCACGAAATTGACACCGGCCACTATCCCATGCTGAGTGCGCCAGATGAATTAGTCAAAATCATTGTGAGTGGTGATTAGCGCGCTTCCGGGCAATTGCGACCCATTTGACCGCCTTACCAAGCCCTGTGGGTAGGCGCGGTACGCTGGGCGATGTGGGGGCATCTCCCAAGGACCGCAACGCCGCCACAGGGCTTGGCAAGGCGGCCTCCGGTGGCACCCACGAGCCATTCGGATGCGTTACGCCGCTTGCCCGATGAACCACATCGCGCTACGCGACGCGCCTACCCGAATGACTTGTGGATGCCATCAAATGGGTCAGAATTGCCCGGAAGCGCGCTAGTAGCCCCGCTCCCAATCAATAACATTGCTGAGGGGCTGTCCGGCAAGGTAGGCGGCTAGGTTCTGGCAAAATATTTCGACCGCGCGATGCCGGTGCTCATCGCTGGCGGCTGAGATATGGGGCGTAATCAGTACCCGAGGGTCCGACCATAGCTGTTCAATTGGCGGGGTCTCAAACTCACCCACGTAGACATCAAAGGCGACGCCGCGAAGATGATTGCGTTGCAGCGCCTCGACCAAAGCGCTCTCATCCACAATCTCACCACGGGCGACGTTAACCAGCACGGAACCCGGTTTCATCAGGGCAAAGCGTTCACGGTTGAAAAGGTCCGTCGTCTGCGGCGTCCATTGACAGCAGATCGCGACGAAATCGGCCTCCGGCAAAAGGTCGTCAAGATCGCCCGGACCACCGATGAATGAAAATCCCTCAGGCAGCGGCGCATCGCCCTGCGGGGTACCGCGCGTGCCAACAACACGCATGCCAAGTGCGGCACACAATCTACCCACGTCCTGCCCAATGCCCCCCGCCCCGACGACAAGGGCAGTTTTGCCGTGGATCTGAAGTGGGCGGTAGGCCCGGTGATCGAAATGCCCGGCTTCCCGATCGACAGCGGCCTGGGGCAAGCCCTTGGCGAAATGCAATATGCCGGCGACAGTGTATTCGGCCATGGCCAGGGTATTGCCCGAACCACGTGACGTCGTCACCACAACGTCACTGCCCCACAGATCACCACGCAGCAAATTGGAGGCACCAGCAGGGCGCTGGTGAAACCATTTCAGCTTTTTTGCCCTGGCGCGCAGATCCAGAAGAAAGGGCCAGCCGCCCAGGATGACCTCGGCCTCCGCCAGCAGATTGTCGCGTTCCTCCTGGCTGCCCGCGCCATTGGCGTCAGGCGGCAAATAGCGTTCAGATGTGAAAGGGGGCCAGGTTTCACGAATTTCACCGTCAAACCAGCCACCGGCATCGGTCAGTTTAATCGCCGGATCGACCGCCTGGATCATGGCCCGTTCTTCAGCAGTAATCCGCAGCAAACTTAATACCTCAAGACTTTCCATATCAGGCGGTCCGGTCCCAGCCCCACCAGTCGCAAAGGGCATCTCCCATGATCAGACGCTTGTCCTGATCGTTCAGCCAGGGCAACTGCTCCGTAAACATCTCAACACATTCAAGCCATGAACAGGGCATCTTGGAGATATCGGTGCCCCAGAACATACGCTGCGGCCCGAAGGCATCATAAATCTGGTGCAAATAGTCATGCATGATCGGAAATGGATAGGCCTCGCTGGAATAGCCCGGTGCCCCTGTCGCCTTGACCGCCACGTTGGGGTATTTCGCCAGGGCCAGAAGCTCCGGCATATGGGTCATGGCCTCATGGTCCTTAAGGGGCGTAGTGCCCCCCCGGCCACCCATATGATCGATGGTCAAGCGAAGTCCGGGATGGCGTTCGGCAATCTTGCCAAGGGCGGGCAGACAATTCGTCGCCAGGGCCGCAATAGGAACGCCCGCATCTTCCGCTGCCGCCCAAAGCCAATCCAAGGTGCCATCGTGCAGCCATTGCCGGGCCGGATCATTTAGAAACAGATATCGCAAGCCCAGCATGCCGGGCTGCTTTCGCCAATCCGCTATGAGATCGCGGGAGGCCGGTTGATCGAGAGGCACCGAACCCATAATCGCAAAGCGGCCGGGATAGTTTTGCACCGCTTCCAGGGCCATTTCAGTAGAGCGTGGATCCCAACCGGGCGGATGGATCACCGCCCCCTGGACACCGGCCTCATCCATCAACCCAATGGCATCTTCAGGCGTGAAGGATGTTATTTGCCAATGAGACATGTTGCTGGGCAAACCTGTGCCCCAAAGATGGACTTGCGCGTCAACGATTTGCATTCAAGATTATCCTGACTAGAAGGCCGGGTTGGTGGGAAACGGCGTGAGCTGGAGTTCGTGGGTCCAGCAGGACCTATCCTGGGTGTGCAGATAGTAGAACGCCTCGGCAATCTTTATGGGGTTCATCACGATATCCGGGTTCTCCTGCGCCTTTGGCAGGGCCCGGGTGCCAGGGGAATCGATCAGGCCATCGATCACCACATTGGCCACATGCACCCCGTGTTCGGAATATTCTTCCGTCAACACCTGGGCCAGGGTGCGCATCATGACCCGTGGGTAATAGAGGGACTCGCCGGTTTTGCGTTGGCGTCCGCGCAGGGAAAAATTGTTGTTGGAAATCAGGAAGGACCCCTCCCCCTTTTCCCGCATCGTAGGCAATACTTCCTTGGCCACCAGAAACGGTCCCCGGCTGGCAATATGCTGGGCGGTGTCGAACATTTCGATGGGGATATGTTCCAACAGCTCCTTTCCAGGGGGCAGATCACGCCCCTCCAGATACCCGGCGTTATAGACCAGAATCTCCGGCGCACCGGCCTTCCGCCGGATCGTCTCGAACGCAGTCGATATGGAGGATTCAGAGACCAGGTCTAATTCGACAACCATGCCGTCGCCACCCTGGTCCTTAATAGCAGCTTCCAGGGCCGCGGCATTCGCCGCCGTGCGTGTTGTCATGACGACGAAATAGCCTTCCTGGGCGAATTTCTGCGCCACCGCGCCGCCGATCCCCCAACGCATGCCGACGGGCAGGTCCTGGTCGTCCAATTCCGTGCCATGGGCCAGCTTTGTATTGCGGCCATCGGACTGCCATTTGGATGTGGCCCCGATAATGACGGCGACCGGTTTTTTCGAACTGTTCATTTGATCATGTCCCCAAAGTCATTTCGCGCCTTATGAGCTGCCAAAGCTGAGCAGGTTTTCCACTGGTTGGTACAGCTCCTCCAAATAAGCGATGTCTTCCGCTGCCAAAGTGATCTCGGTCGCCGCTACCAGCTGGTCAAGCTGGCTGATCTTTGAAACGCCAACAACAGGTGCGGTCACCTCCCCCTTGCTTAACAGCCAGGCCACGGCGATCTGTGCCGGTGCGTGTCCCAGCTTTTCCGCCACCTCAACCACCCGCGCGGCGATGGGGAAGTCCATCTCGCCCAGATACAGCCCTTCCGTACGCTTACGATCCGCCCCTTGGGAGCGCGCGGTACTACCTGCATCAAGACTGCCCTTGTAGGCACCCGTCAAAATGCCCCGCGCCAAAGGAGACCAAGGCGTCAGTGCCACGCCGGTGGCGGCACAATATGGGTTCATCTCCCGCTCTTCTTCGCGATAGATCAGATTGTAATGGTTCTGCATGGAGATGAACTTCGTCCAGCCATGCCGCTCCGCCGTCATCTGCAGCTCAACAAACTGCCAGGCAAACATCGAGGAACCACCAAGGTAAAGCGCCTTGCCCGCCTTCACCACATCGTGCAGCGCCTCCATAGTTTCCTCAATCGGTGCCATTGGCGAACCAAGACGGCCGTGGGGATGGCGATGGATGATCAGCTGATCCACATAATCCAGGCCCATGCGTTGGAGGGAGGCATCCACGCTCTCCATAATATGTTTGCGGGACAGACCACCTTGATTGGGGTTCTTGCCCATGGGGGCGGACACCTTGGTGGTCAGGACATATTCGTCACGGGGCAACAGCTCCCGCAAAAGCTGTCCCACCACCCGTTCGCAGGCACCCAAACCATAGATATTGGCGCAATCGAAATAAAACAGGCCATGATCGATCGCGGCTTGGAAAATAGGCCGGGCCTCATCAAGCGTAAGCGTCCAATCACCCTGATGGCCGCGGCCAGGCTCACCAAAATTCATCGTACCCAAACACAGGCGCGGCACACTGAGCCCGCTTTTTCCCAGTTGCAATGTCTCTAACATAAGCTTCTCTCCATACAAATTTGAGGGCAAGACTATGGCCCGTGTAGGCCTGGGTCAAATAGCGGGTCAAACAGCGCGGCTGTAACGTCGGCTTAGGATTCGCATTCGGTCCCGAAAATGCGGCCGTACTTGCGCGGACCAAGGTGTGTCGACAGCCGTTTTCCAGGCCTCGCTTTGGGTGACTTCTGGTGCCGTCAGATGATAGATCGCCACATAACGATGGGTTCCCTCAGCGTCCACACCGGCCCGATAGCGCCGGGCCGACAGGGTACCGGGCACGGCCAACAAAGCTGGTAAATGTTCTTCATCGTACCAGGCGTTGAAATCGTCCTCCGCCTCCGCCGTGACATTCATGGCGTTAAGCAACAGACCGCCCGCAGCGTCGGGCGCGGCTTCATCCCCCGGCGTGATCTGGCTGCCCTCAAATCGTAGCAGCCGCGTGCTCATCCCGGCCACCCGCATAGACCAGGCGGACAAATTATCGTATGCGATGGCTTTGTAGTCCGCACCCCGCAGCACATCGAGGCTATCGAGATCATAAGTGGCGACGGCCGTCTTAGACTCTTCGACATCAATCCAGCGTTCGCAGGCACCGAAACCCGGCACTGCCTCCCGCTCCGGCACATGCTCCAAATCATACCAATCATGAAATTCGTCTTCATGGGCGTTCGAATAATCGAACACCACCGCCAATAGACCCCTCATCTACCAATCCCTCCAATTTTATGCCGTGTTCCCCGATGGGATGACCTGGCGCAGGATATGCCGTCGATTGCTGGTAAAGGGGCGAACCTCCGTCGGCCAACGGCCACGCTCACCCGCTTCGGCCCAGGCCGCACTCAACAAAACTTCCGGGCTCTCAATTTCGTAGATGACACTGTATTTCGGTTCGTCGCCTGGATCCATGGTCCGCTCTTCTCCCGCCAGCATCATGCGCAAAGGCTCTCTGGTCGAACGGGTCGCACCAAGGACACCCGGTACAGCGGTAAGATAGGGTACATGCTCAACCTCATAAACCTCATTGAACAGATCCTCCTTCTCCGCCGCAACGTCCATACTGACGACAAAGAAATATTTTGTTCCGATTGGCATGTGCTGTTTCCTATCAGCTGGGCAGATTGGTCAGACGCATGACGGCAGACGCATCTTCGGCAGTATCCAAGGCCCAGACAGCATCCGCAATGGCCTGAACATCCCGCTTGAAACCACGAAATTCGGCAAGTTCGGCTAGCTTATCCTCCAACTCCCTGTCAGTCATGGGGTTATCCGGCCCGCCCTTGGCCGCTGTAATCTCGATTTCATGGGCCGGTCCCTGGCGTGTCAGCACGCGCATATGGACGTTGGCGATGTCGCGGCTATCATCATCGATAAATCTCACCTTCGGCCGGATGCCGTCGCGCAGGGTTTCCCCAACCGCGTCATCGTTGAATTCGGTCAGGCCGGCTTTGCCCCGGCGCAGGGCGATGGCAATAGTATGTTGGGCACTGATCTGGGACAACCGGCCCGTTGTCACATCCGGGCGATCCGTGCGTTCACGCAACAGGGGATGGCCGGTCAGCTCTACCTCAACCACGTCCTCGGCGCGCAGGCCAGCCTCGTTATACAGGCGGAGACAGCCTTCGATCATGGGATGCATAACAATTCCGCCCGGATAAGGTTTGTAAGTGTTCTTGGCAATCTCCCAAACCTCGCCCAGGCCATCGGTCATTCGATTGAGCGATGGTAGATCGGAATAAACGTTCAAAAAGCCGCGCACGCCCCCTAACGGGTCAGTCGGGCCGGAAAAACCTGCCTGGGCCAGCAAAGCCGATAGTATGCCGTTCCGGGCGGCATTGCCGACGCTGATACTTTTCGACATAGTGCCCAGGTTTTCCACCAGACCGGAGGTATACGCCGCCGCATTGCCAAGGGCCCAGACATGCTGTTCCTCGCTAAGGTCCAGCATTCCCGCAATAGCGGCGGAAGCCCCAAACACACCGCAGGTCGCGGTAATGTGCCAGCCACGGGCATAATGGGAGGGAGAGACCGCATTACCAATCCGACACTCAATCTCACCCCCGATGATGAAGGCCTTTAACAGCGCCTTGCCGTCACATGGCCGCACCTCAGCATGGGCAAAGACAGCCGGTGCAATGGGTGCTGTTGGATGGATCACCGTTTCCTGATGGGTATCATCAAAGTCGTAAATATTGGCGCTGACCCCGTTTAAGTAGGCGGCAAACGCCATATCCACCTGCTCGGCACGACCAATAATTTTGCACGCGCCAGTCGCCGCAAATGGTGCCAGCACCGAAAGGCTTTTCTTCATGCCAATTTCGTTGCTGCCGGCGATTGCCGTTGCGAAATAGTTCAATAGCGAGCGCTTGGCTTCATGGCGCACATCGGCGGGAATATCCGCCCACGCCGTTTGTGCGGCAAATGCGGCGATTTGTTCGCTTATGTTCTTTGTCATGGCTGAACGATCATCCTTTTGCAGCAACCATATGCAAGCCGCCTTGCTTGGCGGCGCTATCAATGTTTGAATTCTAACGCGCGAAGCTGGTCGTGCCGAGTGGAAGAAAGAGAAAAAATTGTCAGTACTGGGCACAACCCGCGCCGGCGTAATTGGCGCGTCCCTTCCAAGGATCGAAGACCCCAGGCTGCTTATGGGCCAGGGTCAGTTTTCAGCCGATATTTCCCCTGCCGGGCATTGTCACGCCGTTATGGTCCGCTCCCCCTACCCGCATGCGAAAATCCGCGCCATCGATATTTCACAGGCTATGGCCTTACCAGGCGTCATCGCTGTTCTGACTGGGGCCGATGCCGCCGTCGACGGGCTGGGACCCATCCCCCATAATCCCGATTGGGTCGGACCACCTGATGCAACCTTGCGCCTGCCGCCTGATTTCGATGTCTATGTGACCGAGAATACGGCCCTACCGCTGGATACAGTTCGCTATGTGGGTGAAGCGGTTGCAATGGTGGTGGCAGAGACGGTGGCAGCCGCCAACGACGCCGCTGAATTGGTCGATGTGGACTATGATGTTTTGCCGGCGGTCGTCCATGCACGGGCGGCAATGGCACCTGGCGCACCTTTGGTTTGGCCCGCCTGTTCCGAGAATCTGGCCCTGACCTGCGATGTTGGAGATGAAGAGGCCACCGAACGCGCCTTTGCCAATGCCGCCCACATTGTCAAATTTGACGGCTGGATCCACCGAGTCACCGGCAGCCCCATGGAACCTCGTGCAGTCGTCGGCGAATATGATCCAACAGATGGCCGCTATACCCTGCGTACGGGCTCCGGCGCCGGGGTTGTGCGCAGCCGGGAGCGGCTGGCGGTGACATTGGGGGTTCCGATGGAAAATTGCCGCGCCGTCTTTGGCGACATGGGCGGCAATTTCGGCACCCGCAATGCCTTCTTCCCGGAATATGCCCTGATGCCGTGGGCCGCAAAACGCGTCGGGCGTGCCGTTAAATGGACCGCCACCCGGCAGGAATGCTTCCTAAGCGATTATCAGGCCCGTGATTTGGCTTCCGTGGCCGAGCTGGCCCTGGATGAAGACGGTAATTTTCTCGGCCTGCGTGGCGTCAACACCATGAACCTTGGTGCCTACACGGTGTTTTTCTGGCCCCTTCGCAAGGGGCTGTCGATGATGCAAAGCGTCTATCGTATCCCCCACGTCCACTTCAAGGGACATGCGGTTCTAACCAACACGGCACCCACGGCTGTCTATCGCAGTGCGGGACGACCCGAGGCGATTTATATGATCGAACGTCTGATTGATCTGGCAGCGGATGCCCACGGCTTTGATCGGGTGAAGCTGCGCCGCCGCAATCTGATCCCAAGTACAGCCATGCCATATACCAACGCGGTCGGGGCAACTTATGACAGCGGGGAATATGAGACGGCCATGGACACCGCCTTGGACGAGGCTGATTGGAATGGTTTTACAGCCCGACGGGCAGCCTCTGCCGAACGCGGGCTTTGCCGGGGCGTCGGTGTTGCGAATTATATCGAGATTACCTCCGGCATCCCCCGGGAACGAGCCGAATTGAAGGTCTGCGACGACGGTTTCATCGAATTGGTCGTCGGCACCATGAGTAGTGGGCAGGGCCATGAAACCTCCTTTCCCCAGCTGCTTAGCGATTGGCTGCAGATCCCGTTCGAGAAAGTGCGTTACATCGCCAACGATACCGACCGGGTTTCAGTCGGCGGCGGCTCCCACTCAGGCCGCTCCATGCGCCTCGTTTCCATCGCCCTTGGAGAAGCAGTTGAAGAATTACTGGCCAATGGGAAAGCCATCGCGGCGCATATATTGCAGGCTCCGCTTGCGGATATCGTCTTCGAGGATGGCGCCTTTGCCGCCCCGGGCGGAGGCAGTGTCGATCTATGGGCTGTCGCCAAGGCCGCCGCGACCCTGGATAGCCTGCCTGATAAACTTCGCGGCGGACTTGAGGGTGCCGGTGATATCACCAATCGTGCCGGTGGCTATCCCTATGGCAGCCATGTCTGTGAGGTCGAAGTCGACCCCGACACCGGGCATGTGGATATTGTCGCCTGGACAGGGGTTGATGACGTTGGATTGGCGGTCAACCCAGCTATCCTGCACGGCCAGGCCCACGGCGCGGTGATGCAAGGTGTGGGGCAGGCTTTACTGGAGGAGATCCACTACGACCCCGACAGCGCACAGCTTTTGTCCGGCTCGTTCATGGACTATGCGATGCCGCGGGCCTTTACCATTCCCAACCTCAAGACCGTAATCATGGAAGTTCCCGCAAGCTCCCACCCTCATGGTATTCGACCGGGAGGAGAGGGCGGCACGACGCCGGCCCTGGGCCTGTTGATCAACGCCATTGTAGATGCTTTGTCTGAATTCGGCGTTAAACATGTGGCTATGCCCGCAACACCACAACGGGTTTGGCAGGCGATCCAGGACGCAAAAGACCACAGGCTTTAAGTTTCCGAAAATTGAGTTACATCAAATTTTATCGGGGCATAGTCGGCGATAATTAGCTACCAGATAGACAGTACAAAGGTGTCAATTTATCGGATGAGAAAATTGTGACGGACACGAACAACGTTGACGCATATGCACCGCGGGAAATCGCGCGGCGGGTTGAGACGTCGGGCGTTGCCAAAGCCCACCTTGGCACCATGCCAACCCTGCTGCTTGGGGTACTTGCCGGTGCCTTTATCGCTCTTGGGGCCGTATTTTACGAAGTCGTGATTACCAACAGCGGTTTGGGCTTTGGGCCGGAGCGGTTGCTGGGCGGCATGGCATTTTCTTTGGGCCTGGTCCTGGTCATTATTGGCGGTGCGGAATTATTTACCGGCAACAGCTTGATCGTTTTTGCCTGGTGCGACCGGAAGATTAAAACCGCCAGCCTGCTGCGAAACTGGGTTTTGGTGTATCTGGGAAATTTCCTCGGGGCCTCAATCATGGCCCTGGCGGTGCATTGGTCCGGCATCCATAACCTGTCCGACGGTGCAGTCGGGGCAACAGCCATGCGGGTGGCCGAGGGCAAGATGGCATTGGCGCCGATGGAAGCGTTCGTGCGTGGTATTCTTTGCAATGTCCTGGTTTGCCTGGCCGTCTGGTTATGCTTTGCCGCCCGTTCCGTGGTAAGTAAGATCGTTGCCATAGTTTTCCCGGTATCGGCCTTTGTCGCCTTGGGTTTTGAGCATTCGGTGGCGAATATGTATCTTATACCAGCAGGCTGGCTGGCAGGGTCGGAGGTCATCAATGCGGCGGGTTATGGCATGAATTTGCTGGTTGTCACCTGCGGCAATGTGATCGGCGGCGGCGTGTTGGTCGGAGGGGTCTACTGGCTCATCTACCGCGAAAACCGACCGCTCAATTAAGCGCAAATAGGCGCAATTAGATAATGCGTATCAGGTGAATTTCCTGGACCTGTTTGTATTTCTGAACCGAAAGAAGGGTGAATGGCATGGCGATCAAGCCACTAAGGGCAAATCAGGTTAGCCGGCGTTGCGATCCAAAATCATTCCGCTTCAATACCACGTCCGATCTACCGGATCTGGAAGCCGTCCTAGGCCAACCCCGCGCCGTGGAAGCATTATCCTTCGGCATCGGCATTGAACAAAAGGGTTATAATCTTTTCGTCCTGGGCCCGCGTGCCACGGGACGGCATACGGTTGTTCGCCGCTATCTGGAACGCCAGGCAGCAACAAGGGACCCGGCGGACGACTGGGCCTATGTAAACAATTTTGAAGCCGCCCATAAACCCATTGCCTTGCGCCTGCCCCACGGACGGGCCGTCGCCCTGCGCCGGGATATGGAGCTTTTGATCGAGGAATTGTTGATCGCGATCCCGGCTGCCTTCCAGACAGATGAATACAAGACCAGGCGGCAGGCAATCCAGGATGACTTTCAGGAGCGTCAGGAGGCAGCCTTCGGTGCTGTGCAGGAGGAAGCCAACAAGCGCGAGTTGGCCCTTGTCCGCACGCCCATGGGGTTGGCCCTGGCACCTGCCAAAGGCAACGAAGTCATGCCGCCGGAAGAATTTCAGAAACTGACCCCCCTGGCACGGAAGAAAATTGAGGCCGATATAGAGGAACTGCAAGCCCGCCTGCAGGGGGCGGTGCAGCAATTGCCTGATTGGGAGCGGGAAAGACGACGGCGGATACGGGAGCTGAACCAGGAGATTACCGGTGTAGCCTATTCCCAGTTGATCACCCGGTTGCGCGCGAACTATGCCGGATTGAAACCAGCGCTGGATTATATTGCCGCCGTGGAACGGGATATTGGCGAGCATGTGGATCTGTTTCTGCCTGGCGAGGCGGCCCAGGCGGACCCTATGAACCCGGCACCGCAAATGATGGCGGGGATGGCAGCTGGTGGCGGGATGGCCGGGATGGCAGGCCAGTCGACGGCAATTCGCCAGGCGTTTGCGCAGCGACGATATTCCGTGAATGTCATGGTCGGCGATGGTCATGCCCAGGGCGCGCCGGTCTTTGCCGAGGAAGCCCCCAGCTATGCCAACCTGATCGGACGGGTTGAGCATCAGTCCGAAATGGGCGCGCTGCTGACGGATTTCAGCCTTATCAAGCCCGGTTCCCTGCATCGAGCCAATGGCGGTTATCTGATCATTGACGCCATGCGGTTGCTGCAACAGCCCTATGCCTGGGAAGCCTTAAAACGGGTGCTGCGCAGCGGCTGCATCAATATTGAGTCTCCTGGCGAAATGTTATCCTTGATCAGCACCGTATCGCTGGAACCCGAAGCAATTCCCCTGGATATAAAGATCGTGTTGATCGGTGAGCGGCAGGTCTATTACCTGTTGTGTCAACATGACCCGGACTTTGAAGCTCTCTTCAAGGTGGCGGTGGATTTTGATGAAGACATGGATCGCACCGGCAGCCTGACGCAATTTGCCAGGTTGGTTGCAACAGTTGCCCGGCATCATGATCTGCGCCCGTTGGATCGCGGTGCCGTGGCGAAAGTGGTGGACCAGGCAACCCGCATGGCGGGCGACATAAAGAAGATATCGTTGCAGGTGGGCAATATTTCCGACCTGCTGAAAGAAGCCGACTATTGCGCCCAGTTGGAAAAACACCGGATTATCACGGCATCGGATATTCAATCCGCGCTCGATGCCCAGGTACGGCGGGTAGACCGGATCCCCCACCGCATGCGGGAGATGATCGTCCGGGAAACCATTCTAATCGATACGGACGGGGCAAAAGTTGGCCAAATCAATGGTTTGGCGGTCTACGACATGGGCAATCATGCCTTTGGCAAACCCAGCCGCATTACCGCCCGGGTGCGTATGGGCAATGGTGAGGTGGTTGATATAGAGCGTCGTGTTGATTTGGGTGGGCCATTGCATTCCAAAGGCGTCTTGATCTTATCCGCCTTTCTTGGTGCCCGCTATGCAGCCGATCATCCTCTCTCCCTTTCCGCCAGTCTGGTTTTTGAACAGTCATATGGCGGTGTTGATGGAGATTCTGCCTCCTCCACCGAACTGTATGTTCTGCTTTCAGCGCTGTCAGATATACCCATAGAACAAGGCTTTGCGGTTACCGGATCCGTCAATCAACATGGTGAAGTGCAAGCCATCGGTGGCGTGAATGAGAAGATAGAGGGCTTTTTCGATCTATGTCAGGCCCGGGGGCTGACGGGTCGGCAGGGGGTTTTGATCCCGAAATCCAACGTGGAACACCTGATGCTGCGGGACGACGTTGTCGAGGCGGTCGGCGCGGGCCGGTTCACAGTCCATGCCATTGCCACTATTGACCAGGGCATTGAGGTTCTGACGGGTCGGAAAGCCGGCAAATTGGGCCGCAACGGGCGCTATCCCGCCAACAGCATCAACAGATTGGTGCAGGACAGGGTTCATAAGCTGGCCGCCCTACGACGGCAATTTGCCCGCGCCAAACCGAATGGCAAGGCCAATGGCAAAGACTCCGGCAAGGATGATGCAGAGGGCAACCCATGACCCTGAAACCTACCACAGGCCGACGCCGCCGACTTCTCGTCGCCATGGACTGCAATGCGGAAAGTCTGGCCGGTCTGCGCCGGGCCGCAGTATTGGCCGGTGAACTACGGGTCGAACTTGCCGGACTATTCCTGGAAGACATAAACCTGCTGCGAATGAGTGAACTGCCCGGCCACGAAATTAGCCTGGCAAGTGGCACGGGCAAATCCACCAGCCGGGTCGAGATGGAGCGTCAGATGCGCCGCAGTGCCAATGCGGCAAAAGAGGAAGTGGCGCGCCTGGCCCAGGCATTGTCACTGTCCTGGACCTTTGAAGTACGCCGCGCCAGCATGGACCAGGCGTTGAGGGAAGCCGCCAAGACCGAGGAATTGGTTTGCAGCGTGCTCGCCTCACCTTTTTTTCCCACTCTAAAGTCGCGGCCCGCACGCCAAAACCGGGGCGCGCCCACGAATTCAATTCTGGCTATATTTGAAAACGGCGAACGCGGCGGTCGCGTCCTTGAATTGGCGGCAAGGGCGGCACGAGTTCATGGCCTGCCGTTGGAGGTTTTGGTGCCGGCCAGGGACGCGGCCAGCGGTGCCAAAGCAGTCGCCAAGGCTGGCGAAGTTTTAGGCAAGACCGCCGGCAAAGCAGTATCTGTGACCACGCGGCGTCTGCCCTTAAGTGAAGCCGCCATTGTTGGCGCTTTGACGTCGGCGCGGGGGCAGCTGTTATTTCTGGATGCAGGCGGCAAGATTGCGTCTATCAAGAGCCTGGCCACACTTCGATCAGCGATAAATTGCGACGTCCTTTTAGTATCGTCTTAGACGGATATTCTGGAATTTTTTTGGAGGCCCCATGGAGCGCAAGGTTCAATTCAATATCGTCTATGCGATCATCGCCATCGCCTCCGTCTTGTTGCTGCAATCGTGGTGGCAAAGCATCAATCGGATTGAGGTCATCCCCTACAGCGAATTTCAAACCTTCGTCACAGAAGGCCGGATATCGGAAGTCGTCGTCACAGAGACCCATATTCGCGGCACATTTAAAACCCCCTTGACCGAAGGCAAAACGACTTTCAGAACCAATAGAGTAGAACCCGAACTGGCAGAAACACTTGCCGAGCACGGTATCAAGGTCGTTGGCGGGACCGATGAGACGATTTTGAAATCCCTTGCATCGTGGTTGTTGCCCATGCTGCTGTTTCTGGGCGTTTGGATGTTTGTCATCCGTCGTTTCGCAGGTGGCCTGGGCCTGGGCGGCGGCATGATGTCCATTGGCAAAAGCAAGGCCAAAATCTTTGTCGAAAACGATATCAAGGTCAGTTTTGATGATGTCGCAGGCGTCGATGAAGCCAAGACGGAATTGCAGGAAATCGTCGCGTTCCTGAAAAATCCCGATACCTATGGCCGCCTTGGGGCGCGTTTGCCAAAAGGCGTCTTGCTGGTGGGCCCGCCTGGCACGGGCAAAACCCTGCTGGCCCGCGCCGTGGCGGGGGAGGCCAGCGTGCCGTTCTTTTCCATCAGTGGTTCGGAATTCGTGGAAATGTTCGTGGGCGTCGGTGCCGCGCGGGTGCGCGATCTTTTTGAACAGGCGCGCAAGATGGCCCCGTGCATCATATTCATCGACGAACTGGACGCCCTTGGACGGGCCCGTGGGGCCTTTCCCGGCATGGGTGGGCATGATGAGAAGGAGCAGACATTGAACCAATTGTTGATGGAGCTGGATGGTTTTGATCCTTCAAAGGAGGGCATGGTGTTGCTGGCGGCGACCAACCGGCCGGAGATACTCGACCCCGCGCTGTTGCGGGCCGGCCGCTTTGACCGACAGGTTCTTGTCGACCGGCCGGACCGTCTGGGCCGCGTACAAATCCTCCTCGTCCATCTGAAAAAGGTTGAACTGGCCAGTGACGTGGATAGCGAAGCGATTGCCGGATTAACACCGGGCTTCACCGGGGCCGATTTGGCTAATCTGGTCAACGAGGCGGCCTTGCTGGCCACACGCCGGGGCGGAGAGGCTGTTATCATGGCCGATTTTGTCGAGGCAATCGAACGCATCATCGCCGGTCTGGAGAAGAAAAACCGCCTATTGAACCCGAAAGAGCGGGAAGTGGTTGCACACCATGAGATCGGTCATGCCATTACCGCCCTGGCCCTGGCGACCACGGACAAGGTGCAAAAAGTATCGATCATTCCAAGGGGCATCGGTTCTCTTGGTTACACAATTCAGCGGCCTACCGAGGACCGCTTTCTAATGACCCGGCAAGAGCTTGAGAACAAGATGGCAGTGCTTTTGGGCGGGCGTGCAGCGGAAATCCTGATCTTTGGTAATTTGTCGACCGGTGCTGCAGATGACCTAAACAAAGCCACCGACATCGCCCATGCCATCGTTACGCGATATGGTATGGACGAAACATTGGGTGAAATGACCTATGAGAGCGATGCGCCAACGTTCCTGGAAAGCCCGGCGGGCCTGTATCCGGAACGTCGCCGCCATAGTGAGGCAACCGCACGTGAAATCGATTGCGCTGTGCGGGCGCTGGTCCATACCGCCTTTACGCGGGCCAGCGAGGTGCTCGGTCAACATCGTTCTACCCTCGTATCGACGGCGAAATTATTGTTGAAGAAAGAAACCCTGACGGCGGACGAGCTGCCGGTGATTGCGCCATGGGAAGACGGGCCCACCTAGGCGTCTATCTAGAGCATGTCGCGACTGACCACGAACAAGGCATAAATGCTGAAGGCGTAGAGTATCAACACCAGCATAGAATCCATACCGATGCCCAGTATCCGGCGCTTCTTTTTGACCAGCAAGCCAACCAGATAAATAGCCGTGACAAGAATTCCCAGAACCAGGGCTAGGCGCGTCGTGTCATCGGCAAAATTCAGGATCGCCCCGTCACGAAAGGACAGATCTGCTGGCAGGATCATCAATACCATAATCAGATTACTGCCGAATATGTTCGAGATGGCCATGGTGTAGGCCCCCATTCGAACGGCGGCGATGGTTGTGCTTAGCTCTGGCATGGAAGTCGCTGCCGCCAGCAATGTTACGCCGATGAAGCCTTGACCCAATGATGTTCGCACAGCCAGGGCATCTGCGGCTTCAACCAAAGCTGTGCCGCAAACGACCACGACCAGGGAGGCGAGGACAGAAGATAGGATCAAGGCCGATATTGTGCTTGATCGATACGAGTTTGCCGCTCCCTGCGCAGCCCCCCCATCGCCCGGATCCGGCAGGGAGATGGGCCGCCAGTCATGACGAAGATCAAAGTTCCGCAGAAGAAATATGGCCAGCACATAGGCACCCGCCAAACCTGCCGCGGCAACACCGAGATAGTCGAATATGGCGATTTCCCCGACCGACGTTACCGCCAGAACCACACTCAACAACAAGATCAGCAGAACACCTTCAAGGATCGGCGTCGGTTTGCGGGGAAAGGAGGTAATGACCGCATGCAGGACGAACCCGTCGGCCACGGCAAGTATGGCGGTTTGCATAACGATGCCGCCAAAGATGTTATTCAGCGCCAATAACGGGCTGCCCATCCAGGCGGCATAAACGGTCGTGACCAATTCGGGAAGCGATGTGATGCCCGCTAAGAAGATCAAACCCATGAAGGCACGGTCGATGCCGCTGCGGTCACCTATGGCATCGGCCAGATAGCACAACCGCGTTCCAGCAACGAAAATAAGGCCGGAGGCCGCGACAAATATGGCAACGATCAGGACAAGCGGCAGCGCCGAGAGATCAAGCACGGCATCCGCCCGTCATCAATCCGTCATCAATCTAACGCCTATTTGACCGTTATGCAGGTGCATTCCGCCTGGGCGCTGACTTTGTGGGAAATACTGCCAAGCAGTAGGCCCTTGAAATCGCTCAAACCACGACTACCCATGACGATCATGTCCGCCTTGTGCTTCGTCGCTAAATCAAGAACGACCTCCGCCGGGTCTCCTTCAACCATCAGGGAGGTGATTTTTTTCACCCCGGCCTTGGCCGCAATTTTCTCCCCGCGATCAATGACTTGAGCGCCAATGGTTTCAACCAGTACACGCGGCGGCGGCACCGTGATAAATCCAACCGCACCACCTGCCGCAGCCATTTCCATCTGGAAATCCGCCTCGTAATTTTCCATCAAATGCCGAAGTTTTTTCGTCATCCCCTTGCGGGTCGCCAGGGCCTGCAACGTTTCCGATCGCGCGTTGGTCAGCAATACATGAACCAGAACCAACCTGGCACGATATTTAGCCGCCAGATCGCTGGCCAAACTCACTGCCTTTTTGGCATGATCCGAACCATCGGATGCTACTAGAATTGTCTTTATCATTTTTTCCTGGCCCTTTGCCGATTTAGTCCCAATTTCGCTTCTCAATGGTTACGTAGCACTATTAGCCGACGCATTACGATCTGAACGGAAGTTATACATTAATTTTAGCCCGTACGGAGAATAGGTCAAATGCGGCCAATTGCCACTGCTGGTGAGCATACCTTGGAAAGTCGTTCTCTTACCCAATGTATTTGACTAGGATCGTTACCGGTCGTGGATATGCAGAGCATCCAATATGCAGAACGTACAAAGTGTGGAACGTGCAACGGCCTTCTCCGTTCAGGGTTTAACCAAGATCTATGGCACTGGCGAGACCCAGGTCCATGCACTGCGCGGCGTAGACCTTGACCTGCCGCAAGGTGAATTGACGGTGCTGTTGGGACCATCAGGCAGCGGAAAATCGACTTTCCTGAACATCTTGGGTGGCCTGGATAGTCCGACCGGCGGCACCGTGACCTTTCAGGGCCGTGACATAACTGCGTTGGACAGCAATGGCCTGACCCAGTATCGGCGCGATCATGTGGGGTTTGTCTTTCAGTTTTATAATCTTATCCCCAGCCTGACGGCGCGGGAAAATGTTTCCCTGGTGACAGAAATCGCCACCGCGCCATTAAGGCCCGATGAGGCCCTGGAATTGGTTGGCCTGAGCGACCGTATGGATCATTTTCCAGCGCAACTGTCGGGCGGGGAACAGCAGCGGGTCGCCGTTGCCCGCGCCATAGCCAAAAAGCCGGACGTTCTTTTATGTGATGAGCCTACCGGCGCCCTGGACAGCAAGACGGGCATCGCGGTTCTGGAAGCTATCGAACTGGTCAACCGGGAATTCGGCACCACGGCGGCCGTCATCACCCATAACGCCGCCATTGCCGATATCGCCGACCGGGTGGTGATCTTTGCCGACGGTGCCCTGTCAGAGGTCCGGGTCAACCTTACCAAGATCGGCGCGGCGGAGGTCAGCTGGTGATAGCGGTTCTGGACAAAAAGCTGTTTCGCGATCTATGGCATATTCGAGGCCAGGCCATGGCCATAGCGGTGGTCATCGCTTGTGGCGTCAGCACCGTCGTGATGTCGTTTGGCACTTTGGCGTCGCTGGAGGTGACCCGGGATGCCTATTACGAACAACAGCGCTTTGCCGATGTCTTCGCACACCTGAAGCGGGCACCGACGGCGCTGGTTGAGCGGATAGCCCGGATTGACGGTGTAAAGCGCGTTGAAACCCGCATCGTTGAAGCGGCAAATCTGGATGTGGCGGGCATGGACGAACCGGTCCTGGGGCAATTGATCTCACTGCCTGCCACTGCGGGAGCGGGGGCAGGGACGGGGCTGAACAAAATTTTTCTGCGCCAGGGTCGGCTGCCGGATCCAAATCGCGTGGATGAAGTGGTCTTGAGCGAACCATTTGCAGATGCCCACGGTCTCATACCAGGTGGACATATACGGGCGACCATAAACGGCCATCGACGAGAACTGGATATTGTCGGCATCGCCATCTCGCCGGAATATATCTACGCCATCGGGCCAGGCATTTTGATGCCCGATGATGAGCGCTTTGGCATTGTCTGGATGGGGCGGGATGCGCTGGCGGCCAGTTTTGATTTGAAATCGGCTTTCAACGATGTGTCATTGAGCCTTATGCGTGCAGCGGACGAGGCCGCCGTAATTGAACGGCTTGACCGTATCCTTAGTCCATGGGGCGGAATCGGTGCCTATGGGCGGGAGGATCAAATTTCCCATGCCTTCGTTGCCAATGAAATGGAGCTGCTCAAAGGTCTGGGCAGCGTCATACCACCGATATTTCTCGCCGTCGCGGCTTTCCTCCTCAATGTCGTCATATCCCGCATCATCGCGACCGAGAGGGAGCAAATCGGTCTTATGAAAGCTTTTGGCTATTCGGATCTGTCCGTCGGCGGCCACTACCTTAAGCTCGTCCTGTTGGTCGCCAGCGTTGGCGTCGCACTGGGCCTTTTGGTAGGTGCCTGGTTCGGCCGCGAAGTGACGGAGATTTATACGGATTTCTTTCGCTTTCCCGTGCTCTTTTTCAAACTTGACCTGCAAGTCTTCGTTCTAGCCGGCATCGCGAGTTTATTGGCGAGCGGCATTGGTGCCGTGGGTGCCATACGGGCTGCGGTCATTCTGCCCCCCGCCGTCGCCATGCAGCCGGCAGCCCCCACCATCTACCGCAGGGGCGTCCTGAATATGTTCGGTCTGACAGAACGGTTAAGTCAGCCTACGTTGATGATCCTGCGCCACCTGGGCCGCTGGCCCCTTCGGGCAGGCTTGACGACACTTGGAATTTCAATGTCCGTTGCCATTCTGGTCGCTTCGTTGTTTTTCTATGATGCCATAGAGCATTTGATGGACGTCTACTTTCATCATGGCCAACGTCAGGACGCCACGGTGGTTTTCACCGAACCACGCAACATGCGCGCCTTGACGGAGATCCGCCGCCTGCCCGGCGTCATGGCGGCGGAACCCTATCGGGTGGTGGCTGCAAAACTGTATCATGGCAACCGGTATGAGCGGGCCTCCATTGCCGGTCTGGATGGCGATGCCATATTGCGCCGGGCGCTGGATGAAGATTTGAGACCGGTGGCATTGCCTGAAACCGGTCTGGTACTTTCAACCACGATGGCAAAAATGCTAAATGCCAGCCGTGGCTCGCGGGTTCGCCTTGAACTCCTGGAAGGCCAGCGGCCCGTTATTGAGGTGCCGGTAACCGCCATCATCGAAGAGTTCATCGCCGCACCCGCTTATATGCATCGTGATGCCTTGAACAGATTGATGCGTGAGGGGCCAACGATTTCCGGGGCCTATCTGCAAATCGATCACAACCAATCCGAGGCGTTGTACCGCGACCTGAAGAACCTTCCCGCCGTCGCAGGCGTTTCCCTGCAGACCGCGGCATTGACCACATTCCGCAAAACAATGGCGGAAACCATGAATATCATGCTGTTTTTCTATGTTCTTTTCGGCGGCCTTATCGCCTTTGGTGTGGTTTACAACAGCGCGCGGATCTCTTTATCGGAACGAGGGCGAGAGCTGGCATCTCTACGCGTGCTGGGGTTCACCCGTGGAGAAGTCTCTTATATTTTGTTGGGAGAGCTGGCAATCCTGACAATTCTGGCCCTGCCCTTCGGCTGTGTCTTTGGCGTAGTCTTGGCACAATTGATGGTTGCCAATCTGAATACGGAGCTGTTTCGCGTGCCTATGGTGGTAGAACCGGCCACCTTCGCCATGGCCATGACCGCTGTCATCGCTGCCTCTATGGTTTCCGGTCTGATTGTACGGCGGCGGATTGACGGATTTGATCTGGTCTCGGTTCTGAAAACAAGGGAGTAGAGGTTTATGGTATCACCCTGGCCACGACGTGTGGGATATCTGGTAGCGATTGTCGCCGTTGCAGGTGGGCTCGCCTATGCCTTCAAGCCCCAACCCATCGCCGTCAATTTGGCGACGGTGACCATTGCGCCCATGATCGTCACCCTGGATGAAGAGGGTCGCACACGGGTCAAGGATATCTATGTCGTCTCCGCCCCTGTCTCGGGGCGCAAGCTGCGTCTGACGCAAAAAGTCGGCGCCACCGTCATTGCCCAGGAAACAGTGTTAGCTTCCATCGAACCCAGCGACCCTGCTTTTCTGGATGTACGTTCAACGGCGGAAGCCAAGGCGCGTATCAAGGCAGCCCAGGCAGCCCAAACCCTGGCGGAGGCGGAGTTGAAACGAAATCGCGCCGAATTGGACTTCGCCCGAGCCGATTTCGACCGGGCCCAGGCCCTGGTCAGACGCGGCACGATTTCAAAACGGGAGCAAGAGCGCGCTCAACTAGGCGTCCGAACAAAGGAAGCCGCCGTTTCCACGGCGCAGGCGGGACTGCGGGTAAAGCGATTTGAGCTGGAGACGGCCAATGCCGCGTTGATCGATCCCGCCATGCAGGCGGGGGCATCCGGGCCGTCCTGTTGCGTCACCGTTCTCTCCCCCATCGATGGACAGATCCTGCGCCTTGTCCAGGAAAGTGCCGCCGTCGTCCCCATGGGCGCACCGTTGGTGGAAGTTGGCGATCCCCGGGCCCTGGAAATCGTGGTTGATCTGCTGTCTTCGGACGCGGTTCAAGTCCAGACCGGTGACGAGGTTCATATGACCGATTGGGGCGGCGGCATTACCCTTACCGGACAGGTACGCCGCGTCGAACCCGCCGGCTTCACAAAAATATCCGCCCTGGGGGTGGAAGAACAACGCGTCAATGTGTTGATCGATTTCACGGATCCACCGGAGCGTTACGCCCGCCTAGGCCATGGCTACCGGGTCGAAGCGCGCATCGTTGTTTGGCGCGGCGACAACGTCTTACAAGTGCCCATGGGGGTACTATTTCGGGAGGGGCAGGATTGGGCCGTGTTCGCCTCTAAAGATGGCCTGGCACGGCTGCAACGGGTAAAAATCGGCAGGACCAACGGCGAACAGGCGCAGATTATAGAGGGCCTTGCCGTCGGCGATCAGGTTATTGAGCACCCCAGTGATATCCTAAATGATGGCGACGAGGTAGTAGCGCGCCATGAAGGATAGACCCCGCCGTCGTAGCGGAGGCAAACCATATCGTTTTGCCAGGCCCGAAGGTGTCCCCTTTGTGGCATGTGTTATGTGCTACGAGAGTGTGAGTTCCTGATAACCCTGATCCGCGACCTTGTCGCACCATTCACGGTATTCCGGCGCGGAACCGCTATAGCGGACAAGTGTTCGGGTCTGTTTACCCTCTACATTCATATTCACACCGGTCATCCAGGAATCTATTTCATTGGACAACAGACCCTCGGCCTTTTGCCTAACAAAACCGGTCCATGCTTCCACCGCCTCCGGCGTCGCTGAGGCAACCGTCAAATCCCGCCCACTCATATAGCCGATCAACCTTTGCACCCATTCCACATTGTATTCGATACTGCGGGGATTGTTGCCAAGGGCCGCGTGCGGCCCCATCACCATAAACATATTGGGAAAGCCCTGGACCATCACGCCGACAAAGCTTGTCGGACCACCCTGCCATTCCTCTTTCAGTTTCCGCCCTTCCGCCCCGGTAATGTCGATACGGTCAAAACTGCCCGTAACCGCATCAAAGCCGGTGGCGTAAATGATAATGTCGAATTCATAGTCCGCGTCAGTCGTGCTGAGGCCGGTTGAGGTAATACGCTCAATCGGGGTTTCCAGCATACTGATCAGTTCTACGTTTGGCTGATTGTAGACTTCGAAGTAATGGGTCTCCTGTGGCACCCGGCGGGTGCCGAAACCATGATCTTTGGGGATCAATAACTCGGCTGTTTCCGGGTCGTTGACCCGCCCGCGGATCTTGTCGGCAACGAAATCGGAAATCATCTTATTCGCCGCAGCGTCAGTCAAAATATCGCGGAAATTGCCTTGCCATATCCCAAAGCCACGACCGGCGTACAGGGATTCCCAAAAAGCAGTCCGCTCTTCGTCCGTCACCTCGAAGGTGCCGCGCGGATCGATGGTATGAACAAAACAGGCCGCCGTCTCGCGGCAACGCTGAAACAGCTCCGGATATCCGGCTCGGATCTCCTCCATTTCAGCCCCACCAATGGGGCCGTTGTTCAGGGGCGTACACCAGTTGGGCCGACGCTGGAACACGGTCAGATGTTCAGCCGTCTTGGCAATTTCCTGGATCGCCTGAACACCACTGGCACCCGTACCGATGACGGCAACACGCTTGCCTTCGAAACTGATCGGTTCTTTTGGCCATAGGCCGGTGTGAAAAGACGGACCTTGGAAATCCGCCATGCCCTCGAACCTGGGCATGGTTGGCGCGGACAGAGGCCCCAACGCCGTGACCACGAAACGCGAGCGGTGCAAGCTGCCGTCTTCGAGGACGATGTTCCAGCAACCGTCATCATCATCATATGTGGCTGATTGTACACGGGCGGAAAATTGAATATCCCGGCGCAGGTCGAACTTGTCAGCAACAAAATTAAGGTAGCGTTCGATCTCCGGCTGGGACGAAAAATGCTCACTCCAGTCCCATTCATCAAGCACTTCCTGGGAAAAGGAATAGCCGTAAGAATAGCTTTCAGAATCGAAGCGGGCACCCGGATACCGGTTCCAATACCACGTACCTCCGACGCCGGTTCCGGCCTCAAACACCCGCACCCGCAGGCCAAGTTCCCGCAGGCGGTAAATCAGATACATACCCGACATGCCCGCCCCGATGACGATGACATCGTGGTCAAGTTGCGCTGCATCAATGGCGTGCGGGCCGTTTTCGCTGGACAGGGACATGGTTTCCATCGCCTCTATAATTCGTTACAGAAATTCAGATTAGCCCAACAGACGCTGTGATAGCAATATTGCCATAAACCACTCAACCACGTTAACCTTTTCGTGTATTCAAATATTACAGGACTTCAATCATGACCGCCTATTTGATCGTGCGTGCCGAAGTAGACCCCTCCGTCAAAAGTCAATTCGACGTCTGGTACCAAAATGAGCATTTGCCTGACGCATTAAGGGATTTCAAGGCCATCAGCGCCAAAAGAGGCTGGAGCAGCGTCGAAGACAATGTCCATATCGCATTCTATGAATTCCCCGACCTTGCGGTCGCCGAGGCGCTGGTCAGTTCGGATATTCTGAAAAGTTTCATCAAGGAATTTGATCGCCATTGGGAAGGCAAGGTCGTGCGGACCAGGGAACTGGTGGAATTTTCCCAAAGCATCTGATTGCCGTCCCTATCTTGCCGGTCCCACCCTGTTAGTGGCTTTCCATGTTGCGCAATAAATAGGCCGCACCGTTTTCCTCGTTTATAGATGGGCTCTCGCCAAAGATACGCTCCTTGGATTCAGAATATAACGCCCGGTTCGCACCCAAGGGTGCCAATTGCGCCGCGCGTTCGATCGCCTTGGGAAGAAGGTCATCCTCGGATGCCACCGCATGGACAAATCCCGCAGTCTGGGCAGCCGGTCCGGTCCAGCGATGGGCCAGCTGCACAGTGTCAAAAAACGCGCTGGCAGACATTTTGTGCCGGAACAATGCCAATTCCGGATCCGGGATCGACATGCCCAGTTGAATTTCATTGGCGCAGAGGAAACCCCGGTCCGCCCGCATCATGCGCACGTCGTGGCACAATGCTGCCATAAATCCGGCGCCAAAGCCGTGACCGTTGATGGCGCAAACGGTGGGCACGGGAAATGTAATCAATTTCCCCATCATTGCCATGAACTCTTTGGCAAAGACGGACTTGTCACCGCCCTCTCCGTCGCCCTCACCTCTGCGCCAATCAATGTCCAGTCCATTGGAAAAGAATTTCGGATTGCTCGACGCTGTGACCAAGGCCGCTGGACCTTCCGAGGCCAAAATTTCATCGAGGCGGGCATCGAAAGCGCGCACAAAATTGGTGTTCCAGCGGTTTTCGCCGGCACCCATCGTCAGAACAAATACGTCATCTTCCCGTTTTAGCGTGATCATAGCTACCTCATATTTGGCTGGCGTAAGAGCGTTGGTTAAGTGGGCATCCTAGCGCATTTCCGCTCAGTATAGAACCAGGGCCCAAACGACGACGACACTCACCAGGCTCACAAAAACGGCGGCAGACCCCACATCTTTTGCCTGCTTGGATAGTGGATGGATTTCTTCACCTATGCGGTCGATGGCCGCCTCCAGGCCACTGTTCAAAAGCTCGGCAACCAGAACCAGGAACAGCGGGCCCAGCAGCAGCGCGCGCTCCACACCGTTGTCTCCCAGCCAACAGCCCAACGGCGCCAGCAGGATGAACAATACCACTTCCTGACGAAACGCAGGTTCGCTGCGCCAGGCCGCGGCCAGACCCATCAGGGAATATCGGGTTGCATTATACAGGCGTAACATGACGTCCTATCTGCCCGTGATCCGCCTATTGCCGTTGTTTCGCGGTTGCAGCCGTATCAACCTGCCCGCCATCCTGCAGAACGACGCCATATTCACGCATTGCAGCCTCCGCACTGACCAGGCCATGGCGGACATCCTGGGCAACGGCGTCGGGGGCCCGCTCCATCGGGTCTCCAAAACCGCCACCGCCGGGCATTTCGATAATCAGCCGTTCCCGCGCCGGGATCGTTTGAAAGCCTTTATTGCGCAAGTTCTCACCGGAGCCAAGGCGAAGCTCCCCCGTCGCGCCGGACCCGGCACCATCACGGCCACGGGCGGGAAATAGGACACGCTCAAAACTGGCGAAGATACCAAAAGGGGCATCCTCCCGGCTGGTAATTTCCATGATTTGTCCCAGTCCGCCGCGCTGGGCACCTGCACCACCGGAATCCGTACGCAATTCCTTACGCCAAACAACAATGGGCGTGATCGCCTCAGATATCTCAACCGGAACATTGCGCACGCCGCTTGGATAGGGCGTTGCCGACAAGCCGTCCAAGCTGGGCCGCGCGCCGGCCCCACCGCTGTGAAAGCTCATCAACATAAAGGTCGTGGTCTCGGCCTCTGATCGTTCGGTGATACCATGTCCGGCACCCAGTTTGATATTCCACAGGTTCGAAGTGCCCTCTGCCGGAACACGGTCTGGCAGCGCCTGATGCAGGCAGCCAAACACAACATCGGGCAGCATATGGCCAATGGTGGAACGCGCGACCACGGCACAAGGATGGGGCGCATTGACGATCGTATTGTCCGGCGCGGATACGGCGATGGCGTCTAAAGTCCCGGCGTTATTGGGGATGTCCGGGGCCACGACGCATTTCACACCAAACGCCGTATAGGCCTCGGTGTAACACATGGGGCAGTTAATGCCGAAGTCCGAGGTGCCGGAAGAACCTGTGTAATCGACCTGAATGATACCGTTCGAAATGGTCAACTCCGCCACCAGATCGATGGGACTTTCAAAACCATCAATGCGCATGGCGTGCTGCCAGCTACCTTGGGGCAGCTTGTTGATCGCTGCGGTTATGGCGGTACGGCTTTGCTCAATAATATGTGTGCCCAGGGCATCCAAATCATCCAGCTCGTATTCATCCATCATATCGAACAGGCGTCGCGCCCCGGTATCGTTGCAAGCCGCCAGGGCATAGATATCCCCTTCCACCTGTACCGGCTCCCGCACGTTGGAGCGGATCAGGTTCAACAACCAGGCATTCATCTCGCCCCCTACGGCGAGCGGCATGATGGGTACGAACAGACCCTCGTGATAAACCTGCCGGCCATCGGGCGACATTCCGACACCGCCAATATCGACGACATGGGATGTACAGGCAAACAGAGCAACCATTCTGCCTTTGCGGAAGGTCGGCGTCACAACCGTGAAGTCGTGCAAATGCCCCGTCCCTTTCCAGGGATCGTTGGTGATATAGACATCGCCGTCTTTCATGACATCGGTTGGAAAAACATCCAGGAAATGCACCACGGCCCGGGCCATGGAATTAATATGCCCCGGGGTGCCGGTGACCGCCTGGGCCAGCATCTGCCCCTCAAGGTCAAACACCCCGGCGGAGATATCACCGGCCTCCCGGCTGGAGGTACTAAACGCTGTCCGCATAAGTGTTTGCGCCTGTTCCTCAACGACGGAAAGCAAGCGATCCCACATGACCTGATATCGGATCTGCCCCATACTGGCGGCGTTTTCGGCATCCTTCATGGCGACGTTCCCTCTACTGCCCTGGTCATGACAATTTGGCCCAGCGCATTAATCTCCGCGCCAAAGTTGTTTGTCACCAGGGTTGTCGTTTCATCCTCGACGATCATGGCGGGTCCCTTGACGACCGCACCGGGCCGTAGTTCACCCCTGGCATAAACATCTGCCTCTATCCAGGCACCGCTGGCCGGGTCGAACAATCTGCGTCGGCCCGATCCTTCCGGCTGATAAGTCGCATTTGTTTGCGATACAGCTTCAGCACCCGCCGCGCTGGGCCGATCCGTCGCCAGGGACAAGGTCCAGGTCAGCACCTCCACACCAAGATTGGGGATGGTGCGGCTGAACAACTTTTCGTAAGCCGCCCCAAACCAGTCCGCCAAAGCCGTACCATCGTTGGGTCCGAATGCCTTAACCGGCACTGACACCATGATCTCGTGCCCCTGGCCGCGATAGCGCATAAAGGCCGTTCGGGTTTCCACCAGCGGTTCATCCGGCGCGCCCAGGCGGACCACCGCCTCGGCCTCGGCCCGCATTGAGTTATAGATGTCATTGACAATGTCGGGATCAAATTCCCGCAGATCCATATAGCGGGTCCGCACCATTTCATAGGAAATCTGCGCCCGCAAAAACCCGATGGCGGAGCCGACACCAGCGCCTTGGGGTACAATCACCCTGTTGATCCCCAATTTTTCCGCCAAGCGGGTGGCGTGCAATGGTGCCGCACCACCGAAGGCTACAAGGGAGCGATCCACCATGTCCTTGCCGTTTTCAATGGCATGCACCCGTGCCGCATTGGCCATATGTTCATCAACGATTTCGGAAATCCCGGCAGCGGCGATATTGGTTTCCGTGCCAAGGGCATCGCCAATATCACGATCAATGGCCGCGGCCGCCTGGGCCGGTTCCAAGGTTACTTTGCCGCCTGCGAAGCGTGATGGATCGATCCGCCCCAATACCGCATCACCATCCGTTACGGTAGGTGCCGTGCCGCCGTTGCCGTAACAGGCAGGCCCCGGCACGGACCCGGCACTTTCCGGGCCCACCCGGATGCGCCGCATGGCATCAACATCGGCGATAGACCCACCCCCGGCCCCGATTTCCACCATATCAATGACCGGAATGCGCAACGGCAAACCGCTGCCCTTGAGAAAACGATGCATGCGGGCGACTTCAAAAGAGCGGGCGATATGGGGCTGAAAATCGTCAATCAGGGTGATTTTGGCCGTCGTCCCGCCCATGTCGAAAGACAAGATTTTGTTAAGGTCATTTTCCCGGGCAATGTCGCGCGCCAGGATCGCACCGCCCGCTGGTCCGGATTCAACAAGGCGAATTGGTATGACGGTCGCCGTCTCCACCGTCGTCACACCGCCGCTGGACATCATCAACAACAATGGACAATCAAGGGCACGGGCGCGCAAACCGTCTTCCAACCGGTTCAGATAGCCTGCGATCATGGGCTGTACATAAGCGTTGGCACAGGCCGTCGACATACGGTCATACTCACGGATTTCCGGACAGACCTGCGCTGATAGGGTGATGGAGACCCCTGGCAAAGCTTCTGCCAGTATTGCGCCGGCGCGCTGTTCATGGCTCGGATTGACATAGCTGTGCAGAAAACACACGGCAACTGCCTCCACACCAAGTTCCGCCAATTCACCCGCCAGGACGCGGACTGCCGCCTCATCCAGATCCAACAACACCGATCCATCCGCCGCAATCCGCTCCGGCACCGAAAATCGCCAATCCCGTTCGACCAACGGCTGTGGCCGCTCCATATACAGATCGTATTGTTCAAACCGATGTTCATAGGCAATTTCAATTGAATCGCGAAAACCATCCGTCGTCACCAATGCCGTGCGCGCGCCCTTGCGTTCAATCAGGGCATTGGTTGCCAGGGTGGTGCCATGAATAACCAAGGTCACATCAGCGGCACTGACGCCCGTACGCTTGAGGATTTCGTCAACGCCTTCCAAAACCGCACGTTCGGGCGCATCAGGGGTCGTCAACAACTTCAAACTGTCCTGGCCGGCAGTATCCGTGCCTGCGCTATGTTCCAGGACAACATCGGTAAATGTGCCGCCAATATCTACGGCCAGCCTGGCCCCGTTTCCCATCACCCCAGCAGCCATTAAAGGGCATCCGTGATGGCTTGCGCCAAGGTGCTGGTATTGGCCTGACCGCCCAGATCAGGTGTGCGCACGGAACCGTCGGCCAAAACTTCAGCGATGGCTGCCTCAATCGCGCGGGCGGCTTCCGCCTCACCCAAATGTTCCATCATCATGGCACCGGTCCAAATCTGCGCGATGGGATTGGCAACGCCTTTGCCCGCGATATCAGGGGCGGAACCATGAACAGGTTCAAACATCGAAGGATGGTTGCCCTCCGGGTTGCTGTTGGCGGCTGGTGCAAGGCCCATGCCGCCGACAACGGCCGCGCCCAGATCCGAGAGGATATCCCCAAACAGGTTGGAGCCGACAACCACGTCAAACCAATCGGGATGCTGAACAAAATGGGCGCAAAGGATATCAATATGAAATTTGTCGGTCACGATATCGGGATATTCCGCAGCCATTAACTCAAAACGTTCATCCCAAAAAGGCATGGTATGGATAATGCCATTGGATTTGGTAGCCGATGTGACACGTCCCGGGCGGCCCCGTTCGGCGGCCCGCTTGGTCGCCAATTCAAAGGCATGGCGGATGATCCGATCAACGCCAAAGCGGGAAAACACGCTCTCCTGAACCACCATTTCCCGATCCGTACCGGCATAGATGCGCCCGCCCATTTCAGAATATTCACCCTCAGCATTTTCGCGCACGATGACCATATCAATATCGCCGGCACTACGTCCGATCAGGGGACTTTGCACCCCTTCGAACAATTTTAAGGGGCGGACGTTGGCGTATTGATCGAAGGCGCGGCGAATGGGGATCAACAGGCCCCATAGTGAAATATGATCTTCCACGCCTGGAAATCCTACTGCGCCAAGGAATACGCCGTCAAAAGCACGTAATTGATCAACGCCATCATCGGGCATCATCGCGCCCGTTTTGGTAAAGCGTTCGCAGCTCCAGTCAAACTCGGTCCAATCGAAGGTGAAACCGAAACGGCTGCCGACTTTTTCCAAAACTTGGGCTGCCGCCGGCACCACTTCGTGGCCAATGCCGTCGCCGGGGATCAAGGCAATACGATAGTTCGTCTTTTTAGTGGGATTATTCACGGCTGGTTCCGTCCTTCAAACGCCTGCAGAAATTCGCTTGCGAGAACGATAGGTGGCGCGAGCCGGGGACGCAACTTATCCCGTCTGGGAAATCCGGGTTATTTGCGGGATTCGGAGAACGAGACCAATTTTTTTCGGCTTTCGTCCCACAACCGCAACCGGGTGCAGGCCAGGCTTTGCCATATGGTCAAGCGGTTGCGGGTGGCAAGTTCGGGGTGATCACGCAAAACTTCACGCAGGCGGTAAAAAGGAATACGGCTGCTAAGGTGGTGGACATGATGCACACCTATGTTCGCTGTCACCCAACTTAAAATCCCGGGAAGATGATAATAGGAGCTGCCCACAAGTGCTGCTTCCGGCAAATCCCAGGCCTTATCCGTGGCCCAATAAGTGTCTTCAAACTGATGCTGAACATAGAACAGCCAGACCCCGATAGAAGACGCCAGCAGGATAATGGGCAATTGCACAGCCAAGAAAGGTCCCGCGCCCAGGAAATAGATGGCCGTCCCTGCAATCAATGCCATGCCTACATTGGTTCCCATGGCACTGACCCACGGACGCCATTCCGTAGAGCCCAGGACATCGGGCAACCGGTTACGCAGCAGGAAGTGATAGGCAGGCCCAAGCCCGAACATAACCATGGGATTGCGATACAGGCGGTAAACGATACGCCCCGTGCGCGGCAGTGCCTGGTATTCCTGTACCGTTATGGTGTCGATATCACCGACCCCACGTTTGTCCAGATTGCCCGAAGTGGCGTGATGAACTGCGTGGCTATGCCGCCAGACATCATAGGGTGTGAAAGTCAGAATTCCGATGGCACGACCCAGCCAGTCATTGAGGAAGCGACGGCGGAAAAACGCGCCGTGACCGCTATCATGCTGGATCAGGAACAGGCGCACCAGAAAGGCGGCTGCGGGAATGGTAATGGCCAGGGTTAGCCAATAACTAACCGAAAGCGCCCACCAGGCAGCCCCCCAAAGCACGATGAACGAAACCCCGGTAATACCCAGCTCAACAAAGCTACGGATATGGCTGGGTTCACGATACTGCGCCAGAACGCGCAACCAATCGCGGGTCGGCGTGGTAGAGGTCTCTTGTTTCGTCTGCTGCACTAATCACTCTTTCGATAGACGGGACGTCGATAGACTCAAAATCAATAGCCAGACTATAGATCAGGTTCGTTAATACAAGACTTCGCAACTAGCAACAGTCCGCACCAACGAAAACGCGATTTATATATGGTGATATACTTGATTTAATTGAGGAATTTCAGTTTTCAGGCTTCCTTTTCGCGCGCCAACTTGGCCCCGAATTGAACACCCCTTTGGTACGGCGGCTAACACTGGAAAGCAAGCCTTTTCACATACGATCCGAGTTGCTAATCACTGCCTTCATAAATCAGGTAGCAGCGGGCCTCGATACTTTCCCGCGCCGGGCTGTTTGGGTCCTGTTCCGGGTGCTTAAAAGCACCATGGGGCGTGAATTTCGCCCGGCCATCATCAATACTATCCCAGCCTTTGATCAACAGCACTTCGTCCCGGGTCATTTCAGGTGCCCAATACCATTGCTGGGAGGGGCCATGGGCCAATTGATAAATCTCCCCCGTGCGATCAGGAAAGCGCTGATCTGTTGCCACCAGTTCATCCGCTGCCACACTGCGCGCATCCGCCAAGGCCAGGGGGGAACGCTGTACAATCGCTGAAATAGGCCGCCAGACGTTTATCTGCGTAATTCGCCCACCCGCGCCAAGAACGCGTTCCACCTCAGCCTCGCCAAAGGCATCACGGGCCCGCTGGGGGCCCTGAAAGAGGTGTGTAATCCGCATGCACACGGCCTGCCGGTCCGCGCAGGCCATCAGGATTTGCCGCGCCCGCCTCGGCGTCGGAACGGCGGGTGTAATCGAATACCACGACTTTATCCGCACCCGTCGCCTCTTTCAGCAAGGCAATCAACTCCGCCTCATATGGCCCGGATATAGCCGCATCATCATACAAGTCCTCAACGGCGGTAGGGTAATTACGCAGTTCAAACCCTTGAGCATCAACCGACAGATCATCAGCCAGCGGGCGCATATCGTTGATGTCCACGCACAGGTCTTCCGTCTTGAAGAATGTCTTTGGCGCACCACCTGTCAGGGCGGAGCTTTCAAAATACGGTTTGCTATCCTGGGGCACGATAAAGGTCAGGGACGCCTGGATCTGATCTAAATCCTGGCTCGTGGGCGTCAAATTTTCCTTGGGCGTCGGCGCGTTCATGACAATAGATCCTTTGTTTCCCGTTTTTATAGATAGGTAGGCTGGTCCGGCACATCAACCTTCCATCATGCCTGATACGGTGTAGCCGCCATCGGCACCATAAACGTGCCCTGTCACAAAACTGCTTTCCTCTGCTGCCAAAAAGGCCGCGACGGCGGCAATTTCTTCCGGACGGCCAAACCGCGCCATAGGCATCCGTGCCATCACGCTGGGGGGTGGCACCTCACCCTGGGCATCTGAGGTTTTGGTGGGTCCGGGTGCGACGGCGTTGACGCGGATATTATGCTCGACCAACTCAATCGCCATGCTTTGTGTCAGGTTGATCAGGCCGGCCTTGGACGCGCCATAGGCCGCCCGCCCCCGACCGCCGAATATTCCTGAATTCGACGCAACAAAGACGATGCGCCCGCCTTCTTCCCGGGTGGCCATCTGGCGAGCCGCTTCCTGCCCTACCATAAAGGCTCCGGAAAGGTTCAGGCCAATGACCCGATCCCAAAAATCATCGGTCATTTCCAGGAACGGCATGCGATCCATGATCCCGGCATTGGAGACCGCGACATCCAGCTGACCATAGCGGGCCACAACCGCAGCCACCATGGCGGTGACAGATGCGCGGTCAGTCACATCCACATGCTGCGCCGTCGCCGTGCCACCCGCTTTGGCAATCAGTCCAACAGTGTCGTTGGCTGCATCAAGGTCAATATCCGCCACCACGACCTGGGCGCCATCTTCTGCCAGACGAAGGGCAATCGCCTGTCCGATGCCACGGCCGGATCCCGTCACCAGGGCGGATTGTCCCGCCAACCTATCCGACATGCTGTTTCCCTCCACGCTACATTCGAAGTAAAATCAAATCGTTCTAACCATTTCGTAAAGGTCATACAATGGCTCAAGCCGCGTTCACGCCCGTCTCGTTTCTACTTCGCTGGATCATTGCCCTGGTATTGGTCTTCGCTACATTTAATCCCACCGACTATTCCTTCTACCGTTGGGTCTTGCCCATGGATGGGGAAAGTCTGCCCCTCAAGGCCTTGGCGGGGATTTTGTTGTTGATCGTTTACGTGATCTATTTCCGCGCCACCTGGCGATCCATCGGTCCCATTGGCGTGGGTTTGGCTGCTGCCCTTTTGGCGGCTTTGATCTGGGTCAGCATAGATCTTGGTTTATTGAATCTGGCACAGCCAACGATCATGACCTGGATATTGCTGTTCGCCTTCGCCACTATTCTGGCGGTCGGAATTTCCTGGTCCCATATCCGCCGCCGGATTAGTGGACAGGCCGATATTGATGACGTAGATGAATAAGGCTTACCGCTACAACCAGTCTTTTCCCTGCCGGGCGTAATCTTCGCTCTTTGTTACCGTTCGCATAAGTTCGCCCGAGGCCGTGCCCGAGATATCTTCCGGTTCCACACCGTCGCGCAAGGCTTGCATAGTATCGTGAATGGCCTGCACGGAGGCGGTAAAGGTCTGGTGCCCCCGCAACAGGAAACGGGCACCATGAGATGCCAACCAGGCCGGATCGCGCATATCTTTGGCACCGCCGCCCAACAGGATAGGCACGGAAACCTCGGCGGCGATGGTCTCAAATGCCTGCCGCGAGGGCATGCCAACCAGGAAAATGGCATCCACCCCCGCCCCTACATAAGCCTTGGACCGCGCAATGGTATCTTCGATGGAGGTCAGTTGCGGCGCACTGGTGCGCCCGGCAATGACCAGGTTCGGATCGGACCGCCCCGCAACAGCGGCGCGCATTTTCCCCACACCTTCATCTATGGACAGCAGGGTTGCCTTACCATCGCTACCGAATGGTTGGGGCAGATCCGTATCCTCAATCGACAATCCCGCCAGGCCCGCATTCTCCAACTCCTCCACCGTGCGCTTGACGTTCAAGGCATTGCCATAGCCGTGATCCGCATCGGCAAACAATGGCAATTCAGAGGCCCGGCCAATACGATGGGCCTGTTGGGCGTATTCCGTCTGGGTCAACAGGATCAAATCGGGCGCGGCCAGCACCGCCAGGGATGCCAATGAACCTGCGTACATGCCCATCTCGTAACCGATGTTCTCGGCAATGCGGGCCGATATGGGATCATAAACAGAGGCCGGATATACGCAGTGCTGGGTCTCCAACATTTTCCGGAATTTTTGCCGACGGTTGCTCCAACGTGACATTGAGCGGTTCTCCCCTTGTTTGGTCTGATTTTGTGATCAGGCAATGAAAGCGGCTAAATCCAGAGACTTTGAATTTCCGGTCAACCGGCGCACGCCATTTTCGGTTACCACCACGGTGTCTTCGCATAGAAAACCCATGACCCCCTGGATGTAATAGCCAACCTCGATACTGAAGGTCATGCCAGGCTCCAACCCACCATCGACGGAGGGCATTAGAAAGGCGGAGGTTTCGGGGTCAGCCAAAGTGATCACCGGCGGGTCATAAACCGAGACGCCGATGCCGTGGCCGCAGTGAAAGCGTTCAAAGTTCTCCAACCCCAGTTTTTGTCCCGGCGCCATGGCGGCCTTGTAGACATCACGCACATCCGCGCCTGGCCGCATCAGGTTGACGGCGTCGTCCACCCCTTGCGCCATGGCGTCGTAGATCCGGTTATGTTCTGCACTGGGCGTGCCCAGGACCACGGCGCGGGCATTGTCGGCGTGGTAATAGCCATAGGTACAGCCGATGTCATAACGGATCAGGTCGCCGTCTTCGATCACCTTGTCGGAGGGCAGGGCATGCGGTTGGGCAGTACGGCTTCCACTGCCCAGAATACAGAACGTGGATCGCCCGCCGCGTGCCGTGACCCCGGAATGATAGGCATCGATGATCGTACGTTCGGTAACGCCCGGCTTGATCAGACGAAAAGCCTCCAGGATAGACGCTTCCGTAATGGCGGAGGCGCGGGTCAGGCGGGCGATTTCGTCCTGTGTCTTGACCATCCGCACTTTCCACCAGATGGCGTTGGCATAAACGATATCCACATTAGGCAGACGTTGTTGCAGCTCCCACCAGAACAGGGGAGAGATACCGCTTTCATCCACGCCGATGCGGGCCCCCTCCAACCCCCGGCTTTCAATAGAGGCAACCAATCCGTCCAGGGCGCGTCCCACATGATGGGCCCGTTCCGACAGGACCTTGGCATCGCGACCAACCTGATCCATGGCATCTGTTTGCGCCGGGCCGCGCAAAAACGGGCTGAATAAATAGATGTCGTCGACCCAGACATCGCCATCCACGATGGCGTCCAATTCCAAACTGGGCGCGATCAGGGAAGCGACCGGGTCATGCCCCGGCGAAAACAGGGAATAGAGTTGAAAGCCTTTGTTCAACCAATGGGTCACGCATTCATAATTCGTGGCGTAGAGCACGTTGTCCGGCGATGCCGCCACCAGGGCATCAAGGCCATGTTTGGCCATGATTTTTTCGCAACGTTCACGGTTGAACAGCATGTCGGCTCCCCTGAAAGCTAGTAGGCGGAAATGCCGCCCTCTGCCGGGATCACCGCGCCGTTGACCATACGCGATTCATCCGAGGCCAAAAACAGCGCGATATTGGCAATGTCTTCTGGCTCTCCCACACCGAAGGGATAGCTTTCAAAGGTACTGACCGTCCCTTCCCGCTCTTCCGACGGTTTGCGCGCCACATAGCGTGATTTGATCCGGTCGGTCTTCACCAAGCCGGGACAGATCACATTGGCGCGCACGCCTTCATCTGAATAAGACCCGGCCAGACTGCGGGTGAACGAGATCAAGCCGCCCTTAGCCGAAGAATAGACATGCGCCGGGTGGTTGCCGCGCAAGGCCACAACAGAGGAGACATTGATCACCGCACCACCACCGCTGGCTATGATATGGGGGATGCCATAACGGCTACAAATAAACGGGCCTTTCAAATCGAGTGGTATGGTGCGATCCCACACTTCCATACCGACATCCGTGACCTTGCCATCCTCCAGTACAGAGCCACCGGCGCAGTTGAATAGAATATGCAGACCGCCGAAATGCTCCACTGCCTTGGCCATGGTGTTTTTGGCGCTGTCTTCATCCGTGACGTCGGTGGGAACGAAAATGGCGTTGTTGCCGGCCTCTAATGCGGCGGCTGCACCCAGCTCCGGATTAAGTTCGGCGACCACCACCTGCGCGCCCTCGCGGGTGAAAATCCGCGCTGCGGCCCGTGCAATCCCTGATCCCGCCCCGGTAATCACCGCGACCTTGCCATCCAATCTACCCATCTCGAACTATCCTCTCTCATTTCATTTTGCTTAGCCTAGAGCAATTCCGGTCTAAAGAGAATCGCTTTGCTATTCGATGTGATTGGAACAATTGCTCGATTCTTAAGAGTCGGCGCATTTCCTAGTCGGAAATGCTCTGGCACGCTATAGCGTCGTGCCAACAATATGGCCGCCAT
>JABJKS010000010.1 GCA_018660265.1 Rhodospirillaceae bacterium | reverse complement strand
AGCCAAGATTCAGGCGCATTGCATCACTTTCCAGCCAATCCCCAGAAAATAGATTACGGGCATATATTACGGCAATAGTTTAGTTGTCAGTTTAGCCGTAGGGGAAATATCTGACAACGTATCTACATGCATATATAGACGACGTTTCCCATTTGACATCAATGCTATAAAAGGTTTTCTACCGGCACGATAAGAGCCTTTTAGCCCCAAGGACCTGCTGCTTCATGGACCATCTCGACAATCTTGAAAGCCAGAGCATTTATATCTTCCGTGAGGCTTTCAACCGGATCGATAAACTTGCCATGTTGTGGTCTTTGGGCAAGGATTCCAATGTCATGATCTGGCTGGCGCGCAAGGCGTTTTTTGGCCACGTGCCGTTTCCGTGCATGCATATTGATACGGAAAAGAAATTCCCCGAAATGTACGAATTCCGCGATCGTTATGTCCCGGAATGGGGTTTGAACTTCATCTCGGACACCTGTCCGCCGGTGGAGGATATGGACGAAACCTTGCCCCCCGCGGCGCGATCTGCCGCCCGAAAGACGGCCGGTTTGAAGACATTGCTGGAAAAACACGGCTTTGAGGGCGTTATTGCCGGTATTCGACGGGACGAGGAAGGCACGCGGGCAAAGGAGCGGTATTTCTCCCCCCGGGGTGAGCGGGGCAAATGGGATATCAAGGAACAGCCGCCTGAATTCTGGGGCCAGTTTAATACGACTTTCCCACCCGGCACCCATCTGCGCATTCATCCCCTGCTGCATTGGACCGAGATTGATATCTGGCGCTATACATTGCGGGAAAATATCCCGACCGTGCCGCTGTATTTTGCCAACGAGGGCAAGCGCTATCGCTCGTTGGGGGATGCGGATATTACTTTCCCTATCGACAGTGTTGCCGAAACCATTCCTGAGATTATAGCAGAGCTGGAAACCACGAAGATCTCCGAACGCTCCGGCCGGGCCATGGACCACGAGGCGGAGGACGCTTTTGAGCGCCTGCGCACCGAAGGCTATATGTAGGGGCCTGACATGAGAAACGGCACCAACAGCTCTGGCGAAAGCTTAAAAGTCGCCATCGTCGGTCACGTGGATCACGGCAAGTCTACATTAGTTGGCCGCCTGTTTCACGACACCGGTAGCTTGCCCGAAGGTAAGTTTGAGGCCATCCAGGCCATGTGCGAACGCCGGGGCATGCCGTTTGAATGGGCCTTTTTGATGGATGCCCTGCAGGCGGAACGCGACCAGGGCGTGACCATCGATACCTCACAGATCTGGTTTCGCACGGACAAACGCGGCTATGTCATCATCGATGCGCCGGGGCATAAAGAGTTTCTGAAGAATATGATCACGGGTGCGGCAGCATCGGACGCTGCCCTGTTATTGATCGATGCCGAGGAGGGTATTCGCGAGCAATCCCGCCGGCATGGCTATTTGCTGCATTTGTTGGGCGTGCGTCAGGTCATGGTCGTGGTCAACAAGATGGATCTGGTTGACTACGATCGGGACCGCTTTGAGGCGATTGAACAGGATTATCGCGCTTATTTGAGTGAAATTGGCGTCACGCCGTTGAATTTCATCCCCGTTTCGGCGCGTCAGGGCGACAATATTGCGACCGGGTCTGAGGCCATGGCCTGGTATCAGGGCCCGACAATCCTGCAGGCCCTGGACGATTTTCAGGTCATCACCCAGCCTGATGATCTGCCATTGCGCTTTCCCGTACAGGATGTTTATCGCTTTGATGAGCGGCGGATCATTGCCGGTCGTATTGAAAGCGGCACCCTGCGGGTCGGCGACAATTTGTTGTTTTCGCCGGCCAATCGTATGGGCAAAGTCAAATCCATTGAGGCCTGGAGCGTCTCGGCACGACCACTCCAGGCCAAGGCCGGGGACAGCATCGGCATCACGTTGGAAGAACAGATTTTTGTCGAGCGGGGAGATATAGCCTCTCACGAAGACAATGCACCTATTGAGTCTGATGTCTTTCGGGCCCGTCTGTTCTGGCTCGGCGATCGCGATGTCGCCGTGGGCAGCCGTTATACCATGAAGCTGAACACAGCGGATGTCGCCGTGACCGTGCAATCCATCGACCGGGTGATCGATACGGGGGATCTCTCTACCAAGGACGCAACAGCTGTCGCACGCAATGAAGTTGCTGAGATTACTTTGCGTGCGGATACCATGCTGGCGCTGGATGCCTTTGTCGATGCGCCGCTGACAGGACGCTTTGTCCTGGTGGATAATTACAACATCGCCGGTGGTGGCATCATCTCCATGGAGGGTTATGCGGATCAGCGCCATCTGATCACCCGGCGGGCCAGCAATATCCAACGGGTCGAACATGATGTAACCGAGGAAAATCGCCAGCATCGCAACGGCCATAAGGGT